>JAFYYM010000072.1 GCA_017557535.1 Bacteroidales bacterium | reverse complement strand
GATACTGTTCAGAAGCGTGTAGGAAATATCGGCCGAGGCTGACAGGGTGAAATTATCCCCTATCGGTTCGGCATATTTCAAAGATCCCCCGGAGGAGCGGGTCTTTGATTCGGACATGTATCGCATGTTCCTGCTGTCTTCCCCGGAAACAAAGGTCATGAGGCTGTTTTCCTGGCTTTGCCCATCGGAATCGCTTAACTGTCCGTTAAAGTCGAAATTGATGATCCTGTCTTTCTTCCCCCAAAGTTCCCGGAAAGTGATGTTGTTGTAACTCCAGAAGTTCCTGTCAGTTTTGAGGTTGTGCGTGTCGTTGCTAGAACTGTTGACGAAGGTTCCTTCCTTCGATGTCTCCGAAGAGGAAATGTCGAACGAATCGATCCGGGAATACCTGAAACTGGGTCCCAGGCGGACGACGACCTTGCCCTTTTCTTTTTTCATCTCCGCGTTGGCGGATACCATATTGGAAAACTGCCTTCCGGAACTTTCAGAAGCGGAGAAAATGTCCCCGTCATCCTGGAAAGTGGTGCGGAAGGATTTTCCTCCGGACCTTGAATCCCCGTATTTGTAATTGGCCCCCAGGGTGGTTTCGAAGTTCTTGATCCTGGATGTATTGTAATTCACTCCCAGTTGGGCTGCGGAAGCGATCTGTCCGGTGCTTCTGGTCCTGTTCCCGTCGCTGTCCACCATGACGAACACCATGTTGCCGGAGTTGTCCTGAATGTTCATCCCGTTGCCTATGACGGTCAGCTGGTCCTTCTCCGAATATGCTGAAACAAGGACGTTCCCGTTGTAGAGGAGGCCTCGGTCATCCCTCAGGGGATCGTCATCGCTTACGAATGTGGTTCCTCCCTTGACGCCAGCATTGCCGAACCATCCTTTCTCATATTCCTTCTTGAGTCCTACGTCAAGCACCTTCTCACGGCTTCCATCTTGGAGTCCCGTGTCTCTTGTATTCTCCGACTCCCTGTCGATGACCCTTATCTTGTCCACGATTGAAGCCGGCAGATTGTTGAGTGCCGTACTCTGGTCGTCGAAGAAGAATGTCCGCCCTCCGACAGTCAGCTTGTCGATGGCTTCTCCGTTGAACTTGACCTTGCCTTCGTCGGTGATCTCCATTCCCGGCATCCTGAGGAGGAGGTCCTTGAGCATGGCGTTCGTTCCTACCTGGAACGAGGAAGCGTTGAACTCGACAGTGTCTTTCTTCACCACTATGGGGTTGCCCACATCAGAGACTACCGCGGCCTCAAGGTATTTCTCGTCGATCTGGAGCTTGATGATACCCAAGTCGACCATTCTGTCACGAAAGAATCTCTGTTTTGTGAAGGGTTTATATCCAAGCATTTCCACGTGGAGTACATATTCCCCGAATGGAACTTCCTCCAGTTTAGCCTTTCCTTCAGCGTCTGTCAGGGTGAAGTTGCTGATGGTCGTGTCTTTGGCTGGGATCACGTAGAAGGAAGCGTAGGCGATCGGCTCGTTGGAGAGTGAGTCAATCACCGAGGCGCTGATCTCTGACATCCTTCCGTTTGTTATATTGTCATTTATGATGAACACCTGGGCCTTGGTATGGAAGCACAAGCCCAGGCTTAAGATCGCGGCGCAGAGGATCTGTTTCATTCTTTAATCGATATCGTTTAAAAAACAGACGTTTTCTTGTGGCCAAAGATAATGAATACTTTCTTAACTACAAAAAATAGTTGAATTAATGTCGCCACAAATTATTATATTCGCGAGACTATTTAATAATGATATGTATAGACAGAAAGGCAACCCCGTTTATCTTTTCTCGATAGTTCTTGTGGCGGTCATCGGGGGACTGCTGTTCGGATATGACACCGCTGTCATCTCAGGCGCGGAAAAAGGACTCCAGGCATTCTTCAAAGGAGCTCCCGATTTCAATTATACCGACGGCCTGCATGGCTTCACTAGTTCCAGCGCTTTGATCGGATGTATAATCGGTGCCTTCATTTCCGGCATATTGGCCTCATCTCTTGGCCGTAAGAAGACACTTTTCGTGGCAGGTGTACTCTTCCTTCTGTCAGCGTTAGGATCGTATTTCCCCGAGTTCCTTTTCTTCCAGAAAGGTGTTCCGACAAAGGGACTGCTTGTCGCGTTTAACCTTTATCGCATACTTGGTGGTATAGGAGTCGGATTGGCTTCCGCTCTCTGCCCCATGTATATTGCCGAGGTCGCGCCTGCGTCCAAGAAGGGTAAACTGGTGTCATGGAACCAGTTCGCCATCATATTCGGCCAGTTGGTTGTCTATTTCGTCAATTACCTGATCATCCGCTCTCACGCCAATGACCCTGCTGTCGTGGAATGGACCAACCAGATTGGTTGGAGAGTGATGTTCCTGTCCGAGGCGGTTCCTGCCGGTTTGTTCGCATTGCTGATACTCGCCGTTCCGGAAACTCCTCGTTTCCTGGTACTTAACTATCGAGATGAGGAGGCGCTCACGGTTCTTTCCAACATCAACGGAGAGGCCAAGGCCAGGGAAATCCTCGCTGAGATCAAGGAGACCGCTGTCGAGAAGAAAGAGAGTATCCTCTCTTACGGTCTCATGGTTGTCTTCATCGGTTGCATGCTTAGCGTGTTCCAGCAGATTATCGGCATCAACGCCGTGCTATATTTCGCCCCCAGGATCTTCGAGTCTATGGGCGTGTCCAACAATATGTTGTTCACAGTGATCATGGGTGTCATCAATATCAGTTTCACCTTGGTGGCTGTGTTCACAGTCGAGAAGATCGGAAGGAAGCCGCTTCTCATTACCGGCTCGCTTGGAATGGCTTTGGGCGCTCTGGGTGTGGCTCTGAGCAATGTCGCGACCCTTCCGGCTTTCATCCCGGTGATAAGCATAATGCTTTATAGCGCCTGCTTCATGTTCAGCTGGGGCCCGATTTGCTGGGTCTACATCGCTGAGCTTTTCCCGAACACCATCCGTTCTGAAGCGACCGCTATCGCGGTGGCGTTCCAGTGGATATTCAATTTCATTGTCTCCAGCACCTTTGTGCCCATGTACAACTGGAGCCATTTCTTCGCATACGCCCTTTACGGTGTGATCTGCCTTGTGGCTGCTTTGTTCGTCTGGAAACTTGTCCCGGAGACCAAGGGAAAGACCTTGGAGGATATGACCGGGTTCTGGAGAAAGTTCACTATCTAGTTTGCGTGACAGCATCATCATAACTGCCCTAGGCAACTTCCACAAGGTTGACCTGGAGGACATCCGCCACTTTTTCGGGGCGGATGTTCCCCGTCATATTCGCAAGAGTGAGTTTGTCGAGAAGTTGGGCGCCTTTATCGTTGAGAGACCCCGGGAATGGCTTGGGAATATGCTCGAACGCGATTTGAGGCTGCTTCTGACATTGGTCGAAGCGGGTCCTGAAGTGCCCGTGACCATGGAATATCCGGACTATCCCACAGTTCTCGAGACTGTCGGTTTGCTGAGGACTGACGTTTCCAATGAGGATTATAAAGAGATATGGGTTCCCAAAGAGGTCTATGACATCGTCTCGCCTCATATCGCCACTGTCATCGCTGAGCGGGAGGAAGACGGAGCATTCGAGATGGAGAGGGCGGCATTTGGTTATCTCAACCTCTACGGGGTGATGACGGTGGACGAGTTCTACGAGAAGATGTTGTCCTACAACGAGTGGGCCGGCAGGTGGGATGTGGAGTCATTTACCAGACGCCTTGCCGCAAGTCCCGTCTTCAAGCTTTGCAGGATAGATTTGGATGGAGAGCCTTGCGTCGCTGCCCCCGGAATATATGAGCCATCCAAGATTATCTCGGGAAGAAAGGACTATCCCGATTTGGGCGGCTTCAGGGATTTCACTCCTGAACAAGCCATAGAGGCTGGATCGGGCTCGCCGGAATTCGTGTTCGGACTAGGCTCCGAAGAAGGGAAAAGCTTGGTGGAGATGCTTCTGAATCTGGGATATAGTGGAAAAGAGCTCGTTCTTGAGGAACATGATATCTGGATGAACTCCCAGATGATTTGGGGTGATGACGCCACAGAGGAAATATTCGGGTGCGTGTCCGATCGTCAGGACGATATAGAGACTTTTGAGGACTATAACGCTTGTATGGAGATAGTGGCGGCCTATGCCAACAGCCTTCCCAAGTGGCTTCTTAAAGGATATTCTCCTAATGAGGCTAATTGTTTGAAGGTCATTCTCCAGAGTGAGGATGAGCCGACCATGGACTTGATCCGCAGGAATCCCTACATGAGCCTATATATCCCTCCAGTCCAGGGGGATGAGCCATGCCCATGCGGCAGCGGTTTATCATACCGCCTATGTCACGGGCGCAACCTTAATTAGAATTATTGTCAAGAAGCTCAGGGCGTAAAAGCCTGGTGCGTTCCAACGCCTGTTCATCCTGCCAGGCGTGGATTAGCTTCGGATTGCCGCTGAGCAGGACTTCCGGGACCTTCCATCCCTTATACTCCGCCGGACGCGTGTATACAGGAGGGGAGAGTAACCCGTCCTGAAAGCTGTCACTCAAAGCTGAGGTCTCGTCCGTGAGCGCTCCTGGAATGAGCCTCACGATAGAGTCAGCGAGAAGAGCGGCGGGGATCTCACCTCCACTTACCACATAATCTCCGACAGAAATCTCCCTTGTGACGAGATGCTCCCTGATCCTGTGGTCGATTCCTTTGTAATGGCCGCATAGGATAATGAGATTCTCCTTGAGGGACAGCTCATTGGATATTCCCTGGGTCAACCTCTCTCCGTCAGGGGACATATAGATGACCTCGTCATATTCCCTCTCAGACTTGAGCTCGGAGATCATCTTGTCCACCGGCTCCACCATCATCACCATGCCCGCGTCTCCTCCGTATGAGTAATCATCAACATTCGCTCTAGGGCCCAGGCCGTATTTCCGGAGGTTGTGGACATGTATCTCGACAAGGCCTCTTTTTATTGCCCTGCCCACTATGGAGTATCCCAGGGGGCTTTCCAGAAGCTCAGGTACAACTGTCAGAATGTCGATGCGCATACAATAAAAGTTTCCTTTCGCGAAAATAACTTTTTTAATTGTTTTTTTTAGGTATATTTGTAAAATGCTTATTATGGCATAAATGTGTAACTCTAAATTATTGTAGTATGAGTGAAGAGAATATTCCTGAGGTGAACAATACCCCAGATGTAGAGGAAGAGCCCAAGGGCGCCTTTAAGGAGCTTGTCGAGAGTGTCTCTGATCTTGCCGCTAAGGCTGGCGAGATTGTCGAGGATGCGGTGAAAACCGTGGCCGAAGAGATTAAGGAGACCGTGCTCGGCTCGGAGGAGAATGCCGAGGAGGAGAAGGTCGAGGAGGAGAAGATTGAGGAGGAGAAGGTTGAGGAAGAGGTGGCTGTCGCGGAAGATGACGCCGTGGGTGAGCCTGCGGGTGAGGCTGTCGATCTAGGCAGCTTGACACTTGCTGAGCTGTCGGATATGTTTGACAAGCTCTCGCAGGACGAGAACAGGATGAGAAGGTATAAGGAGGCCGAGGCTATCAAGTCGGCTTTCTATAAGAGGCTTTCCAAGGAGAAGGCCGAGGCGGGTCTGGGCTCTAAAGTCGATGAGCCTTCATCCCGTGAGGATGTGATAGAGGACGTGACTCCGGCTCCTAAGGCCGACGAGGTCAAAGATAACCCGTTCGAGGCTATTGAGACCGCGTTCAAGGGTGTTTACGCTAATTATAAGCGTGAGCGCGCGGAGTATAACCGCCAGCAGGACGCCCAGAGGGAGGATAACTTCGTGGCCAAGCAGGCCGTGATTGAGGATCTGAAGGCCCTCGTCGAGAAACAGGAGGATGTGAGCTCCACTTTCCCCGCTTTCCGTGAGCTTCAGAACCGCTGGAGAGAGATTGGACCGGTCCCTGCCACCAAGTTCCGTGACCTGAATGACACCTACCAGTTCTATGTCGAGAAGTTCTACGACATGGTTAAGATCAACCGCGATCTCCGTGACCTGGACTTCAAGAAAAACCTTGAGGCCAAGCTGGAGTTCTGCGAGGCCGCCGAGAAACTAGCTGAGGACGAGAATGTCGTCGAGGCTTTCCGTGAGCTCCAGAAGCTCCATGAGCAATGGAAGGAGTACGGTCCTGTCGCCAAAGAGTATCGCGACTCTATTTGGGAGCGTTTCAAGGCTGCCACAGCCGTGATCAACAAGAAATATCAGGCTCATTTTGAGGGCCAGAAGGAGAAGCAGCAGGAGAATCTCGATGAGAAGACGAAGCTGTGTGAGCAGGTTGAGGCGATAGCTGAGAAGGAAGTCAAGTCTTCAGGAGAGTGGAACCAGCTTTCCTCCGAGATCGAGGAGATCCAGAAGAAATGGAGGACTATCGGGTTCGCCACAAAGAAAGAGAACCAGAGAATCTATGATCGTTTCCGTGCCGCTTGTGATAAGTTCTTCGCCAGGAAGAGGGAGTATTATTCCCAGTTCAAGGATTCGATGAATGAGAACATGGATAAGAAACTCTCCATCATCGAGAGGGCTGAGGCCTTGAAGGACAGCAAGGAGTGGAAGAAGACCACCGAGGCTATTATTGCCCTTCAGAAGGAATGGAAAGAGATCGGTGCTGTGCCTCGCAAGAAGTCTGAGCAGCTTTGGAAGAGATTCCGCGCCGCTTGCGACGAGTTCTTCGCTGAGCGTGACAAGAATGCGAAGCCCGAGAATGACTATTATGGCAATCTCAAGTCAAAGAAGGCCTTGATTGAAGAGATTTCCGCCTATGAGCCCAAGGATGCCGAGGCTGACCAGGCGGCAGCTCAGGAGTTTGCCGAGAGGTGGAGGAATATTGGTTTTGTCCCTTACAAAGAGAAGGAAAGCATCCAGAAGGCGTATTCCGATGCCATGCAGGCCAAGTTCCCGGATTATTCTCCGAGAGCCGGTAGGGGAGTCGCTCGTGGCACTGCTTCCGTCAGGAAGCCTGTCAGTGAGAGGGACCGCCTTGTCCAGGAATATAACAAGCTCCAGCAGGACATCGTCACCTACGAGAATAACATCGGTTTCTTCTCCGCATCCAAGAACTCTGAGCCGCTGATTAAGCAGATGCAGGAGCGTATCGACGCCGCGAAGCAGGAGCTTAAGGAGCTTGAAGCCAAGATCATCAAGGAGAGAGAAGCGGAGGAAGAGAAATAAAGGATGGATAAGAATACACTTATCGGTATTGTCCTGATGGGGTTGCTCCTGTTCGGCTTTACCTTCTACCAGAACAAGCAGTATCAGAAACAAGCCGCCTATCAGGCGCAGTTGGACTCTATTGCCGCCGTGGATCGTTTCAGGGCGGATTCTATCGCTGCCGTTGAGGCTGCCTCAAGGGATACTTCCACTTCCATCGCTGTTCAAGATGGAACTGTTGAGGCGGTTAATATCTATAAAGATTCTCTGCTTGAGGCTGCCCACTCAGGTGAGGGTGAGGTAGTCACTCTCTCAAATGACAAGTTTGAGGTCGCCTTCACAACCAAGGGCGCCCAACCATATTCGGCGAGAATAAAGGATTACAAGACCTACGGCGGTGATGACCTGTATCTGTTCAAGCCAGGCGCCAGCCAGCTCGGCATAAAGGTTTATGCTGGTGAGATGGTCAATACGGCTGACTTCAACTTCTCTGTCGTGGAGAAGACCGACACGAGTCTGGTGATGCGTCTGCCTTTCTCTGGCGGAGGATATATTGAGCAAAGATACTCGATCCGCGAGGGCGAGTATCTGGTCAGCAATGCCTTAGCGTTTGTCGGGATGGAGAATGTGATTCCCAAGAATGTGTTCTCCATAGACATGGACTACAACATGACCATTCCCCGTATGGAGAAAGGTTTCAAGAATGAGTCCCAATATTCCAAGCTAGACTATTATTTCTCTGGGGAAAAGAAACCCTCCGATATCGGCAAATCCCGCTCGACGTCCAAGAGGGTCGACACGAAAGTCTCTTGGTTCGCTTTCCAGCAGCAGTTTTTCTCCGCGATTTTCAGGGCTCCTAAGGAGTATTCATCAGCGGAGTTCGACATAAAATTCTTCCCCGAGGATGACCCGGAGCAGAATCTCATGACTTGCCAGGCGGGGATGAGGGTGGATTTCCAGCCGGGACAGATGGAGTCTGTCATTCCGTTTGAGTATTATTTCGGGCCCAACCACTATAAGACCCTAAAGTCTTATGACAATAAGTTTGAGAGGATCATTCCGTTAGGAGGAAGTGTCGTGGGAATCTTCACTAAATATGTGATTATCCCTATTTTCGATTTCCTGCGTAAGTTCATCTCCAACTTCGGAATCATCATCCTGATCATGACGCTCCTGATCAAGTTGGTCGTTCTTCCTTTCGCTTACAAGTCATATTCTTCTTCGGCGAAGATGCAGGCCATCAAGCCTGAGATTGACAAGTTGAGCGCCAAGTACCCCAAGCAGGAGGATGCCATGAAGAAGCAGCAGGCTCAGATGGATCTTTATAAACGGGCAGGAATAAGCCCTATGGGAGGATGTCTTCCTATGCTTCTCCAGTTCCCGATCCTCTGGGCGATGTTCCGCTTCTTCCCGGCCTCGATTGAGCTGCGACAGCAGCCTTTCCTCTGGGCGGAGGATTTGAGCGCATATGATTCTATCATCAACTTTGGCACAAGAGTGCCACTCCTTGGAGATCACATCTCACTGTTCGCCCTTCTGATGGCGATCTCGATGTTCTTCTATTCCAAGCTGACGACAGCATCCCAGCCCGGCGCCGACGATCCCCAGATGGCTTCCATGAGGTTCATGAGCGTGTGGATGATGCCTGTCATGATGTATTTCATCTGTAACAGCCTGTCCTCAGGACTAAGCTATTACTACCTGCTTTCCAACCTCATCACGATGTTTGAAACTTGGGTCATTAAGAAATGGTTTGTCCATCCGGAGGAGATCCAGGCCAAGCTGAAGGCCACCGAGGGAAAGAAGCAGCCGAAGAGTAAATGGCAGCAACGTCTTGAGGAAGCTCAGAAGATGCAGGCCCAGATGCAGCGGGAGCAAGCCAAGAAGAATGGTAGAAGATAATCTCAAACTAGTATTGAAGGAACTGCCGCCAGGAGTCAAACTGGTGGCAGTTTCCAAATTCCACCCTAAGGAGGATATCCTTAAGGCATATAACGCCGGTCAAAGATTATTCGGCGAGAACCGTCCCCAGGAATTCGCCGCAAAGGCGGCGGAGTTGCCAAGCGATATAGAGTGGCATTTCATCGGTCATCTCCAGACCAATAAGCTGAAGATGGTACTGCCATACGCTTCCGTTGTGGAATCCATTGATTCAAAGCGTCTTCTGGATGCGGTCGAGAAATGGGGGAGCGAGCATGACAAAGTGATTGATGTTCTGCTGGAACTTCATCTTGGCGCTGAGGAGACCAAGGGCGGTTTCACGGAAGAGGAAATAGAAGAGATCCTCTCGCAGCCATATCCTCATGTGTGTTTCAAGGGATTGATGGGGATGGCAACAAACACTGATGACAAAGCGGTTATCGAAGCTGATTTTCTCCGTATAGAAACTTTCAAGAAGCGGCTCGACGAAAAATACCACCTAAGGGATTTCGCGGAGCTTTCAATCGGTATGTCCCATGATTGGCCCCTTGCCGTGAGGCACGGAGCCACCATAGTACGCATAGGTACAGCTATTTTTGGTCCGAGAGAATATTAATTTGTTTTTTTTATTTTTAGTACTTATTTTTATAAGGTAATATTTGCTGATAAAAACTATTCACTCATCTTAATACTTACTTACTATCATGCGAACAAGACCTATCAAGTCCCTCGTGGCCGTCATGCTGTCGGCCATGACCTTGCTGTCAGCCATCGGCTGCGGCGAGAAGGAGCCGGCCGAGATTTCGGTGTCAGGCGTCAGCGTCAGCAAGACTAGCGTCACCATCAAGGAGGGTGCTAGCGAGAGCCTCACGGCGACAGTATCCCCTGCTGACGCCAGCAACAAGGCGGTCAGCTGGGCGTCATCCAATTCCTCAGTGGCCACTGTCGACAACAGCGGAAAGGTCACCGGAGTCAAGGCAGGTTCTGCCACAATCACCGTCACCACTTCTGACGGCGGCAAGACCGCCACTTGCTCCGTGACAGTCGAGGCCAACATCATCAACGTCACGGGCGTGACCCTGGACAAGAAGACCGCCACCCTTGCCCCGGGTGGAGAGGTCACCCTGGTTGCCACCGTGGCTCCTGCCGACGCGACGGACAAGACCGTCAGCTGGACATCCTCCGACCAGTCTGTCGCCACTGTCAGTAACGGCAAGGTTAAGGCAGTCGCGGCTGGAAAGGCGACCATCACCGTGAAGACGGTCGACGGCGGCAAGACCGCCACTTGCGAGGTCACCGTGGCTGTGCCGGTCGAGAGCGTCTCACTGAGCCAGACTGAGGCCGAGGTGGCCGAGGAAGGCGAGCTCACACTCACCGCCACCGTAACACCTGACAATGCCACCAACAAGGCAGTCACATGGGCGTCCTCCGACGAGGCCGTGGCAACGGTCAGCGAAGGTAAGGTCACCGGAGTCAAGGTAGGTGAGGCTGTTATCACCGTCACCACCGCTGACGGAGGCAAGACCGCCGAGTGCAAGGTCACTGTTACCCCTAAGGCAATACCTGTGGAGGAGGTTTCCGTAGACAAAGCGGCTGTTTCCATCATTGAGGGTGAGTCTGCCACGGTAACCGTGACGATTACTCCACCGGAGGCTACCAATAAGGCTGTTAGCTTTAAGTCCTCCGACGAGACCGTCGCCACTGTTGATGCGGAAGGTAAAGTGACCGGAGTCAAGGCAGGGAAGGCCACCATTACGGTGACGACAGAAGACGGAGGAAAAACCGCGATCTGTGAGGTTACCGTGACGTCGAAAGAAGTCAAGGTGACAGGTGTCAGCCTTGATCAGACATCTTTAACAATAGCTGCCGGCGCGACCGGGAAACTCACTGCCACGGTGGAGCCTACCAATGCCACAAACCAGAATGTCACATGGAAGTCGAGTAACACCGCTATCGCGACCGTCTCAGCTACAGGAGAGGTGATTGCCAGGGCTAAGGGAACGGCTACGATCACAGTGACGACGGAAGATGGATCCAAGACAGCGAAATGCAATGTTACTGTGACACAACCCGTGACCAAGATAGAAATCCTCAATCCTGAAGGGAAGGCCGAATCTTTCCATTGGCAGTATATTACTTCTAAGAACAAAACATACAAGCTTTCCGCTAAAGTATATCCAACCACTGCAAATAATAAGAAAGTGACCTGGAAGAGCAGTGATCCCAGTGCCTTCACTGTGGATCAGAACGGTTTGGTGACATTCAAGAAAGAGAGTTTCAATGAATGTGTCACTGTTGAAGCGCAAGACGGAAGCGGGGTGTCAGAAAGTATTTTCTTCTCAATCAATGAAAAGACTGCATCTGGGATCACACTGAAGAGCAGCAGTGGGAGTTGGGAGACCAGGCCAAATGGCGCCATTACGGTTACAGCGACCCTCTCAGGTGATCCATTCAACAATAAGGTCACCTGGTCACTGAGCTCTTACAATCTCGCTAAGATTGAGTCCTCCTCTGACCTTACTTGTACCATCAGAGGTCTTAGTGAAACCGCAGCGGACAATGGTGTAACTCTTACCGCAACCTATCGGAGCCTGAATGGCGATGTTGTCAAAACAGAAACCCAGAGGCTTAGCTTTAAAGGTGCGCCGTACATCTCTAAGATCAGTATCGGTGGGTATATGCAAGTGACAGCTGGGACCAGTTATAATACATCAGCGACAGTCACCCCAGATAAAGCTAATGTCAAAGCGGTTGAGTGGGTGACCTCGGACAGCAGTATTCTCAAGCTGACCTATGATGATCCTACTGACAAGAGAAGGGTCAGGTTGAATGGTGTTAAGAAAGGAACAGTTACAATATACTGCCGGGCAACTGATGGAAGCGGAGTGAAATCAGCAGAAACGAGAGTAGATGTCCAATAGCCTATCTATCTAGCTAGTACAACTATAATAAAATAATAGGGGTGACTCAATTAAGAGTCACCCCTACTATTATGAAAGATGGTTAAAAACTACTCGAGAGTGCCATTCTCGGCGGCCTCGATCATCTTCTGGTTTGCGGAGATGTAGATCTCGACACGGCGGTTCTGAGCTCTTCCTTCCTTAGTGCTGTTGTCAGCGACAGGCATAGAGTAGGACTTGCCCTCGGTGGTCATACGTGAAGCGTCGATACCGCAGTTCTTCAGATAATTGGCGACGCTCTGGGCCCTCTCATTAGAAAGTCTCTCATTGACGGCGTCGGAACCAGTGTTGTCAGTGTGGCCATAGATGGTGATATCGGTATCCACCATATCAGACATCTTGCTCGCAAATTGACTGAGCTCGTTCTTGGAAGCCTGCTTGAGGTCAGACTTGTTGGTGTCAAAGAGAATACCGCTGTTGAAGGTGACCTTGATGGCCTCGAGTCCGTTGGCATCCTCAACAGTCTCGATCTGAGCGTTTTCCAGTGCGGCGAGTTCCTCGGCCTTCTTATCCATCTTCTTTCCGATGACAGCACCAGCGCCAGCGCCGACGGCGGTTCCGATGGCGGCACCTATCGCGGCGCCCTTGGCATCCTTTCCGATGATAGCGCCAAGTCCAGCGCCAATAGCGGCGCCTGCGCCAGATCCGATCAAAGTACCCTTACCGGTCTTGGACATGTTGGAGCAGCCAGAGAAAATGATGGCTACGCACATGAATGACAAAACATACTTTTTCATAATGCAGATATTAAGATAGTTGTTAAAAGCTCCTTTTTTAAAAAAGGCCAGACCCGAAGGCCCGGCCTCGCTATCGCGAATATAAAAATAAAATATTATTTCGCAATAACCCTCGCCATTTCAAGCACTTTGTTGGAATAACCCCACTCGTTGTCGTACCAAGCGCAAACCTTGACGAAGGTGGGATCGAGCTGGATACCAGCCTTGACGTCGAAGATGGAAGTACGGGGATCGTTGCGGAAGTCAGTGGAAACGACGGCCTCATCGGTGTAGCCCAGGATGCCCTTGAGCTCGCCCTCGGAAGCGGCCTTCATCGCGGCGCAGATCTCGTCGTAAGTGGCGGGAGTGTTGAGCTCACAGGTCAGGTCAACGAAAGAGACATCAGATGTAGGAACGCGGAGAGACATTCCGGTGAGCTTACCATTGAGCTCAGGGAGAACCTTACCGACAGCCTTGGCGGCACCGGTGGAGGAAGGAATGATGTTCTCGAGGATTCCGCG
>JAFYYM010000071.1 GCA_017557535.1 Bacteroidales bacterium | reverse complement strand
CTCTTGGGGCTACTGGAGATGGACGGGTTTCCCGTCCATCTCCATTTTATTTTCGGGGGAAGTCTCCCCCGACACCCCCTCCGTCGGACAGGGTCCTCCGATTGTCGATTTACGCCCCAAGAGGAATCCGGCGCCTTCGGGCGCCGTATTCTTTCACCCCCACCGCTACGCGGCTGCCCCCAGGGGCTGCCGGGGGAAGACCCCCGGACCCCCTCCCGTCGGCTTTGTTTTCCGAAAATGGCCGGGTTCTCCGTTCATCACCATTATTTTTACGAAGGGGCTACGGCCCCTCAAACACGCTTGGTTGGCTTCTGGGGCATTGTTAATATGAGTCCGTCGCGGAAAAGGCCCATAAACCATTCAACCTGCCCTAACCTGACAATCACAAAGCATCTCAATCCCTATTCAATGCGCATCATCGGCATTTTGTGATGCTTTGCGCGACGATTTTGGCCTGCAAAGCATCGTAAAATGCCTTTCAAGTGCCCTAGGGGCATTCAGATATGCTTTGCGATTTTTGGGTTGAGCAGTAGCTCTAGGCGGACATGTAAATACACTTCCCGGCGCGCCTCTTGATTATTATTGAGTTGAAGATCAGCTGATTAAGTGCTGGGTGGTGCACAAAAATGTGCACCTCTAGGATGTTTAATAGCTAATAGACAATAGTTTGCCAATGATGAGGCGCACCTAGGAGCGTGGTTTCATCACTTGGGTACGCAGGGGAACGTTTGGAGTCCTCCGGAAATGGGTGATTATCATCTGTTTTACAAGATCGACGGTTTCGTGCAAATGGCCAAACCTGCCTTGAGTTGACAGGAGACCATGTGTAATTGACCGTGACTGACCTTTTATTTTGAAAAAAGGACAGTGTTTTATAATTTTGTAAAAATGTAAAACAGAATGTGGCAGACCGATTTTGTTTTCGGACTGTTCAGCATCATGATTTTGATATTCACCAAAGTTTCATCATTATGAGTAAAAAAGCACTGGCCATTATCGGTACTGTTCTGGCAGTTTTAGCAGTCGTAACGTTTGTTTTAAGGATCACCGGGCACCTTGCCATTCCCTTTGGAGGATGGATTCCGGCTATATCATTGGCATTGGCTGCGTGGGCATTCAATGCTTATTTCCAGTCTGGAAGCAGTAGTGGCAAGTCGTCTGCTAATGCGGGTCCTGCTCCCAAAGCTGCCTTGAAAAAAACGGGAAAGGATGCGGTCAATTGGGCTGTCCTGCAGAATATGATGATTGTAGGAGCAAAAGATGGCAAAATCGGTGATGACGAGTTTACCTGCATTCTCATGCTGATGAATCAGCGAGGAATGGAGGTGGAAGACGTCATCGAAGCGATGAAGGTGTTGGATAGTCAGCCCCTGACTAAGTTGGTGATCCCTGATTCGTTCGAAGAAAAAGACAGGCAACTGTCGGAATTATCTTATCTTGTTTTGATTGATGGTAAAGCCACGAAGGCGGAGAAAGATTATGTGAAGAGTATCGCCGTCAAGTTCGGATTCAGTGAAGAGGCGGCCGAAAAAGCCGTGGAGACGGCCATCAAGAAAATAAGGAATGACGAAGGCTTTAAAACTTTCAAAGAGAGCGTTAAAAAAGGCGCTGATTTTATTAGGGAGAATATGCCAAAATAGAACTTTAGACTGTGTCAAAGTGGATAACAAGGATCTGGGAATCGCTTTCGTAGTCCCAAGAGGAATCCGGCGCTTTTGGGCGCCGGATTCTTTTACTCCGCTGCCTGGCGGCTGCTCGAGGGATAACTCGATGGTTTTGCTGCCGTTGGGCTAATAGTCAATGGTCACGGGGCCGAGGAGTCCGGAGTCGTGCAGGGGACTGCCGGCGGTGGGGCCGGCGATTGTCCAGGTCTTCCTTTCGGACTCGGGCAACGAGGCATCGTAGGCCAGGCGGTTGTACCATGTTCCGGTTACATCGATGGTGAGCCGGTTCTCTCCTTCTTGCACCAGGGCGCTGATATCGGTCGCATAGGGTTCGGTCCAAAGGACTCCCGCGCTCTTGCCGTTGACTTTCGCGTCGGCGATGAAATCGACATGGCCGAGGTTCAGGGTGAGCTTTTTCCCCGTCAATTCCTTGCCGATGCTGAAGACGGCTTCATAAGTGGCGGTGCCGGAAAAGGCTTTGGCTTCTTCTCCGAGAGGCAGGTCTTTCCAGGGTTTCAGATCGGTAAGGACGATCGGCTCCTGCGGAGCGCCCCATCCTTCGGGGAACCGGACGGTCCAGTTCTCCACGGCGAAACCACCTTTGGCAGTTCTTTTTTTGAAGGCTTTATTTCGGGCGGTCGGGGAGGATGATCCTCTTCGGAACACCACAAATCCACTCTCGGCCTTTGCTAGATTCAGGTGCACTTTTTTCATCCGGCCCCAGCCCTTGGCTTTCAGGGGTTCCACCGTGCCGCTCACGGGATCCCACCATTCAGCTTTTCCCCTGCCTTCCAGGCGCAGGACGCCGTTGAAGGACTCTCCAACGGGAGCGCAAATGTAGTACCATCGGGCACCATCCGTCTCCCTCTCGCTCCAGAGGATCTCTGCGCCGCCGTCATCGACATGGGGCTTCAGTCCGAAGGCTTTCAGGGCGTCCTCCAAGGTCATCCCCACGGCCAGGCGTCCTTTTCCAAAGCGGTTGACCCTTCCTTTTTTGGCCCTGCCCCAAACAGCTTCCACCGCCTCGTCGAATTTATCCTTCTCACCCTCCTTCAGCGTCGCAACGGACATGGGCGGGTTTGCGACAACTTTGGCTCCGGCTTTCAGCAAGTCTTCAATCTTCCGGATGGTTTCGGGAAGCATCCGCTCATTCTCGGGAATCCAAAGCACTTCATATTCCACACCTTCCGGTGTGACAATCTTCCCATTCCGTACGCTTATCCGCGTCAGCAAGGCGTCGGGATTGCAATAGTCATACTTGAAACCGTCCGGGAAACGGATTTCTCCGCTCTGACGTTTGCCGTTTCCGGTGTATTGGGACGGTTTATGCCCGACCTCGTCGCCCAGGTACCAGAGGACATCCTGAACCGGACGACCTCGCTCGAGAAGGTAACTCGTACGCGCGAGATAGGTCGTGAAATGACGCATGTATTTCCACCAGGTTTGGCCCCTCAGGAAGGGAGTGCCGATGTTGTTGGCGAAACTGGTGCCGGGCGGCAGGAAACCGACCTGCGGGTTGTGGGTATAGGTGTGAAACACATTGTGGGTCACCCCTTCCGCCATGTTGAAGTTGGCCACATCCTTG
>JAFYYM010000070.1 GCA_017557535.1 Bacteroidales bacterium | reverse complement strand
CTCGACCGCCTCGCTTTGCTCGGCCCCACCGTTCGCTTCGCTCACGGTCCCCCCTCTTACAGTGCCGAGGGTGGCATGGTTCGCCCTGGCCGGAGTGCCATCCGACGGAGCAATCTTGCCCCAGGCGAAGCGGTAATGGAGAGCGTCAAATTTGCAGTTGTCGATGCAGTTGAAGCAATCCACGCAGCGGCTGTAGTCAATCTTCTTTCCACCGTCAATGTCTATGCACGCCGCCTTGCACTTGTGCTCGCATAGATGGCAGCTCTTGCACTTGGAAGCATCGATGACCGGACGGAACATCGCGAAACGGGAGAAGAAACTAAGGGTTGTTCCCACAGGGCAGATCGTGTTGCAATAGGTCCTGCCGTTCTTCCAGGACAGTATGACTATAGCCACGAGGGTGACGACTGCCACAAGGAATGTAGGAAGGCTCTTCAGCCAGACTTCCTTGGTGTAGAAGGAATAGCTCTCATGCTTCTCGGCGATCGACGCGAATAAGTTGTTGCCCCACTGCCACACGGGAGCCAGAAGGTTCTGGACTATTCTTCCCCAAGCGCTGTACGGTGCGAGGAGGGCGACGAGAGCGTTGACTCCAGCGATCAATGCGACCACGAAAACCACCCAAACTCCATAACGGAGCCATTTCATCTCTTTTGAATATGAATACTTTCCCTTCTTTCCCTTGCGGCTGAGGTTGGCGACACCGTCTTGGAACACGCCAAGAGGGCAGATCACCGAGCAGTAGATCCTTCCGAAAAGGATGGTCACCAGAAGCAGGGCGATGATAACCACCAGGTTCAGGGCCAAGACTGCTGGAAGGAACTGGATTATGGCGAGCCAGCCGAGCCAATGGTGCAGGGTCCCGGAGAAGTCCAGGAATAGCAATGTGACAGCCACAAGGCACAGAGTCGCCAGAATGACTCTTATTTTCTTAAGCATCTTTTAGATAGATATTTGTTCGTTCTGGACAAATATAATCAAAAATAGCTAATCGGTGATGATGAGTACTAATGATTTATGAGAAAACTCCAGCTGGACTACGTCCTCGGTGGTCTGGTTGAGAGTGGCTGGCCACCAGTTATTGAAAACGACTCCTGAAGTCTGCCATTTGAGCCCTTTAGAAGTTATTGTAAGGCTGTTGTCAGGGCTGAAGAGGGAGATTCGGCGCCCTTTCCCCAAATAGAGCTCACAGCTGTCAGTGACGGCGAAGGCTGTGGAGTAGTCAGAGACCATATCGATGGATATATATCCTTCGCCGCGCTCGGGATAAGAAGTCGATAGGGAGCGGGCATATTCCATCAATAGCCCCAGGTTGCCGATTGTATGATCCTCCCGCTTCCCGGTAGCGGCCAGGAAATGAATTGTATCCACCTCTGGGAAGTTGTTGAGAATGAAATGGAAAGCCTTGGTCTGATCGTTGTCATCCTGCTCCTCTATCCGAACCAGTCGCTTTGAATATATTTTAGCGAGCGTCGGGCTCAAAGAGTCCATATCACCTACCACAGCATCAGGCTCCCTAGTGTTGTCTCCAAATATGCTCTTCCGGTGGCGTAGGAACGCCTTGAGGGCATTGCCATCGCAACAGACCAAGACATCCGCCCTGCGGATCAGTTCTCTTGGATATTCCTTCTTCGGGAAATCTCCGCCACCTATGATGACCGCTACGCTCATTGGGCGGGTTTTGTCTTGGAAATCTCGGCTTTTGAGGTGCCGGGGGTGGTGGAATAGGTCTCGGGATCGCGGAAGCCGAGGAGGAATGCTTCGATGCCCATTCTCTTCTTGCCGGCCAACTGCACTTCTTTCAGCGATATTGCCCCATCAGCGGTCGTTATCCACAGATAAGTCTTCCCGTCACTTAGAACCTTGCCATGGTCTGTCCGGAGCGGAGGGTATGGTGGTTCAGACGCCTCGCTTCGCTTGGCCCCACCTCTCGCTACGCTGCGCTTCGCTCCGGTCCCCCCTCTTACAGTGCCGAGGGTGTCATGGTCTTCACTCACCATACCCTCCGCTCCGGAGGCAACGGGCTCGGCGGAGAAGATCTTGAGCTGGACGGGGGCGGAGCCTTCTTTGACGAGCTCCGTGAAGGCGGCAGGGTAGGGGCTCAGACCACGGATGAGGTTGTGGATCTGCTTGGAGGAATCGTTCCAGTCGATATGGCAAAGCTCACGGGTGAGTTTCGGGGCGGGTTTCAGGACTTCGGAGCCTTGGATGAAGCTCCTTTGCACCCTAGTCTCCACATTCTTCTCAATCAATCCCTGAGCGGTTTGTACAACCATATCGGCACCGATTTCCATAAGCTTATCATGGATATCACCGGCTGTGTCATCCTTACCTATAAGGATGTCCTGGCGAAGGATGATTCCACCTGTGTCTATCTGTTTGTCTATCATGAAGGTCGTCGCTCCAGTCCTGCTCTCTCCATTGATCACGGCCCAGTTGATAGGTGCGGCTCCACGATATTGCGGAAGCAATGAGGCGTGAAGGTTGAAAGTGCCCAGCTTCGGCATGCTCCAAATCTCTTCGGGAAGCATCCTGAAAGCGACCACGATAAACATGTCAGCCTTGTAAGACTTGAGTTGGGAAAGGAACTCCGGATCTTTGAGCTTGACAGGCTGGAGCACAGGGATACCACGCTCCATAGCGAATTGCTTCACGGCGCTCTCATTTACCTTTTGGCCGCGGCCGCTGGGTTTGTCAGCCACTGTCACGACAGCCACGACACGATATTTCTTGTCAAGAAGCTCTTTCAAAGGCGCGACAGCGAACTCGGGAGTGCCCATATAAACGATTCTGGTCTTCTTGAAGAATCCAGAGATTGTGCTCTTGAGCTTTCTCCACCAGTTCTTCACGGCATCGAAATTGGACATGTCGGTGTCGTGTATCGCCTTTGATGTCAGATATATTCCTATAGCCAACATCACGACGGAGGATACAAACGCTCCTGTCCAGGCGCTGACGCTTCCGTCCCTTGCCAGTTTCACTCCGGTGATGTCCACAATATAATAGAGGACAAAGAACAGGATTGCTACGATAGCTGAGACGCCAAGCCCGCCTTTCCTGATCAACGCGCCCAGAGGGGCTCCGATGAAAAACATTATGAAACAGGCTATAGCTTGGCCGAAACGTCTCAGTAATTCCAGGAAAGTCCAGCGGAGCTTCACCGTGTAGTCAAAAGCGCCGAACTCATAGCTCTCTATATTGCTTTGGAGCTGTCTGGCGGTTGTACCGGCCCTGTAAATCGCCTGTGAGGTGGCTTCGTCACTATCGAAGCTCAGGAAGCTCTCGTCCTCGAAATTCTTTGATATACCCGAGGCGGTCGTGTCCAGTTGGGTCCTTAAGGTGAATAGGTAGGATGCGGCCGTGGCCAATATCTGAAGTGACTTGACACTGTCCCTCTCATCCTCCAAACGGATTTTTTCCTCTTTCAGTCTCCATAAAGGAAGAGTCCTGACCTGGTCGCCGAAGCGCGCGCTGTCCGATTTCTGGAAAGCATAGTTTTCCAGGGTGACAACCATCTCCTGTTTGGCGAAATTGATCTTCTGAAGCTGGTGTGTCTCTTTCCTGCCTTCTTTCTCGTTGGTCTCCTGATAGTTGGTGCCGTCATACATCTTGATAGTCAAGTATGACTTGTCTTTTGACATCCTGATCTCGGCGGAATCGGCGATAGTGAGGCGGGTGTTGCCCTTGCCGTGATGGTCATAAAGCATGACCCCGTTCATTATACCTTTCGAGTCAGTGCTCTCAACACGGAGAACATAGCCTTCGACGCCATCGTAAAAAACACCGTCCGGGATCTTGATCTCGTTCTTTGTGCGTTTGATGTCGTCCCTCAGCGTGTAGATTTGGTTGTAGGCTACAGGAACCAGCTCATTTATGGCGAAATAGGTTCCGATGCTGATGAATACGGAAGCTATCATGACTGGAGCCATTACCCTGGACACTGACACTCCGGCAGCCTTCAGGGCTATGAGCTCATTGTTCTCGCCCATATTGCCTATGGTCATCATTGACGCCAGCAATGTGGCGAGAGGCAGGGCTAAGGGGAGAATTGTACAGCTTCCCCAGAAGAGGAATTCGGCTATAATCTTGAAGTCCAAGCCCTTACCGACCAGCTCGTCTATATAGACCCAGAGGGTCTGCATCATCAAAATAAAGATGACGACAAGAAGGATCATGAAAAATGGTCCTATAAAAGAGGTCAGTATGAACTTGTCGATCCTTTTCATTTATCTGGAGACGATCTCCACCATCTTATCAAGGGCATCCTTAAGTCCCTCGGTATTACGTCCGCCCGCTGTGGCGAGGAAGGGCTGCCCTCCACCTCCACCTTGGATGAACTTGGCGGCCTCCTTGATATCTGTGGCCGCATTGTGCCCGGCCGCCACAAGGTCAGCGGAGTACATCAGCAGAAGCTGTGGCTTGCCGTCATGGATATATGCGGCGGCAAGAGCGAAGTTATTCACTTCTTTCTGCAATATGGCAGCTGACTCGCGGAACATGGCGGGGTCAACGTCGCGGTTGAAAGTCGCAATATTTATACCATTGACGACCTTGGAGTTATCAGAGAGTTTCTTGGCGAATGAGGCCGCTTTCTCCTTGGCGTATTTCTCCAGACGTTTACGAGCGTCAGTGTTCTCTGTGAGCATTTTTGTCACGGCGGCAGTCACGTCGGGGACATTATTGAACATCTCCCTTATACCCTTGAGAGTGTCGGCGACCGTGTCAAGAAGGTTCTCTGCCGCTTCACCGGTCAATGCCTCAATCCTGCGTACACCTGCGGCGATCGCTGATTCGGACACTATCTTGAAGAAACCAATCCTGCCGGTTGATGATGCGTGAGTTCCTCCGCAAAGCTCGACAGAAGGACCGAACTTGACGACCCTGACCCGGTCTCCGTATTTCTCGCCGAAAAGGGCTATCGCTCCCATTCCGAGGGCCTCTTCCATAGTGGCATCCCTCTTTTCCTCAAGATGGAAGTCGTTGCGTATCATTGAGTTGACAATATGCTCAACCTTGCGGATTTCCTCGTCCGTGACTTTGGAAAAATGGGAGAAGTCGAAGCGGAAATAGTCCGGACCGACAAATGATCCCTTCTGCTCGACATGGGTTCCGAGCACTGTTCTCAAAGCGTTGTCCAGCAGGTGAGTCGCTGTGTGGTTGGCGGCTATCTTCAGGCGTCGGACACCATCTACCTTTAGGGTGAAGCTTCCTTCGAGATTCTCGGGCAGGCTCTCAGCTATGTGGACTGTCAGGTTGTTTTCCTTGACAGTGTTGAGGATACGGATCTCTTCCCCCGAAGCGGAGACGGCGACTCCAGTGTCACCGACCTGTCCTCCCATCTCGGCATAGAAAGGAGTGCGGTCGAAGACCAACTGGATCATGGTCTTGTTCTTTTGCTTGACAGTGCGGTGCTTAAGGAGTCTGACTCCTTCGAGCTCGAGGTTGTCATATCCAAGGAATACCTCCTCCTCTCCGTCAGAAAAGACTGTCCAGTCTCCGAATTCATTGGCAGTGGCGTTGCGCGCCCTCTCCTTTTGTTTCTGGAGTTCGGTGTTGAATCCTTCCATGTCGACCGTGTAGCCGTTCTCGGCGGCGATCAATCCGGTAAGGTCTATCGGGAAACCGTAAGTGTCGTATAGAATGAAAGCGTCGACTCCGGGAATGGTCTTGGTACCGGCGTTCTTCGCCATGTAGTCATCCATCATCCTGATGCCCCTGTCCAGAGTGCGAAGGAAAGAAAGCTCCTCCTCCCGAATGACGCTCTCGATCAGTTTGCGCTGTTTCTCAAGCTCTGGATATGCCTCGCCCATGTCCTGAATCAGCTGAGGAACAAGAGAGCACAGGAACGGTTCCTCGAATCCAAGGAAAGTGTATCCGTACCGGACCGCCCTACGGAGAATCCTCCTGATGACATATCCGGCCTTCACATTGGAGGGTAGCTGCCCGTCCGCGATGGAGAAGGCGATTGCCCTGATGTGGTCCGCGATCACCCTCATGGCGACCTCGGTCTTTGAACTCTCATGATATCCATGCCCGGAGAGCTCCTCGATCTTGTGGATCATGCCGGAGAAGACGTCGGTGTCGTAGTTGCTGGTCTTGCCTTGCAGCACCATGCATAGCCTCTCGAAGCCCATTCCGGTGTCGATATTCTTGGCAGGGAGTGGCTCCAGGGATCCGTCCGCCTTTCGGTTGTATTGCATGAACACCAGGTTCCAGATCTCAATCACCTGGTCATTGTCGGTGTTGACCATATCCTTTCCCGGGACCTTGGCGATCTCCTCGTCAGTCCTGAGGTCGATATGGATCTCGCTCGAGGGACCGCAGGGGCCGGTGTCACCCATTTCCCAGAAATTGTCATGCTTGTTGCCTAATATGATATGGTCCTCCGGCAGATGCTTCTTCCAAGCCTCGAGAGCTTCCACGTCGAGTCCTGTCCCGTCATCCGCTGAACCTTCGAAGACGGTCGCGTAAAGCTTTGACTTATCTATCTTGTAAACTTCGGTGAGAAGTTCCCAGGCCCAAGCTATCGCCTCTTCCTTGAAGTAGTCTCCGAAACTCCAGTTGCCCAGCATCTCGAACATCGTGTGGTGGCGTCCGTCATGACCCACCGCTTCGAGGTCGTTGTGCTTACCGCTGACACGGAGGCATTTCTGAGAGTCTGTCGCCCTCTTGGTCTTAGGTGCCGAGTTGCCCAGGAAAATGTCCTTGAACTGGTTCATTCCAGCATTGGTGAACATGAGGGTAGGGTCATTCTTGATGACCATCGGGGCCGACGGAACCACTGTATGTCCCTTGGACTCAAAGAAATCCAGGAACCTCTGTCTTATCTCTTTAGCTGTGTTCATCTCTAATCCGTTATTGTTTGGCACGGAAATGGCAAAATTATAACAATTTTAGCGATTTATAGCAAAAAAAGGTATATTCGCGGCTATGAGAAAATATGTTCTCAACTCGGAGACACTCCTTTACGAGATCAAGGAAGTATCCTTAAGATCAAAGCTTTTGAAGTGGCTCCTTCTTTTGGCCGGCAGCTTGGCGCTGTCGGTGCTTTATCTGTGGGTGTTCACGTCCGTGTTAGGGATGGATCTCCCCAAAACCGCTTTACTCAAGGCTGAAAAGGCGCGTTGGGACGCAAGGATCTCACTCATGAACTCGAGGCTTGACCGTTACGAGAGTAACCTTGATGAGTTGAGGATAAGGGATGACGACATATACAGGTCGATTTATGGAATGAACGAGATTCCTATGTCTGTGAGGACCGCTGGGATCGGAGGTGTCGACCGTTACTCTTACCTGGATGGACTCGAGTCTTCAAACACATTGAAGAACACGATTTTGAGATTGGACCGCATCACCAGGATGACATATGTCCAAAGTAAGTCTTTTGACGAGGTGGCTGATGTCTCTAAGAAGGCCGGTGACATGGTGTCCTGCATTCCCGCTGTGCCCCCGATAATCCCCGATCCGTCAAAATACACTCTCACCAGCCCGTTCGGATACAGGACAGACCCGTTCACGGGAAGCTCTAAGCTACATACTGGTGTGGACTTGGCTATGAAACCGGGTAATCCGGTGTTCGCCACCGGAGACGGTGTGGTTGAGACTGTGGCATTTGATTTCTTCGGTTACGGCAACTGTGTGGACATTGATCATGGCTTCGGCTACAAGACCCGGTACGCCCATCTGAACACCATCACCGTGATTGAGGGAATGAAGGTCAAGCGCGGTGACAAGATAGGGGAGAGCGGGCAGTCCGGAAGGGCCAGCGGGCCTCATCTCCATTATGAGGTTTTCTACAAGGGCGAAAGGGTCAATCCTATTAATTACTTTGATCTCTCGATGTCCAAGCAAGAGTATATTGCCATGGTGGAGAGCCGCAACGCTGATAAAGACGACACCCCACAAAGGCGCTCATTCAGCGTTAGTCTCAGGTAAGCTTCTATGGCAGACAAAGAGAGATACGTGTTTGACAAGACCCGGATGGAGTTCCGTAAGGTAACCCGTTCGGTGTGGTATATTTTCTGGAAGGGTGTGAAGTATTTCCTTGTCACAGCCTCTCTCGCCGTGGTCTATTATGTTGTGTTCTCCCTTGTCGTGAACACTGATTCCGAGAGGAAACTCAAGCGTGAGATCCAGATGTACGAGCGGACATATGGGGAGATGGTTCAGAAAGAGAGTCTTCTCGGGGATGTGTTGGACGGCTTGAAAGAAAAGGATAGCGAGATATATCGCCAGCTTTTCAACTCGGATTCCCCTGAACTGGGTGGGATATATACCGGAGGACTCCTTTCCGCCATAGACTCAGTGGACGATGAGGATATCATAGAGTCTGTCGGGGAAAAACTTGACTTGTTGGAGAAAGCTTCCACACGCGTGGAGTCTAATTTCCTGAGGGTGATGGCCGCTCTTGACAGCGGGGGAGTTAAGTCTCTCCCACCGCTGTCAAACCCTTTGGGGAATTTCTCATATGCTAGGACAGGCGCTACCGTCGGCAAAAGGATCAATCCTTTCTACAAGGTTCCCTCTGATCATTGGGGACTCGATTTGATCTCGCAGCAGGGTGAGCCGGTCTATGCCGCCGCGGACGGAGTCGTGAGATATGTTGACCATTCTTCCAAAGGTCTGGGCAATGTCGTGGCCATAGATCATGGCAACGGCTATGTCACCAGGTATGCGCATCTGGAGAACACCAGGGTCAGCAAAGGACAGAAGGTGTCCAGAGGCAAGCAGATAGGTCAGGTGGGAATGTCGGGCAACTCTTTTGCTCCGCATCTCCACTATGAGGTCCTGAAGGACTCGGCTCGTCTTGATCCGCTTAACTTCATGTTCGCTTCAGTCACCCCGGAGGATTATATAGGGATGTTGTTCATGTCATCCAATACCGGTCAGTCAATGGACTAATATTAAAACAGATATGGAGAAATTATATTACACTATCGGAGAGGTCTCGGATCTTCTGGGGGAGAGTACATCTCTGGTGCGCTTCTGGTCCAATTCTTTTCCGAAGTACATAAAGCCTAAGAGAAACGCCAAGGGCAACCGGCTTTACACCACTGAGGACTTGGAATGCCTCAAGCAGATACATCTTCTTGTCAAGGAGCAAGGACTCACTCTCGAGGGTGCGTCCAAGAAAATGGCGGCGGAGAGAAAGAAGATTGAGGGAAGGGTCAAGGCCTTGGATAGCCTGAAGGAGATCCGGAGTCAGTTGATCGCTGTCAAGAAGTCGTTATGAGGGTCAAGGATATAACCTCGGCCATAGAGGATTTCGCTCCTCTTTCGATTCAGGAGAGCTGGGATAACAGCGGGTTGCTGGTCGGGTCTCCGGAGCAGGAGGTCCATGGAGTATTGATCGGTTTTGATTGCACTCCCGAGCTGGTTGACGAGGCTGCCGCAGCCGGCATGGATATGATAGTCACTCATCACCCATTGATCTTCGGAGGATTGAAGAGGATTTCACCGGATGATCCGACGGGCATGGCTGTGATTAAAGCCGTTTCATCGGGAATAGCCATATATGCCGCCCACACGACTGCGGATAAGGTTTTGGAAGGCGTCAGCGGCACTATGGCGAGGCGTCTTGGCCTTATAAATATCACCGTTCTGGACGAGGAAGCTGAGGGTGTCGGCCTGGGTGCTGTCGGAGACCTCCCAGAGCCGATGGAGGTGGAGACATTTATAGAATACGTCAAAAACCGCCTGGGTGTGCCCGTGGCCCGCTGCTCGCGACCGGTTGATGTTCCTGTGAGTAGGGTGGCGATGTGTGGAGGTTCCGGATCCTCGCTGATCGGGAAGGCCATGGAAGCTGGAGCTCAAGCCTATCTCTGCGGAGACATATCCTACCACCATTTCTTCACTCCTAAAGGATTTATGGTCATTGATATAGGCCATTTCGAAGGGGAAGTGGAAATTTGCCATGTTTTATTTTCTCTGTTAAGGAAAAAATTTCCTACCTTTGCAGTCCGTACCAGCGAGAAGCTAGGGGCGAGCAATCCGGTTTTTTATTATTAGTCAGATTTCAAAGCTACTATGGCAACCAAGAAAATCAAGAAAGTCGAGACACCTATAGACCAGAGGGAGACCTTCGTTTCCCTGCAGAAGAATTTCGCCGACTCCGAGATCAGCGTCGAGGAGAAACTCAAGACTCTCTATGCGCTTCAGGAGGCAGACTCCGCTATCGACAAGATCGTGCAGCTTCGTGGTGAGCTTCCTTCTGAGGTCGAGGCTCTTGAGGGTGAGGTGGCTGACCTTAAGGCCCGCCTCGCGCAGGGTGCCGCTGTGATCGACGCTTACAACCAGACTATCGCCGAGAACAAGCAGAATATTATCGACTGCGATCTCCAGATCGAGAGGTATCAGAAACAGCTCGATGACATTTCCAATAGCCGTGAATATGATTCTATCAACAAAGAGATTGAGAATCAAGGACTTCTGCGCCAAATTGCCCAGAAGACCATCAACGACACCAGGACTGCCATCATGGAGAGGAAGGAGGAGCAGGAGAGTCTCAAAGATTATATTTCCGTGAGAAGCGAGGATCTCAAAGCTAAGAAAGAAGAGCTCGCCACGATCGTGGAGTCCACCTCGAAAGAGGAGGAGGCCCTTAAAGCCAAGAGGGAGGAGTGCGCCGCCAAGATCGATCCCAGGACAATGAGCGCTTACGACCGTATCCGCGCGAGCGTACACAACCATCTCGCAGTAGTCTCTGTATATAATGGTGACTCCTGCGGAGGTTGCTTCAACACTATCACTCCCCAGCGTCTTGTCGAGATAGCCTCGAACAAGAAGCTGATCATCTGTGAGCATTGCGGCAGGATCATCGTCAATCCGGATTTCGAATAGACTAAAAGTTATGCCTGACCAGCCTGGAAAACCATCAAGGAGAAAGGCCCAGGCAGTCAACCTGGACACTATAGGGCTTGAGATGGGGAACAAACCGCCTCAAGCCCTTGAAGTCGAAGAGGCTGTCCTCGGAGCTATGCTGATTGAGCCCTCGTCCGTCGATATGGCGCTTGAGGAGCTGTCTCCCTCATGCTTCTATGCTCCCCGTCACAGGATGATATACGAGGCAATGTCCGAGCTTGTGAACGAGCATACCTCGGTGGATATCGTGACTGTAAGCGCCAAATTGCGTGAAAAGGGCAATCTCGAGGCCGTCGGTGGGCCTGTGGTGTTGGCTGGCCTTTCTGAGAAAGTCGGTGCGGCCGCGCACATTGAGTATTATGTGAAGATACTCAAGCAGAAAAGCATCCAGAGAGATCTGATTACCGCCTCTTATGAGATCTTGAGAGACTCTTATGACGATTCTGTCAAGGTTGACCAGCTGATAGATGAGGCTCAGACCAAGGTCTATAACGCGATCCAGAATAACCTTAAAAAAGATGTCCAGGAGGTCGGCTCGATCATCAACGATGCTATGCGCGAGATCGAGAAGAACCAGAACATCAGTGGTTTAAGTGGTGTGCCTTCAGGTTTCCCGTCTTTGGACAGGATCACGCGGGGCTGGCAGAAATCAGACCTTATCATCTTGGCTGCGAGGCCCTCTGTCGGAAAGACAGCCTTCGCCCTTAACCTTGCCAGGAACGCCGCGGTCGATCACAACATGCCTGTGGCTGTATTCTCCCTCGAGATGTCTGCCCTCCAGCTTGTGATGAGGCTCATGACGACCGAGTCAGGCCTGCCGGCTGATAAACTGAAAGGTGGAGCTAAACTGGATCCTTGGGATTGGCAGCAGCTTGAGACCAGGCTGGCCGCTTTATCAAAGGCTCCATTGTATATTGATGACACACCGAGTATCCCCTTGATGGAGTTCAGGACCAAGGTCAAGAGACTTGTGAAGTCGAAGGACGTGCGTCTGGTGATAGTGGACTACCTGCAGCTCATGCAGGGACCTGTGGAACTCCGGGGACTGCGTGAGCAGGAAGTCGCCGCCATATCCAGGACTCTCAAGGCCACGGCGAAAGAGTTGAATGTTCCCATAATAGCCCTGTCCCAGCTTTCCAGGAACGCTGTCCAGAGGACAG
The DNA here is from genome assembly GCA_017557535.1 of Bacteroidales bacterium. Classification (GTDB taxonomy): domain Bacteria; phylum Bacteroidota; class Bacteroidia; order Bacteroidales; family UBA932; genus Cryptobacteroides. The sequence continues at coordinate 198,815 of JAFYYM010000070.1, read as the reverse complement.
GTGGCACCGGAAAACCCCAGCTTTCCGACCTTCGTGAGTCTGGTTCGATTGAGCAGGACGCCGACATGGTCATATTCATCCACCGCCCGGACTATGTGGGCTTGGGCGAGACTCCGGACGGGAAGGAGACCACCCAGATCATTATAGCCAAGCATCGTAATGGTGAGGTTTGCGACATAGACATGTTGTTCAAGTCCGAGCAGGTGCGTTTTGTGGAGCCTGGTGACTCCCTCACAGCTCAGGCTGAGTCGATGGGCACGGAATCTGCAATGAACAGTGAGTTCGATCAAAACCCTGATTTCTGATGAGACTCACAAGACTTTCAATCACGGTTCTGGCGGCTCTTCTTGTCGCCTGTGTCACTCTTGGCGCCGCTGATAATAAGAAGTGCCTTCCTGTCAACCTGACCAAGGATCAACTCGCGTTCAAAGGTGGTGAGAAACTGGTTTTCACAATCCACTACAAGTTCGGCTTGATCAACGCCGACGTGGCCCAGGCAACATTGAGGCTGGATGAGACTGTTCTCAATGGCCAGAATTGCTATCACGGTTCCTTGAAGGGCAAGACCCAGAAAATATATGAGTCTGTCTTTAAACTCAAGGAGGATTTCGATTGCTGGTTCACAACGGATGGCTTCAAGCCTGTGAAATTCATAAGGGATTGCCGTGAGGGAGGTTATTGGTGCACAAACCTTTATACCTACGCCTCTGACCATATCAACGCCCAGATCAACAATTCCCGCAAAGGTGAGTTCACTGTCGAGTTGCCCATGGACGAGTGTACCTATGACATCGCCACGATGTTATTTCTCATCCGTAATATGGATCTAAAAAAACTGAGCGCAGGTGGGAGGTATCCTATGACATACGCTATCGACCATCATATCCGGAACATATATTTCCGCTATTTCGGAGTCGAGAATAAGAAGATTCCCGGAAAGGGGACTATCAGGTGTCATAAATTCGGCTTCGAGATGCCGAAGGGCGAGGCCTTCGACGGTGAAAGCAGCCTTTACGCCTGGTTCACCGATGATGGCAACAGGATTCCGATCTATTTCGTCGCCCCTCTGAAGATAGGCCAGGTCCGCGGACGCCTGTACAGCGCTGACGGATTGAAGCATGAGTTCTCAAGCGTGGTCCAGTAATGGCTGACGCTGTTTCCCATAAAGGTAAGATTGTGGCTGTGGACAAAGGGTCCGTCAGCGTGGAGATAATCTCCGAGTCTGCCTGCGCCTCTTGTCATGCCGCAGGGCTTTGCGGAATCTCTGGATCCAAGAAGAAATTAGTTGATGTCCCTGTTTGGGGGAGAGGCGATTATGAGATCGGCCAGGAGGTGGAGGTTTGCCTCGCCAAGAAGGCTGGCTTGAAGGCTGTTCTCTTCTCATATGTGATTCCCGCGCTGATATTACTGATTTTAATATTATCTTTGCCTAAGATTGGATTCGGCGAGCTCGCCACCGGTGGATTATCCATCCTTGGTGTCGTCGTGTACTATCTGGTTTTGTTCCTTTGTCGGGATCATCTCGCCGAGGGATACGAGTTTTATATCAGGAGAAGATAAATCACATAAATATTTATGACAACAACAATTATTTGGACCATCGCGATCATCTCGGGTCTCGGCCTGCTGCTCGCGTTGACCCTCTATCTTGTCGCGCAGCGCTTCAAGGTCGTTGAGGATCCTCGCATTGAGCTGGTTGAAAAGGCCATGCCTGGAGCTAATTGCGGTGGCTGCGGTTTCGCTGGTTGCCACGCATTCGCCGATTCAGCGGTGAAAGCTCCCAATCTGGACAACCACTATTGTCCTGTCGGTGGCAATGAGACGATGAAGAAAGTGGCTGAGATTCTCGGCTACGAGGTTAAGGAAAAGGCGCCCATGGTGGCTGTGATCCGCTGCAACGGCACATGCGAGGCCAGACCCAAGGTCAATGAGTATGACGGATCCCTGTCATGCAAAGTCAAGGCTTCCTTGTACTCGGGGGATACCGGTTGCTCTTTCGGCTGTCTTGGATGCGGTGACTGTGTTGCCGTATGTAAGTTCGGGGCTCTCTCCATGGATCCTGTCACCGGACTTCCGGTGGAGGATGAGGAGAAGTGCACCGCTTGTGGTTCCTGCGTGAAGGCTTGCCCCAAGGCGATCATCGAGCTTCGTAAGAAGGGTCCCCGCGGAATGAGGGAATATGTCTCCTGCGTTAATAAGGACAAAGGACCTTCCGTCAAAAAGGCTTGCGCAAATGCTTGTATCGGCTGCGGAATCTGCCAGAAGACTTGTACCCACGATGCCATCACACTTGAGAATAACGTCGCTTATATCGACTTTGAGAAGTGCAAGCTTTGCCGTGAGTGCGAGGCAATGTGTCCCACCGGAGCGATTCATGGGGTCAATTTCCCGAAACCGATAGACAAGGATGCCATCAAGGTGAGGGTTCAGGAACGTCAAAAGAAAGCCAGGGAGGCTGCCGCCGCGGCCGCTGAGGCCGCAAAGGCCGCTAAAGAGGTGACTGCTCAGGCCGTCAATGACGTCAAAGACATTAAAAAGGAGGAAAGCAATGGCTAGAAGAACATTCTCAATAGGCGGTGTCCATCCCGCCGACTCCAAGATATCGAGAGACTGCAAGTTGGAGTATCTCCCGATTCCTCCGACAGTATATATAGCCCTTTCCCAGCATATCGGCGCTCCGGCAAAGCCTGTCGTGGAAGTTGGGGATAAGGTGAAAGTCGGTCAGGTGATCGCTGAGCCCGGCGCTTTCATGTCGGCATATATTCATTCTTCCGTATCCGGAACCGTAAAGTCGATAGGACCTCGTAAGGATCTCTCCGGCAATAACCAGATGGTGGTTGAGATCGCGGTTGAAGGTGACGAGTGGATGGAGAATATAGATCGCACCGACACTCTTGTGACGGATATTCCCGAAGACCCTAAAGCAATAATCGAAAAGATCAAGCTTGGTGGTGTCGTTGGTCTGGGAGGAGCCACTTTCCCGACACACGTAAAACTCAGCCCGCCTCCGGGAAAGAAATGTGAGATGTTGATAATCAACGGTTGCGAGTGTGAGCCTTACCTCACATCCGACTTCCGAACATTGCTTGAGAAAGGTGAGCAAGTGGTTGTCGGAACCGCTATCATCAAGAAAGCCCTCGGGGTCGACAAGGCCACTATCGCTATAGAGGATAACAAGCCTGAGGCTATAGACCATATCACCAAAGTGGTTGAGTCCTTGAAGGCAAAAGGTCCCGAGTATTCGGGCATCGAGGTCTTGTCCCTTATGAAAAAATATCCGGAAGGTGGTGAGAAACAGTTGATTGACGCCGTGATGCATCGTCAGGTCAAGTCCGGTGGACTGCCTATCGATGTGGGAGCGGTTGTCGACAATGTGTGCACCGCGCTGGCCGTCTACGAAGCTGTCCAGAAGAACAAGCCCCTTATCGACAACTCTGTCACTGTGACCGGGGAGTGCTTCCCTAAGCAGGCCAATCTGATAGTCAGAGTCGGAACTCCACTCAACTATGTTATCGATTTCTTGGGAGGTGTCCCTGAAACTGCCGCTAAAGTCATCAGTGGTGGTCCCATGATGGGTAAGTCTATCGCCAACCTTGATGCCGCTACGATGAAAGGCACGGGAGGTCTCCTGTTCCTCACCCGTGAGCAGACCAAGAGGATGCCTGAAAGCAGTTGTATCCGTTGCGGCAAATGCGCCGACGCCTGCCCGATGGGTCTGGAACCCTTCCTTCTCAACCGCCTCGCCAAAGCCGGGGATACTGACGCCCTGGAAGCCAACGCTGTCCAGGATTGCATAATGTGTGGCTGCTGCCTGTATTCCTGCCCTGCGGGAATCCCTCTTCTGGATGTGATCAGTCAGGCTAGAGGCCAAGTCATGGGAATAATGAGAGCCCGCGCGGCGGCCGCCAAGGCAGCCGCCGAGGCCGCTAAAGCTAAAACAGAATAACGTATGGACAAAATATTGGTTTCACCTAATCCGCATCTGCATTCTAAGACCACCACAAAGGTCTTGATGCGGGATGTCGTGATCGCCCTGCTTCCCGCTGTGGTGGTTTCAGTCGTGTTCTACGGCTGGAAGGAGCTGTTTGTGCTGGCCGTGAGCGTGCTCTCCTGCATGGCGATAGAATATTTCATCACGAGATTTTGCCTGAAGAAGGTCTCCACGTTGGGAGACTGGTCCGCGGCCGTGACAGGTATTCTTCTCGCTCTCAACCTCCCCTCCACTACTCCATGGTGGGTGGTGTTCATCGGCGCCTTGGTCGCTATCGGGGTTGCCAAGATGACTTTCGGAGGTTTGGGACAGAACATTTTTAATCCGGCTCTTGTGGGACGTGTGTTCTTGCTGATCTCTTTCCCGACCTATATGACCCATTGGGAGATTCCTCAGGGACTTTTCGGTGTTGACGCCGTCTCCGGGGCGACTCCTCTGGGAGCTATAAAGGAAGGCTTGATGCAAGGCGCCTCAGTGCCTGACCTGATGGCAAGCCATGGGTACACATATTCACAGATGCTTTTCGCTAATATAGGCGGATCCGCCGGAGAGGCTTGCGCCATCGCGATCCTTGTCGGCTTCATCTACCTGGTGGTCCGAAAGGTCATCAAGCCTTGGATCACCCTGTCAATCCTTGGTACCGTGGCAGCCGTATCGTGCGTTTTCTGGCTAGCCAATCCCGCCCAGTTCACAGACCCTCTGTTCAACCTCCTCACCGGTGGTCTCCTCCTCGGTTCCTGCTTCATGGCTACCGACTATGTGACTAGCCCCATGACTACCAAGGGTGGAATCATCTTCGGTGTAGGTATCGGTTTCATCACATTGATGATCAGGTACTTCGGTTCTTACCCAGAGGGTGTGAGCTTCGCTATCCTCATTATGAATTCCACGGTTCCGCTTCTCAACAACTGGTTCCATCAGAAAAAATACGGGAGGGCTTAGAATATGGCAGCAAAATCAAATCTCATCAATATGGCCTTGTGCCTCACAGCTGTATGTCTCGTTTGTTCAGCCCTGCTGGGCGGGATGTATGTCCTGACTGCCGAGCCGATTGCCAAGGCCAATGCCGACATCCTGAAAGCCTCGATCGGAGCGGTTCTTCCCGAAGGTGGGGAACTATCTGAGGCAAAGCCTGTTGAGGTCGGTGGACAACCTTCTGAATACTACGTCAGCACTTCCGGCGGAGAGGTCAAGGCTTACGCCGTCAAGTCTACAACCGTTGGTTTCGGAGGCCCTCTGACCTTGATGGTCGGAATCACCCCTGACGGAGCGGTCTATAACACCTCAGTCTTGTCCCACACCGAGACCCCTGGGCTCGGTGCGAAGTGTAACACGGACGAGCATTTTTACTCACAGTTCAAAGGCTTCGACCCTTCCTCCAAGATCCTGTCCGTCAAGAAGGATGGCGGGGATGTCGATGCGATCACCGCTTCCACAATCACCTCCAGGGCTTACACTTTGGCTGTGAAGAACGCTGTGGAGGCCTTCAAGACCATTAAAGGAGAATAGGCTATGAGCAAGAGAAAATTAGGCATATTCACCAAAGGCTTCTTCAAGGAGAATCCGACCTTCGTCCTGCTCCTTGGATTGTGCCCCACTTTGGCGACCACAACCTCAGCCATAAATGGTATGAGCATGGGTCTCGCGACATTGTTCGTCCTCGTGCTTTCCAACATCGTGATCTCGGCAATCGCGCCTGTGGTTCCGGACAAGGTTCATATCCCTGTCTACATAGTTGTTATCGCCACCTTCGTCACGATTCTCCAGTTCGCCATGCAGGCCTATACACCTGACATGTACAAGACTCTGGGGCTATTCATCCCGCTGATCGTCGTCAACTGCATCGTCCTCGGTCGCGCTGAGGCCTTCGCAAGCAAGAACGGAATCGTGGACTCCGCCCTTGATGGCCTGGGAATAGGATTCGGCTTCACTATGAGCCTCACCGTTCTCGGCCTTGTCAGGGAGATTCTCGGAAGTGGATCCGCTTTCGGATGGAAGTTCATTTCCGGTGACGGTATCCTCGTTTTTGTCATGGCTCCCGGAGCGTTTATCGCCCTGGGTTACCTGATGGTCCTTTTCAACAAAATCGCAAAAAAGAGTTAGGCCATGGAATTTTTTCTCATAATCATCTCGGCGATATTCGTCAATAACATAATGCTGGCCCAGTTCCTGGGCACATGTCCGTTTATTGGTGTCTCCAGTAAGGTCTCGACTGCGACCGGAATGTCCGGGGCTGTGGTCTTCGTAATCACCCTGGCCACTCTTGTCACCTACTTGATCAACAAGTATTTGCTGGTCGCTTTCGGCTTGGAATTCCTACAGACGATCGCTTTCATTCTAGTCATCGCTTCCTTGGTACAGATGGTCGAGATCGTGCTGAAAAAGATCAGCCCTTCTCTCTATCAGGCCCTTGGAATATTCCTCCCGCTGATCACCACCAACTGCGCCGTCCTCGGTGTGGCTCTTAATGTCGTGACCAAGGAGTTCACTTTCGGTGGCGGTCCAGCACATATGCTCAACCTCGGGCAATCGGTTGTCTACGCTTTCGCGACGGCTATCGGCTACGGAATGGCTTTGATCCTTTTCGCCGGCATGCGTGAGCATCTTGAGCTCAACGACATCCCGAAACAGTTCAAGGGCGTTCCTATCGCTTTGGTAACCTGCGGTATTCTGGCGATGGCGTTCATGGGATTCTCTGGAATGGTCTAGCTATGAAAAGGTTTGTTTTGGCATTAGCCGCAGTGTTGCTTTTTTCCTTTGCGGCTGTCGCCCAGCCCAGAGCTGTAGGTCTGCGTGTCGGTAATTACGGAGTTGATGTGAGCTATGAGAACTATGCCGGGGAAAATGATTTCCTGGAGTTCGAGCTTGGCATGGATGACGTTTTCAACACTAACGCTTTCCACCTTGATGGTGTTTACAATTTCATGATAGCCCATCCGGATTGGACCGCAGAGGGACAATGGGGTTTCTATGTGGGACCTGGAGCCAGCGTCGCCGTATGGGATAACCCCGAGCACGAGAATGTCGTCTATGCGGGTCTCCTTGGCAATGTGGGGCTCGAGTACATATTTGACTTCCCGCTCCAGTTCTCATTGAGCCTCCGTCCACGTCTGATGTTCGGAGACGGCAAGATCCGCAGGAACGGGCTTTTCACCCTTGGTCTTGGAGTGAGGTACATGTTTTAGAATCAATGCTTTTTAGAAAATGGGTGGATAAACAGTCCACCCATTTTTGTACGATTACTGATAAATGAAGAAACAATCGGTTTTATTATTAGTATTAGCGTTGCTTTCCACGGGATGCCGGAGCCTGCCGTTCGAGCTACAGATCCTGTCGTATGATGGCAACAAGGTGGCTAAGACATTCGTTTTCGATGGCGGAAGTCTCTCTGCGGAAGAGGCAGGTCAGTGGGATGTCAAAGTCGAGAAAACCAGGGTCTCTGGCGAGGCCACTGACTACTCCCTGACTTTCACGATGAGGGAAGGTAAAATGGCCTCCGGAGGTGCCGCTGTTCTGTTTTCATTTGACGACTGGAGCTCTGGGAACTACGTTTTCGCTCCATGCTACCTGTATGGTGGCAACCGTTTCAGGATCCTTCCTATAGGCTACGCTCCCTTCATCTACAATCCGGAGGATCGTCCATTGGACATGCCGATCACAACGACCAACATCCCTCATCTGTCCAATGACGGAAGCGACTCTTATGTCGATTTCAAGACAAATAGTTTGTCCACACCTCTCGCCGGTTTCTATGATAAGGAGGCGAAGAAGGGTCTATTTATCCTCACAGAGCAGGACATAATCCTTGGAAATGAGGCGTTTTTCATAAATGAATATCCTTCCGAAGGTCGTTTGACAATACGGTTGTCAGCTCCCGGAGTGCGTGAGCATCAATATGTCATGTGCAATGCTGACCACCCGAGTGACGACAAAGGCGTGGCCTTAAAGGCTGGCGATTCCATAAAGATGCGATTCCGGGTGTATGATTTCACATGCGAAGCCCTTCAGGCCTATTTTGACAAGTTCCTGACTATCCGTAAAGACCTCTCCGGCCAGAACGGAGTCAGAAATCTGGAGCCTTTCAGCAGCATACGCTCTACCATATTCGCCCATCATTTCAAGAATAAGTGGTACGAGGACAAGAACTTCGGATACGACAGCAACAAACCCTTGCAGGACAACCGTTTCGGCCATCTCCAACTCGCTTGGAACGGACCTCCCGCACTCACTCTCATGCAACTGGCCAACCCGCATCCTGATTATGATGAGATTCTGCGCCGCATAGGTCGCACCTTTGACTCCATTGAATACATGCAGCGTGAGTCCGGACTCTTCAACGGAATCATGATGAAGGGTGTGTTCTATGGGGACGATTTCGCTACCTGTGAGCAGGGCAACCGGGACGTGTCAATGATCCGTCGAACGGCGATGACCATTTATTTCTCGCTCCAATGCTTTGACATGCTTCGTCTCCAGGGCCGCTCGGACATGATCAAACCTTCATGGGAGGCATCCATGCGTAAGGCCTGCGATGCTCTTGTGACCCTATTCAACCGTTATGGTGAGTTCGGGCAGATGGTTTATGCCTGCACAGGAGACATGTACACCCCTAATTCATCAGCAGGAGCTCTCGCGATGGGAGCTCTCGCATATGCGTCAAGATATTACAATGAGCCCTCGTACCTCGCTCTAGCTGAGAAGGCGGGTGACTATTATTACGAGAACCACCTTGCCAAGGGCTATGTGGGAGGCGGTCCAGCGGAGATCCTCCAGGCCCCGGACAGCGAGTCTTCAGGAGAGCTGGCGGAGTCCTTCACAGCCCTTTACGAAATCACCCGTGACGAGAAATGGCTGAAACGAGCCTGTGACGCGGCGGCATATTTCTCCACTTGGGTTGTTTCTTACGATTATAAGTTCCCTGAACAGTCCATCTTTGGCCAGCATGGCGTCCAGTCTGCCGGCTCCGTCTGGGCGAGCGTTCAGAATGAGCATAGCGGCCCAGGTATCTATGTGCTTTCGGGCGATTTCCTTCTTAAACTCTATCGTCGCACCGGCGACAGGCGCTACCTCGACCTCGATAGGGATATGTCTCACAATATCGTGCAGTACGTGAACACTGAGGGCAATCGCATCCAGAGCGATGGTGGATACGGCTATGTGACAGAGCGTGTGAATATAGGAGACTGGGAAGGGGAGAGCGGTATCGGCAATATCCCTCAGGATGACACCAACATAGCGTGGGAAAATACCACTCTCTTCCATACAACCGAGAATCCCGGCATCTATGTCCAACCAGACAAGGGTGAGATCACTGTCTTCGACCACGTCAAAGCTAAGATCGTCAGCAGCGACGCCTCGAGTGTCACCCTTGAGATATCCAACCCGACCTACCGTGATGGAGATATCTCCGTCCTGGCGGAGACTTCCGAATATGCCCAAAAGAACCCCCTAGGCTGGAACGCCTTTTACACTTGGCCCAAGGTCCACGTCCCCAGCGGCGGGACCGTCACCGTGACACTTCCTGTAAAATATGAATAAGTCATTGTTCACAATCGCATTAGCCCTGTTTGCCGCCTTGACACTTCAAGCCGGCAACCACGCTTTCGACGCTGTGGTCGAGAGCCGTGATAATCCTATCAAAGTGGTTGACTCTATCGCCACCTGGTCCACCAAGGCGGAAGTACTCGAGGCGACAACTGGTGAGTATTTCACATTCCAGATAGGTGTCAAGGCATACCAGACACTCACTGATGTCAAGGTCGTGTTCAAGCCTTTCAAGGCCGCTGGTGTCGGAGGCTTTGGAAAAGAGGTGATGACCTGCTTCAACTGTGGTGGAGTCAACAGCTACGGGGAACCCTTCACCAAGAAGGTCGATATCGCCGAGGGTAAGCTTCAGCCACTCTGGATAGGTGTTGACCTCACTGGTGTCAAACCAGGTATATATAATGGAAAGGTCATTGTCCGCAGTTCGCAGGGCAAGGTCAAGCTTCCCGTAACCATCACTGTGGGCGATGGTGATGTTGAGGAGAAAGGCTGCTCCACCGGCAAGAACCTCAGCAGGATGAGCTGGCTCAACAGCACCCTCGGCCAGGAGAATACTGTCACCAAGGGATTTGACCCACTTAAGCGGGAAGGCAATGTGATCAAGCTTCTCGGTCGCGACCTGATTATCGGTGATAATGGTTTCCCAGCTGGTTTCAAGTCGTATTTCAACAAGTCAGTCGAGACTTTCAACGATGATGGCATCGATGTCCTCTCGGCTCCCATGTCATTTAAAGTCACTCTAGCGGATGGTAGCGAGCTGGAACTTAGGAGCGGGAACCCCGTATTCAATGATAGCGAGACCGCTATCTCATGGACCGGCGCCAACAAGTCGAAGCAGCTGACTATCACCTACAAGGCGGTCGCGGAGTTCGACGGCTGGGTGAATTATGATGTCACCGTCATGGCCCGCAAGGGGATTGAAGTGAAGGATATCAGCCTTGTCATTCCCGTCAGTTCCAACAGTTCAGTATACACCATGGGGCTTGGCCTGGAGGGTGGCATCCGTCCAAAGGATGATTACCATTGGAAATGGGATGTCACCAAGCACCAGGATATGCTATGGATCGGTAATGTTGACGGTGGTATACGCCTTATGCTCAAGGATGAGAATTACAGGAAACCTCTCGTCAACGTCTATTATGAGTTCGGCCGTATCGTGGAGCCTGTCTCTTGGAGCAATGGCGGCAAGGGAGGGGTTGACATCTGCTCGAGCGGCGATGGAGCCTCTGTCAAGGCTTTCTCAGGTGAGAGACGAATGGCTAAGGGTGATGAACTTCATTTCAACTTCGAGCTGCTTCTCACTCCCTTCAAGCTTGTTGACAGGGGCGTCAAGTACGGTGACCGATATTTCCACGGAGGTATTCCGGACGAGTTCGACAAACTCGTCCAGGCCAGAGAGCTTGGGGCGAATATTGTGAACATCCATCACGCTGCACCCCACTATCCTTTCATCAACTATCCTTATCTTGACGAGTGCGTGGACACGCTCAAAATGGTCATCAATGACGCTCATGAGCATGGACAAAGGCTGAAGGTTTACTACACCACCCGCGAGCTCACGAAAAACATCCCCGAATTCTGGGCGTTCAACTCACTCCAGGGCGAGGTACTCTTCCCTGGTCCCGGTAATGAATGTCGCACAGTTATCAATCGGAATGGTCCTTCGGAATGGCTCAAGACAAACATGAAGGAGAACTATATCCCCGCTTGGTATAACGTCATCCATGGTGGCCTCTTCAAAGGAGAAGTTGACCTGTCCGTCATCACCACTCCTGACAGCCGTCTGAACAACTTCTATATCGGCGGTCTTGATTGGATGCTACGTAATATGGAGATAGACGGGGTGTATATCGATGACTCCGCCCTTGACCGGGTCACTGTACGTCGCGCTAGGCGCCTGATTGACCGGTACCGTACCGCTGGCCGCATTGATATGCACACCTGGAATCATTTCTGTGCACCCGCGGGATATGCGAATTGTATCAATATCTATATGGACCTGCTCCCTTATATTGATCTTACATGGATCGGTGAGGGTCGTGACTACAACCGGATGCCGGACCATTGGCTCATTGAGGTCTCCTCTATTCCTTTCGGCCTTCCCGGGCAGATGCTTCAGGGTGGTGGAAACCGCTGGAGGGGAATGGTTTACGGTATGACGAACCGAGCGGGATGGAGTGGTAATCATCCTGATTATATCTGGACATTCTGGGATAAGTATGACATCGCTTCCAAGGAACTGCTCGGCTACTGGGACGAGCGCTGCCCCGTCTCCACCGATAGTGACATGGTCAAGGCATCCCTTTATAAGGGTGAGAGCAGCGCTATTATAGCGGTCGCATGCTGGGGTGACTCGGACGTCACATGTGACATAAACATCGACTGGGCAAGACTCGGTCTAGATCCTGCGAAGGTGAAGATTTACCAGCCGGCCGTCACCGAATTCCAGGAGGAGAAGGACAATCCATCACTCAAGGATCTGAGGATTCCTCAAGGTAAGGGTTATTTGTTTGTGGTAGAATAATCTGAAAAGAGACAATTATTCCTTGTCTTTTTTCGCTATTTTTGTGATAATCATTTCGCTGATTATCATGAAGAGCATTCTAAAGATTCAGGCCTTACTGCTTTTTTCACTCTTTTCCCTTTCATTGGTTTATGCTCAGGGAGGTAAGGAGTATTACTACACCGACGCTTCAACTTTCCCGATTTACGGGAAGGCGATAGAGAACACCTCCGCCACTTACGAGCGGCTTCCCGCATCTTTGGAAGGTGTTATCCGTCAGTCGGTTTGGGATCTGGCACATCACTCTGCCGGGATCTCTGTGAGGTTCCGCTCGGACTCTCCATCTATCAAGTTGCGATGGGTGTCGTTCGGGCTTCATACTATGAACCACATGACCGACACGGGTACCCGAGGTCTTGACCTTTACACCCAGGACCCGGTCGATGGCCATTGGAGGTTCGCCAGGAGCGCCAGGCCACAGAAGGACACTCTCAACGACCAGGTTGTGGTCTCAGGGATGGATCGTCAGATGAGGGAATTCATTGTGTATCTGTCACTTTATGAGGGCGTGAAGAAACTTGAGATTGGGGTTGAGGAAGATTCGGTTATTGACCAGCCGGCTCTTGACAGCCCTCGCAAAGGTTCTCCTATTGTGATGTATGGTACCAGCATCCTTCAGGGTGGCTGCGCAAACCGGCCAGGAATGGCTTTCACGAATATAATCTCCAGGGAACTTGATAGGGAAGTCGTTAACCTCGGGTTTAGCGGCAACGCCCGCCTGGACTACGAGATCGCTGAGCTGATGGCCTCGGTGGATAACCCCTCACTCTTTGTCTTGGACAATGTGCCGAATTGCTCAGCATCGCTGATCGATGAGCGTGAGGAGAAATTCTTCAGGATTATTCGAGATGCCCATCCGGATGTGCCGGTTCTGTTTATTGAGAATCCAAACTATCCCCACGCTGTGTTCGATAAGGTAGCTGCGGCCGATATCGCTGCCAGAAACGCCTCTATGAGAGCGGTTTACGAGAAGCTTAAGAAGGCGGGGGAGAAGAAGATATATTACATCAAAGGCGACAAGATGCTTGGCCTTGACGGCGAGGCGACTGTGGATGGAGTTCATTTCACCGACCTTGGAATGGTCCGTTACACTGAATATGTTCTTCCGACCATAAAGAAGGCGCTTCGGAAAAAGTGAGTAAGACTTATCATACCAGGAAATCGTTCGAGCAAAGGATTAGGGCGATCCGTCAAGTTAGAGAGCAGCTTGCCGAGGAGAGTTCCGTCACTGTTCTTTCGTCTTTGAATCAGTTTGATAGTGGCTTGACTAAGGCAAAGGTGGATCTGTCCAGGCATCCGTCAGGAAAGAGAGCATCTGGACTTAGACGTGACCTGAGGGGAAAGTTGACCGTGAAAGATTTCCGGAATCGTTTCGGTGTGGCGGAAGAGCGGAGTTCCCGCCTCAGGCGTCTCCGCAAAGCCGCGAAGCATTCCGCCCGGAACCGGCTCAAGAAAGAGACGGTTTCACTTGACCAGCTCTATCAGGATATCTTCGACTGATCCCGTTGTATTAGGAAACATATTCAGTATGTCGGGAGTGGCGTCACTCATGGCGATGGGGTATCCGACCATGGCCAGAAGGGGAGCGTCGTTCTCATTGTCTCCTAAAGCCATGCATTCAGACGGGTTGATTCCGATATGGTTCAGCAAAACTTCCATCGCGGTGGCCTTGTTGACGCTCTTAGGAGTCATGTCAAGCCAGTCATAACCACTTGTCTGGACAGTGCAGACGGCGTCGTAGCGTTCTCTCCATGGCGAGACATCCGTAAGACCGCCCTCTTTGAACATGGACACCTTAAGAATAGGATCCTTGACTTCTGAAAACTCAGATATCTTTTCGACATTAACCCTCACAGTGTCTCTCATGTGATAAAAGAACCGTTCGTTTTTCGGGATCACGAATTGGGTCCATGCCGTGCTGATGAGTAATTCCCCATCCCCATTCTCAAGAATATCCAAGGACAATTTCTCCGCCAGATCCCTTTCCAAAGCGGCTTCCAGAAGAATATTCCCATCTTTTATCACCAGACAACCGTTCTCGCAGATGTACAGGATGTCATCCTTTATGGGCTCGAAAATGAGGCGGAGATTGGCATATTGCCGTCCGCTGGCAGCGACGAAAAGCCCTCCCTTGTCAATCCAGCGGCGGATAAGGTCACAGGTCCCTTCCTTCAAGGCCTGAGTGCCAAGAGGGTGCAGCAAGGTACCGTCAAGGTCGCTCGCTATCAGTCGTATGTTACTCGGGAAGATCAATTTCCAAGAGCGGAGACGGCGCTTTCCAGTCGGGCACGGGTCTCTTTCTTGCCAATGCGGTAGACTATGTCAGCTATGCCGAGACCACTGGCGCTACCGGCAAGGGCGAGGCGGAAGGCGTTCATTACCTTACCAATCGGCCACTCATTGGATTTTATATATTCCTCAATAGCGGTCCCGACACCCTCGACGGTCCAATCCCCATCAAAGGCTTTGATCAAGTCCCCGACCTTCATGACCAAGGCGACATTCTCCGGCTTCCAGAACTTGTCCACATCCTTCTGGATGTACTCCTTGGGGGCAGTGAAAAGGTATGAGGCGATATCCCAGAAATCAGCCACAAAGGTGGCGCGCTCCTTGGTGAAGGATACAACGCTCTTGACGTAGTCTCTCGTGAATATATGCTTCTGAAGATCCCCGCCGGCCACATTGAACTCGGCTCCGGCCGTCAGGGCGCACTTGGGGCAGTCCACGACATTGATACCATGCTCCTCGAGTGTGGGAACCAACAGGTCGGCGAGCTCATCGTCAGTTTTCAGCCGCAGATACTCCCTATTGTACCACTTCGCTTTCTCAGGGTTGAATTTCGCCCCCGCTTTCTGGACTTTATCTAGGGAGAAAGCCTCCACGAGCTCATCCATTGTGAACATCTCGCGGTCGTCTCCAGGATTCCATCCCAACATGGCGAGCATATTCACGAAAGCCTCCGGGAAATATCCGTCCTCGCGGTAGCCTCTTGAAGTCTCTCCCTCCGAGTTTGTCCAGAGGAGCGGGAACACCGGGAAGCCCATCTTATCACCGTCTCTCTTGCTGAGTTTGCCGTTGCCTATTGGTTTCAAAAGAAGCGATAAATGAGCGAAGCGCGGCATCGTTTCTTCCCATCCGAAAGCTTTGTAAAGCATATAATGCAAAGGCAGGGAAGGAAGCCACTCCTCTCCTCGGATGACCTCGGATATCTCCATCAGATGGTCATCGACGATGTTCGCGAGGTGATATGTCGGAAGCTCGTCCGCTCTTTTCCAAAGGACCTTGTCATCCAAAGTGTCTGTGTTGACCTCAATATGGCCTCGGATAAGGTCGTCCATCTTGACGACAGTGTCGGAAGGCATCTTGAACCGTATCGTCCAGTCAGTTGTCTCTTCCAGGAGCCTGTCCACCTCTTCTTTGGGGAGGGTGAGGGAGTTTCGCATGGACATCCTAGAAACCTGGTTGTAGATGAAGGTATCCTTAGATGCCTCTGCTTTCGCCCTTGCCTCCGCCAATTCCTCGGCCGAGTCGAAAGCGTAGTAAGCATAACCGTTTTCTATGAGTTGCTCGGCATATTTACGGTATATCGGTTTGCGCTGGCTCTGCCTGTAAGGAGCGTGTGGATGCCTCTCGGAAGGTGTTTCGACAACCATTCCATTAGAGTCGACACCCTCGTCCGGGATTATCCCGCACCAAGTCAACGCTTCGATGATATATTCCTCGGCTCCCGGGACAAACCTGTTCGAGTCTGTGTCTTCGATCCTTATGATGAAGTCTCCACCGTTTTGTTTGGCATATAAGTAATTATATAGCGCTGTCCTGACTCCGCCCATGTGCAGCGGACCTGTGGGGCTTGGCGCGAACCGTACTCTAGTCCTTCTTTCCATTTTAGTGGCTTGTTAATTGTTCTCTTTCTCCTGCCGGACCATTCTTTTAATAGCCGGGACACTCTCGAGTTCCCCGATGCTTTCTCCAGGCGCTACCACAAGCGCCGGCTTGCGGTCTATGTCAAAGTGATATCGCTTGACATTATCGGCGGCATTGTAACCTATCATATTCATCCCAGAAGGGAGATCCGATATGTTGACATCCTCCGCTCCAACCATGTTACGCCTCTCGAACTTGAAGTCTTTGCCTATGATTATAAGGTTGCCGAGATCGGTTTTGGTAATCTTGGATAAGTCATTGACTTTAAAGCCGGTAGCGATAGCCGTAATCTTGACCTTGTCACCTATCTCCGGATCAGTCTCCCACACGAGTCCGGTCTTGAACTTGTTGACATTGCCGGTGTAGTCGGCGATTTTGGCATTGATTTCCTTCAGGTCGTCCATCGTCAATCCCTTCTCATTCTTTCCGCAAGTGATGTTGATGAGCAGGTTCTTCGCGGTCGTGAGATCGAAATCGTTCAGGAGAGGGGAGTGGAGGGCGCCTTGAACGGCTTCCTCGATACGATTCTCTCCTGATCCTATTCCAGCCCCCATCAAAGCCATTCCACTGTTCTTCATCATGGTCTTGATGTCCTCAAAGTCCACATTGATGTAGCCGGGCTTGGAGATGATCTCAGTGATACCCCTCACGGCTGTGGCGAGTACCTCATCCGCTTTCGGGAACGCGTCATGAATAAGGAGCCCACCGAAGAAATCATACAGCTTCTCGTTGTTGATAATCAGCAGGCTGTCGACATTTTTGACGAGCTCATGTATGCCGTCGATGGCCCTGGAGAGGGCCATGTCCCCCTCGTTCTCGAAGGGTATTGTGACTACGGCTACTGTGAGGATGCCCTTGTCCTTGGCCATCTTCGCTATCTGGGGGGCGGCCCCGGTTCCGGTTCCACCACCCATTCCGGCTGTAATGAAGAGCATCTGGGTACCATCGTTAAGTACCACTTTCTCAATTTGTTCCTCTGCCTCAAGGGCCGCATTGCGTCCCTTCACAGGGTCAGTCCCGGCTCCGAGAGCGTTGCGTCCGATGTGGATCTTGACCGGCACGGGGCTCTCCTCGAGGGCCTGGCGGTCGGTGTTGCAGACTATAAAGCTGCAACCCTCCACATTTTCCCGGAACATGTAGTTGACAGCGTTGCATCCTCCGCCGCCTACGCCGATGACTTTGATCATGGACTGAATCGGAGTCCAGTCACTGGACTCGGCTATATCGAAATTGTCAAACTCTCCCATTGGTCTCATCTTTTTAAATATCCTCGTTTTCCATGTCATCGAAAATGTCCCCGGCGGCCTTGCTTATGGTGCTCTGAATATGCTTGAACCAAGTGAACGTCGGCCTGGTCCTGGGCTTTCTAGGCGGTTTCGGAGGCTTGTTTCCTTTTTCTCCCTTACGCTTTTCGTATTCCTTCAGCTCTTCTTCTGTGGGTTCGTCGAACACTGTGGAGCCTCCTTCGTCCTGTGCCGCGATGACAGCTTCCTCAATCGCAGGTTCCGTGACGACTGCTGTCTCTGAAGGCGCCTCGGCAGGCTCATTGACCGTTACATCAGTCTCGGGCACCTCTGCAGGCTGGTTCTCAGCTACGGCAAGGCGGGAATTGATTCCAGATGGTTTCGGGGCAGTCCAATACCTCCGGGCTGGTGCCTCATTGACGCAATTCAGCATCTTGTCTCCCTTGGCGGCCATGATCATGCCCATTGATGTGGCAGCCGATGCCTCACCCGCTTCCGGGCAGCCTTCGCAGGAGAAGAATCTTCTTGGATAGCCGATCTTGACGGAATAACCTGACAGGTCTTTTATGTAATTGGCGCAATTCACGATCTCCGCACCACCTCCAGTCACGACAACTCCTGCCCTGAGGAGATCCTCACTGGCATATCCGCTGGCCTGTATGTGATAAAGGAGAGCCTCTATAATCTCTTTCATCCTGGCGGAGATGATCTCCGAGATGTATTTGACAGTCACTTGGGCGGTTGGCTCGTCATTCTCGTCCACTATCTGGATGGATTTCTCTCCCATAGCCGAGAGCTTGCTGGGCATGCAAGCCCCATAGGCTCTCTTGATGTTCTCGGCCAGATCAAACGAGAAATTGCACTCGGTCTTGATGTCCCTCGTGATGCTGTTGCCGCCGAACGGTATAGCGGCATAGTATCTCATGATCTTTCCTTTGAATATGGTCACGGAGCTGACTCCGGCACCGATGTCTATCAAGGCGACACCGTTTTCCATCTGCTCCTCTTTCAAGACGGCCCTGGCGGTGATCCCGGGTGTGAAATACTTCTTGGCGATGGCTATGCCCATGCTGTTGAAGACGTTATCGATATTAATCGAGTGTCTCCTGCTTCCAATGAAAACCTTGAAATTTCCCTCAAGCTTCTCCGCGGTCATGCCCACGATCTCATTCTCCAACTCGTTGAGGCTGTCTTCGGTCGAGAAGGACTGTGCCACGGCCCCGTAAATCACCTCGTTTTTGGAGTCACTGAGAGGATATTCCTCCAGAGCCATGGACTTCAGGGTCTTGACCTCACTTTCTTCTATCTGTGAGTCGGCATCGGTCCTCACCATGCTGGCGGAGGCGCTTTCCTGGCGGACATAGTATCTGGGCAGACCAACGATCACTTGCTGGATCTTGATCTTAAGCTCCTGTTGTGCCTGTGTGAGAGCTTCCCTGAGGACACCCTCCACCTTTCCGGGATTGTTGACGTAACTGTACCGGATTCCTTGCGAGGGTGTTTCCCTGTAATAAATCACCTGTACATCCTGGCCCATGATCCTGGCGACGCAGACTGCCAGTTTCGATGTGCCCAGGTCGACTGACGCTATGTGTCTTTCTTCCATATTGATATTATTTCCTGCAGATTATCTGACCGTTATATTTCAAATTGACCGTAGAGTAATAGCCTTCCCCCTTCTCCGGGAGAATCGTGGTGTAGTATTTCTCCATCTTGGAGAACTTCTCCTCAAAACCGTCCGGATGCCCGAAGATGAATGTCTCTTTTCCCTGCCTCGGGATCATCACCAGGTCTCCACCAGGTCTCACTGAGATCTGGCTGATATTCTCAGACCATGTCTTGGAATTCTTCATGTAGTTGGTTAGAGAGATGATATCCCTAAGCCAATCTTTCTCTTTTTGGGTCACCGGCTCGCCTTTGTACCCGCTCTCGAATGTCAGGGGCACGTCGCCGTCTATGATCGGGACCTGAGAGGTGTAGTTGCTCTGGAGCGGGAACAGGAAGCCTTTCTCGTCGGCATAGAATCCGTTTCCACCTTTCTGGAACCTTATTACCGGCTCCCTCTGGAACACCTTCACGTTCAACATTCCGTCCGGGGTGGTGTAAGCCTCGGTCTTCAAAATGGCGCTTTTGTTGTCTAGTATCCTCTCGACTTTGGCCAGGTCGACACTGTCCAGACGTTGCCCTATATATGCTCCATATTCTTGGGAAAGATAGCCTTCGATGTCCTCCGATGTCACGAAATTGTAGCCGTCGGCGAACACCACGTTGACTCCGCCGCAGGTAAGCTGGCGCTTCCTCTCCCCGTTCATCCCGAATATCGCCAGGATGGCGAGGCCGAGCAGGCAGGCTGCCGAGACAATGATGACTATCTTAAGTCCTTTCTTCATTTCCCAAGTCTTTCTTCAAGCGCCTTTGTGATGGGCTCGATAAATCTGTCTATGTTGCCGGCCCCAAAGGTGGCGAGAACATCCACAGGCTCTTTCGCCAAATAATCCATCAGCTCCTCTTTCTTCAGCATAACCTTCTCAGGAGCGGTGACCTTCTTATAGATAATCTCTGAAGTCACTCCAGGGATGGGTTCCTCCCTGGCCGGGTATATGTCCAGTAATATGAGTTTGTCCACGGCGCTGAGAGCCTCCGCGAACTCTCCGGCGAAGTCTCTTGTCCGAGTGAACAGGTGCGGCTGGAAGACCGCAGTAAGCTTTCTGCCGGGGTACATCATCCTAATGGAGGAAATCGCGCTTGCGAGCTCTCTGGGGTGGTGGGCATAGTCGTCAATGTACGTGAGGGAGGGACTGGCCACATGGACATCCAGCCTTCTCATCACTCCCGCGAAAGTTCCGATTGACGCCTTGACGCATTCGGCGGGAATCCCCTGAGTCAGGCACACAGCCGCGGCGGCGACACTGTTCTCCACATTGACCCACCCGGGCACACCGCATCTGACATCTTTGATGACACCTCCCGGATAGACCAGGTCAAATATATAGTGACCGAGTTCATCAGGTTTCGCATCCACCGCATGAAAATCAGCGGAGGTGTCATTGTAGCTGTATGTCATTATCTTGGCGCCAGTGTCATTAGGGGTGATATCCAGGCCCTTCTTAATGATGACGCAGCGGGATACCTGAGAAGCGAAAGCCTTGAAAGCTTTGCAGTATTCCTCGTGAGTCCCGTATATATCGAGATGGTCAGCGTCCATCGCCGTGATCACGGCGACAGCCGGATGAAGTTGCAGGAATGAGCGGTCATATTCGTCAGCTTCAGCCACGAAAACGGGTGTCTGGCTAACCAGGAGGTTAGTCCCGTAATTCTTTGAAATACCTCCGAGGAAAGCGGAGCATCCAGAGCCGGATTCCGTGATAATATGCGCCAGAAGGGTGCTGGTGGTGGTTTTTCCATGTGTGCCGGCAACCGCGAGGCATGTCTGCCCGGAAGACAGCTCGCCGAGCATCCTGGACCGTTTCACCAAGGTGTATCCGTGCTCCTTGACGTATACCATCTCCCCGAGATCATCTGGCACCGCGGGTGTGTATACCACGAGTGTGGAAGCTACATCTTTAGGGATATAATCCGGGTCATCGGTATAATGGACGTGTATTCCTTCTTCCTCCAACTGGTGTGTGAGATCTGAAGGAGTACGGTCGTATCCGGCGACAGGGTAGCCTTTGATTTTGTAGTACCTGGCTATGGCGCTCATGCCGATGCCGCCTATCCCGATGAAATATATCTTTGAATAATCTGACATAATCTCTTAAATAAGCTTGTAGACTTCCTCGGCTATCTTAGTCGCCGCATCTGGCAGCGCCATTTTACCGGCGTTATCTTCAAGAGTCTTTATCTTCTCAGTATCTTTCAGGAGCTCGAGAGCCGTGGGGATCATCTTTTCCACAGCATCGGCATCCTTGACTATCATCGCGGCATCTTTCCGAACCAAGGCCATGGCATTGTGGGTCTGGTGATCCTCGGCCACATTGGGAGAAGGTACGAATATCACCGCCTTATGAGCCGCGCAAAGCTCTGATACGCTGCTGGCGCCGGACCTTGAGATCACGACATCCGCCGCGGCGTAGGCGAGATCCATTCTTCCGATGAAGTCGGAATATTTGACCTTTGAGGCCAAATCGGGATTCTTCCTCTGCTCCTCCTCCATGAATTTGTCCACCTCCGGTTTATAATATTTGCCGCATTGCCAGAGAACATCGACTCCCTCCGCACCAGGGCAACCCTCACTTATCCAATTACGGACACAGGCATTGAACTTGGCGCTTCCGAGACTACCTCCAACAATGAATATGTGCTTTTTAGCCGGATCCAGACCGTATTCCTTGACTCCGGCCTCTTTCATCTCCGAAGTGCATGGCACAAACACGCTCCTGATCGGGTTCCCGGTCATGACTATCTTGTCCTTGGGGAAGAAACGCTCCATCCCCTCGTAGGCGACACATATACTCTGGACCTTGTCTCCGAGTTTCTTGTTGGTGAGACCGGCGAAACCGTTCTGCTCCTGGATCAAAGAGGGGATTCCCATTCTCGTGGCGGCCATAAGAAGGGGAGCGCTTGCATATCCCCCCACACCTATAGCGACTTGGGGCTTGAATTCTTTAATCAGATGGCGTGCTTTGCGTATGCTGGACAGTACCCTGAAAGGCACGCTGATGTCATTCAGGATGTTTTTCATAGTCAATTGCCTCTGGAGTCCCGTTATGGGCAGCCCAACTATCTTGTATCCAGCAGCAGGCACCTTCTCCATTTCCATCTTGCCTTTGGCTCCGACGAAAAGGATCTCCGTTTGGGGATTGATTTCCTTAAGCTTGTTCGCGATGGAGACCGCCGGAAAAATATGTCCTCCGGTACCACCTCCACTTATTATCACTCTCAAAGGTTCGTTCATTACGGTTTCCTCCTATTCGTTGTTGTGGTCATCTATTCCGTAATCGGGAATGTCGTTGTCGTGAATCGGAATCTCTGACTCAAGGGCATCCAAGTCATTCAAGCCGCTCTCTATCTCGTTTATCTCCTCATGTTCCACCAGAGGGGCGGCTTTGGCTGCCTCCCTGGCGATCTTTCTTCTGGCCATCTTGCTGATAGACAAGATGATACCGAAAGCGATGCTGAACATCAGGAACGATGAGTTTCCATGACTGACCAGAGGTAATGTCTGTCCGGTCAAGGGACCCATGTCACAGTTAATCATGATATGCATCATAGCCTGGCCGGTGATCAGGATAACCAGTCCGGCTACCGCGGTCTTGGCGAAGTGGTTGTCACAGTTGCGGGCGATTATTGATCCTCTGGCGAGTAAACTGATATATAGTATGATAACCAGTATACCTCCAAGCAATCCGTATTCCTCGACAATGAAGCTGAACATGTAGTCCTCGAACATGATTGGGACCACATACCTCTGGGTGCTCCTGCCGGGGCCCTTACCGATCAGTCCACCTTCATGGATAGCTATCTTGGCGCTGAAAGGCTGCTTGAGCTTGTCAAGTGCTTCCTGGAACTCGCTGCTGTTGCGAGGTGCCGTGCGGATAGCCTCCATGCGCTTTTCTGTGCTGTCAGTAGACAACCTGTTGATGGCGGACTCAAGGTGAGGGAATGGTTTCTGGTCACTCGGTTTGTTTGAAGCCGCGTTTATTCCCACACAGCCTAAAAGCAACCCGACGGCGATAAGACCTGGTATCACAAGCTCTTTGACACTGATTCCTCCAATCAGGATCGTGATGAACATGATGCCTCCTATGAACAGGGTACTGGAAAGACTTCCGACCATGATACCGAGGCAAACGGTGAAGATAGGTATATAAATGTAAGTTATTTTCTTCACCATAGGCTTCCCCCAGAACGAGTATTTCTTTGCCAAAAGATTGGCTATCATGAATTTGTCGTTCCTGTAAGCGTTTACTGCCCATGCCAGGTACATCACCATCGCCACTTTGACGACCTCGAAAACATGGAGCTGGAATCCTCCGATCTGGACGATTCTCCAAGCGCTGTTGACAATTATAGGCTTTATGGGACCCACGGATTTGTGAGTCGCGAGTATCAGCAGGAAGAAGATTGAGACCAGGTAACCCAGTTGTGAGAATATCCTGAAGAATCCGATGCTCCTGATGTTGTAGCATATGATTATGAACACCAGTCCCAGGAGGGAAATCTTGATCTGCTCTGTGACTATGGCCATCCTGGAAGTGTTCTGGGATATGGCCAGCTGGGAAGTTGAGGAGAAGATGGCCACGATGGAGATCAGCATCAACATCAGGGCGATCATCCACACGACCTTATCTCCCTCGAGGTTATCGAAGAAGTTCCAGAAAGTGGTTTTTCTCTTCTCTTCAGCCATATTCCTTTATCCTAAAGCATTCTGACAGCCTCTTTGAACTTCCTTCCCCTGTCTTCGTAGCTGGTGAACAAGTCAAAACTCGCGCAGCAGGGGCTCAGGAGCACAACGTCTCCAGCCTCGGCGAACTTGCTGGCTTCCTTGACCGCATCGGCGGCGGAGCGTGTCTCTACAAGCCTACCGGCTCCGACGATGTCGCCGAAAGCGTCCTTGATCTTAGTGTTGTCCACTCCAAGGCAGACAATAGCTTTGACCTTGTCTCTGACCAGCGGTTTAAGCACCTCGTAATCATTGCCTTTGTCCTTGCCTCCGACTATCCAGACCACGGGCTTGCTTTGGCACTCAAGAGCATACCATGCGGCGTCAACATTCGTGGCTTTGGAGTCATTGATGTAAAGCACGTCCTTGATGCTCAAGACCGGTTCAAGCCTATGTTCCACAGGTTGGAAGGTGGCGAGAGACTCCCGGATGGTCTTATTGTCAATTCCTGAGGCTTTCGCCGCGAGAGCGGCAGCCATTGAGTTGTAAATGTTGTGCTTACCGCCGAGAGCTAGTTCCTTGAGGAATATGTCACATTCCTCTTCCTCATATCTGACGACAATCTTGTCATCTTTCAGGAACGCTCCCTGTTCGACCTCCGTCTTCTGAGTGAAGGGTAGGCGCTTGGCGGAGAGAATAATCTTGTTGAGATGATCAATAGTGATCTCGTCGTCGGAGTCGAAGATAAAGCAGTCCTCCGGGCTGAGGTTCCGGGTGATCCTGAATTTGGCTTTCACATAGTTCTCCAACTGGTAGCCATATCTGTCGAGATGGTCGGGCGTGATATTCGTGATTATGGCGATGTCGGGATGGAACTCATAGCAGTTATCTAGTTGGAAACTGCTGATTTCCAGGACATAATAATCAAAATGCTCGGTCGCCACCTGATAGGCGTAGCTCTTCCCGATATTGCCTCCCAGGCCAACGTTAAGTCCGGCATTCTGGAGGAGGTAATAGATAAGGGACGTGGTGGTTGTCTTTCCGTTACTTCCGGTAATACATATCTTCTTGGCGGTGTCGTACCTCCCGGCGAACTCTATTTCCGAGACTATAGGGGTGCCTTGCGCCTCCAGTTTCTGGATCATCGGAACAGTGCTGGGTATTCCGGGGCTCTTGATCACCTCGTCGGCATTGAGGATAAGATCCTCTGTATGGCCACCCTGCTCAAAGGGGATGTCCCACTTCCGCAGGTCGTCGGCATAATGCCCGGCGATCTCCCCGTTATCCGAGAGAAACACATCGAATCCTTTAACTTTCGCGAGTACAGCGGCTCCGACACCGCTCTCGCCTCCTCCCAAAACTACAATCCTGCTCATATATCTTTTATTCTTCTTTATTATCTGACTTTCAGCAAAGCGAGGGTCGCGACCGCCAGGATGATCCCGATCAGCCAGAACCTGGCTACAATCTTAGCCTCCGGAATGGCGCGCACCGGCTTTTGGATCAAGGCCGGAATGCCCTCTTTCTGGTAGTGGTGATGGAGCGGAGTCATCTTGAATATCCTGTGTCCCTCACCATATTTCTTTTTAGTGTACTTGAAGTAATACCTTTGCATGATGACCGAGAGAGACTCCACAAGGAATATCCCGCAAAGGATGGGAAGGAGAAGCTCCTTGCGCATAAGCACGGCGCTGACTCCAATGATACCTCCTATGGTGAGGCTCCCTGTGTCGCCCATGAACACTTGGGCAGGGTAGGAGTTGAACCACAGGAATCCCATCAGGGCGCCGACGAAGGCTGACATGAAGATAGCTATCTCACCGCTCCCGGGGATGTACATGATGTTCAAGTAGTCGGAGTTGACTAAGTTGCCGCCAACCCAAGCGAGTACACCAAGGACCACTCCCACAATGGCGCTCGTCCCTGCGGCGAGGCCATCCATCCCGTCTGTCAGGTTGGTGCCGTTGGAACATGCGGTGATGACGATCACGATCATTAGCACGTAAATGGCCCATTTGCAATACCATCCCCACCTGCCTTTGAAGGGGGAGAGCCACTTGTAGTCGAATTCGTTGTCCTTTACGAAAGGAATCGTGGTCTTTGTGCTCTTGACCACATTCTCCATCTTCCAACCCGAATCCTCAGCCACGAGTGCCTCCGAGTCCACGTCGAGGGCGGTCCTGTCTCCTCTTTCCACGACATTGTCCACACCTGCTCTCACGGGCACTTTCTCCCTGATCACTATGTCGTTGCTGAGCCAGACTGTCATTCCGATCACAAGTCCGAGGATTAGCTGCGCCAGAAGCTTGACTTTCGGGTGCAACCCCTCTTTATTGTGTTTGAATACTTTGATATAGTCATCAGCGAAACCGAGAGCGCCACACCAGAGGGTGGTGAAGAGCAGGAGCTGGAGATACACGTTGGACAAGTCGCAGAACAACAGGACAGGGACAACGATGGAAATGATGATGATGATACCACCCATAGTAGGGGTGCCCTTTTTCTGCATCTGTCCCTCAAGTCCAAGATCCCTGATCGTCTCGCCAATCTGTTTGCGTTGGAGCCATGATATGATCCTGCGGCCGATGAAGACAGCGATCAATATGGCGGCCACACTTGTCAACATCGCCCTGAAAGACAGGTATTTGAAAAGTCCCTGTCCGGGGATGTCGAACCTCTCGAGATATTGGAAAAGGTGGTATATCATAGTAATTGCTTATTTTTCAATTGTTTCCATTTGCTTAAAAACCTCTGAGACAATTTCCCTCTCGTCAAAATGACGTTTTTCCGTCCCGATGATCTGATATGTCTCGTGTCCCTTGCCAGCGAGCAGCACTATCGCTCCTTCGGAAGCGAACATGATGGCGGCGCGTATCGCCTCCTTCCTGTCCGGGATGAATATTGCCTTGGATAGTCCTTCAAGGCCGAATCCGGTTTTAATCTCCTCAAGGATGTCTTCCGTCCTCTCGGTGCGGGAGTTGTCAGAGGTAACGATGATCCTGTCCGAATATCCTTCCGCCACTTTGGCCATCTCTGGTCTCTTTGTCCTGTCGCGGTCGCCTCCGCAACCGAACAGGCAGACGAGTTCCTTGCCCTTGTCGATTTCCCTGAGGGTCTTAAGGACATTGTCCAATGCGTCAGGGGTGTGGGCATAGTCTATCACGACAGAGATATTCCTGGGCCCTCTCATAACTTCCAGTCTTCCCGGTGCTGGCTCAAGCTTGCTGATCGCCACCAGAGTCTCTTCCGGATCAGCACCGAGCGCCATGGCGGCGCTGTAGATGGCTAGGATATTACTGGCGTTGTGTTTCCCCACAAGCTTTGTCCATGTCTCCCGTCCGTCAATCTTCAGGAGCATGCCCTCGAAACTCTCCTCGAGAACCCTGCAAGTGTGGTCGGCGATGCTCCTGCATGAGAAAGTCACCACTTTCGCCTTGGTATTCTGGACCATGACCTCCCCATGTTTGTCGTCAACATTGATTATCGCTGTCGCCTCGGGGCCGAGATTATCGAAAAAGAGTTTCTTGCAACGGAGGTACTCGGCGAATGTGCCATGGTAATCCAGATGGTCGTGGGTGAGGTTGGAGAATATACCCACCTTGAAATCCAGCCCGGCAACCCTTTCCTGTTCCACGCCAATCGAGCTGACCTCCATGAAGCAGTATTCGCATCCGGCGTCCACCATCTCCGCCATCAGGGAGTTGATGACTAGCGGGTCAGCTGTCGTATTGGCGGTCTCGAAGCGCCTTGTCCCGACATAATTGGCTATCGTGGAGAGCAAACCGCAATTGTAGCCTTGCTCCATGAACAAGTGGTACAGGAGCGTGACAGTGGTCGTCTTGCCGTTGGTTCCGGTGATTCCTACCAAGGATAGCTTCTTGGACGGGTTGTCATAGTAGTTCGCGGCTATAATGGCCAGAGCGTGGCGGGAAGATGAGACTTTGACAAAGGTTATTCCGTCACCGCTAACAGGGAAGTCACCGTCCTCGAAGACTATGGCTACGGCTCCGTTCTCAAGAGCTTTCCCGATGTATGCGTGGCCATCTGTGCCATGTCCTTTAACGGCGATGAACAATGAGCCCGCCGACACTTTTCTGGAATCATCGCACACGTCTTTGATGTCGATGTCAAGTCTTCCCTTGACTTCGATCAAACCGCAATCCTTTATGATACTCTCAAGTCTCATTTCAATCCTATTGTGACTGTCGAACCCGGAGCCGCTTTCTGACCCGCTTTGGGTACCTGCGAGGTCACATGGCCTGTCCCGGAATAAACACATTTGAGTCCGCTGTTTTCTATCATGAATATGGCGTCCTTGAGTCCCAGGCCATTAACGTCAGGAATCACAGGCTCTTTCGGATCCGTGAATGAAGGCATCGAAGTCTCGACCGCCATTCTCGGAACCGTTCCCTTGGGGGTCAATTCCTTACCCATAGATGGATCTAACGCATAGATGGCGTCGACGATTTCTCTCATCGCCGCGGCGGGAAGAACTCCTCCATAAACGCTTCCCCTGATCAGGTATGATTTAAGGCAGATGATAGCGCTGTACTTAGGCTCGTCGGCAGGGAAGAAGCCCACGAAGGTGGCGAGGTTGTGGTAGCTGCCGTCCCTGGTCACATATGGTGAGCTCATGCCATATTTCTTGATTTCCTCTCCTGAGAGCACCTGCCTTGAGGTTCCTGTCTTTCCGGCCACAGTCATCTTGGCGCCTTTAAGCCTCAGTGCCGCGGTTCCGCCATCTGATGTCACAGCTTTCATGGCCCTCAGAAGAGTGTCTGCGGTCGCTTTAGAACAAATGGAGGCGTTCAGAACCGCGGGGCCTTTCTTTGTTTTCACCACACCGTCGCGCTCAATGCTCTCAACGAGGTAAGGTTTCATCATCTTGCCTTTGTTGGCCACGGCGTTATAGAAAGTGAGGATGTGGAGAGGTGTCTCCTTGATGGCATATCCCATCGCCACGGAACCCAGATCAGTGGCGCTCCACATGGGAGATTCCGGGTTGGGGATCTCAGGCTCGCGGAGACCGTCAAGGTCGAAATCGAAAGCCTGTCCCAATTTGTAGAGATAGAGCTTGTCGAGGAACTTCTTGGGATTGTCAGCGTAATTCTTCACGGCGAGATACCTGAAGACATAGTTTGAGGAGATCTCGAATCCGTGCAGGATGGATATGTCCTTCATTCCTCTTACATGGTCATCCGGTGGATACCCGGGCAGGATGCCGTTATTGGTCGGGATCCTGTCGTCTAGAGATTTTATCACTCCATCCTCGAGGGCCGTCATGAGCGTGGTCGCCTTGAACACAGATCCGGGCTCCGAGTTAAGTCCGATAGCCATGTTGAAGGTCTCGTTGAGGCTCCAGTCCGTGGAGTCTCTCATGAGATTGACCATAGAGCGTATCGCCCCGGTTTTGACATCCATTATGATGGCGCAGCCCATCTCAATAGCCTTGTTGTCCTCGATCTGCCTCCTCAATGCCTTGTCCACGATGTCCTGCATGGTGATGTCCAAAGTGGTCCTGACGTCCAGGCCATCCTCCGGTTTGACGTAAAGGCTGTCGTAGTTCTGTATCCTCTCCTTGTTGTCGGTTGGCCTCAGCCACATCTCACCCTCCTTGCCGTGGAGGACGTAGTCATATTTGCCTTCGAGACCTATGTGGTTGTTGCCGTTGGAGTTGCTGTTATCTTTGACATATCCGATGGTCCTCATCGCAAGCTTACCGTAGGGGTATTGCCTGGAGTCCTTCTTCCTGACGATGATACCGCTCTTGTACTGTCCTTCTTCCATCAAAGGAAGTTTCTGGAGGCGCAGCAAAGTCTCCCTGTCCACGGGATGTCCCAGTCTGAGATATCTCGCTCCTTCCTTGCGTCCTTTCTGTATCAGTTTCCAGTAGTTTTCTCCATCTCCTCCCATCTCAGCTTCCAGGCCTTTGGCGAACAGTCTCGCTTTGTCCTGCCACTCGGATTCCATCTTCTTCCCTTCCTTTCCCTTGCTCTCGAAATAGTCTTTACGGACGGTGCAATCCATGAACAGCTCGTATAGTGGAGTGGACATCGCGAGCAACTTGCCGTCACTTCCAATGATAGCTCCACGCTCTGGATCAATCACGGATTTGACACTGGCGGGACGGAAATACTTCTCGATGCTCTTGTCCGGTTTCCAGAACCACTGGATGTAGGCGATTCTTCCGACGAGGATGACCGAGAGGATCAGGAAGGCGGCATAGAGATAGTACAAGATCATTCCGATCCTGTCCCTCTCTCTCTTTGTTGAATTCTGACTCTGTGTCGCCATCCTGTGTTATTTTATCCTGTCGGCGGGCTTCTGTGGTATCGTCAACTCCGATCCTTTATCCCGCAGCATGTCTTCTATCTTGCTCATCCTGCCCATGCCGGCAAGCTCGACCGTCTTCTGGGCATGATATATCTCAATGTCCTGGAGAGCCTTGCGGTTCTCCTCGACCTTTGTGAGTGTCTTCTCGATCTTGAGGCTCAGCCAGATGCTCACCCAGAACAAGAAGAAGGTGTAGATTATGTGGATGAAGTATTTGTTGACATGGAGCCTCAGAAGGAACTCTCCCTTGATTGTGGCAAGGAAGGCGTTCTTGAGCCACAGGCCGATGTCGGCCAGCTTCCATTTCCTCTGTTTCTTCTCTCCAAGCATATTATCTTCCCTCTTTCACGGCGACTTTCCTGGCCACGCGCAGTTTGGCGCTCCTGGCCCGGGTGTTAGTCGCTATCTCGTTTTCCGTCGGGGTCACCGGCTTCCTGACCACCGCCTCAAGCGGGGCCTTGATGGCTCCGAACATGTCTTTAATCTCTTTTCCATCCGTGTTCCCGGCCTTGATGAAATTCTTTACCATCCGGTCCTCAAGGGAGTGGTAAGTGATCACTGCCAGGACACCTCCCACTCTCAGTGACTCGGCGGCGCCCTGTAGAAACTTCTCGAGAGACCTCATCTCATGGTTGACCTCAATTCTAAGGGCCTGGTACACCTTCGCCAGATATTTGTGCTCCGCGAATGAAGGCACAGCTGGAGCGATAGCCTTGTCGAAGTCTCCGGTGGTTTCTATCCTGGAGGATGATCTGGCGGAAGTGACAAGTGACGCGATCCTTCCAGCGTTATCCACTTCACCATATATTTTGAATATTCTCTCCAGATCCTCTTTGGGATAGTCATTGATGACATCCGCCGCGGTCAAACCGCCCTCTCTGTTCATCCTCATGTCCAGAGGAGCGTCATAACGGAACGAGAAGCCTCTCTCCGCGGTGTCAAACTGGTGGGATGACACGCCGAGGTCGGCTAGAATCCCGTCCAGTCCTTCGTCCAGCCTTCCTTGGAGGTCTTCCCGGTCGTTGGCTATCTGAAGGACAAAGTTCCGGATGAAGCGGAAATCTCCCCTGACCAAAGTGAGACGCTTGTCTTCCAAAGCGTTCTCCAAAGCGTCAGCGTCACGATCGAAGGCGATGACGTGACCGTCTTCATTTAAGCGTGAAAGGATTCCGGCGGTGTGACCACCGCCTCCGAATGTGACGTCTGCGTATATTCCTGATGGATTGGTGACAAGGAGCGAGAGAGTCTCGTCCAAAAGCACCGGAGTATGATAAGTTGACATATACCGCCCTCCTATCTCTCCTGGGATAGCTGTCCGGCGATATTCAAGAATTCTTCATTGGAGATCTCACTGGCCTCATACTTTTCCTTGGCCCAGATCTCTATCTTGTAATCGTTGCCCGAGAAGACTACCTCTTTCGTTACACCAATTGACTCCAGAAGCTTCTTGGGGATTGAGACGCGTCCGAGCTTGGGGTCGGGTTCGACCACGGCGCGGCCTCGCATGTACTCTCTCCAGAAAGCGGCGTGGGCTCGATTAAATATGTTCAACTTGGATTTGACCTGTTCAGACTGGCGTTCCCACTCCTCGAAGGTGTACATCTCGAGGCAAGGGGCGAAGATGTCTTTCTTCACAACAAACCTCATGTCACCTTCGGGATCCATCAAAGATTTGAATGGCGAGGGAAAGACAACCCTTCCCTTGTCATCAATCTTCGAAGTGTATTCGCCGATGAATGTGATCATATCTTTCTTAGCCTTTCACGCTGACCACAAAGATAAGAATAATTTTCCACTTTCTTCCACCGTCTTACATTTTTTTCCACATATTTTTCCACCGCATACTTTAAGGGGCCCCCGGCATAAACCAGAGGCCCCTTAAGGGCGTCTTGGAAAGAAGATTCTTAACGCTTGATATCGGTCAGTTTGATGGCCTGGAAAACGAGTTGGGACTGGCTTCCTTCGTATAGGATGCCCACAGTCTCATCGTCTATCATCGCCATGCAGGAATATCCCCAGCCTCCTTCCTCGTCAAGTAGGAGAGCGTGTGGCCAGGACTTTCCGAGATCGTCGCTGGCTTTGATAGTGAACATATTCCTGGTTTTTGTCGATGCGGGGTTGGCGAAAAGGAGTGTGTTCCCGGCCTTCAGGACACTGGCCTGGCATACTGGCTCGATCAGGACATCGTTGGAGGCGTGGGGAGTCCAAGTCTTGCCCAGGTCGGAGCTCACGTAGACCTTACGTGTCCGGTTGTCGGAGCCAAAGTTTCTCATATTCAGCATCAAAACCCCGGGGCTGACCTCAACGACCTGATCCTCGCACACATGGTCAACCGCCATGTTGGACACTGTCCAGGTCTCTCCGTGATCTTTGCTGTAGATGATTCCCGCAGATGGGATCTTGTCCTTGTCCCATTCCTGTATAGGGACGACCAGGGTGCCGTCGGACATCGTTATCCCGCATCCGGGCCCCTGAAACAAAGTGGAACTGGCAGGATTCTTCACGGACGGAGTTATGCTGACCGGCGTGGACCAGGTCTTGCCGCCATCAGTGCTTTTGACCATTGCCAGCTGTGCCACATCGATGGGATCAAAACCGTCTTTTGATGAGAAAATGGACGCTTTCCCTTCAAGACCGTGTGCCCATATCGCGAAAACAAAGATATCCCCTGTAGTGTCATCAACAAGCACGCATGGATCTCCGCATCCGTTCTGGTCCTTTGGTAGTCCGCCATATTCACCGAAGTCCATGGCCACACCCATCTTGCTCCATGTCCTTCCTCCGTCAGAACTGGTCTGGAAACCAATGTCTATATCGGCCTGAAGGTCGTAGTATGTATTCCATCGGATGTCGTACACGGCAATGAGTTTGCCGTTCTTCATCCTGGCGAGTCCGGGAATACGGTAGCTGTCCACCCCGTCATCACCGTGGTTTCTAAGGGCTATCCCGTAGCGTCTTTCCTGGGAGGGTCCTTGCTCGGTAAAAGAAGCCTCACGACCGTCCAGCAAGATTCTGGAAACCTTGCATGTGAAAGTGTCGGAGAGATCCACTTTGGCGGAATTGATGTTCAGGCTCACATAGAAATGGTTGTCACCTTTGACCAGCTGCCTGTCGAAGGCGAGCTTGACTGTATTGGATTTCGGCTTGACCTTGCTATCTATAAAAGTTGAGCGTGAAGCGTACCAATCTTCCTGACCGGCTCCCCAATAATTGTAGTGGGACTTCATCACATTTGACTTTGTGCGGGACATTATCGGGGAGATGGTGCCGATGTAAACGAGCCTGACATCCTTGATCGCTTTCAAGGGAATGCCATCCAGGAACACCTCCACCTCACCGGAGACATGGCGGGCGTTCTCGCTAGGGATCACTATCTCAGAGACGACATTATAGTCACGGTCAACAATGACCGGAACCCTTGGATTGTAAACGGTGACGGTAGCTACCGCCAGCAACGTGGAAATAATTGACATGAACATGATGGTAAGATAGCGAAAATATATTTAAATTTGTCAGAATTAAGCAAAAAGTATAAAACGGACAAAGAGTATGAGTAAAGACAGATTTGACCTCGTCAAAGAATCCTTTGAAAAGAAGGCGGTTCCGGCGGAGTATCCTGAAGGAAAGCCTTCCGAGTATTTTGGTGAATTGGTGTTTAACCGGGAGAAAATGGCGAGATATCTCGACAAAGACACTTTCTCGGCATTACTGGATTGTATGGACAACGGCAAGCCGCTGGACAGGGCGACCGCTGACAAGGTGGCGGAAGGAATGAAGGAATGGGCATTGGAGCATCATGTGACCCATGTCACGCACTGGTTCCAGCCTCTGACTGAAGGCACGGCCGAGAAACACGACTCCTTGATTGAGTATGACGGCAAAGGGGGAGTGATAGAGAAGTTCGACGGGAAGTCTCTTGCCCAGCAGGAACCGGATGCCTCGTCCTTCCCCAACGGGGGCATCAGGGCCACTTTCGAAGCCAGGGGGTATACCGCATGGGATCCCACCTCTCCAGTGTTCATAATGCAAGATACCCTTTGTATTCCCACGGTTTTCATATCCTACACCGGTGAGGCGCTGGATTACAAGACTCCTCTTAAAAAAGCGATAAAGGCTCTTAATGATGCCGCCCTGCCAATCTGCAAGCTGTTCGATCCATCTGTCGGTCGGGTGTATTCCTATCTTGGCTGGGAGCAGGAATATTTTCTTGTGGACGAGTCTCTTTACGCCGCGAGACCGGATCTCATGATCACTGGCCGGACCTTGATGGGACATGCCTCATCAAAGAACCAGCAACTTGATGACCACTATTTTGGCGCCATCCCTTCCAGGGTGGCCGAATTCATGAGAGATCTTGAGATCACCGGCCACAAGCTCGGGATTCCAATCAAGACACGTCACAACGAGGTGGCGCCCAATCAGTTCGAGTTGGCTCCGATATTCGGTGAGGCTAATCTTTCCAATGACCAGAACCAACTTCTGATGAACTTGATGAATTATATCGCCCGCAAGCATGGTTTCGTAGTCCTTCTTCATGAGAAGCCCTTCGAGGGAGTCAACGGTTCTGGAAAGCACAACAACTGGTCACTCGGGACCGATACCGGGACAATGCTTCTAGCTCCTGGAAAAGACGCTATGGGCAATCTCCAGTTTGTCACCTTCTTCGTCAATGTCTTGGCGGCGGTGCAGAAGCATAATGCCTTGATGAAAGCCTCAATAGCATCAGCCACGAACGCTCATCGGCTTGGCGGGAATGAGGCTCCTCCCGCAATCATCTCCGCCTTCCTTGGAAGGACCATGACAGGAGTCCTCCGCAAGCTCTTGGAAGTCCCGTCGGACACACCTATCGAGATTGCCGGGAAAAAAGGCAAAAACGTTGGTCTTGTGGAGATTCCGGAAATATTCGTGGACAACACTGACCGAAACAGGACTTCACCCTTCGCGTTCACCGGCAACCGTTTCGAGTTTCGTGCCGTGGGATCCTCCGCTAATTGCGCCGGTGCCATGACGACCCTTAATGCGGCTGTAGCGGAGCAGTTGTTGGCGTTCAAAGAGAGCCTGGATAAGGAGCTCGCTTCTGGTAAGCCATTGAATATCGCTGTCATGGATGTGTTGAAGCCGATCATAGCCTCCATCATCGATGTCGTCTGTTTCGATGGTAACGGATATGCTCCAGAATGGGCTGAGGAGGCTCGTTTGAGGGGACTCGACACTGAGACGAGCGTCCCGGAGATGATTAAAGTGTTCACTCGTCCGGAGTCGGTTGAGATGTTCCGTAAGACCGGGGTCTACACTTTAAAGGAGCTTGAGGCCCGTAATGAGGTTAAGTGGGAGATGTACATAAAGAAAGTGCAG
The DNA here is from genome assembly GCA_017557535.1 of Bacteroidales bacterium. Classification (GTDB taxonomy): domain Bacteria; phylum Bacteroidota; class Bacteroidia; order Bacteroidales; family UBA932; genus Cryptobacteroides. The sequence goes on along the minus strand of JAFYYM010000070.1, from coordinate 163,533 downwards.
ATTGAATCCCGCGTCATGGTCAGGATGGCCATCAACCACATTATCCCCGCCGCTTTGGACTACAAGAGGAAACTCCTCAAGGAAGTCGCTCTGAGCCAGGCTGTTTTCGGTGACACTTCCGGCTGCTCAGTGGAGCTTGGCCTTATCAATCAGATCAACAGTTATATTGAGGAGATAAGCGCTAAGGCGGAAGTGATGAAGAAGGCCCGCAAGATGGCCAACTCCATCGAGGATCTTTATGAGAGGGCTGTGGCTTACCACAAGATAGCCGAAGCTCTTTATGATCTCCGTCGTCCGATCGATAAGCTGGAAGAAAGGGTGGACAATCGCTCCTGGCCCCTTCCCAAATACCGCGAATTACTCTTTATCAGCTAGACGGTTCCGACCAGTTGAAGCATGGTATCAGGCTAGTATACGAGAAGGTAAATGCCAGCGGCGATGACGCATCCAATCATCGGTCCAACAACTGGGACCCAACTGTAGCCCCATCCGCTGTCACGCTTGCCCTCCAGTGGTATAAGTGCATGAATGCAGCGGGGACCGAGATCCCTAGCGGGATTCAGGGCGTAACCGGTGGTTCCGCCCAATGACATGCCGATAGACATTATTATGGCTGTCACAGGGAAAGCTCCTATGCTGCCTAATCCAAGAGCCGGAGTATTTTCTTTGGTTCCTATAGCCAGGATCAGGAATATCAGCACACAGGTCGCGAGGATCTCACAGAAAAGATTGGCTGCCTTGTGCTCGATCGCCGGCATTGTGCAGAAGGTGCCGAGGATGCCGTCCGGATTATCTGTTGAGAGTTTATAATGATCTCTGTAATAGAGATATACAAGGCCGGCTCCGCAGAAACCTCCGAGCATCTGGGCAACGCAGTAGGGGAGAACCTCCTTCCAAGGGAAGGTCCCCGCCACGGCAAGCCCTAAAGATACGGCCGGGTTGAGATGGGCGCCTGAATATGGCCCGGCGATGAACACACCGGCCATCACGGCGAAGCCCCACGCGAGGGTTATGACAATCCATCCGGCGCCTTTCGCCTTGGATCTTTCGAGGGTAGTGGCGGCGCATACTCCGTCACCCATTAGCACTAGCACAAGCGTCCCGATGAACTCGAAGACACATTTGGTCCATAATGTCACTTCCATATCCCTGAATATTAAAGATTGTTGATTGTCCTTTTGATAGCGTCAGTCCAGCCCTCCTTCAAGGCTTTGACTTTCTCTTCTGATGCCTCGGGGGAAAAGACCTTCTCGGCGAGCCATTGGCTCTTGATTTCCCCTACGCTCTTCCAGAATCCGACAGCGAGTCCGGCGAGGTAACAAGCTCCCTTGGCCGTCGTCTCGGTGACCTGGGGACGTATCACTTCAGCTCCGAGGATGTCGGCCTGAAACTGCATAAGCAGGTTGTTCCTGGACGCTCCACCATCCACTTTCAGTTCAGACAGCTTGACTCCCGCATCCTTCTCCATGGCTCCCACAATGTCCATCGTCTGGAAGGCTATTCCTTCCAATGCCGCGCGGGCAATGTGCCCTGCCGTGGTTCCTCTGGTTATGCCGTGTATGCCACCTTTGGCGTATTGGTCCCACCAAGGAGCTCCCATGCCGGTCAATGCCGGGACGAAGTAGACACCTCCGTTGTCAGGGACTGACTTGGCGAGCTCTTCCACATCAGCTGAGCTTTTTATTATCCCTAGTCCATCCCTGAGCCACTGGACAACTGAACCGCCGACGAATATGCTGCCCTCAAGGGCATAATTGACGGTGTCACCGAGCTTCCACGCTATTGTTGTCAAGAGATTGTTCTTTGACATTATGGGTTGGGTCCCTGTGTTCATCAGCATGAAGCACCCGGTGCCGTAAGTGTTCTTGACTGACCCGGGCTCAGTGCACATCTGGCCGAATAGGGCTGCTTGCTGGTCTCCTGCCATACCGGCCACCGGCACTCCTTCCGCGAATCCATATCCGGCGGTCTCACCATAGACCTCACTTGAGGAGCGGACCTCGGGCATCATGGATATGGGAATATCCAATAGGTCAAGAAGTTCCTGATCCCATTGAAGGGTGTGGATATTGAACAGCATGGTTCTGGAAGCATTGCTGACATCTGTAACATGTACCTTTCCGGCGGTCAGGTTCCAGACAAGCCACGAATCCACGGTTCCGAAACGAAGCTTTCCGGATTCTGCCTTCTCCCTGGCTCCCGGAACGTTCTCAAGGATCCAACGGATCTTCGTACCGCTGAAATAAGCGTCGATGATCAACCCGGTCTTCTCCCGGATCATTTCAGTCAATCCCTTGTCTTTCAATGAGTCGCAGAACTCGGCGGTTCTTCGGTCTTGCCATACTATGGCGTTGTGGACAGGCTCTCCTGTCTCGGCGTCCCAGACGATGGTTGTCTCCCTCTGGTTGGTGATGCCGATAGCCGCGATGTCCGTCCCGGTCAGTCCAAGGGTCGAGATAGCCTCTGTGGCTACTCCGGCCTGGCTGGCCCAGATCTCCATCGGATCGTGCTCTACCCAACCGGGTTTAGGGAAATACTGTGTGAATTCTTTCTGAGCGACCGATACGGCATTTCCCGCATGGTCGAAAACTATTGCCCTGGAGCTGGTCGTCCCTTGATCCAAAGCGAGTATGTACTTCTCCATATTAAATTAGTTCAGTGTTATTCAACTATGGTCCCGAGCAAGGTGGCGGAGGTGCAGTCGGCTATTCTCACGTGGACATAATCCCCGGCCTTGTGGCCTGAACCAGGGAAGACGCACATCTTGTCACTGCCGGTACGTCCGCAAAGCTCGTCTGGATTCCTTTTGGAAGGCCCCTCGACGAGAACCTCAAATGTTTTTCCTATATCGGAACGGTTGCTCTCAAGGCTCAATTGGTTCTGCAGCTCGATAATCTCGTTAAGCCTACGGGTCTTCACCTCTTGGGGAATATCGTCAGGGTAGTGTCTGGCGGCTATGGTGCCTGGCCTTTCCGAGTAACAGAACATGTAGGCGTAATCAAAGGCGACCTCCTTGAAAAGCGACAGGGTGGCTTGGTGATCCTCCTCAGTCTCGGAGCAGAAGCCCGCTATCACATCTGTCGTGATGCCGCACCCCGGAAGGATTTCCCTTATCTTCCGGACACGATCCAAGTACCATTCCCTTGTGTAGCGTCTTCTCATCTTCTCAAGCATTCTATCGCTGCCGGATTGTACGGGAAGGTGAATATGGTCGCAGATATTGTCATGGCGAGCCATGGTCTGGATAAGCTTGTCACTGATGTCCTTAGGATGATTGGTGGCGAAACGGACCCTCAAGGAAGGATCGATCAAAGCTACCGACTCAAGGAGATCAGGAAAGTCCACCTTCGTCTGACCGTCTGTCCAAAGGTAGGAGTCCACATTCTGGCCAAGCAGAGTGACCTCCTTGTAACCTCTCGAGAAAACCTCTCTCGCCTCAGAGAGAATGGTTTCCGGATCCCGGCTCCTTTCGGCGCCGCGGGTGTAAGGCACCACGCAATAAGAGCAGACATTGTTGCATCCCCTCATGATGGAGATGAATGCCGAGACACCGTTTTTGTCTGTCCTGACAGGGATGATGTCAGCGTATGTCTCCTCCCTGGAGAGAAGGACGTTGATGGCCGGGTTGCCTGGAGCGATCTCCTTGATCATGTCGGGAATCGTCCTGTAAGTGTCCGGTCCGGCGACAAGGTCAACTTTGCCTGTCTTGGTGAGCTCTTCCTTGAGTCTCTCCGCCATACATCCCACTATTCCCACTATCACTCCCGGATTTGATTCTTTCCTCTTGCGGAACACCTCTATGCGTCCCCAAATCCTCTGCTCGGCATTATCTCGCACTGAGCAGGTGTTGGCGAGAATGATGTCAGCCTCTTCCATGACCGTCGTCCTCTCATAGCCTTCCTTCCTCATGATTGAGAAGATGACCTCCGAGTCAACGACGTTCATCTGGCAGCCGTATGTCTCAATATAGATTTTCTTATTCATGTCAATGCTCTATGTACAAAGATATGGAATTTTCAGCTAATAAGTATTTTTTCCTATATTTGTAGGAAGTGAATAGTATTCCGGACATGAGGAAACACTTGTCTCATATTTTTTTAGTCCTTCTGGCGGCCGCCTTGTCACTCGTGATTTGCGGGTGTGGGAGCATCGAGAAGGTCAAGGATATCAAAGTGACATCCGTGGGGGTGGAGTCATACTCTTTCAGCGGCCTGCGCACAATCAACGCTGTTCTCGCTTTGGGTATTGACAATCCCACGTTCGCTTTCAAGGTTACAGACCTTAACGGCATACTTAAATACAAGGGCGAGGATTTCGCTTTTTATACCGCTGACACCATCAAGGTCGACAAAAAATGCAGCAAGGTCTATGACCTGCCATGCTCCGCCACATTGAGTGAGGGAGTGAGCCTCAAGAAGGCTTTGCAGATAGCCCAGGGCAACTCCCTGGATGGCTTCACCACTGATTTGGAGGCGAAGGTCAAACTCAAGAGCGGCGCTGGCACCACTTTGAAGTACAAGGATCTGGATCTTAAACAAATGGCAGAAGGGAAATGAGAAGGTTTTTTGTTTTAGTATTCACCATGGCCTTGAGCCTTGGGTTGTCTATAGGAGCGGGAGCTCAGGAAACGAGGGACGTGACCCTCGCTCCGGCCGTGGACTCGACCCTCATAGGAAAAAGCATTTTCAATCTGCTTCCGAATGTAACTGTTCATCAGTCACAAGCTATACTCGCTTCGATGAACCGTCAGATATCCTCCAATTCTTCGAGGAGGCTATCAGGCTATCGTGTGAGAATATTCAATGACAATAAGCAGAATTCCAGGGGAGCATCCGAGGCTGCCATGGGTCGTTTCAAGGGGATGTATCCGGGTATAGCCGCTTACAGAACATATTCAAATCCTTTCTTCAAGGTCACTGTGGGTGATTTCAGGACGAAGTCAGAGGCCATGCGTCTCCTTCAGCAGGTGAAAGGGTCTTTTCCTTCCGCCTTCATCGTCAAGGAAACCATCAATTATCCCCCGGTGGGATCAATCTTTTAGGTTATGCTCAAGCAAGGACTCGAACTCAAGCAGACTCAGAAGCTTTCCCCACTTCAGATCCAGACCATTAAGCTGATTGAGCTGCCGATCCAGGAGCTGGAACAGCGGGTAAAGGCCGAATTGGAAGACAATCCTGTCTTGGATGATTCGCCCGCTCCTGAGAAGGAAGACTCTGACGACGAGCCCAGGGATGTCTCTATAGACGAGATGGACGCCGATGATCCCATCCCTTCATATAAGTTACGGGTCAATAATTACGGGAAGGATGAACGTCCGCAGTACAACACCTTCTCTGTCAAGGAAAGCTTCACCCAGAGCCTTCTGGAACAGCTTGGATTTCGGAACCTATCGAAGCACGATCATGATGTGGCGGCTTTCATCATAGGTAGTCTTGACGCTGCGGGTTACCTTCGCAGGGATATCGACAGCGTAGTTGATGACCTGGCTTTCCGGGCCAATATTGAATCTAGCCCTGAGGAGGTGGAGCGTTTGCTTTCCTTGATCCAGGAATTCGAGCCTGCGGGGGTTGGCGCGAGGGACCTGAGGGAGTGCTTGCTTCTCCAGCTTAAGGCGCAAAACCAGACCAGGGAAGTCCAATTGGCCGAGACTATCCTCCGGGATTATTTCCAGGAGTTCTCCAACAAGCATTTCCAGAAGATCATCTCGAAACTGGGTCTTTCCGAGGATGAGATGAAAGCTGTTATCTCAAGGATAGTCAAGCTGAACCCTTCCCCCGGCGGCCAGATTGATGACTCGTACAACGATCAGGCTCAACAGATTGTTCCGGATTTCGTGCTCGATATTGAGGATGGGGAGATGAGGCTTTCGATGCCCCGGTTCTCTATCCCGGAAATACGGGTGAACAAAAAATACGCTGAACTTCTCGCCGAGAGCCAGGGGTCTACGGATCGCCAGCGCAAAGAGGCGGCTACTTTCGTGAAGCAGAAACTGGATTCCGCGAAATGGTTTGTCGAGGCTCTGAAACAGCGTCACAACACCTTGAAGAGCACGATGGAGGCCATTTTGGAATATCAGCATGAGTACTTCATGGATGGTGATGAATCCCATCTTAAACCAATGGTACTCAAGGATATAGCCGAAAAGACCGGTTTTGACATCTCTACGATATCGCGTGTGGTCAACAGCAAGTACATTGAGACTCATTTCGGGATTTTCCCTCTCAAGTATTTCTTCTCTGAAGGCCTTGAGAATCAGGAAGGTGAGGAAGTCTCAACCCGGGAGCTCAAGAAAGCCCTGAAGGATTGCGTCGATTCTGAGGACAAACGCAAGCCTTTAACTGATGACCAACTGGTCGCGGAGATGGGGAAGAAGGGCTATAAAGTGGCCCGCCGTACCATAGCCAAGTACCGCGACCAACTGGATATTCCTAAGGCAAGACTCAGAAAGGAGCTATAGATTCGCCTTAGCTCCGAACGCCAGGTCACCGGCGTCACCGATTCCGGGAATAATATAGGACTGGCTCGTCAACTCCTCGTCAATCGCTCCTGTCCACAGGCAAGTGTTCTCCGGAAGACGTTTCTGGAGGTATTCCACGGCATATACACTTGTGACGGGGCTTATGAAGTGGGTGAAGGCGGGCTTGCCACCCTCATCCACGAGTTTATCATAAGCTATTTCCATAGAGGCTCCAGAGGCTATCATCGAGTCAGCGAGTATCAGGACCTTTCCAGTCAAGGAAGGGCAGGTGCAATACTCGATAGCGATATGGAACTCATCGGCCTTGTCATATTTCCTATAAGCAGCAATGAATGCGCTTTCAGCGTTGTCAAAAACGTCCATGATACCCTTGTGAAGCGGGAGCCCCGCGCGCAGGATGGTCGCGGCCACGATTTTTGTGTCCCTGGTGTTGACCATGGCCGTGGCGAGGGGTGTGGTGACTTCCTTTTGAGAGTACTCCAGGATCTTGCTCAATTCATATGCGAAAATGGCCCCTATTCTCTCCAGGTTGAAACGGAAGCGGAGACGGTCTTTCTGGATTTTCCTGTCACGTATCTGCGCGATGATGTCGCCGAGAGCCGAATTGGTCTCTCCCAGGTTGATTACTTTCATGGTTTCGAGAGGATGGTTACTGAAACCAAAATTAAAGATTTATTTCAACCTGCGCAAATTTTTCGCCTTCGTAGTATCTTGTCAGGCCAAATAGATCCTATCGTCAGCGAAGCTGAAGTAGCGGTCGTCACAGATGATAATATGATCGAGCAAGGCGATATCGAAAGTCCCGGCGGCTTTCTTCATTCCCGCGGTCTGATCGAGATCCTCTTTTCCGGGCATGGGATTGCCGGATGGGTGGTTGTGCACCATGATTATCCCGCAGGCTCTTTTGTCCAGGGCCTTTTTTACCACGAGCCTCGGGTCGACCACTGTCGCGGAGAGACCGCCTGAACTAATCATCTCCTTGTGGATCAAGTAGTTCGCTCTTGTCAAGAATAATATCCAAAACTCCTCGTGGTCAAGTCCTTTCATGTGTGGAATCATGATTTTGAACACCATCCCTGGCTCGCAAAGCGGAATCTTCTCCAAACCAGGATCTTCCAGGCAGCATCTTCTTCCAAGCTCGAAAGCGGCGGCGATGGAAGAGTACCGGCCTGAACCAATCCCGTCCATCGACATGATCTCATGCGAATCCATGGAGGCGATACCGGAGAGCCGCCCTTGGGCGGCGGAAAGGAGTTTGTTGGCCACGACCAGGACATTGTCTTTCCTGGTCCCCGAGCCGATGAGTATGGCAAGAAGCTCGGCGTTACTGAGGGCCTCAGGCCCTTTGGAGAACATTTTCTCCCGCGGACGCTCGTCCGCGCATAATTCTTTGATTCTCATAGTTTTGTTTAGTTAATTATAATAATCCAAAAAAGGCGCTTCAATCCCAGAACCGCCGCTTCGCGGCCCCACCGCTCGCGTCGCGATGCGCCGCTCCGGTCCCCCCTCTTAACGTGCCGAGGGTGGCAGTGGTTCTGGGACTGAACGCCTTTTTTGTCTTCTTTTATTTGCGCTCGATGATTCTTCGAGCGGCGTCGGCTATGCCGTTGGCGTCAATCCCATAGGCTGCCAAAAGCTCGGAAGGAGTCCCGCTTTGACCGAATGTGTCCTTTCCGTTGACGAACTCGATCGGCTTGGGAGATGTCAATGCCAGGACTCCGGCTATGAGTTCGCCAAGACCACCGGCCATGTTGTGCTCCTCCGCGACTACCACTGCCCCAGTCTTGATTGCGGAGGCGATGATAGTGGCTTTGTCAAGCGGTTTGATGGTGGCGACGTCAATGACATCCGCGCAAATGCCCTCTCCCTCGAGTGTCTCAGCGGCTTTCAGAGCCTCCCAGACCATATGCCCGGTGGCAACGATAGTCACGTCCTTGCCTTCGTTGAGCACATATGCCTTGCCGATCTCGAACGGTTCATCGGGCATGAAATCAGCCACTTTCGGCCTTCCGAAGCGAAGGTATACAGGACCGTTATACTTAGCTGCGGCAATGGTCGCGTTCTTTGTCTGGGTCCAGTCGCAAGGGTTGATGACCACCATGTCGGGAAGGACGCGCATAAGGGCGATGTCCTCCATTGTCTGATGGGTCGCTCCGTCTTCGCCCAGGGTGATACCGGCGTGGGAGGACGCTATCTTCACATTGGCTTTACCGTAGCAGACTTCCATCCTGATCTGGTCATACACTCGTCCGGTGACGAACTCTGCGAAAGAGCCAGCGAAAGGGACAAGCCCAGTCAGGGCCATGCCGGCGGCGGTTCCGATCATATTGGCCTCAGCGATACCGCACTCAAAATACCTGTCGGGGAACTCGGCTGCGAAAGCGTCCATTTTGAGGGATCCCTTGAGGTCGGCGGTCAGAGCCACGACCTTTGGATCCGCTTTGCCCGCCTGGAGAAGGCCTTCACCGAAACCGCTGCGGGTGTCTTTCTTTCCTCTATCTGTATATTTTTTCATGATAATCTGATTTTAGAAATCTCCCAAAGTCTCCGGCAGTTGGGCCAATGCGACCTTGCACTGATCGTCGTTAGGTACGCTCCCATGCCATTTGTGGGTACCGGCCATGAAGTCCACGCCATGTCCCATCTCGGTGGTGAACAGGATCATGATAGGCTTTCCTTTGCCGACCAGCTCCTTGGCCTTGGCGAAAGCCTCAAGAATCTTATCCATATCGTGTCCGTCAGCGGAGATGGTCTCCCAACCGAAGGCCTGCCATTTCGTGGCAAGGTCTCCCAGACCGGCTACAGACTCGGTCGTTCCGTCAATCTGCTGTCCGTTCACATCCGTCATTGCGATTAGGTTGTCAACCTTGTGATGGGCGGCGAACATGGCGGCCTCCCAGATCTGGCCTTCCTCGGACTCTCCGTCACCGCAGAGAACGTACACATTGTGGTTGTCCTTGGTGGATTTCTTGCCGAGAGCCATTCCGACGGCCACTGAAAGCCCCTGACCCAGTGATCCCGCAGCCTGGAACACTCCCGGAAGTCCTTTCCTAACGGAAGGATGTCCCTGGAGACGGGTTCCGAACTTGCGGAAACTGGCCAACTCAGAGAGCGGGAAATACCCGGCCCTTGAGAGGATTGAATAATACATGGGGGTGAGGTGCCCGGCGGAGAGGATGAAAGTGTCCTGACCAGCTCCCTCACGGGTCCAGGTGGCTGGATCCTGATCCATGACTCCGAAATAGAGTGCAGTCATGAAATCGGTGCTGCTCATGGAACCGCCCGGATGTCCGGACTTGGCCAGGGCGACCATCCTGATGATGTCTCTTCTGACTTGAGAGGCAATCTTCTTCAGATCTTCTGTTGATCGCATTTTGGTGTTTGATATTTTTAGTTTGAATAATGCTTTTTGTGTAAAGCATACAAATATAATCCTTTTTTATCTCAACAGGAAATTTTAACTTTGTATGGTCTTTTGATGGGCCTTATAAAATTCATAATTAATGGCGCAAGTAGTGATAATGCCCAAGCAGGGGCAATCTGTAGAAAGCTGCATCGTAACTGAGTTCAAGAAGAAAGTGGGCGACAAGGTCGCCGTTGGAGACATCCTTTTCAGCTATGAGACCGACAAGGCTTCATTTGACGAGGAATCGAAGTTTGAAGGAACCGTCCTGGCCTGCTTTTTCAATGATAATGACGAGATTCCGTGCCTTACCAACGTGATGGTCATCGGCGAGCCAGGTGAGTCCTTCGAGGAGTTCGCTCCCGGAGGCAACGCACCTGCTGCTCAGGCTGCTCCGGGCGGGGATTACGCGCCCTCCGGCACCGTCTCGCTCCGCTCGACCCCACCGCTCGCTTCGCAGAGCGAAGCTCCGGTCCCCCCTCTTAACGTGCCGAGGGTGGCAGTGGTGCCCGGAGGGACATCATCTCCGTCCGGAGTATCCCCAAGAGCAAAGCATCTGGCGGAAGAGAAAGGCGTGGACACGAATCAAGTCGCGGGTTCCGGCCCTGGAGGCAGGGTAATAGAGCGGGATGTGATAGCCGCGGCCGCATCACCCAGATCAGGCCTTGCCAAGGCAATGATGGCAGAGGGCGCCCTGCAGGCGCCAGCGAGCGGGACAGGTCTCGCCGGGATGGTGAAGGGAAGCGACCTCAAGACATGGAAGCCATCCCACACCGACATCGCCGGAGAAGGCTCCGAGTTCCAGGTCGAGAAGATGTCCAATATGCGCAAGCTCATCGCCAAGAGCATGTACAATTCCCTGCAGAACTCCGCCCAGCTCACCCATATGCTCGGCGCTGACGCGAGAAGGATCCAGGCTCTCCGGAAGAAAGCCAAGAAAGCTCTGGAGGAAGGGAAGATCGATGCCAACGTCACCATCAATGACTTCGTGTGTTTCGCGGTGATCAAGGCTCTTCAAAAATTCCCTAAAGTCAATTCCCACTGCCTTGGGGATTCCATGAGGATATTCAACACTGTCAATCTCGGATGTGCGGTTGACACTGAGCGCGGACTTATGGTCCCTTGCGTCAAGCACGCCGAGAATCTCTCGATAACGGAATTGAGCAAGACGCTCAAGCAGGTGGCTGATGATTGCCGTAAGGGTAGTATCAATCCTGATTTGCTGTCTTCTGAGGCGGCGTCCTTCACGGTATCCAATCTGGGAGGTTTCGGGGTCGAATGGTTTACTCCTGTTATCAACCTTCCCCAGAGTGGCATTCTGGGTGTCGGCACCATCGTCCCTCGCCCTAAGGACCTTGGTGGTGGAGTCTTCGCGTTTGTGCCTTACCTGGGCCTTTCGCTGACCTATGACCACAGGGCTCTTGACGGCGGTGAGGCCACCCGCTTCCTTAAACAAGTGGCGACGGAGATTGAGACTCTGGACATCGAGTTCTGACGAATAAGGATATAATTCAAATTCAGATATGTACGATTTAGCGATTATCGGTGGCGGCCCCGGTGGTTATGTGGCCGCCGAAAGGGCGGGAGCCGCCGGATTAAAGGTGGTTCTTTTCGAGAGGAAGTCGCTTGGTGGAGTGTGCCTAAATGAGGGCTGTATTCCGACCAAGACCCTTCTGTACAGTGCCAAGGTTTACAATTACGCCATGACTGGCGACCATTACGGAGTCTATGTGAACGATCCTTCGTTCAAGTATGATGAGATCGTCGCCCGGAAGAACAAGGTTGTCAAGAAGCTTGTCGGAGGTGTGAAAGCCGCGATGAAGGGTAACAAGGTGGAGGTCGTGGCTGAGAACGCCACAATCCAGGGACGTGACAGCGAGGGTGTCAAGATCGAGGCTGGCGGGAATGTCTACACCACCAAGAATCTTTTGATTTGCACTGGCTCTGAGGCCGCCGTCCCTCCGTTCCCGGGATTGAAAGAGGCTGGAGACGTCATCGTGACTAACCGTGAGATCCTGGACATGACCGAGCGTCCTGAGGAACTGGTGGTGATCGGAGGTGGTGTCATCGGTATGGAGTTCGCCGCTTTCTTCAGCACACTTGGCACAAAAGTCACTGTGGTTGAGATGCTTCCGAAGATTCTCGGTCCTCTTGATGATGAGATCAGCGATATGCTCCAGAAGCAGTATGAGAAGAAAGGCGTACAATTCTGCCTGCGCTGCAAGGTGACCGGGATAGAGGGCAATACCGTTGTGTATGAGAACCCCGAAGGCCAGGTTTGCCGGGTAAGCGGTGATAAGATTCTGGTAAGTGTCGGCCGCAGGGCCAATCTCCAGGGATTCGGACTTGAGAATATCGGAGTGGAACTCGCTCTCAATCCAGCCGGAAGGCCTTACGGAATCAAGGTGGATGAGAAGATGAAGACAAATGTTCCCGGAGTTTATGCCGCCGGAGATGTGACAGGATTCTCGATGCTTGCCCACACGGCGTCACGTGAAGGGGAGGTTGCTGTCAATAATATCCTCGGAAAAGCTGACAGGATGCGCTACAATGCCATCCCCGGAGTGGTATACACCAATCCTGAGGTCGCCGGAGTCGGACTCACTGAGGCTGAAGCCAAGGCGAAAGGTATTGATTACAAGGTCGTCAAACTCCCCATGGCTTATGCGGGCCGTTTCGTCGCAGAGAATGAGAGGGGAGAGGGAATATGCAAGGTGATCGTCGGTGCGAAGTACCATGAGGTACTGGGCGTCCACATGCTTGGTAACCCATGCTCCGAGATCATAAGCGCCGCTTGCGTCGCCATTGAGACAGAGATGACTCTCGAGCAACTTCAGGAGGTTGTTTTCCCGCACCCGACCGTGTCAGAAATCATTAAAGAAACATCATTCACAATCTAATTAGTCAAACCATGCCAAAAGCGCTATATATCGATCCTGAAGTCACACTGCGTCCCCAGGAACATGAGCTCAAACTCCCGGCCATTCCGGTGATGAAGTACAACAAGACCGTCAAGGAAGAGCTCAAGGACGGCCGTTTCACCAAAGAGGATCTTCTCAGGATATTCAGGGACATGTCCTATATCCGCGAGTTCGAGACCATGCTCAACCTCGTTAAGACCACCGGAGGGTACAACGGTGTGGCTTACAACAATCCCGGCCCCGCACACCTCTCAGCAGGCCAGGAGGCAGCGGCCGTGGGTATGGCTTATGCCCTTGACACCAATGACTTCATATTCGGAAGCCATCGTTCCCACGGTGAGATTCTCGCCAAGGGACTCCGCTCAATCCAGATCCTTCCAGAGGATGAGCTCAAGAAAGTAATGGAGGAGTTTTGGGGCGGCGCTACATTGAATGTCGCCAAGAAGGCATATTCCGGGACTGACACCAAAGAGCTTGGAATCCGCTTCCTGCTCTATGGAGCCATGGCAGAGATATTCGCCCGCACCACCGGTTTCAATAAGGGACTCGGTGGTTCGATGCACACCTTCTTCACTCCTTTCGGTATTTATCCGAACAACGCCATCGTAGGTGGTAGCGGTTCTATCGCTGTCGGTGCGGCCTTGTATAAGAAAGTCAACAGGAAGAAGGGTATTGTCGTCGCTAACCTTGGAGACGGCGCCATGGCCCGCGGCCCTGTGCTCGAGGGTATGACTTTCGCTTCCATGGACCAGTTCAACACTCTTTGGGAGGGTGATATGAAGGGTGGCCTGCCGGTTCTCTTCAATGTGATGGACAACCAGTATGCGATGGGTGGCCAGACCAAGGGTGAGACAATGGGTTACACCTTCCCGGCTCGTCTGGGCGCAGGATTCAAGGCTGACGCTATGGACGCCGAGAGAGTGGACGGATACAATCCCCTCGCTGTCATAGACGCCTTCTACCGCAAGAAAGCATACCTTCTCGAGAAGAAGGGACCCGCTCTTCTGGATGTCGTGACTTACCGCTACAGCGGCCATTCGCCGTCCGACCAGAGTTCCTATCGCACCAAGGAAGAGATTGAGGCCTGGGAGAAGGAAGACTGCATTGTCGCTTTCGGAAAGAAGCTTATCGAGGCTGGTGTCGCTGATCAGGCTGTTCTTGACGCTATCCGGGACGAGGTCAACGCCAACATCTTCGAATGCTATAAACTCGCCATAGATGAGGAGGTCTCTCCTCGCATGGATTTGGTTAAGCAGGATGAGCTTTTGGGTGAGATGATGTTCTCCAACCAGAGCGTTGACTCCCTTTCCGACGCCAAGCCGGATGTGCTTATGCCGCTTGAAGAGAACCCGAGGGTTAAGCAGATAAAAGGCAAAGAGCGTTTCTGGCTCGATAAGGATGGGAAGCCCGTTAGCTCAATGAAGTCCTACAACTTCAGGGACGGAGTTTTCGAGGCTATCGTTGACCGTTTCTACAAGGACGCCTCCTTGGTCGCTTACGGTGAGGAGAACCGTGAGTGGGGTGGCGCTTTCGCTGTTTATCGTGGTCTGACCGAGGCGCTTCCGTACCATCGTCTGTTCAACAGTCCGATCGCTGAGGCGGCTATCATCGGTACCGCTATCGGTTATGCGATGTGCGGTGGCCGCGTGATCCCTGAGATCATGTACTGCGACTTCCTCGGATGCTGCGGTGATGAGATATTCAACCAGCTTCCGAAGTGGCAGGCCATGTCAGGCAATATCCTCAAGATGCCGGTAGTCGTCAGAGTCTCAGTTGGTTCCAAGTACGGTGCTCAGCACAGCCAGGATTGGACAAGTCTTTGCACCCACATCCCTGGCTTGAAGGTCTGCTTCCCAGTCACTCCTTACGATGCCAAGGGTCTCATGAACGCCGCCCTTCAGGGAACCGACCCGGTCATATTCTTTGAGAGCCAGCGTCTTTACGGTATTGGCGAGAAGTTCCACGAGGGCGGTGTTCCGGAGGGATATTACGAGATTCCTATCGGTGAGCCTGATGTCAAGCGCGCCGGAAAGGATATCACTATCCTTACGATCGGCGCCACCCTGTACAGGGCTCTTGAGGCTGCCGATATCCTGAAGGAGAAGTATGGCATGGAAGCAGAGGTCATTGACGCCCGTTCCCTCGTGCCGTTCAACTACGACAAGGTGATCGAGTCCGTCAAGAAGACCGGCCGGATCATCGTGGCCGGTGACGCTTGCGCACGCGGCTCATATCTCAATGACCTTGCGGCCAATATCACCGAGATGGCCTTCGATTATCTCGACGCCGCTCCCGTAGTGCTTGGCTCCCGCAACTGGATCACTCCTTGCCACGAGCTTGAGGAAGCTTTCTTCCCCCAGCCGTCATGGTTCCTTGACGCGATCAACGAGAAGATCGTTCCACTTAAAGACTATGTTCCTACGAGCAACCAGACCGTCGCCCAGATGCGTCTGCACGCCCGTAAAGGCATTTAATTAATTGAATATGAAGACAAAAGCGGTACGCCTTTACGGCAAGGAAGACCTGAGGCTTGAAGAGTTCGAGCTTCCTCAGATGAAGGATGACGAGATCCTCGCCAAGGTCGTCAGCGACAGCATCTGTATGTCGTCCTACAAGTCGTCGCACCAGGGGACGGACCACAAGAGGGTTCCCGACGACATAGCGGAGCACCCCACCATCATCGGCCACGAATTCGCCGGCGAAATCGTGGAGGTAGGAGCAAAGTGGAAGGACCAGTTCAAGCCGGGGGACAAGTTCTCCATCCAGCCGGCCCTCAACTATGAGGGCGGCCCGGTCGGAGTCCTTTCCGCTCCGGGATATTCCTACAGGTACATCGGCGGTGACGCAACCTACATCATCATCCCTGCGGAGGTGATGGAACAGGGCTGCCTGCTGCCTTACAAGGGCCCCGGATTCTATCCGGCGTCTTTGAGCGAACCTCTTTCCTGCGTCATCGGGGCTATGCACGCCTGCTACCACACCCGTCCCGGTTCGTATGTCCACCATATGGAGATAAAGGACGGCGGCAAGATGGCGCTTCTGGCCGGAGTAGGTCCCATGGGTCTCGCCATGATCAACTATGTCCTCCGCCGTGAGGACCGCAGGCCTTCGCTTTTCGTCGTGACCGACATCGACCAGGCCAGGCTTGACCGTGCCGCGACCCTCTATACCAAGGAATTCGCCGCATCGAGGGGGATAGACCTCAGGTATGTCAATACCGGTACGGTGGAGAATCCGGCCGGGTATCTCAGGGAGATCTCAGGAGGTACCGGCTACGACGAAGTAGTGGTCATGGCTCCTGTCCCGGCCGTGATCGAGCAGGGAGACGACATCCTTGGGCAGGACGGCTGCCTGAACTTCTTCTCCGGACCGGGCCGCGCCGACTTCAAGGCACCGCTCAACTTCTACAACGTCCATTATGCCTCTACCCACATCGTGGGAACCAGCGGAGGCAATACCGACGACATGAAGGAAGCCCTCGACCTGATGGGCAAGGGTATGGATCCGGCCGGTCTGGTGACCCATATCGGCGGTTTGAACGTGGTCCCTGAGACGACTCTCCACCTTCCGGAGATCAAGGGTGGCAAGAAGCTTATCTACACTCATGTGGAGATGCCGCTGACCGCGATTTCCGAGTTTGAGGAGAAAGGGAAGTCCAATCATGTATATGCCGAACTGGACCGTCTTTGCAAGGCGCATTTCGGCCTCTGGAACGTTGAGGCGGAGGAGTACCTCCTGTCCCACGCCGACGAGTTATGAATAAAGAGTTATGAATAAATTAGTCACCATCGTCCTGCTTGCGCTTGTCTCATTTCAGGCGCAAGCTTTTTCCAATAGGAAGGTCCGCGTTGATGACCGCCTGCCTGCGGGTAATATCGTTGTGGAAAAGATGTCAGGCGACACTGTCTATGTCCAGCCTGACTTGACCGGTAACAGGGAGGAATGGTTCTACTGGGCCATGAGGGTGCGCGGAGCCCAGGGGAAAACCCTTGTTTTCAAGTATCCCCGCTTGTGTGTCGGAGCCCGGGGAGCCGTGGTCTCCCTTGACAAGGGCAAGACATTCTTCTTCACCGGAGACAAGGCGGGCAATTCATTCACATACACTTTCGGTCCGAAGGACAAGGATGTGTATTTCTATGAATGTCACCCTTATGTCCCAAAGGATTGGAAACGTTTCCTCCGGACTTTGGACAAAAAATTGTACACCAAAGGAGTCCTGTGCAGGAGCGTGAGCGGAAAGAAAGTCCCGAGGGCTTCTTTCGGAAGGCTGGACGGAGAGGAGAAGCACCGTGTCGTGATAACCGCCCGTCATCACTGCTCTGAGACCATGGCCTCCTATGTCATGGAGGGGGTGATCCAGGGCTTTTGCGCAGATAATGAGACAGGCAAGTGGCTCAGGGACAACGTGGAACTGACTGTGGCGCCTTTCGCCGACTTTGACGGTTCGGCCAGCGGTGACCAGGGCAAGTACCGCGCCCCTCACGACCACAACCGCGACTATGTGGAGTTCCTCTATCCCGAGACCAAGGCGATCTCTGAACTCTATGTGGAGAGGCACGCCGAGGTGATCCTCGACCTCCACTGTCCTTGGATAGCGCAGGGAATCAATGAATATCTCTACAATCCTCTCGGTGATCCTGACATTATCCCCGACATCGCAGCTGAAGAACGGTTCATCTCGCTGGTCGACCGATATGCCGAAGGACTGCCCTATGACAGTTCCTACAACGTGCCTTTCGGAACCCTCTGGAACACGAATAAGAACTATGCCGACGGGATGTCCTGCCTGAGTTGGGCCAGGATGAACGCACCGGGAGCACATGTGTGCCTCTGCTTTGAGATTCCCTTCGCCAACGACAACGGAACTGAGGTCAACCCCGAATCCAGCCGTGTCTTCGGCCGCAGCCTCGCGAAAACCATCGCAGCCTATTTCCGCGACGCCGACCGCTAGGCCCTCGATTTCGCTGGTATGTAAGTTATTAATAGTTAGCAAATTATGTGATCTGACGGTGCTGATTTTTGACTCCGTCAAAACTATGAACTCGCTGTTAATCAATCACTTCCATACCAGCAAAAAACCCCCTTTCTCCATTTCGGCTGAAGGAAAGAACAATGAAGGGTCGATATGGGTGCCATCTTCGATGGCCCGAAAGGTTGGGACAATTATGAGAAAAACAGGTTCAGGACGTCTTCGGCATCCGATCCGTGGAAATATCTGCTGACATCGGCCCCATCGAGGGCCTGACTGATAGCCGAGCGTTCGAAACGACAGTCGACAAGAGACGATGCGAGTTCCTCGACCGGATGGTCGAACATGAAGTCTCCGCTGAAGGAGATGTCTGTGATCAGGCCCCGGTCAAGGGTTACGTTGGCCTCGACAGTTCCGCAGGGGAGTTTCGCCTTCCTGACAAAGCCGGTCTGTCTAGAGCGGCCGTAGATGAAGTCCCATGTGGAGAATTTCTCCCTGGCCATCATCTCAACTTCTGAAAGCTGGTCTTCGGTCAGCTCGATCAGTACGTCCCCGTTTGAAAGAATCTGCTGGAGGGTGGTCTGCAGAGAGTCCAATGTAGGGAAACCGGGGAGATATTCCTTAAGGTTGGCAACCCTGCTCCTCACGGAACCGATACCCTTGGCCTGCATCTTCGATCCCGGGACGTCCAGGACATGGGTGAGGGTATCGATGTCCACGTCGTACATCAAGGTGCCGTGAATGATCTCCTGACGCTTGGAAACCCTTCTGGCATAGCCGGATACCTTTCTTCCTCCTACGAATATGTCGTTGCGGCCGGTGAGTTCGGCGGGGACGCCGAGCCCTCGCAGGGCATCCACCATCGGTTGCGGGGAGGGGGTGGGGCCGATTATGGTGTAGTTGAGGTTCTGAAGGTCGTGGTAGACCGCTCCGCCGCCGGTCACCCGACGCGCCAGGAGAATCCCATTCGCTTTCAGATAGTCAAGGTTGACTTCTGAATAGGCGTTCTGGTTGAGGCCGATGATGACCGAGGGCCTGTTTCTCCAGAGATAGAAATATGGCTCGTCTGAGACGATGTTCTCAAGGCAGAACTCGTCCAGGGCCATATTGTAATACGGGTCGGTGGAGTTATTCAGGAGATATCTCATTTAGGATCACAGGAAGGAAATACTTCTTTATCTCTGGAAAGTTAGGAAGGTGGGTCCCAGGATAGCGGATCCCTCTTCCCGGGTAATGGTAGTTGAACTCGTCAAAGCAGTCCACCATCTCGTCCCGGTCGGCGAACATGCCTGTGGACAGGTTTGTCTCCTCCGGCTCAAGTCCTTCAAATTGAGACATTTCCATCGCCTCATACTCGTCGCAGATCTCTTCGGTGATATTGAAAGACAACGCTCCGTCACGGCGAGGGGAGAGATACTCCATCACTCCCAACTTCGAGCGCAGCATGGAGGAAGGGTGCAGGTCCGGGTTGACCAGCAGTTTCCGGCGGCCCCGGAGCTTCTGGGCCCAGAAACCTCCGAGCGAGAGTCCCACAACCAGGTCGGGATCCTCATCCAGGCATATTCCTTCAAGCAGGTAGAGGGCTTCGGATGGCTCTATCGGCACGTCGGGAGCGATCACCTCGCTGCCTTTAACCAGAATCCTGAGCGAGGAAGCCATCTTGTAGGCTCCGGAAGAAGCCAGGCCGTGTATGAACAATATCTTCATTTACAGTTGTTTACGGCTTTCGAGAATAAGATATCCGAGTTCTTCCAGATCCCTTGTGATAAAGTCTGCCGTTCCGGCCTTGAGGGCTGTCTCAAGGGTCGTCTCGCCAGAAAGAACCAACACGCTTACGGCTCCGGCCCTCCGTCCCATCTCGATGTCGGTGTAGATCCGGTCTCCGACCATCGCGATCTCCTCCGGTCTCAAGCCATGACGGTCCCGGATCCCGTCCAGCATAGTCGGGTCAGGTTTGCCCATGACCTTGTCGGGCCGCCGGCCGGTCGCAGCCTCGATGCATTTCTGGAGAGAGCCGCAGTCCACCAGGACGGTCTCGGCGTCGGTAGGGCAGACCCAGTCCGGATTGGTGGCGATGTAGGGGATCCCCTGTTTCGCCCACCAGGCGGCCCTGCAAAGGCGTGGATATACCAGGGTTGTGTCGAAGGCCACGATGAGCATGTCCGGCCTGTCGGCCGGATCGTCCTCGCAAGAGACGAAACCTGCCTGGACAAACTGTTCCCGCATGCTGGGCGTGCCGAGCATGAACAGCCTTTTGACCTGGGGATATGTCTTCTTGATATAGTCGATCGTAGCTATCGGGGTGGTGTACATGTCCTCCCAGGCGCAGTCTATCCCCATTCTGGCCAGCTTCGCGACATAGTCGCCCACAGACTTCGTAGGATTGTTGGTGAGGAAGGAATGGCCCACACCGGCGGCCTTAAGCGCATCCAGTGTCTGGATCGTGAAGGGGAATAAATTGTTCTCCATGTAGATGGTCCCGTCCATGTCGAGGGCCAGGTGCCGGATTCGGCGCAGTTTCTCCTTTTGCTCCGCCGTCAAAAACAAGTTGTAGTTCTCTTTCTTGTCCATAGATACACAAAAGTACGAAATATCTTCAAGTAAAAAGGGGAATTATTTATATTTGTGATATGGACCAAAGCATCAAGAAAAAATACAACTATTGGCAGTGGCGTACGCTTATCATCCTCATGATAGGTTACGCCCTGTTCTATTTCGTGAGGAAGAACTTCAGCATAGCCATGCCGGCGCTGAAATCCGAGCTCGGGCTTGACGAGACCCAGCTAGGTATATTCTTGACCCTCAACGGGATAGTCTATGGTATTTCCCGCTTCATAAACGGATTCATCTCCGACAGGGCACGCTCGAAGAAATTCATCATGGGGCTGGGACTTCTGCTTTCAGCGGTGGTGAATTTCGTTATTGGTCTCAGTCCACAGATGAACGGACTGTTCCATTATATGGACGCTAGCGGAAAAGCCACCGTCGGTTTGGTCTATTTCATTGGTTCCTTGTGGCTTATAAACGGTTTCACCCAAGGGATGGGTTATCCTCCCTGCGGTAGCTTGATGGCTCACTGGATCAAGCCTTCCGAACTGGCCACGAAGCAGAGTGTATGGAACAGCTCACACTCTATCGGCGCTGGTTTGGTGGCTGTTCTGATCGGGACCTTCATCCTTGGACGATTCGGCTATGAGGCCTGGCAGTGGTGCTTCTTCATCCCCGCCATTCTCGCGGCCGCCGGCAGTTTCCTGCTGTTTTTCGGATTGAAGAATTCCCCGTCTGACGTGGGGCTTCCGAGTCCGGAACTTCTTGACGAGCATGTCACATCAAAACCTGTCGATGAGAAGACAGAGACACCTGAGCATGCCCATGCTCTTTACAAGGTGCTTCTGAAGAAGATGGTGTTCCGCAACCCGATAATATGGATACTTGCGGTCTCTAATTTCTGCGTCTATGTCATAAGGTTCACCATCCTTGACTGGGGATCGATGTTCCTCACTGATTATAAGCAGCTTCCAATCGCCACGGCGGCTAATGTCGTGGCCGCTTCCGAGATAGTCGGTGGTATCATAGGCACTCTGCTGGCGGGATGGGTGACTGACCGGTTCTTCAAGAGCAAGGCTCACCATACATGCTTCATTTTCATGGTTATGGCCACTCTGTGCTTCTTCGCTTTCTGGAGGATGCCGCAGTCCAACACCGGGCTGGCTATATTCTTCCTCATCATGTCCAGTTTCTTCATCTATGGCCCTCAGGCGCTCACTGGAATAGCCGCTTCCAACCAGGCGACCAAGAGGGCGGCCGCCTCCGCCAATGGTATTCTAGGAATATTCGGATACGCCAGCACGACGGTCTCCGGACTGGCTTTCGGTATGATCGCCAAGTCTTTCGGCTGGAACACGGTGTTCGCTGTGGCGATCGCGTTCGGCATTTTGGGTTGCCTTGTATTCGCGATCATGTGGAAAGCTCCAGCTGATGGCTACTCAAAGGCTGAGAAGATCATAGAAGAGTTTGATTCCGCGAATCAATGATGGACCCTAAGAAAAGACTAGCCTCCCTCGACATCCTGCGAGGAATGGATTTGTTCCTGCTCCTTGTAGCAGGCCCGCTCATACATACTTTCTTGAGTATCAACCAGTCTCCTGTCTGGGATGGGGTACGCCACCAGGTAACCCATGTCTCTTGGGAAGGATTCGTGCTATGGGATATTATCATGCCCTTGTTCATGTTCATGTCAGGAGCGACCATCCCATTCTCGATGGCTAAGTACAGGGAAGGGGAGAAGCCGGGTAAGGCATTCCATCTCAAGCTCTTAAAGCGCTTCGCCCTATTGTTCTTCTTGGGCTGGATCGTGCAAGGGAACTTGCTTAATCTCGATTTCAAAGTGTTCCATCCGTTCGCCAATACGCTTCAAGCGATCGCTGTCGGTTATGTTTTCGCTGCCTTGGCGTTCGTGTATCTGGGCAAGAAAGGGAGTTGGTTTTTCGGCACGGCTTGTTTCCTGTTGTATATCCTTGTGTTCGTCATTTTCGGTAACATGAATCTCGACCCTCAGGGGAATATAGCGATGGTCATCGACAAGGCTGTGCTGGGATCCCACCGCGACGGAGTGATATGGAATCCTGACGGGACCTGGGCTTGGAATGAAGGCTATCAATACACCTGGATCCTAAGCAGCCTCAATTTCATAGTTACCGTGATGCTCGGCTGTTATGCCGGAAGCGTCCTGAAGGATGAATCATGGCGTAAAGCTATGAGAGGATATATACTTGCCGCGACCGGAGTCTCATTAATCATCCTTGGTATCGCTCTTGACCCTTGGTTCCCTGTCATTAAGAAGATATGGAGCAGTTCCATGACCCTGTATTCGGCCGGTTTTTGTTGCATAGCTTTGGCGATCGTCTACCTGATTGTGGACGTGTGGGGTAAGAGCAGGGGTCTGAATTGGTTGAAGTACTTCGGTATGAACTCGATAGCGGCGTACTGCATAGGTGAGGTCATCAATTTCTCTTCCGTAAGCAAATCGCTTCTCCATGGATTCGAGCATCTGACAGGGGCTTATTATCCCCTAGTCATCACCTTTGGCAACGTGCTGATCCTCTTCCTGATCATGAGGCTCATGTACAAGAAGGGAATATTCCTTAAGGTCTGACGATGGATATCCCTGTCGAGCGACATCCTTTTGAACCCTTCTTGCCGGAGAGGGCTAAAGTACTGATGCTGGGGAGTTTCCCTCCTCAGCCAAAGCGCTGGAGCATGGAGTTCTATTATCCGAATTTCATCAATGATTTCTGGAGAATTATCGGATTGTTATTCTATGACGACCGAGACAGGTTCGTGGACCTCCGAGCCAAAAAGTTCAAGATACAAGAAATCAAGGAGTTTTGCTCAGAGAAGGGAATCGCGATGTTCGACACCGCCACAGCTGTGCGGCGGCTCAAAGACAATGCCTCGGATAAGTTCCTTGAGGTTGTGGAACCTACTGACATTCCGGCGCTTCTGCGTAGAATTCCGTTTTGTGAGGCAGTCGTGGTCACAGGTGAGAAGGCGGCCCAAACACTTTGTGCGGCCTTCGGGGCAGAGGCTCCGGCCGTCGGTGACTATTCAGAGTTCAGTTTTGAAGGCAGGGATATGCGTCTTTACCGTATGCCCTCCACCTCCAGGGCATACCCTCTCCCGATACAGAAAAAAGCCGACGATTACCGCCGGCTCTTCGAAGATTCTGGGATGCTATAATGTCACCTTTATTGAGACTTTCTCGTGTGGCAGGACATTCTTGATCTCAAAGCCGACGAGGCAGGTGCCGGGGTTGTCGGCATCATAGTCGTGCCGGGGAGTCGTCGGCCATATTCGGGGGCTGGCGTAATGCTTTGTGGATAGTCTCAATATCCTGGTCTTACCGTCTTTTCTCAATTCTATCGTCGCCGGTCCGAGAATCCGCGCCTCGGCTTCGGTGCACATGGTCCAGAAAAGGTTGTGTTTGGTCTCGCCACCGATAAAGAAATCCTCGACATGGAGATTGTCGTTCTTGTCGAGAAATACCTTTCTATAGCAGGAGTCCAGATCTCCACCGTAGAAGGAAGTCATAGGGAGGCCGCATCCTTTCCTGGAGTTTTTCCTCCATACTTCCAGGATCGGGATCCGGACATCGACAATGGGTCTCTTACCTTTGACGGTCAGGATGTTATGTGACTCCGCTCCAATCCTGAAAACATCCCAGCGCTGACTTTCCTGGTCCATTGCCCACAGGTTGACTCCACGTGTCTCAAGCGAGTTGTAGTTCTGGCTTCCCAGGTCAATCGCCCAGCTGACCCCATCACTTTCGAACACGAATGATCCGGTGTCGATATGGCCGTGATTGTCAGCTGCCCTGCCGCCTTTGACGGCGAGATATGTGTCGGTCTTGTTGTCCCATCCACTCCTGTAGATGAACATCGGCTCAAGGCCTGAGCAAACGTAGTAATTGTCCTCGGGCTTCGGGATGGCGTTGAAATCAATCATGCGTCCGGCGATCAGGAACATGGGGAACAGCCTATCCTCGTCGTGCATGATGAGTCCCTGGTCAGAGTGGAAAGTGAGCTCAGGGTATAGAACAGAAAGGTCTTTTGTCTTTGTCGCCATCCAAGCCTGAATGTGCTGGAAATTCTGTCTTCTGCCGCCGTCGAAATAGCTGAAAACATTGTGCATGGGGGTGCTCATCATGCTGATGAACCGTGAGGAATTATAGAATCTCTCCTTTCCGTTCATGAGTCCGAGGTCGCTGCCGAAAGCACTCTCGAGCGCGGCTATCAGCATGACCTGGAAAGATGTGCCGTATGCCCAGTAGCCATATCCTTCCGGATAGCATCCTTCCTCCGAGTAGCTCGCCAAACTAATAGGGTTGGAATCCAGACATTTAGATATCATCGCTTTGGCCTCTTCCTGGGCGTCATCGTATATGGCCAGGGCGCCGTAAACCATACCGGCGTTGCAGACTTGATTCCAATTGTTGTTGGAGGTGAAGAACCACTGTCCGTCCGAGGTACGTAGTCCTTTGTTCAGAATAGCTTCACGGATCTCAGATTTTTCGGCTTCGCCCATAATCTCGTATAACCAGTCGTAACCTATCGAGACCGCCATCGTCATTTCACCCACATCCAGGAAATGAGATGGGTTCCAGTCGCTGAAACGGCAGAGTGCGAGCATCTCGCTCACTGCCCGTTCTGAATATTTCTTGTCTCCTTCCAGCCTGTACATAGTGGAGAGGTAGAACACCCTCTTGAGGGCCTGGCGGGAGATACTCAGCAGTCGACGACCAGTCATTATCCGCTCCAGAGGCGGTTCCACAAGGAGGTTGTCGGAGAATTCCTTGATATATGAATATGCTTCTGCCATAATACCGCCTTTTCCGACGGCTTCCTTGACGGCTTTCTCCTCTCCTGCCCTCAGCACGAGTCTGGGGTGGGAGCAAGGTTCTGGAATCTCCCTTGGCATCCCATACGATGATAGTGAGAACAGGCATATTATCAACACGAAGTGGATTTTTCTTCCCATGGCTGGCAAATGAATTATGGTGCGTTTAAAGATAGTGAAAGATAGGGAAAAATGAGTATATTTGTAGATTAAAGGAATTATTCATATGGCTAAAGAGATAAAGTTCTCCCTGGTGTACAGGGACATGTGGCAGAGCTCGGGCAAATATGTCCCGAGGGTTGATCAGCTTTGCGAGGTCGCCCCCGCGATTGTCGATATGGGTTGTTTCGATCGGGTTGAGACTAATGGAGGTGCCTTCGAGCAGGTTAACCTTCTTTTTGGTGAGAACCCCAATGTGGCGGTACGCAAGTGGACGGCACCCTTCCACAAAGCCGGCATCCAGACACACATGCTTGAAAGGGGACTTAACGCTCTGAGGATGAATCCCGTTCCGAGGGATGTCAGGGATTTGATGTTCAAGGTCAAGAAGAAGCAAGGCACGGATATCGCCCGCTCTTTCTGTGGCCTCAATGACCACCGCAATCTCCGCGGTTCGGTTGAGGGAGCGAAAAAGGGAGGGATGATCTCCCAGGTCGCGCTATCGATAACGAATTCCCCTGTCCACACTGTGGAATACTACATGGGGATCGTCGACAAGGTCGTGGAGTATGGTTGCGATGAGATCTGCCTCAAGGATATGGCCGGAATCGGCCGTCCTACCTTCCTGGGGGAACTCGTCAAGGACATAAAGAAGAAATATCCCCACATCGTGGTCCAGTACCATGGCCACACAGGCCCCGGCTTCTCACCCGCATCTATGCTTGAGGTCGCCAGGGCTGGCGCCGAGTATCTTGATGTGGCGGTCGAGCCTCTTTCCTGGGGCAAGGTCCACCCGGACGTGATCACCATCCGTGAGATGATGAAGGCCGACGGTTTCCTTGTGAAAGACTTGAATATGGACGCCTATATGGAGGTGCGCCGTCTGACCCAGAAGTTCATTGACGATTTCCTTGGCTACTGGATTAATCCCACCAACGCCCAGATGAGCTCCCTGCTCGTGGGATGCGGTCTGCCCGGTGGAATGATGGGTTCGATGATGGCCGACCTCAGGGGTTTCCAAGGAGCCATCAATGCCGCCCAGAGATCGCACGGTCGTCCTGAGATGAGCCTCGACACATTGATGGTCAAGCTCTTCCAGGAGGTTGAGTATGTATGGCCACGCTTAGGTTATCCGCCTCTCGTGACACCGTTCAGCCAGTATGTCAAGAACACCGCTTTGATGAATCTCTTCAATATGCTCAACGACAAACCTCGCTGGACCACCATCGACAAGGACACTTGGGGGATGATTCTAGGCAATATGGGACAGCTTCCAGGCCCTCTCGCTCCGGAGATCATAGAGCTGGCGAAGGAGAAGGGTTTGGAGTTCTCCACAGGCAACCCTCAGGACAACTATCCTGATGAGCTTCCGAATTTCAGGAAGATGATGGATGAGGAAGGCTGGGATTATGGTGAGGATGACGAGGAACTCTTCGAGATGGCAATGCATGAGCGCCAGTACCGTGACTACAAGAGCGGCATCGCCAAGGAGCGCTTCAACAAAGAGCTTGAGGATTTCAAAGCCAAGGCCGGCGCCCCTATAGTGGTTACCCGTCCCGTGGTCGAGATGCCTTCGTTCGATGTGGAGGAATACACCCGCCGTTATCCCCATGCGGTTCCCGTTCAGGCGCCGGTCAAGGGCCAACTCTTGTGGCAGGTCGATGTTGACGATGATTCCAAGGCTCCTGTAGCCGGGACAGAGGTCAAAGCTGGCGAGGGAATGGGCTTTGTCCAGACATATTACGGGATGGAAGAGATTGTTCCCGCGGTGGATGGCCGTGTCGTGGCTGTCCTTGGTAAGCAGGGTGATAAAGTCGCCAAGGGCGAGATAGTCGCGTTTGTTGAAGGTTCTGCTGAAAAATGAGAAAGGTTCTTCAGATCGCTGTTGTCTTGCTGTCCGTCGCCATCATGACGTCGGGCTGCGATTTTTTCCGTATGTTGGCTGGGCGGCCGACTTCGAAGGATATCGAGGCGAAGAGGGCGGAGATCCTTCGCTCCGCTCAGGATGACAAGCAAAAGCCGTACTCAGCCGCAGCGGAGCAAGGCGACGCGAGGATGGACGCGGCCGTGCCCGGTCGTCCTGCCGGAGAGCAGGCTGTAGTGCCCGCCGGAGAGCAGACCGGGAAAAAGATCGTGGGAAAGAAGCGTTATTATGTGATCATGGGGGCATTCTCCAGCAAAGATAACGCTGTCAAATACGCCGAACGTATCAAGACCTATGGCTATGAGCCGGAGTTCTTCGGCTTCACAGAGGGGCGCACTGCGGTAGGTATCGGGGGCACTGATGATCCTGAGGAGGTCAAAGCTTTCATGAAAGAGTTGAAAGGGCAGGGTTTTTGCCCTGAGGGCGTCTGGATTTTAGACAGAAAGAAATAATGACCAGAAAAGCTCTCATAACAGCCATCGCCTTTTTGTTGGCAGTATCAGTTAACGCGCAGTACAAGGCCGGTTATTCGGACTTGGGCGACAGCGAGACAGTAACCGCTTTCAAGGAGCATGTGACAACGATCTCCTCCGCTATGATGGAAGGCCGTAAGGCCGGTTCTGAAGGCGAGAAACTCACGGCGGAATATATAACCGAGACCTTGAAATCCTATGGGATCGATGTGATTTCACAGGATGGGGGAGATCCTTTCGGAATACGTCAGGATAATGGCGATACCCTTGTCTCAAGAAACGTGTGCGCTTTCATTCAGGGAGGTGATAAGGCCCTGAGAGATAATTATATAGTCATAGGCGCCAGGATGGATAACCTTGGCACGGGATCTATGACTGTGGATGGAGTGAAGGTTGAGAAGATTTATTATGGGGCAAACGGGAATGCTTCAGGTGTGGCAATGATGCTTGAGCTCGCCCGGATGCTCAAGACCAACAAGGCCCTGCTCCGCAGGTCTGTCCTCCTTGTCGCTTTCGGAGCCTCAAGGGAGGCCTTCGCCGGTTCCTGGTACTTTCTTAACAGGTCATTCTCTGATGTTTCCAATATTGACGCCATGATCAATTTGGACATGCTCGGCACCGGATCTGACGGTTTCTTCGCATATACCGCCTCAAATGCCGACATGAACGCGATCGTTGAGGCTCTCTCCAACGAGTTGCAGCCTATCAGGCCGACCATCACGACGCAAGAGCCGTACCCTTCAGATCATATAGCATTTTATGATAAGAAAATCCCCTCAGTCTTATTCACGACGGGAAGGTATCCGGCCCATGACACGGAGCGTGACACCCAGTCAATCATAGACTATGAGAAGATGGAGAGGGAACTTGAGTATATCTACAGTTACTCGATCGCTCTCGCTGGTGGAGCGAAGCCGATATTCAACCCTTCCGAGGTCGTTAAATTGACTGGCGGGGTGCCCGATGCCGTGCCGTATTACGATTGCGACATCAAGCCTTCTTTCCTAGGGAGTGATGACCCGAAAGTGTTCCTTCAGAAATGGGTGTATTCATACATGAAATATCCCGAGGACGCTATCAGTCAGGGCATCCAGGGTCGTGTGCTTGTGGATTTCGTGATTGGTGAGGACGGAAAGATCAGGGATGTGAAAGTCTTGAAGGGGGCGGATCCTCTTCTGGACGAAGAGGCTGTGAGGATAATTAGCGCTTCTCCACAATGGAAACCCGGCAAGGTCAGAGGGCAGAAAGTCAGTTCGGAGATGTCCCTCTACGTTGAGTTCCGCTTGGAGAAGAAAGGGACCAAGAGTTTCGGGCTTAAAAAGTATTGATATTCAGAAATAACAGACAGATAATGGATTACGATTTCAGGACAATTGAAAGCAAGTGGCAGGCTTACTGGGCGGAGAAAGGCACTTTCAAGACCAAGGCGGACCCGTCGAAACCTAAGTTCTATGTTCTCGACATGTTCCCTTACCCTTCTGGAGCCGGGTTGCATGTAGGGCATCCTCTGGGTTATATCGCCAGTGATATTTTCTCCAGGTACAAGAGATTGAAGGGCTTCAATGTCCTCCATCCCATGGGATATGACGCCTTTGGACTTCCCGCTGAGCAGTATGCCATCCAGACTGGACAGCATCCTGAGGTCACGACCGTGAAGAATATAAACCGCTACCGCCAGCAGATGGACAGGATCGGTTTTTCCTATGATTGGGACCGGGAGGTCCGCACTTGCGACCCTGCATACTATAAGTGGACGCAGTGGGCCTTCCTCAAGATGTTCGGGAGCTGGTATGATATGGATCTTGACAAGGCGCGTCCAATCGAAGACCTTATCGCCGCTTTTGAGAAAGGAGGCGACGCCGCCGTCAAAGCGGCTTGCTCCGATCATGAGCCTTTCTCCGCAGATCAGTGGAAATCGTTCTCTGACAAGGAGAAATCAGACATGTTGATGAATTATCGCATCGCTTATCAAGGTGAGACATCCGTCAACTGGTGCGCCGGTCTCGGTACTGTTCTGGCTAATGACGAGGTGAAAGACGGACTGTCGGTCAGGGGAGGCTTCCCTGTTGAGCAGAAAAAGATGATGCAGTGGCAGCTGAGGGTCTCAGCATATGCCGGAAGGTTGCTGGAGGGGCTTGACAGGATTGACTGGACCGACTCTCTCAAAGAGATGCAGCGTAACTGGATCGGTAAATCTAAAGGCTGCGAGGTGGTTTTCAAGTGCTACAACGGGGATGTGGAGCATGATGTCACCATATTCACGACCAGGGTGGACACTATATTCGGAGTGACATTCATGGTTCTTGCTCCCGAGAGCGAGCTTGTTGATGTCCTCACGACCGAAGGCCAGAGAAATGAAGTGGATGATTATCTGGCATATGTGAAGAAAAAGACCGAGAGGGAGAGGATCGCCGAGACAAAAACCGTCACGGGAGTTTTCTCAGGCTCTTATGGAGTCAATCCTTTGACAGGCGAGAGGGTTCCTATCTGGATTTCCGAATATGTGCTCGCTGGTTATGGTACCGGAGCCATCATGGCTGTTCCGGCTCATGACAGCAGGGATTACGTGTTCGCCAAAAAGTTCAATTTGCCCATCGTCCCTATTATCGAGGGCTGCGACGTGAGTGAGTCCAGCTTCGACGCCAAGGAAGGAAAGATGGTCAACTCCGGATTTCTGGATGGAATGGAGGTGAAAGACGCCATTCCCGCCGCCATTGACTATGTGGAGAAGAAGGGACTTGGACATGCCAAAGTCAACTACAGGCTTCGTGACGCCATATTCAGCCGTCAGAGGTATTGGGGTGAGCCTTTCCCGATCTACTATAAGGACGGGATTCCTACTCCGGTGCCTTTCGAGGATTTGCCTCTGAATCTTCCTGAGATAGACGAGTTCAAACCCACCGAGAATGGTGAGCCGCCGCTAGCCAGGGCAAAGAACTGGACTTATTATGGTTATCCTCTTGAGACCAGCACGATGCCTGGTTTCGCCGGTTCCAGCGCCTATTATCTCAGATACATGGATCCTCATAACGATGAGGCGCTTGTGGATAAAGACGTTAATGCTTATTGGAGGGATGTCGATCTTTACATCGGTGGAACCGAGCATGCCACCGGCCACCTCATTTATTCCCGCTTCTGGAACAAGTTCCTTTTCGATCATGGCTATGTGTGCGAGGACGAGCCATTCCGCAAGCTCATCAATCAGGGAATGATCCAGGGACGTTCGAATTTCGTTTACCGGATAGTCGGGACCAACAAATTCGTCTCCTTCGGACTTAAGGACCAGTACCAGACTACTGAGATACATGTGGACATTAGCCTTGTGAGGAACGACAAGCTTGATCTCGACGGATTCAGGGCATGGAGGCCGGAGTTCGCTGACGCGGAATTTGTTCTTGAGAATGGGGAATACATCTGCGGATGGGCTGTCGAGAAAATGAGCAAGTCAATGTTCAATGTGGTCAATCCTGACAAGATATGCGACGATTATGGCGCTGACACATTGAGGCTCTACGAGATGTTCCTCGGACCTCTTGAGCAGAGCAAGCCATGGGACACTAAAGGTATTGACGGGGTCAACCGTTTCCTCAAGAAGTTCTGGAGAATGTTTTTTGACGGAGACTCTCTCGCCGTTTCAGATGAGGAGCCCACTGACGAGGAGCTGAAGGTCCTCCATAAGCTTATTGGTAAAGAGGAATACGATATTGAGCACTTCTCCTTCAACACCACGGTCAGCGCTTTCATGATAGCGTTGAATGATCTTAGTGCCCTGAAGTGCCGCAAGCGCGCCGTTCTGGAGCCCATGACAATCCTCCTCTCGCCATTCGCGCCCCATATCGCTGAGGAGCTCTGGTCTCTTCTCGGGCATGAGGATAGCGTCACGTTCGCTTCTTTCCCCGTATTCAATCCATCCCTGGCCGCGGAAGAGAGTGTAAAGTACCCTGTCTCCTTCAATGGCAAGACCCGCTTCATGGTCGATCTTCCTAAGTCTATGAACCCGGCGGAAGTGGAGGCCGAGATCCGGGGGATGGAGCAGACATCCAAGTGGGTTGGCGACAAGAGCATAGTCAAAATCATAGTTGTACCCGGTAGAATTGTCAATATTGTCATAAAGTGATTCAATCATGTCCCCGAGGCAGATTAAAAGCAAATCTTCGTTCCTGAGCGCTCTGGATGACTATGTGATTATCACCATAGGAGTGCTCTTTTACACCTTCGCATGGGCGGATATGCTTATACCCAATGGTATAGCCAGCGGAGGTCTGACAGGAGCCTGTACAATCCTGAATTTCGCCACAGGCATTCCTGTATACTTGTCCTATATCGTTGTCAATGGTTTGCTCATATTGCTCGGAACCCTCATTCTCGGGAAAGGGTTCGGATTCAAGACCCTTTACGCTATAGGACTATCCACTTTAGGGCTTGATTTCCTGGCTGGAATGGAGTTCCTCCATGTGTTTTTCGACAATAAACTCCTCCTTGTGATAGTTGCCGCCATCATCGAGTCCATCGGCATAACATGCATCCTTGCTCGAGGTGGAAGTACTGGAGGAACGGATATTGTCGCATTGATAGTCAATAAGTTCTGGCCAGTTTCCCTAGGAAAGGTCTTCCTCGCTGTCGATATGTTCATCATAGCCTCGATACTCTTGATTCCAGGTAAGACCGTGGAGGATATGGTCTACGGTTATGTCGCCATGGTCATATTCTCGGTTTTTGTGGATTGGGTGCTCCTGGGGCGGAACTCGACTTGGCAGATAATGGTGTTCTCCAATAAATACAAGGAGATAGCTGACACCGTGATCCATGATCTCAACAGGGGAGTGACAGCCCTTGAAGCCCAAGGGTGGTATTCCGGAGAAAACAAGAAAGTGCTGCTCATCATGGTGCGTAAGCCCGAGCTTCATACGATCACCAAGACTGTGAAGGAGATAGATCCTTCCGCCTTTGTGACAGTCTCTTCAGCGAGCACTGTTTATGGAGAGGGTTTCGACGAGATGAAGACTGGTCTTAAATTAATGCGTAAAAAGAAATCGAATAATGGCAAACAGACAGAAGAACATCCTGCGGACAATTAAGGAGTACATCCTCATAACGCTAGGAATCCTGATATACACCTGTGGCTGGACAATTTTCCTCACTCCAAATAACATGTTTGGAGGTGGGGTGTCCGGTATAAGCGCCATCATCCAGTTCGCCACGGGAATAAAGATGGGTTATACCTATTTCGTGATCAACGCTTTGTTACTGCTGATCTCGTTGTTCATAATAGGGCCGTCTTTCGGAATCAAGACAGTTTATGCCATCTTCCTGGCGTCTTTCTGCCTCAACATTGAGCAGACAATCATCCCGGCTCAGTTGATTCAGGATTTTGCTCTATCCAATGGTAAGCTTCTATGCTCCATCATCGGAGGTTCGATGGCGGGTTTCGGTATAGGGATGTCCATCTCTCAGGGAGGCAGCACCGGAGGTACGGATATCATAGCCCTAATCATCACGAAGTTCCATAACATTTCCCCTGGAAAGGTTATTCTTCTGATTGATGTTTTCATTATAGCATCATCTCTCCTTGTGCCCTCCTTTACCGCTGATGGACAGCGACTTCCATTTGTCGACAAGTTCATTACGGCCGTATACGGTATGATTATCGTCACAGTGTGCGGAAATGTGGCGGATCTTTATCTCGCCGGATCCAAGCAGAGCGTGCAGATTTTCATCATGTCACACCACCATGAGGCTATCGCTGATATGATAGCCAGGGATTTCCATCGTGGCGTCACAATCCTCGACGGGAAGGGATGGTACACAAAACAGGAGTCCTCTGTCCTTATGGTCATCACTCGCAAGACGGATGTTAACATGTTGCTTAGGGCGGTTAAGCAGATTGACTCGGATGCTTTCTTGTCAGTTTCCTCTGTCGCTGGTGTCTATGGTAAAGGATTTGACACGATCAAGGATAAAAAAGCTTAATTTCTGTTTTTTATAAGCGATTTTGAAAAGATACCCCCTGCGTACCACCACGTAGGGGGTGTTTTGTTTCGTTTTTATCATTATTTTCATCATCGCATAAACGAAAAACTTTTTATTAACTAATCTTGAACGTTATGTCGGTTATTATCGCGGTCTCTCTGATTGTCGAGTATGTGTTTTTCTTTTTTCATGATTTCAATAAAAACAAGTCGCTTCTGACACCTCGGTTTGTTATCAGGATTATGGCGGGAGCCACAGGGGTCACTCTGGTTATCATGGAAATGCTGGGGTCCTATCCTCCGGAGTCACGTTATCTTTTATTAGACATAATGGCAGCCGCGGAGATCCTTCTCCTTTATCCTTGCTCTTTCGAAAAGGCGGGAAAGTCTCTATGGGCAGTGATAGCCTTGGATGGAGCCATAGCCATCTCCTTTGTATTCTCGCTGTTTGTCTCTTCCAGAAGTTTCTCTTTCAAATCCGAGAGGGAGTTTTTCTCCTACATTGTGATACTCACTGTGTTCGTGGCATATTTTGTCGCGGTGGTGATCAAAAGACTGGGCGGAATAAGGATGTTTTTCCGCAATATTGCCGTATGGCACAACCTCGAGGATTATTCACGATTCATTTATTCAATGGTGTATCTGGCGATGGTGGGATTGTCTCTGTGTTCCATCATTCTTCCTGGGGATGCGGGGGAGATTATGGCCTATTCATGCCTGGCCATGTATATGCTCTTGTATGCGATACTCTATCAAAAAGACCTTACGGGTAGGACATTCCTGTTGCCGGAGATGACAGAGCAGAAAGTGAAAAACATAATAAAAGGCAACCTCAGGACTTCTTTCATCGACAAGGCGGAAGAAGACAAAAAGATGAACAATCTTTACAATCGGGTGATGATCTATATGAACGAGAAGAAACCATTCCTTGACCCTGATTTCCACATGGAAGATATGGCTGAGGAGATGTATTCGAATAAACTGTATTTGTCCCGGACCATTAACATCCTGTCAGGCAGGAACTTCCGTCAGTTCATAAACTATCATCGCATACAGTACGCCATCTCTTTATTCAAGAAAGACCCGAGGCTGAAGGTGGGCGAGGTGGCCTCGATGTCGGGATTCCATTCCTCTGTGTCATTCAATATGGCCTTCAAAGTCAATATGGGTAAGACTCCTACGGAGTGGTTGGGGGAGCATACGTTTGAAAGGTGACAGAGTTTTTATATATTTGTCATCAGATAGACTCAAATATTCCGTTATGAAAAGATTCATCATTACCCTTCTGGCTTGTGCCCTGGCATTCACAACCGTCGGAGCGCAGAGCAGGAAAGCGGTCAAGCAGGCCAAGAAAGACACCAAGATTGAGGTGAAGCATCTCAAATCAGAGGGCTACAAATCTTTGGATAACATCAAGCTTGAAGATGCCGTCAACGGCTATCTGACTTCCAAATATTCGACGAGAAACGCCGTCGAGGTCATAGGGAAGGCCATGGATAAGGATCTTAACGTCGCCAAGGCGGAGGCGAGGTCAGATGCGCTTTATGGGTATCCCGACGAGGATGTTGTGGACTCATTTTTTGTCTATAAGAAGACAAGGGGAAGATACGAGGTGGTTTGCTACGCCGCGGTAAAGGGGCGTTCGGCGAAAGATGCCTCTAAGGACAGGACACAGTCCCGCAGGCAATCTGAGGGCACTGAGGCGGCTATAGCGACTGCCAGGGCGGAACAGGAGGCCAGGGAGGCCCAGGCAAAGGAAGATAAAGCCCGCAAGAAAGCGGAGAAAGAGGCCAAGAAAGCTGAGAAGAAAGCTGAGGCTGCCCGACAGAAAGCTGTCGAGGCAAGGGAAAAGGCGGATGACTACAGATAAGGCTCGAGGCCTTTCCAGGATGAGGGAGGTGGCGCCAACAGTGTCATCTCCTCTTTTTTTACCGGGTGGGTGAAGTATATCTCCCTGGAATGTAGGCATATTCCTCCATCCGGGTTTGAACGAGGGGCTCCGTATTTGAGGTCGCCCTTGATGACACAACCCATTGCGGCGAGTTGGCAGCGTATTTGGTGATGGCGTCCTGTCAGGAGTTGTACGGAGATGAGTGAGTACCTGTCAGTCTTTCCCAGTAGCTGATAGCGCAACCTGGCTTCCTTGGCCCCGTTCGCCCCTGCCTTCGCGATGAAACTCTTGTTGATCTTCTCATTCCTTATCAACCAATCGGTCAACTCTCCCGCCTCGTGTTGTGGCGTGCCATAGCATAAGGCCCAATACGTCTTGTGCATGTCCCCGGTTCTGAACATCTCTGACAACCGCGAGAGTGCCTTGGACGTTTTGGCAAAGACAACAATGCCGCTGACGGGTCTGTCAAGCCGGTGCGGGATGCCCAGAAACACCTTGCCTGGCTTCGAGTCCCTCTGGGCGATGAACGCTTTCAAGGTTTCCGCCAGGCATTCGTCTCCGGTCTTGTCCCCTTGGACGATCTCTCCGGGGACTTTATTGAAGACGAGGATATGATTATCCTCGTACAGAATCCTCGAAGAGAGGTCCTCGGACTCTCCTGGGCCAAGTCTCCGATATTCCATGATGTCTACTACTGAATGGGAACCAATGCGAAGGACGGCATTCCTTTGCAGCAAAGCTTGCCGTTAACCTCCAGCTTCGCGGAGCAGAAGAAAAGCTGTCCGCGCCTCTCGTCGAGGCTGGCCGTGACTTCGCACACATCGCCCGGCTTAACCGAGTTCTTGAAACGGACCTTGTCAATACCCGCATAAAGGGTGATGTTACCGGGAATCTCATCCTTTACGAGAATAGCGCAACTCTGTGCCATGATCTCGCATAGGATTACACCGGGAACAACAGGATTGCCAGGGAAATGTCCCCTGGTGAAGAACTCGTCATCCTTGATCGTGTACTTGGAGTGAGCCAGTCCTTGCTCGTCTATATAAGCCTCCTCGATAAGGAGCATGGGCTCCCTGTGGGGAAGGAAATTCTTAATATCTTCTTTGTTAAGTGTTTGTGTCATAGAGAAACGGCTTAGTCTTCACATTTCCTGAAAGCGACGCAAGCGTCGTGGCCTCCGAATCCGAAAGAGTCGGAGATTCCGAGGGTGATGTCCGCCTTGACCGCCTTATTGGGAGTGTAGTCAAGGTCGCACTCGGGATCGGGAGTGTCCAGGTTGATAGTGGGAGGGCAGATCCCATCACGGATGGCGAGGATGGTCGCGATCGCCTCAGCCGCTCCAGCCGCTCCGAACATGTGTCCGGTCATTGATTTGATTGAGCTGATATGGGCTTTGTACGCGAAGTCTCCAAGCGCGTTCTTGTATGCCTGGGTCTCGGCGGCATCGTTAAGTTTCGTACCTGTGCCGTGGGCGTTGATATAGAGGACATCCTTATCCTTGTCGAAGTTAGCCTCCTCGAGAGCGAGTTCAATACATCTGGCCTGGGTGGTGCCATCTGGCCTTGGGGCGGTGGAGTGGTATGCGTCGCAGGTGTTGCCGTATCCGACCATTTCTCCCAAAATCACAGCCCCGCGGGCTTTAGCGTGCTCATATTCCTCTAGAATGAGAGCGGCGGAACCGTCTCCCATAACGAATCCCGCCCTGTTGGCGTTGAAAGGCAGGGAGGCGTATTTAGGATCAGTTGACCTTGAGAGGGCTTTGAGGTTGGCGAAGCCGGCAATGCCGATCGGAATGGTGGCGTTCTCGCTGCCGCCGGTGATGATTGCATCGGCGTAACCATGCTTGATGGCCCTGTAGGCCTCTCCCATGGCGTTTGTGGATGTCGCGCAAGCTGTCACGATGTCAAGGCATGGACCTTCGGCATGATTGAGAATGGCAATCTGACCTGCGGCGATGTTGGAAATCATCGTGGGGATGAAAAGAGGAGATATCCATTGACCGGAAGGGTCATCGATCATTTTGGCCATTTCCCTGTACTGGGTGGCGAAACCTCCTATGCCGGATCCGAAGTAGACTCCGAACCTGAAAGGATCGATATTCTTGCCTTCTCCTTCGGAAATAAGACCAGATTGCTTGACAGCCTGGTAAGCGGCGGCGACGCCGAATTGTGTGAACAGGTCTTGCTTACGGATGAAGGGTTTGTCCATTCCGTAATCCTCAGCGTGGAACTCCTTGACTTTACCGGCAATCCTGACCGGAAGCTGCTCTGTGTCCTCGCTTTCGATAACTTCGATACCGCAGTAACCGTCACAAAGGTTTTTCCAGAAAGTGGTCACGTCATTTCCCACGGGGGATATGATGCCCATACCTGTGATAACTACTCTTTTCTCCATGTATGATTATTATTTATTATTTCGTATTAAAACAGATTACAAATATAACGATTAATGTGGAAATGTGGAGATTACCACTCAAGTACGGCGGCTCCGGACAGAAGACCGGCACCGAAGGCGCTCAGTACTATAATGTCACCTTCCTTGAACATGCCTTTCCTGTTGCATTCATCCAACAGGATGGGGCATGAGGCGGAAGAAGAGTTGCCATGATCTTGGATATTCACGGGGAACCTGTCAGCGGGAACCTGCATGAAGTCAATGATCGAGTCGATAATCCTCTTGTTGGCCTGGTGAACCATGAACCAGGACACGTCGTCCTTGTTGATTCCAATCTCATCGAGAAGACCCTTCACGCCATGAGTGCAGGCTTCCACTGCGAATCTGAACACCTCGCGGCCACGCATCTGAAGGGGAATGTCGCTCTCTGCCTTGTTGACATAAGGATTGTATTCGAGGACCCTTCTCATGAAGAGCTTGTCAGTGTCGGGTTGGGCTTTGAGCTTCGTGCCTTTGATGTTGTCTCCAGCGGTCAGGACAACGGCTCCGGCACCATCCCCGAAGAGGACGCAGGTGGAACGGTCCTTCCAGCTAGACATCCTGGAAGGCTCCTCTATGCAAGCAATGAGGACATTCTTAGCTTTTCCGGCCTTGTAATATGTCTCGGCCATATCAAGGGCGTAGATGAATCCGGGACAGGCGCAGTTGATGTCGAACATTGGGCAGCTTAATCCGATTTTCTCGGCCACGACGCAGCTCATGCCAGGGGTGATATGCTCCGAGACCACATTGGACACAATAAACAGATCGATATCCTCGACACCCAACCCAGCCATATCCAGAGCCTTCATCACCGCTTCCGCTCCCAAGTCCTCGAGCCTCTCGTCTGAGATTATGTGCCTGCTCGTGATACCGGTTCGAGTGGTGATCCACTCGTCACTGGTGTCGAGAAACTCTGACAGCATCTCGTTCGTGACTATCTTTTTGGGAAGCGCGCTTCCTGTTCCGATTATTCTCATAAATAGCAGTTTAAATTAATATGCCGCGAAAATACCAATCTTACAGTCGGCATCAAAATAATTGTGGTGAATAGCGGTTCTAGCTCGCTATTATAACTCAGGTGTGGTGAACCGTGTGTATTTGTGGTGAAAACGCCACATGCTGATGTCCTGAAAAAATGCTATATTTGTAAACTTCAAGGATAGTTATGGCAATTACTTCCAGGCTCCCGGATTATTTAAGGGGGAAATACCAACTGATCTACACCGTCACTTTCGCGGCGTTCTTCTCCATAGTGTTTCTCCTGCTGAGTCTTCCTTTCTCGCATAACAGTTGGATGGCTCTAGGAAATTCCCGTTTTTTCGCCTTCACGGTCCTTTTCGCTACCGGTTCCCTTGCCTTTGTGGCTTTGAGCCGTCTGTTGATATATCAGACCAGAAACATCATCCCTATGACATATCTCGGCTATGGGGCTTGGTGTGTTGGAGAGGTTCTGGTCATTTGCCTGGCATATTCATTCATAACGGTACCCATCACGGCTATCGGTTGGGATCAGTTTCCAAGAACACTCGGGAACGCCCTTCTTTACGGGACCATCTCGTTGATAATCCCAGACATCCTCGCGGGGATGTATTTCGCCCTTCAAGACAAGAACCAGACAATCCGTCTGATGAATTATGGGAATGTCGTCCTTGACGAGAATGTCCTTCCATCAAGACTTGAGAAGATTACCCTTTTCGACAATAGCGGCAACCTGAAGCTCTGTGTCAGCGCTTCCAATCTATACTATCTTGAATCAGACGACAATTACATCATAGTCCGTTACACTGACAGTGCGGGAGACCTTAAACGGTATATGATCCGCAGCAAGATGAAGACAGTTGAGGAAAGTTTCCAAGGGAGCAGCCTTGTGAGATGCCACCGGAAGTATATCGTGAATATGGACAAAGTGAAGGTCCTTCGGAAGGAAAAGGATGGATATGAGCTGGATCTGGACAATGACCTGATCCCTCCCATACCAGTCACGAAGACTTATGAGGCGAATGTATTGGCTAGATTCAACAGCGATATCCTACCTCGTCAACCTCTCAAGTGAAAGCTCAGCGAGCGACTTGACCATAGCCTTGTAGTCGGGATTGCTGCTCTTCAGATATCTGTTCGCGATGGCGCAACAAATTGTGCCCGCTTTGTGTCCCAACTGCCTTGCCAATCCGGCCACCGCGGAACCTTCCATCTCGAAGTTCGTGATCCTGTAGTCCCCATAACGGAAAGACTCGAACTTCTCCAGCATGTCAGGCATTGCCAAGCCTAAACGGACCACTCTGCCTTGAGGCCCGTAAAAACCGGAAGCTGAGATTGTCATTCCTTTGACACTGCAATCCTCAAATCTCGCTATAAGATCATCACTCGCTTTCGCGAAATAGGGAGTCGGAAGATGTTTGTTCCATCCGGTGTGCTCGATGAAAGCCTCCTCCATGTCTTTGTCGGTCACGTTATCCCTGTCCGCATACCAGTTGAGCAGACCGTCGCAGCCTATTGAGTAATGTGAGAATATCGGAGATCCTATGGGAATGTCCTCCTGGATAGCACCTGTGGTGCCGATTCTCAATATTGTCAACTCCCTGTGGTTTTTCTTCACCTCCCGTGTCGTGAAATCAATGTTCGCCAGGGCGTCAAGCTCGGTCATCACGATGTCACAGTTGTCTGTTCCGATGCCCGTGGATAGGACTGTCAGGCGTTTACCGTTGTATCTTCCAGTGATGGACACGAACTCACGGCTGGCATGGCGGAACTCCACGTCGGAGAGATAATATCCAATCATGTCCACCCTGCCTGGATCGCCCACAAGTATCACAATATCAGCTAGTTCCTCAGGACGGAGGTGGATATGGAAAGCGGATTGGTCGGAATTGATTATAAGCTCGGATTCGGGTATTCTCATGGTGTAACTGATTATGTTTAATTCTCAAATATAACAAAAATCGCTGGAATTAGCTATTTTCGCGGTATGTGGCAAAGAATCCAGACATTGTATCTTGTGATCGCGACCGCATTGGTCGTGACGCTTTTCTTCAGCGTTAAGTCGTTTACTGTCGGCTCCGGCGGAGCTCACGTGGATGAGGTCAAGTATGTGGCTTTCATACCTTACCTGATATTGCTGGTAGTGGTCGGGCTGCTTCAGATCATCTCGTTGATGGCATTCAAAGTGAGGGTGTTCCAGATGCGTACCGCTGTTCTGGCGGCCTTGGTCTTACTAGGCTTGCAGGGCTGGCTAGTGTTTGATTATCTTGTAGCCGCTAAAGGCGTCTTATTCAGTTGGACCGCCATTCTTCCCCTTATTGCGGCCATTTTGGATTTCATGGCCGCAAGGCGTATCTTCCGGGACCAGCTCCTGGTTGAGAGCTCGACCCGTCTCCGATCACGTAAATAATCAGGCTATTTGGTCTTCTCGTTGAGGAAGTCGGCGATGTCGTCCTCGAGATACTTCGAGAACTCCTCGTCACCCTGTTTCTTGGCTTCAGAGGCCATGTAATAGATCAACTGGCAGTTGTACTCGAACTCATTCTTGTATTCCGGATAGAAATCGAGGAAGAGTGCGACTGATTCCTTGACCTGCTCATCAAGCTCAAGAGCGACCTCCTTGGCCTTGTCGTTCTTCCCGAGAATATAGTAATACTTCATCATCTCAATCGGGAACAAGGAGTTGGATGCCCACCCTAGGAGGCTGTTGTCGTAGGGATACCTGTCCGGCCTCATGACCTTCCGGCACATGTCCAGCACATGCTCGGCTCTCTCATTTTCCCCGGCCTTTAAGAAAGCGCTGGCGGAAGAGATGAAAAGATTGCGCAAAGCCATTACCCCAAGGAAGGTATACATGTTCTGGTAATCGATGAGATAGTCATCTCCAGCGACCGCATCAAACTTAAATGTCTCGGTGAGTTTGTGATAAAGGTCATCCGTGTCCACAACACCCAGGTCGAAGGCTTTGATACTGTTCTTTATCGGAGTGAACCTGTATGAGAAACCATCATACATGAGGTAATTCTTGATGCCGACGTCGAGGTCTCCACCCTGATTGAGGAAGTTGAGCGGCCTGTCCCACTTGTAATTAGAGAGAAGATCCAGAATAAACAACTCAGGCTTGGTGAGTCCGGTCTTACCTTTTGGAATCTCCAGGATTATGGAATCGGGGATCATGTCCGCGAACTTGGGACTGACAATGCCATACTTGAGGCAATTCTCCTTATCCACAGGCATCACCATCTTCCGGGACATCCAGTAGTCAAGCTTGCGTCCGTTCTGGGTCATGACTTTAGCGTCCGGATGCTTGAACACCTTGATGCAATCAGACAGGCTCATGGCCTGGTTCCTGTTGTCTTGGATGAGAACCCAGTCGTTGGTTCCGTAAAGATATTGATCCTGGGCGATTGAGAGAGGAATAGGCGCGGCGTTGTTGATGGCATACCTCATCTGGTCGATGTGCCAGTCTGTACCGAGAAGGGAGGTGTTGCATATTCTAACGTCATTCCTGATCCCCTCGACTTCCTGGGCATACCAGAGAGGGAAGGTGTCATTATCACCATGAGTGACAAGAATACC
Source organism: Bacteroidales bacterium (assembly GCA_017557535.1). Taxonomy (GTDB): domain Bacteria; phylum Bacteroidota; class Bacteroidia; order Bacteroidales; family UBA932; genus Cryptobacteroides. The sequence goes on along the minus strand of JAFYYM010000070.1, from coordinate 120,958 downwards.
GTCAGGACCGATTGAGTTGAGATAATTCCACGCTATCTCAACAGCGGTACGACGGTGACTCCTGTCGTGGTCATCCCACTCCTGGGCGCACATGAGAGCCGGGACACAAAGGCAACCGGCGGTGACGACAGCGGCCACCGCGGTTGTGTTCCTGGACTTGAGAGCTTCGGAAATCCATGAGTAAAGGGCGGCTACAGCCAGGCCAATCCAGAATGTGAACGCGTAGAAGGAACCTGCATATGCGTAATCCCTCTCACGGACTTGGAATGGAGCCTGGTTCAGATACATCACGACAGCGATACCCGTCATGAAGAACAGGATGAATGTCAGCCAGCATCCACGCTTGTCCTTGTCGAATTGGAACAGCAATCCAAGTATTCCGAGAAGAAGCGGGAGGAAGAACAAATGATTCTTGCCTTTATTCTCCTTAAGCCATGTGGGGACGTTTTCCTGGTTACGGAGACGGATCTCGTCGATAGGCTTTATGCCGCTTTCCCAGTTACCTGTGAAAAGATCGGGGGTTGGGGCGTGGATCTCATTCTGGCGTCCGACGAAATTCCACATGAAATACCTCCAATACATCCACCCGAGCTGGAAGTCGAAGAAATACTTGAGGTTAGTCCCAAAAGTGGGTTTCTTGGACTCCGCGCCTGGAACCGTGATTCCTTTACCGTCCATATAGGTCTGGTAGAAATCAATGGACTTCTCGTCGCTGCTGTACATCCTCGGGAAAAGCATCTTCCCGGCAGGATCATAGACCGGTTCAGGAGGGCTCTGGACTTTCTTGTATTTCCCGTTGATGGGAGCCCAGTAGGTGCCGTATACAATCTCGCAAGGGGCGGCGAAATACTGGCCATATACCAACGGAACGCTGCCATATTGCTCACGTGAAAGATATCTCACCAAGGTGAAGGCATTGTCGGGCTGATACTCATTTGTCGGTGGCTTGGCGCTGGATCGGATTATGACTACGCTGAATATCGAGAAACCGATCAGGATTGTCGTGACGCAAAGCAAGGCCGTGTTCCAGAACACCTTCCCTTTATCCAGGGTCTTGAAGAGCCCCCAGAAGCATAGCCCGATGAGGGCCAGAATGAAGAAAGCGGCTCCGGAATTGTACGGCAGTCCGAATCCGTTGACGAAAACCAGGTCGAAATACGCCGCTATCTTAGGAAGCCATGGAATCATGATGAAAAACATGAACCCGATGAACACCGCTGACAGCGCCAGGATCTTCACGCACTCCCAGAAGGTATAGGGCTTGTCTTCCCTGATCTTGTAGTAATACATGAAAACAATCGTGGGCAACGCCAGCAGGTTGAGGACATGGACGCCGATCGACAGTCCGAAGAGGAATGCTATAAGGACGATCCAGCGGTTGGCGTACCTGCGGTCCTCGGCCTCGTACCATTTTGTCATCGCCCAGACGACCAATGCGGTGAACAGCGATGACATGGCATAGACCTCTCCCTCGACAGCTGAGAACCAGAAAGTGTCGGAGAAGCAATATGCCAGCGCACCCACCGCGCCGCTTCCGAAAATGGCTATGGACTCGCCAAGGGTGTAGTCCCCGGCGCTCCCGTCAGGGTTCTTTTTGGGAAGGATCAGCCTTTTCGTGAAATATACTATAGTCAGGTACAGGAAGAAAATAGTCAAGGCCGAACAAAGGGCACTCATGCAATTGACCATCACAGCCGCATGTGCCGCACCTCCGAACATGGAGAAGAACCTGGCAATAATCTGGAAAACAGGGTTTCCCGGCGGATGGCCCACCTCGAGTTTATATGACGAGGCTATGAACTCACCGCAGTCCCAGAAAGATGCGGTTGGCTCTATGGTAGAGAGATATGTGAACAAGGAGACTAGAAACACCGCCGCGGCGGTCAAATGATTCCATTGTCTGAATTTTCTGCTGTCCATAAATAATAAGGCATAATCCTGACAAAGATACAAAAGGAATGCCTATCTTTGCAAAAATATCCGTGACAAAATGAAGCCCGACAACGACTGGAAGCAAAGACTCGGAGTGGTCTATTCGACCAATCCGGATTTCAAATATGACTCTGGCGAGAGCGAGGAGCCACAGACGCTTCCTCCTTCCCGTCAACGACTTATCGTGTCCATCGACAGGCGGAATCGCGGAGGCAAGCAGGTGACTCTTGTCACCGGTTTTGTGGGCACAAAGGATGATCTTTCAGCCTTGGGACGGACTTTAAAAGTGAAGTGCGGAGTTGGAGGTGCCGCAAAGGATGGGGAAATCACCATCCAGGGAGATTTCAGGGATAAGGTCACCGCGATCCTGAACGAGTTGGGATACAACGCCAAAAGAGGCAACTGACGCGATGAACACCATAGACAATCCGGTTTTTTGCGCCCTGGCGGTCTTCTTCACTCTTCTTTTTCTATTGAATCTGAAGAGTTTCCTTAAGATTTTCCCTTCGCTGTGGGACTGTGTTGTCAGGTGGAAAGGTAACCTCGACCTCGAGAACAGTATCCAGCTCAGCAGGAGCCGAAACTGGATCGCCGCCATCCTTTTCGTCCCGTTTTGCATGCTCGTGTACGCTTTCGGGATGTACACTCCCGCCTTTTTCATGGATATTCCGCCAGCCCTGCAGCTCGCCTCTGTCACTGGTGCTCTCCTGTTATACCTGTTACTAAGGACCTTCCTTAACTGGCAACTCGAGATGCACAACTACGGCACAAGTGTCTTCACGGCGGCGAACAGGTCGTTTTACAACTATTGCATAATCTTGTTCTTCCTCTTATTTCTCACAGGAGGCTTTTTGGCCGCGGTTTCCAATAATCTGAGACTTGTGAGGGCGGTTTTGCTGTGGGAGACTGGATTGACTTACGCTATCTATGTCATAAGGCGCGGACAGATTTTCGCCTCCTATTGCAATCCTTTTTCGACATTTTTGTATCTTTGCAGCCTTGAATTGCTCCCGACCGCCGCTTTGGTGTTATCAGCCAATCTCTTATGATGCTGGAATCGGGTTTTTGAATGTGGAACTTATATGGCTATAAGCAAGATTCTGATCTCACAGCGTGCTCCTCTCAACGAGGCTCCTTATGTCTCATTGAAGGAGAAGTATGGTGTGGACATCACTTTCCGGAGGTTTTTTCTAATCGAACCATTGACTTCCAGGGAGTTCAGGTCTCAAAGGATAAATATTCTAGACTACACGGCAGTCGTTTTCTCTTCCCGCCATGCGATTGACGCGTTTTACGGTCTTTGCGAGGAACTCAGGGTAAAGGTGCCGGAGACAATGAAATATTTCTGCACCACTGAGGCGGTCGCCATGTATCTCCAGAAACACATCGTGTATCGCAAACGCAAGATTTTCTTCGGCGACGGAACCCCTGACTCCATTCTGGATCAAATCGGAACCAAGCATAAAGGCGAGAAATTCCTTGTCACCCAGTCCGACTCGGCGGGGAGCACATCTCTCACCAAGTTGTTCGATGCCCAGGGAATTGACTACAAAGCCGCCGTTTTTGTCAAGAGTGTCCCCCAGGACTTGAAGGACATGGATTTGAAAGAATATGACATGATCGTGTTCTATAACCCATACGATGTCAAGTCCCTATTGGAGAACTTCCCAGGATTTGAGCAGGGGGACATAAAGTTCGTGTCGTTCGGCAAGTCCATAGTGAAAGCCATGGAGGAAGCCGGACTCTCAATCGCCGTCAAGGCTCCCACTCCAGAGGCCCCGTCTGTCGCGAGGGCTATAGAGCTCTACTTGCAGGAACAACAGTAGTAACATCATGGAGACATTACCGAAATCCGAGCGCCTGAGCGGCAGGTCCGCGGTTTCGGCTTTGATGTCGAAAGGCCGCTGGGGTTTCTCTGGAGGTCTTAAATATTGCTTTCTTAGGAATGAGCCATCGGACGGAGCCAATAGGATCATGGTTTCAGTTCCTAAGCGATTCTTCAAGCGCGCTGTTAAAAGGAACCTTCTGAAAAGGAGGATACGGGAGGCATACAGGACACAAAAATCGCTGCTGGAGCCTTCCTCAATAGATATTCTATTCCTTTACAACTCAAAGGAGGTCAATGACTTCCAGACTATCAAGGAGGAAGTGTCGGTCATACTGAATAACATATCCGATGAAAGATAGCTACAGCATACCCCGTTGGCGGCAGGTCGTGAGGAATGTCCTCTCGGCCCCGTTTCTCGGATTGATATGGTTCTACAGGAGTTGCATTGGACCATATATTCCCAAGACATGCCGCTTCGAGCCCTCATGCTCCACATACGCTCTGGAGGCGTTCCGGAAATGGGGCCCTTTCAAGGGATTATATCTTACTGTCTGGAGGCTGTTGCGTTGCAATCCTTGGGGAGGGAGCGGATATGATCCTGTCCCTTGACGGCCATATCATCTTCTGAGGCGGACGAAGATAGAGAGGGGGAGGACTTTGCCGTATTTGTCTTTGAGGGCGAGTTCGCCAGATTCGAGCAGTGTGTCCGCTTTTAGTCCAAACGCTTGACGGACGACTGTTTCACCAAGGACTGCGGAGAAACCGTTGGAATAGAGATTCAGAACCATAAAGCTGTTCTCGGGCGCGAGTATCTGGCCGACATTCAGCATCATCTCGAATAGGCACTCGTCCAGCTTCCATTTCTCTCCATCCGGGCCGTGGCCATAGGCGGGCGGATCCAAGATTATTCCATTATAGACATTCCCTCTGCGGGCCTCTCTCTTGGCGAATTTCATGGCATCCTCGACGACCCAGCGGATGCCGTCCAGGCCGCTGCGGTCCTGGTTCTCATGCGCCCATGTCACGACCTGGCGTACAGAATCAAGGTGAGTCACATCGGCTCCCGCGGCCCTCGCCGCCAGCGAAGCCGCACCGGTGTACGCGAAAAGGTTGAGCACCTTGGGACGTTGATCCATGGAAGCGGCAATCTCTGAGGTGTTCCGGAATATATACTCCCAGTTCGCGGCCTGCTCCGGGAATACTCCCACATGCTTGAAAGATGTCAGGCCCAGTCTAAGATTCATCGTCGAGTCACCGGTGGCCAACCTGTATTTGATCCACCATTGGTCTGGCATCGCCTTCTTTCTGTCCCAAGTGCCGCTGTCTTCCTTTCCGGCTTTGCCGAAACCAGCTCCCGGAGTGAAAACCACGTGAGCTGACGAGTCCCATTCCTTCTGGGATAACTCCTTGTTCCACAACGCCTTCGGTTCAGGCCTGGAAAGCACGAAACCACCGAACCGCTCGAGCTTCATCCCATCTCCGGAATCAAGAAGCTCGTAGTCTTTCCACCTATCTGAGGGAAACTCTGTCGCCATGATGGTGCAAAGATAAAAAAATAGTATCTTTGCTCCGGAAAAAAACGATAACAAAATATTAATTACTATGCAGCAGCACATTGACTCTTATGATTTCAAAGGCAAGAAGGCCATTGTCAGGGTGGATTTCAACGTTCCGCTCGATGAGAACTTCAACATCACTGATGACACCCGCATCCGCGCGGCCCTTCCCACCCTTAAGAAGGTTCTCGCTGAGGGAGGCGCCCTCATTCTCATGTCCCATCTTGGACGTCCCAAGGGCGTGACGGAGAAGTTCTCACTCAAGCACATTGTGGCTCATGTCTCAGAGTGCCTCGGAGTCCCCGTCCAGTTCGCTGATGATTGCCAGAAGGCAGACGCTCAGGCCGCCGCTCTCAAACCCGGCGAGGTCCTGATGCTTGAGAACCTTCGTTTCTATGCTGAGGAGGAAGGCAAGCCCAGAGGTCTTGCCGAGGATGCCACCGATGAGGAGAAGGCAGCCGCTAAGAAAGCTGTCAAGGAGAGCCAGAAGGAGTTCGTGAAGAAGCTCGCCTCCTATGCTGACTGCTACATCAACGACGCTTTCGGAACAGCCCACAGGGCACACGCCTCCACAGCTCTTATCGCCGCTTATTTCCCTGAGGACAAGATGTTCGGATATCTGATGGAGAAAGAGATCAAGGCCATTGACAACGTTCTCAAGAACGCCCGCCGTCCTTTCACCGCCATCATCGGAGGATCCAAGGTCTCTTCGAAACTCGCTGTCCTTGAGAACCTTCTCGGCAAAGTGGATAACCTCATCATTTGCGGTGGAATGGGTTACACCTTCATCAAGGCTGAGGGTGGTAACATCGGAAATTCCCTCCATGAGGATGACCTCATCCCTCAAGCCAAGGAAATAATGGAGAAGGCTCAGGATCTTGGCGTGAACGTGTCTCTTTCCGTCCAGACCAGAGTGACCCAGGAGTTCACCAATGACACTCCAGAGATGGTGGTTCCTTCCCACAAGATTCCCGACGGATGGGAGGGTATGGACTGCGGTCCCGCCTCAATCGAGAACTGGGCCAGGATCATCCTCGCCTCCAAGACCATCCTTTGGAACGGCCCCGCCGGTGTGTTCGAGTTCCCGAACTTCGCTACCGGAACCGAAAAGATTGCCGAGTGTGTCGCCAAGGCTACCGAGCGTGGAGCATACACGCTTGTGGGCGGTGGTGACTCTGTCGCCGCTGTCACCAAGATGGGCTTCGCAGACAAGGTCAGCTATGTCAGCACCGGTGGTGGAGCGATGTTGGAAGCTATCGAGGGCAAGACTCTTCCCGGAATAGCCGCCATTCAGGAATAATATCCCAAAGCCATGGATCCGCTGGTAGTGCACTGGAATATGAATCCGGAGATATTCCGGATAGGTGGCTTCGCCGTCAGGTGGTATGGCCTCCTGTTCGTCTCCGGTTTCATTCTGGGGTATTGGATTTTCACAAAGTTCTGCGAGCGTGAGAAGGTCAACAAGGACTTCCTCGACCCGCTCCTTTACACCTTGCTTATAGGTACCCTGGTTGGTGCCCGTCTGGGCCATTGCCTTTTCTACGGTTTCAACTACTATTTCGGTTCCTGGAAGGGTTTCCTGGAGATATTCAAAGTCTGGGAAGGAGGATTGGCCAGCCACGGCGGCACCATTATGCTGATTCTGTGCATGTGGTGGTTCGCTTGGAAATACGGCAAGAAGTACCATATTGACTTCCTGTGGATATTGGATCACCTATGCATCGCGGTAGCTTTTGCCGCGACTTTCATCAGGCTGGGAAACCTTTGCAACTCTGAGATTTACGGTAACGTCACGAATCTCCCTTGGGGATTTATCTTCGAGCGTAGGGGAGAGACTGAGCCAAAGCATCCGACCCAGATATACGAGGCCCTGAGCTATCTTATCCTCGGAATATGTCTTGTTTGGCTCTATGTCAAGAAACTTGACAAAATCTACAGGGGCACCTTCATCGGCTTGTTCTTCATCGGCTGCTTCGGGATGCGTTTCCTCATCGAATTCATCAAGGAGCCGCAGGAGGCATTTGAGAATGACATGGTGCTGAATATGGGGCAGACTCTCAGCATTCCGTTCGTCCTTATCGGCATAGGGTTACTTATATACGCCTTCAAGAAAAAGATGCCGGCAAGAGCGGTGATCCCCGATAACCGTCCAAAGAAGGCTGAGCCAACCCATTATGCCAAAAGCCTTAACGGCTGACGTCCCAGTCATTCTGAGTGAAGCGAAGAATCTAAAACGATAAACCGGAAATTGTTGAAGTTTTTCAATGTTTTCCGGTTTTGTTTAGTATAACATTTGCAGTGTTATAAAGGTTTTATTTATAGAAGAATCAACAATTAGATATGACAAGAATGAACCTGATTGTGACAGCTGTGCTGGCGTTGTCAGTCACCACTATGTCAGGGCAGTACAGGACGGATGCCGTTCCGGCTTCGGAAGTGAAGTCTGACACATCGGCGGTGGTTATAACACTTGAAGATGCTCTTAAAATTGCTCTCAGCGAGAATGTGGCTGTCAAAGTGGCGGATAAGGAGATCGAGAGAAGCCGGTACGCCAAGAAAGGGACATACTCATCCCTTTTTCCACAGGTGAATGGCTCAGGTTCCTACCAGAGGACCATCAAAAAGCAGATAATGTACATGGACTCCGATAGTGGAGACGATGATGAGGAAGGCGGCGGAGGCTTCGGAATGCTATCATCTCTGGCCCCTTATTTTGTCAGGATCAACGAGTTGTCCGCTATGCAGGGGATGCCTCTGATCGTTCCTGGGGAAAGCGAGGGTTCCGATTCCAACAGCGGGTTCGCCGTCGGACGTTGGAACACATACAACTACGGTGTGTCCGCGACCCTGCCATTGGTCAATGCCCAGCTATGGGAGAGCCTTAGGATATCCGGCCAGGCGGTTGACCTCGCCGTGGAGAAGGCCCGTTCCTCCAGGCTTGATATGGTCACTCAGGTTAAGCAGGCCTACTATGCTGTCCTTCTGGCGAAGGAGGCTTTCAATGTCTACAAGGATGTTTATGAGAATGCCGTGGAGAACTTTGTCCAGACAGAGAGGCGTTACAATGCGGAGAAGGCCTCTGAGTTGGAATATACCAGGGCCAAGTCTGTTGTGGCTGGAGCTATCCCTAATGTCTACAATGCTGAGAGCTCGGTCATGCTGGCTCTTTGGCAGCTGAAGGCTGTAATGGGAGTTGACCTTTCCAGGAATATCGATGTCGCGGGAGCCCTTGATGATTATTCCTCCCAGATGTTCAGGGATATCCATGACAATGATGACCCTACCCTGGATTATAACACAACCCTGCGCCAGCTTGAGATCCAGGCGGACCAGCTGGCCTCTACAGTAAGGATGTACAAGGCAGCCTACCTCCCGACCTTGTCGGCGGCGTTCTCCTACAGCATGATCGCCATGACCAACGACTTCAAGTTCAGCGAATATAAATGGTCACCCTATTCCTATGTCGGCCTGAGCCTTAACATCCCTATTTTCACCGGCTTCAAGCGTCATTACGATGTCCAGCAGGCCAAGGTGCAAGCCGTGGAGCTAGACCTTCAGAGGATTGAGACAGAGCGTCAGCTCAAGATAGCCATCCGCCAGTATCTCAACACTATGGAGACCAGCATGAACAGCTACAACGCCGCGACTGAGGCGGTCGCTCTCGCGAGGAAGGCCTATGACATCGCCGCCAAGTCCTACAAGATCGGCAAGGGCACGATAACGGAAATGAATGATGCCCAGCTGACTTTGACTCAGGCAAGCCTCCAGCAGAGCCAGGCTGTGTATAATTTCATCGTGGCGAAGTCAAATCTCGAGAAGACACTCGGGTATGACTTTATCGACGATAACGGTCAGACCGACCTTGACAATATGTGATGAGAATATAAAAAAGAGAATATGAAGAGAGTTTTCAAAACTATCGCGCTCGCCGGGGCGGCAGCTCTTCTGGTCGCTTGCGGAGGCAAGAAGACCGCGGCGGTCGAGCCTATGGATGAGGAGAGGGCGACCCTTGTTTCCACCGCTGAGGCGGTGATTATGGAAGTTCCACAGACAGAGATATATTCATCGACTGTCGAGGCGTATGCCATCAACAATATCGCTCCTCAGACAGGTGGCAGGATCCAGAGCATAAGGGTCGATGTGGGCTCGTTTGTGGGGAGGGGACAGATTCTCGCCACGATGGACGCCTCCCAGCTCGACCAGACCAGGCTCAAGCTGGTCAATGATTCCACTGAACTGAGCAGGCTCAAGAGCCTGTATGAGGAGGGTGGGGTCTCCAAGTCGGACTATGACGCGGTCGAGATGGCCTATAAAGTCAGCCGCCGCTCATATAACAATCTGGCTGAGAACACATATCTCCGCTCCCCGATCAGTGGGGTTGTGACAGCTAGGAACTACGACAAGGGCGACCTTTACAGCGGTCAGCCCATATTCGTGGTCCAGCAGATAACACCCGTCAAACTCCGTGTGGGTGTCTCAGAGTCCGACTATACCAAGGTGAAACTGGGTAACCAGGTCGAGATCACTGTGGACGCCCTTCCGGGCCAGTCTTTCACCGGAAAGATCAACAAGATCTATCCCACGATGGATGCCACCACTCATACCTTTGTCACCGAGATCCTCGTGCAGAACTCCGACAGGGCTCTGCGGCCGGGAATGTTCGCCAGGGTTAAGGTTGAGTTCGGTGTCAACAACAGTGTGGTCGTCCCCGAGGAGTCCGTGGTCAAGATGCAAGGCTCCGGTCAGAGGTGTGTGTATGTGCTCCAGCCGGACGGAACGGTGGAGAGTTCCCTTGTTAAGCTCGGCCGCCACTTCGAGGGTATGTACGAGATCCTCGAGGGTCTGTCTGAGGGCCAGGTCGTGACCGTCAAGGGAAGCGCCAGCCTCAAGGATGGGAGCAAGGTCCAGATCGCTAACAACTAAACCCGCCAGAGATGAGCCTGATCAGATCAGCGGTAAGCAAACCGGTCACGACAGCCTTGGTGTTCACGGCTTTCGCGATATTCGGAATCTATTCTCTGACAAAGACTTCGGTGGCCTTGTTCCCGGATTTCGACGCCAATGTGGTCTTGGTGATGTCGTCGTATCAGGGAGCCAGTGCGTCCGATGTGGAGAACAACCTTACCAAACTGCTTGAGAACACCCTCAACAGTGTTGCCAACCTTAAGAACCTGACCTCAAGATCCAGGGAGAATGTTTCCATAATAATGCTTGAGTTCAAATACGGTACAGACATAGACGAGGCAAGTAACGACATCCGTGACAAGTTGGACTTGATCAACTCGTCCTTGCCGGACGGGGCCACCGTTCCGGTCTTGTTCAAATTCGGAATGGACGATATGCCGGTCCTGATTCTCTCGGCGACAGCCGACAAGAGCATGGACGGCTTGGACAGGATTCTGGACGACAGGGTGGTCACACCCCTCGGCCGAGTCACAGGAGTCGGTACAGTCTCTGTGGCGGGAGCTCCCGCGAGAGAGATTCACGTCTATTGCGATCCGGCCAAGCTTGAAGCCTATGGCTTAAGCGTGGCGGGAATATCCCAGACTATAGCCGCGGAGAACCGCAATGTCCCCTCCGGAAGCATCGACATTGGGTCCGAGTCCTTCTCCCTGCGTGTGGAGAAAGAGTTCAAGGATCCTTCCGAACTGCTGGACATCGTCGTCAGTTACCGTAACGGACAGGTCGTTTACCTGCGTGATGTAGCCAGGGTGGAGGATGGTCTCGAAGAGAAATCCCAGATATCCTACACCAACGGCAGGCGTTCGGCTATGATAGCCATCCAGAAGCAGTCTGGGGCCAACACGGTCAATGTTGTCAAAGCCACTAAGCAGAGGATCGCGGAGATCGCCCCGACCCTTCCCTCCGATATCCAGATCACCGAGGTCGTGGACAACTCCTCGGAGATCCTGAACACCATCGATTCCTTGAAGGAGACCATCATTATCACCTTGCTGGTGGTCATGCTTGTCGTGTTCGTGTTCCTGGGACGCTGGAGGGCTACGTTCATAATCGTGCTGTCCATCCCTATCGCCCTGCTCGGATCCCTTGTGTATCTGTTCGCTACCGGGAACACGCTGAATATCATATCGATGTCGGCACTTTCCATAGCGATCGGAATGGTGGTGGACGACGCTATAGTTGTGTTGGAGAATATCTCGACACACCTCGAAAGGGGAGAGAAGCCAAAGGAAGCGGCGGTCCACGCCACATCGGAGGTTGGTATCTCCGTCATCGCGTCGACCCTCACGATGCTCTGTGTGTTCATTCCTCTGACTATGGTCTCCGGCATGGCCGGTATTCTTTTCAAGCAGCTTGGATGGATAGTGAGCATCATCATGATCATCTCCACCACCGCGGCTTTGACCCTGGTGCCGATGCTTTGCTCCCGCTTCCTCAAGAGCGGACCCAAGACAGGCAAACTCCACAGGGCCATATTCGATCCTGTCGAGAAGTTTCTCGCATGGCTTTCTGACGCATATTCCAAGCTCATAGCTTGGGCGGTATCCCATAGGGGAGTGGTCGTCGCTTTGGCTTTGGCGGTGTTCGCGGGCGTTCTCGCCTTGTTGGCACCTGGTCTCCAGACCGAATTCTTCCCTACCATGGATGAGGGACGACTCTCTGTCTCCATCGAGTTGCCGGTTGGCACCGAGCAGTCTGTGACAGGTGAGTTCGCAAGGAATTTCGCCGACAGAATGGAGAAGGAAATACCTGAGATCCAGGTTCTTCAGTATCGTTTCGGGCAGGCCAGCTCGGAAAACGTCATAGGTAGCATGCAGAACAATGGTTCCTATGTGATCTCGATGAATGTGAATATCGGATCGATGGAGAAACGCAAACGCTCATCTACCGAGATTGCCGACATAATTCGCCGGGATCTCGCGGAGTATCCGGAGGTTAAGAAAGCCACTGTGTCCGAGGGAATGGGTGGTGTCGGCGGAGCCTCGTCAGTACAACTCGAGATCTACGGCTATGATTTCGACGAGACCGAGCGGATCGCCAAGGAGGTTCAGGCCAAGATGATGGAAGATCCCGCTTTTACCCAGGTCGTCCTCAGCCGTGATGACTACACTCCCGAATACCAGGTCGATTTCGACCGTGAAAAGCTCGCCTTGAACGGCCTCAACTCCACCACGGCCGCGGCCGCTTTCAGCGCCGCGATGAGCGGTTCAGTGAACTCTTTCTATCGTGAGGAGGGAGACGAGTACAACATCCGGGTTATATACGACAAGCGTTTCCGCACAAGTGTTGAGGATATCCAGAATATATTGATTTACACTCCTTTAGGCGGTGCTGTAAGAGTTAAGGATCTGGGACGGGTTGTAGAGGCTAAGGTGCCTCCTACCATCGAGAGGAAGAATAGGGAGAGATACATTTCCGTCACGGGTATCGTGGCCAAGGGCAAGGCCTTGAGCGAGGCCGTGGATGCCACCAACAGGATTCTCAAGGCAACTGACATCCCGAACAACATTTCCACCGAGATTTCCGGAGATTATGAGGATCAGCAGAACATGTTCAAGGATCTGCTCATCCTGATCGTGCTGATCGTCCTCATGGTCTATATGGTCATGGCCTCCCAGTTCGAGTCGTTCATGAGCCCTCTTGTGATCATGTTCTCCGTGCCGTTCGCCTTCATTGGAGTGATTATGGGCCTTCGTTTCACCGGGACCCACCTCGGGGTGATGGCGATGATCGGTATCATAATCCTTCTCGGTATAGTCGTTAAGAACGGTATCGTGCTTATCGACTACACGATTCTCATGAGAGAGAGGGGGATGAGCATCGTGGACGCGTCGGTCACGGCCGCCCGAAGCCGTCTGCGCCCCATCCTTATGACCACCCTCACCACTGTGTTGGGTATGGTACCTATGGCCGTGGGTCAGGGAGAGGGCTCCGAGATGTGGCGATGCCTTGGTATGACGGTGTGTTGGGGATTGTCGTTCTCGACCCTTATCACGTTGGTTTTGATTCCCACACTCTATTGCATATTCGCCTCCATGCAGGAGAGACGCCGCGCGAAAAAAGCGGCATCAGCGGCTTGATGAGTCATTTATCAATTCAATAATATGAAAGCGATATTCATAGCATATAACCAGGCCTATGGCGAGGAAATCGTCGAACTGCTTGATGACCTTGGACAGAGGGGATTTACCCAATGGGTTGACATCCAGGGCAGGGGAGGAGAGCAAGGTGATCCGCATTACGGCAACCATGCATGGCCAACAGAGAACTACGCCATACTCACTTTCGTTCAGGACGACAAGGCTCCGCGATTGATGGAGGCTCTCAAGAAAAAGGATGAGAAGTACCCTGATCTCGGTCTCAGGGCCTTTAAATGGACCATTGATGGTATGGTGTAGTCTTTTTTGCAAGGCTGGATGTTTTTGTTAACTTTGTAGATAGACTTTTAATGAATCAGAATATGGAAATCACTGCTTCAAATGAGAATTTCGCGGGAATCATTTCCGCCAATAAGGTTGTCCTGGTTGACTTCTGGGCCACATGGTGCGGTCCCTGCAGGATGCTCGGTCCCACAGTCGAGACAGTCGCCGGAGAGTATGAGGGGAAGGTGACAGTCGTGAAGTGTAATGTTGATGATTGCGAGGATTTAGCCGTTCAGTATGGTATCAGGAATATTCCTACGCTCATCTTTTTCAAGGATGGCCAGGCTGTCGATAAACTCGTGGGCAATGTCCCTAAAGCTGAGATCACAGCCAAACTTGACGTGTTGCTTTAGTTTCTTTTAACAATATTGATTATGAAGAGATTGTTTGTCGCTGTCGCAGTCGCGGCTCTCGCTTGCAGCGTTAATTTGAGCGCTCAGCATTTTGACAATACAAGGTTCGGTATCACCGCTGGAGTGACCTCCTCATCCACAAATATCAAAGAGGTGGACACCAAGAGCATATCCATGTACCATGCCGGTCTAGCTTTCGAGATTCCTCTCGGAGCCGGTTTCGCCCTTCAGCCGGAGCTCCTTTATCAGGTAAAGGGAATGGCCCTCGATAATTGGGGAAGTGCCACCACTGGAGACATCGGCAAGTCTTTTGAGACAAGGGTGGGCTTCGTTGAGGTTCCTATCCAGCTCCAGTGGGGTCCGGATCTTGTCGCTTTCCGTCCTTATGGATTTGTCGAGCCTTTTATAGGTTACCAGATTTCCGCTAACGGGAAGGGTGAGGCTACATCCTTCAACAGCGAGCTTCAGAAGATGGAGTACGGTATGAGCCTCGGAGCTGGTCTTGACATCTGGAAAATCCAGCTTTCCGCCAAGTATTTCTGGAATTTCGGTTCTGTTTATAAGAGCGACATTTCCAAGACCGGATCTACCATCGGCGGCATTCTCGACGGGAACAATTTCAATGGCTTAGCCATTTCCGCGGCCATATTCTTCTAATGGACAGCGGGATGGCCAGTGAGCGCAGGATAGTTTTTTTCTGCTCGGCCAGTAAAGACATAGACCCGAAGTTTAATCAAGCCGCGAGGGAGGCTATCCGCGCGGCTTGTTCGCTTGGATACACCATTGTCTCCGGTGGGACAGTCAAAGGTACCATGGGAGAGTTGGCTGATGAGGTCGTCAAGAACGGTGGACGTCATATCGGAGTGATTCCGCGATTCATGGCAGATGTCCTCTATCCGGATATGGCTGAGACTGTATGGACAGAATCCATGGATGAGCGTAAGGTGAAGATGCGTAAAGGAACTGTCGCCGCCATCGCTCTTCCAGGAGGAATTGGCACTCTCGATGAGTTGATAGAGACTCTGACCCTCGCGAAGATCGGGTTGTACAAAGGCAAGATTATGGCATTGAATATCAATGGCTTCTATGAGCCGTTGAAGGTTCTGTTAGACCACTATGTGGCCACAGGAATGCTGGACTCTCCATCCAGGAAACTGATATCTTTCCCCGAGACTGTCGGGGAACTTGCGGACTTGCTGAAGTGATTAACTGACTCAGGGATGCTAGACCGGATAAAGACGCTGCTGGGAAGCGATTGGACAAAGACAGATGAGCTGATTCATTCGTCCTTGAAGAGTGACATTTATCTGCTTGACCGGACCAATGCTTCAATACTTGGGAATGGTGGCAAGCAGATGCGTCCACTTATCGCTCTTCTTGTGGCCAGGGCATGTTCGCCCGGTCGTCTTCTGAACGAGGACAGCATCAGGTTTGCGGCAGCCTCAGAGCTTCTCCACAACGCCACACTCCTGCATGACGATGTCGCCGACAGCAGTGCGGTTCGCAGGGGAGCTCCCACGATCATGTCGCTCTTGGGTGGCCCGGCATCGGTCCTTATAGGTGATTTCTGGCTCGTCAGGGCCATGGAAGACATATTGGCATCACGTGAGCGAGGTAATGTGGTCATCCGTATATTCGCTAAGACATTGAGCGATCTGGCGGAGGGGGAGATGCTCCAATTGCAGAAAGCGTCAAGCGGGGACACTACCGAAGAGGACTATTACCGTATTATTTACAACAAGACCGCCTCTCTGTTCGAGGCCACAGGAGTCTCTGCCGCCATCTCTGTGGATGCTCCTGAAGCTGTTTTGGAGGCTGTCCGGGAATACTGTGTCAATCTTGGGATCGCTTTCCAGATCAAGGATGACCTTCTTGATTATTCGGATGGGGAGGTCCTCGGGAAACCTGTGGGAGTCGATCTAAAGGAAGGCAAAATCACATTGCCTCTTCTCGGAGCGTTGAAATCTGTCGATAAGGACGAGGAAGCCAGAATCAGGAGCTTGGTCATGGATATATGTTCTCATCCTGAGATTATTCTTACTGTGAGGGAGTTCGTCTTCTCCCATGGAGGTATAAAGTACGCATTGGATAGGCTGGAGGAGTCTGTTTCCAAAGCGAAGGCGGCGTTGGGTATTCTTCCGGATTCGGATGAAAAAGACTATCTTTCGGAAATCGCCGGTTTTACGGCCAGAAGAGACAAATGAGACTCGTTGACATCATAGGTAGCAAGGGTGCCGCCCAGGTACTGGAGGGCATGATCCGTGAGGGTCGTGTCCCGCATGCCCTTATGCTCTATGAGAACGACGGTTGTGGAGCCATGGCTTTGACGCTGGCCTTCCTCGGTGAGTTGTTCGCCAGTGATCATAAGGTCTCAGGACTTATCCATCCAGATGTCCATTATGTTTATCCCGTAGCCGCCGGCTCCAAAGTGAATGAGAAAGTGGATAAGCTCAGGGCTGAGCTTTTCCTCGAGTATTGGCGGGATTTGATGAAATCCAATCCATTCGCCCTGGAATCTGAAGTTTGTGACGCTTTCGGGATTGAGGGTAAGCAGACGGCCATCAATAACGCTGAGGCCAGGGAGGTCCTGGAGACTGTGTATCTATCACCGGTTGAGGGTGGTTGGAAAGCCGTGGTGGTTTATCTACCGGAGAAGATGAACGCTACAGCGGCCAACAGGTTGCTCAAGGCGTTGGAGGAACCTCCGGAGAAGACAGTGTTTGTATTGATCACTCACGCTCCTGAGAAGGTTTTGCAGACCATTTCATCAAGATGCCAGGCGTTGAGAGTCCTTCCTTACTCAAAGGAGGAAGTCTCCCGGACATTGGTCACTTGGTTCGGGAAAGAGCGTGAAGAGGCTGAGGCCGCCGCTCTTGTCGCTGGAGGAAGTGTCGGTGAGGCGCTTTGCTACCTGTCCGGAAAGGAAGAGTATGAGGAACAGATGGAGATTTTCTCCGGGCTGATGGAAGCGATTGATTCAAAGGATCTTATTACTGCGCTATCTTTCGGGGATACCTTGGCGGGACTTGGTTCGCGGGAAAAACAGAAAGCTTTTTGTAAATTCGCGTCAGAGAGCCTCCGCAAGGTTTTCCTGATTCAGCGGGATCTTCCCTCGATAGCGGGTGTCACTCCAGGAGAGGAGGATCGGCTGGCCGCGATGGCATCGAGATGGAAGAAAAGCTTCCCTAGGCAGGCGTTGTCTTGCTTCGACAGAGCTAAACTTCTCATCGACAGGAACGTGTCCCAGAAGATACTCTTCTGCGATCTTGTGGGGAGACTGTACTCAATTTATTGACCACAACGATGGAGAATAGAGATAACGAGACCATAAAATTCGATTGCAGCAGGGGTTGCACGGTCACCCGTGAACCGGAGACTGGCGAGTTTGATTGCGAGTATCGTCAGGGGTGCTGCAAACTCGAGTCGTACAATTGGCTCAAAGGGGTTACCCAGGAACAGTATAAGGACCTCTTTGAGGTCAGGTTCAAGAATACCAGGAAGGGAATATATGTCAATGCCTCGGGACAGGGAATCAAGACAGGAGACCTTGTGATCGTTGAGGCTGCCAATGGCCATGATCTTGGAATTGTGACTCTTGAGGGGCCTGTAGTAGGGCGTCAGATGAAGTGTAAAGGCGTTGATCCTGAGGTGGTTCCCTTGAAGAAGATTTACAGGAGGGCGAAGCCGTTCGACATAGCGAAATGGCAGGAAGCCATCGCCAGGGAGCAAGACACCATGATCCAGGCTCGTAGAATCGCCGCCGAACTTGGGCTTGACATGAAGATTGGTGACGTGGAATTCCAGGGTGATGGCACAAAAGCCATCTTCTATTATATAGCCGATGGCCGTGTGGACTTCCGTCAGCTTATAAAGGTCTATGCCGAGGAGTTCCGTATAAGGATAGAGATGAAGCAGATCGGAGCCAGGCAAGAGGCTGGATTGATCGGAGGTTTGGGCGTTTGCGGCAGGGAACTCTGCTGCGCCAACTATATCACCAACTTCCAGTCTATCTCCACGTCCGCCGCGCGAGTGCAGGATCTTTCCTTGAATCCTCAGAAACTGGCGGGACAATGCGGAAAACTCAAATGCTGCCTCAACTATGAGGTCGCCAATTATATGGATGCGCAGTCCAGGATCCCGAAGGTGACTGAGCCTCTTGAATTCGAGGATGGCCCCGCCTACCTCGTCAAGACCGATATCCTCCAGGAGACAATGTATTTCTCATATGAGAAGGGTTCCTTGACCAATGTGTACCCTCTGAAGGCTTATGAGGTCAGGGAGATAATCATGATGAACCGTAACGGTTCGAAGCCGGAGTCCCTTAAGAATGATCCCGAGCCGATTGGACCGCAGTTCATCTCCGCTGTCGGGGATGATAGCATCACCCGTTTCGACAAACCCAAGAAGTCGAAGAATAAGAACCGTAACCGTAATGGCCGTTCGGGGGGCAAAGGGAATCGGCCGCCAAAGGATCGTTCTTGACAGGCGATGAGAGGGCGTGTCTTTCTCTATGTCCTGGCTTTAGCAGTCGTATCATGTGCAAGGCCATCTTCCCGCGAGTTTTTCGTCTTGAGGGAGGATGCCGAGTATGGTGACACTTATTCTTTCTTTCTTGACCTCTCTGACAGTTCGGCCACCTATGGCATAGACTTTTTCACAAGGCTTGAGCGTGAGAGTTTCAAGGCTTTTCCCGGAGATGATATCATTTTGGATCTCAGGTGGTTCTCTCCATCTGACTCGATTCTCACCAGCACAGCCTTCGTCAGGGTCGGGGATAATATCGGGCAGTCTTATTACACCAAGGATCTTGTCACAGAATATACTGACCGTCTGGAGCTTCCGGAGGCGGGCGAGTGGCGTTTGAAGGCAAGAATAGTAAATGATTCGGATGCGATAAGGGGATTGGGATTAATTCTCAAGAGAGACTGATGGGACACGACAAACTCAGGAAATTCGCGGAGAATGAGACTTTCTCCTGCCTTCTCCAGCCCGACGCTTCAGCCGTTCTGGACAAGAGCGGTGATCCTTCATTAGGGTTGAGGCTCAATGACCATCCTGTCAAAGGCCATTGGAACTCGACAATGTTCAAGAATGATCAACCGATAGTTCTGGAACTCGGATGCGGCAAAGGAGAGTACACGATTGACCTTTCGAAAAGGGTTCCCGTGAATAATTATATCGGGGTCGACATCAAGGGCGCGAGACTATGGAGGGGAGCAAAGACTGCCACGGAGGAGAATCTTCCCAATGTGGCGTTCCTTCGCACAAGGATAGAATTCATTGAAGCTTTCTTTGGTCCCGGCGAGGTCTCTGAGATTTGGCTGACTTTCTCCGACCCTCAGTTAAAGAGTGAGAATTCCAGGCTTACAAGTCCTTTATTCCTTGAGCGTTATCGTAAGTTCCTAAAGCCTGGCGGGGTCATCCATCTCAAGACGGACAGCCGTTTCCTTCATGAATATTCAAAGGCGGTGGCGTTGGAGAATGACCTCACCATCCTCGCCGCCACAACTGACCTTTACGGCTCCGAGGGAGTATTCCCTCCGGCAACCGTGGCCACCCTCGGCCACGTAAGAGGGGGGACCGAAAGCGAGGAAAGAGGAGAGACAACTTGTTGTCACGACGAATTCCGAGATTTTGGTGGGGTCCGCGGAGCGGACGTTGAACGGAGGGGATACTCCCTCAGAGCCGAACTGTACGAGGTGCAGACATTCTATGAGAAGATGTTCCTGGCGCAGGGATACAAGATCACTTACCTGGCGTTCACGATCGACCACGAGGGCCCCTACAGGCACCCTTCCACCTTTGATTCTGATTATTGGCGTTCAATTGAGGGACCTAGACGGTTCTCTCATTCGCCATCCTCTTCCCAGAGGTAGATTCGATCCCCTCTACGAAGTTTCCTGTCGCCCTTCCACTCATCCGGGAAGGAGACAGGTATCGAGCAAAGATCGCCCTTGTGGGCCTCCATGACGGATTTAAGGTCGACTCTGATCTCATCTACCTTTCCCTCGTACACCCCTGTGGACTGGCCAATAGCCAGGAATTCATCCCCGACCTTTATCGAATAAGACTCAATAAGAATCTCGGCTACACTGAGGCGATCGTACCAGTTGGTGACTTTGCCTACATAAGTCTTCCTGCGGCGGGCATGGCTGCCGTAAATCTCACTCCATTCCCCCAGTTGGGCGCCTTGGTAATAACCGTCCCAAAAACCTCTGTTGAAAACTTCGGAAAGCTTGTCTTTCAGGAGTTTCCCCATTTCCGGGGAAAAAGACCCATCACAGACCGCGTCGGCGGCTTTACGGTAGCACTCCGATGTCCTTTTCACATATTCGGCGGATCTTGCCCTGCCCTCTATTTTAAAGACCCTGATCCCGGAGTCAATCATCTTGTCGATGAACTCTATGGTGCACAGGTCCTTAGGGGACATGATATACTTGTTGTCGATGTTCAGTTTGTAACCGGTCTCAAGATCCGTGACCTCATATCCCCTGCGGCAGATCTGGTAGCACTCACCACGGTTGCCGGATTTGCCGTAAGCATGGAGGCTGAGGTAACATTTCCCGGATACAGCCATGCATAGGGCTCCATGGGAAAACATCTCTAACCTTACCAGATTCCCGGAAGGTCCTGTTATCATCTCTCTCTCAATGGCTTCACTGATAGCCTTGACTTGGGAAAGATTGAGTTCCCTGGCTAGAACCACGACATCCGCGAACCGTGCCCAGAATCTTAAAGCTTCTATATTGGAAACATTCAGTTGGGTTGACGCATGGACTTCAATGCCGATTTCCTTGCAGTACTGGATCGCCGCCATGTCTGACGCGATGATGGCGTCCACTCCGGCTTCTCTCGCCGCGTCAAGCGCCTCCCTCATCGGCTCCAGATCATTGTCATAAAGCACGATGTTGAGGGTCATATAGGACTTGACTCCGGCCGAGCGGCAAATCCTGGTAATCTCAGGCAAGTCCTCAGGAGAAAAATTGTTCGCGGAGTGCGAGCGCATGTTAAGACGGCCCACTCCGAAATAGACCGAGTCAGCTCCGCCCTCAATGGCGGCGGCGAGACACTCGAAGTTCCCCGCCGGAGCCATTATCTCTATCTCATTTCTATCCATGGATGTCTAAGTGACCGATTGTGCCCGCGAATATAACCATTTTCGGATATTTTGGCTATATTGCGGTTTAATGGCGGAACAAGGCCGCCGGTTTTGTTATGCGTATCAATATCAGTATTGAGTATTACACGGTCCTTGGAGAGTCCCTCTCCTATCTATGGCCTGATGGTAAGGAGACCCCGATGAGTTATGTCTCTAACGGGGTTTGGAGTGTCGAGGTAAAAGTGCCATCCACATGGAAGGTTGTCGAATACGGTTTTGTCCTTAGGCGTGACGGAAAAATAGTACGTCGGGAGTGGGCCGGGCACAGATTGAATATCCCTTCCTCAAGGACAATCAGTTCTGTGGAGGTGAGAGACCGTTGGAACGATCGTCCATCGGATGCTCCTTTCTGGACCAAGGCTTTCACGGACGTGATTTTCGGCGGAAAAGCGATGCCGCCAAAGAGGCGGGCCGGGGATGTGACTCTCATAGTGGCCGCCCCGGAGATCCATAGGGGAGAATCCTTGGCGATTACTGGTAGCGGGTCATTTTTTGACGACTGGAACAAGTTCATACCCTTAACTGACGGGCCGCTCTGGAGAGTCACTTTAAATTCCAAGGAAGTAGGTGAATATAAATTCGTTATTATTGATGAGGTGACAGGACGGGCGAAGGTTTGGGAGTCCGGTCCGAACAGGAGACTCCAATCTCCTGTCGAGGAAGGGACTCTTCTCGTGGTTCGGGAGTCTGACCCGGTCTTCGGGAGGCAGCCGTGGAGGGGAACAGGTGTCGCCATCCCCGTTTTCTCGCTCAGAAGTGAGGATAGTTTCGGTGTCGGAGAGTTCAAGGACCTCAAAAAACTGGTAGATTGGGCTGTCGCCACCGGGCAGAGTATAATCCAGATCCTCCCGATCAATGACACGACAATGACACGCTCATGGACGGACTCGTATCCCTACAATGCCAACTCAACATTTGCTCTCCACCCGCAGTTCATCTCACTTCCGGAAGCGGGGGTTAAGAAGACTAAGGAATACAAGGCTCTCCAAAAGGAGTTGAACTCTTTGCCTCAGATAGATTATGAGAGGGTGAACAATGAGAAGACCCGTCTATTGCAGGCGGCATTCCAGTCTGTTGGGCCGGAAGTCCTTGAGAGTGAGGAATATAAATCCTTCTATTCGGCCAATGAGCATTGGCTTGTCCCATACGCCGCATTCTGTGTGCTTAGGGACCTTAACTGTACACCACAATTCGGGAAATGGACGGAATTGAGCGTTTATTCAAAGAGTGGAGTTGAGGCTTTCCGTAAGATTCATGGGGAGAAGATGGATTTCTATTGCTGGGAGCAATTCTGTCTTGACTCTCAACTCAAGGATGCCGTCTCATATGCCCATTCAAAGGGAATCGCGATCAAAGGCGACCTTCCGATAGGAATAAGCCGTGACAGTGTGGACGCATGGCAATACCCTGAGTTGTTCAACCTTGACTCCCAAGCGGGAGCCCCACCGGACGCTTTCTCTGAAGACGGCCAGAACTGGGGATTCCCGACTTACAATTGGGAGGAGATGGCCAAGGATGGTTATGGCTGGTGGAAAGCTCGTCTCGCGAAGATGAGCGAGTATTTCGATGCCTTCAGAATTGACCATATTCTTGGATTCTTCCGTATTTGGGAGATTCCTCTGGGCATAAAGTCCGGGCTTCTGGGCCATTTCAACCCTGCTTTGCCATACTCCGCCGATGAGCTTCGTGGTCGTGGTTTTAATCCGGATTCCGATCTTTTCGTCCCGGATCCACATCGCCCCGGGTGGTACCACCCTCGTATCTCTTCGCAAAAAACCGCCGCATTCGAAGCTCTTGACCAGTGGCATAAGGATGAGTATTACAACCTCTACAATGATTTCTTCTATCGCCGCCACAATGCCTTCTGGAAGGAGACGGCTATGAGGAAGCTTCCCGCTCTCCTGGACTCCACCGGGATGCTAGCCTGCGGAGAGGATTTGGGAATGATCCCGGCTTGCGTCCCCGAGGTAATGGATGAGCTCCGGATTCTTTCCCTCGAGGTACAGAGGATGCCGAAGTCGCCAGAAGATGCTTTCGGTGATCCGTCCAGATATCCCTATCTGTCTGTCTGTACGACAGGATCACACGACACGTCTTCACTCAGGGCGTGGTGGGAAGAAGACAGGGAGCTGACTTCCAGATACTTCCATGAGATGCTCCATTGTGAGGGACAGGCTCCTGCTTTCTGTGAGCCGTGGATTTGCGAGAGGATAATCCGGCAGCATCTCGATTCTCCCTCCATGTTCTGCATCCTGCCTCTGCAGGATTGGCTTTCAATCGACGGAGAAATACGTTATCAAGGGAATCCGGCCGACGAGAGGATCAACGTTCCCGCCAACCCCAGGCACTACTGGCGATGGAGGATGCACACCACTCTTGAAGACCTTCTTACCCATTCGGGTTTCAACTCCCGGCTCCGGGAGATGATCGCCGCCTCCGGTCGGTAGCTTGTTTTGGCAAACAGGCGCACCACGGTACGCTTTCTGATAAGCCTCAGGGCGTCTTGTGGTGCGAGACCGGCTGATATGGGCCATTGGCGCAAGCCTGCAACCATTCCACAGCAGTATAAGCTAATTATCCGTGCGCCAGTTTGGCGGTTAGAGAAAAAAGGAGGCGCCCCAAGCGGGGCGCCTCGATTAAAGCTGTCTAGCTGGATTAGTTAGCGAAAGTCACTTCAATCTTTTGGAGACGCCAGTGGCCGCCGCCAGAAGGACGAGAAAACACGACAGAAGAACCGGAGCCTGTCCATGTGGCGGTTGCTTCATTAAGTGAGATAGATCCAGTACTAATTGAGTAATTACTACCAGTTGGATAGGTCGGATTATTGCTGGCGGTTGCCTTATGGAATGTATAGACAATCTTTGTTATGGTCTTTGTGGAAGACTCTACACGGATGTAACCTCCGCCATAAGTACGTATTCCTTCTCCTGTAGTATAGTACTTACCGTCATTACCTCCACTTCCAAAGCAAACGTTGAAATCAGTGGCTTTGACGATAGTCTTGTCATTTCCACTGCCATTGTACTGTTCGCCGTTGGGGATATTGAGACTGGAGAACACGATCGTGTTACCTTCGACGGTGCCGCCGGGGGTGTCACCACCACCGCCGCCTTGGGCTTCAGGGCCTACGAGGGTAATGTCGTTGATTTGTGTGGCGATGACATAGAGGTATTTCTTGTTGTTGGTATGGTAGAGGTAGTAACCCTTGACAGTGACCTCCTGTTCATTCAGTGATGAGATATCCTCCGCAGGTTTCAATATGCTTCCAGTACTGACTGACGCTCCGCCAACCGTGATGTTATAGTAGTTGCCGGATATATTGAGCTTACCTTTGAAGGTCACATAATCCCTGGTCGAGGATGTGTAAGAGTCGAAGGTGGAGTTGATGTTGTTAGCGTCCGGGTGAGTCACTGTGTTGTTTTGGGACTCGACCGTGACTTTGGCTCCGGAAGCCACCTGCGGCTGCGGATCACCATTTTTGGTAGGATAGGTGGTGTACTTGCCCTCGACAACCACTTTGTCGCCGACCTTCGGGTTGGTAGCGGGTTGGTAGACAAGGATCTTGGCTCCGTCCTGATCCATGAGGAAGCTTGTGGCACCGGCGGCAATCACGAGGCCAGGACCGACCTTTAGTGTCAACTTCGTGTCAGCTAAGGCAAGGAACTGAGCCACGGAGACTTGTTCACCCTCGACGATACTGGCTCCATTATCTTCCCTCTTCATGGCGATGACAGTTATCGAACCACCGGACTCGCCGTAGTAAACACCTGTGATGGTGACATTGTGGTTAGCCAGGTTCTCATTGATGGCGGTGTATGAGGCTGGCTTGTAGATGTTAACCCTCTTGCCGGTGCCCTTCACTATCAAGTAGTACCCTCCTGAATTGTCCAAATAGAAGTCTCCGGTGACCTTGATCACAGTGGGGACACCAGAGGAGTAAGAACCGATTGAAGACGTGATGTCCTTGGCGGAGTTAAGGTGGCTAAGTATAGAGTTCTTCTCCTTAGTGACAGTATAACCCTGGACCGAACCGAGAGCGGGCTTGCTATTGAAGGAAGTGGCTGTGGCTGAGAACTTCACTGAGTCTCCAGCCCACTGAGGAGAATGGCTTGGATCTGAGACGAACAGATAGCTTGATCCGTCGGATATCACATATCCGTCAGTTGTTCCGGCGACGATGATGGAAGGTTTGAGCTCAACCTCTTCTCCTTCTTCCGCTGCCGAGGCCTCGGTCACATCCATTGAAGGATCGCCTTCAAATACGCTCTGAGTGATGGTGCAGGTCGCATTAAGATTCTTCCCTGAGAATTCAACCTTGGCGGTCCTTTCCGCTCCGGATGTATTCCTCTTGGCGGTGAAGTTATAAATCTTCTGGGAGAGAGCCCTTGTCGTAGGAGTCGCTGAAAGCCAGTCGGAGCCTTCGGTCACAGTGACGCTGAGTCCTGAAATGTTCGTGTTGACGACCACGGGGACAATCTGACGCCTTCCGTCTATCTGGATATCGCTCTTGGTGAGGAAGAGGGCATCCTTGGTCAGCTGGGTGATTGTGATGACGGTGCCGTCCTCGAGGGTGACTCTAGCTGTCCTCCAGTCGTAAGAATCGTTCTCGGCAAGTTTAAGGACAACCTCATCGCCAAGGGAGACAACCTCCATCCATTCGTTCCCGGTGTCACCGATTGTCACGGTTGAGGAGGAAATCGGGATCACAAGCTCTCCTCCGGTGTAGTCGACTTCGTAACTGGTCTTGACAGTAGGTTTCGCGGACTCGTTGAGGCCGATGTTGATTATCTTGACGAATGAGCCTCCCTTGTCGTCGGTGAGAAGGAAGAGGATCTTGGAATCAGTGACCTTGGAAGGAGCTTTGATTGAGACTCTTCCGGCACGGTCGCCAGTCTCGTGGAAGGTGACGGTCCATCCGGCGCTTTCGAAAGTCTCGATGCTGACCTTCGCACCCTCGGGAGCGACAATAGTGTAGGCTGTGCTCAGCAGTTCACCATCGCGCATCTTGGCGAACACACTCTCGTCAAATACAAGTTGGAGCTTCGGAGCGGCCCCCGTGAGAGGCACAGTGATCACCGTGCCGTCATAAAGAGTGAAAATGGCGTCACTTTCATTGGTCTCCACATCCTTGAACATGGAAGCTGAAGCTCCCTGTCCTTCGATCTTGGTCCAGTTGGCGCCATTGTCATAAGAGACCATCCACTGGTCATTCTCGATCTTCACCTTCGGAGTGTTGCTCGTGGAAACTTTGGCACCTTGTGAGTCAAGGAGCCAACTCCCGTTAACAGTCCAATAATAATTGCCGTCAGAGTCGGCCTTGGCACCTATCACGGGGGTGGCGCCATCATTACCGTCAGATCCGTTCTTAATCTTGGCGGTATTGCCGTCTGAGAAGTAGATAGTGTATCCGTCATCGGACTTGGTGACAGCGTTGACTGTAACCTTTTCCTGGACGGATGAAACGAGGGACTGCAAAGCCCCAAGGTTTGAGTTCATCGTTGAAACTGTGCCTTCCAGGGCGGTAATCTTCGCTTTCTGGGCGTTGATCTCTTCCCAAAGAGTCGAGTCATCGTACTTGCAGCCCGTCAGCGCAAGTACGAGAGAGAAAAGAAATAGCAGTGTTTTTTTCATGTGATTGATTATATGATTGTATAAACTATTACATACATGTCACCACGTTAACATGCTAAATTAGACAGAAACTCCGAGAGGAGCAAGCAAGGTCGGTTACGGAAGTCGAAAAGTTATCAACAGTGTGTGTTCATAACTCGGGTTCGATTAAAATCGTTATATTTGCGGATGTCGTCTAGAACACTTAATACAAATACCGCGATGTTGTCATTTGAAAGCGATTACACTGAGGGAGCGCATGAGAGTATCATCCGCCGCCTCGTGGAGACAAATCTGGAGCAGACCCCGGGATACGGTTTGGACCATTACTGCGAGAGCGCGAAGTTAAAGATCAAGGATGCCTTTGGGGTTCCGGAAGCCGATGTCTTTTTCCTTATTGGGGGAACCCAGACAAATTCCACCGTGATAGCCTCTCTCCTGAGGGAGTATCAAGGGGTTGTGGCTGTCGGGACTGGCCATATCGGAGTGCATGAAAGCGGGGCGGTGGAATACACTGGCCACAAGGTTCTGACTCTCCCTGATCATGGAGGCAAAATGGATGCTGTGGAACTTGAGGCTTATCTTGAGGCGTTCTATGCCGACGGTACTTTCGAGCATATGGTCATTCCGGGAATGGTGTATATTTCGTTCCCTACTGAGTTCGGTACAATCTACTCAAAGGCTGAGCTCTGGGCTATCCATGCGGTTTGCCGGAAGTATTCCATTCCTCTGTTTATCGATGGGGCAAGGTTGGGATATGGCCTTATGAGTGATTCTAACGATATTGATATCAAGGAGTTCGCCTCGCTTTGCGACGTTTTCTACGTTGGTGGCACCAAGGTTGGAGCCCTGTTCGGGGAGGCGGTTGTGTTCACGCATGGAGCCCCTGATCATTTCTTCACCACCATCAAGCAGCATGGAGCCTTGATGGCCAAGGGAAGGATGCTCGGTCTACAGTTCGATACCCTTTTCACCGA
The DNA here is from genome assembly GCA_017557535.1 of Bacteroidales bacterium. Taxonomy (GTDB): domain Bacteria; phylum Bacteroidota; class Bacteroidia; order Bacteroidales; family UBA932; genus Cryptobacteroides. The sequence goes on along the minus strand of JAFYYM010000070.1, from coordinate 93,159 downwards.
TGGGCTTTATTTCCGGATCGCCCGCCATGCGGACGAGATGGCCTCGATTCTGAAAGGTATATTCCTGGAGAAGGGCTTTGAGACTTTCATAGACTCGCCGACCAACCAGCAGTTCTTTGTGATGACACGGGATCGCGCCGCTGAGCTGCACGGCAAGGTGCGGTTTGAGGATTGGTGTCCTGTTGATGAGGAAAGGATAGCGGTACGTTTCGTGACCAGTTGGGCGACAACGGAGGGAAATGTGCTCGCTCTCCGGGATATCATCTGATAAGTTAACTCTTTGTTTTTTTTATTATATTTGTTTTATGGGAACAGGCTTGACTCTTGGATTGGAGAACGCCTGATGGAGACTTTGACACCCTCCGTTTCCATTGGTTACCGGGTGATTTCAGGAAACGCTTGAGCGCCGGGAACTTAATTTGTTTGTATGGATAAAGAATGGACACTTGTCATAAAGCCTGAGAAAAAGCTTCTGGATGTCGACTTGAAAGGCATCTGGCGGTATCGCGACCTATGGTATATGTATATCAAGCGCGATATCATCACTGTCTACAAGCAGACTATCCTCGGCCCGCTTTGGTTTATCATCCAGCCGATATTCACGACGATAATGTACATGTTCGTGTTTGGAGGGTTGGCTGGGATCTCAACTGATGGAATGCCACAGCCTCTATTCTATCTTTCCGGAATCACGTTATGGAACTATTTCAGCGCTTGTTTCAACGGCTCTTCCAATACATTCAGTGATAATGCCGGAATATTCGGAAAGGTGTATTTCCCAAGGCTTGTGGTGCCGCTGGCGTCATTGACATCGAACCTTATCAAGATGTTGATCCAGCTATTGTTATTCGTGGCTGTCTACATATACTACGCATCGGTCGGGGTTAACCTGTCTCTGAATGCCGCGGCTTTCCTTTTCCCAGTCCTTGTGCTTATGCTGGCGTTCCATGCCATGTCTTGGGGTCTGATTGTCTCATCCTTGACATCAAAGTACCGCGACCTTAAGCATTTGGTCAGTTTCGGACTCCAACTACTCATGTACGCTACTCCAATCATCTATCCTTTGAGCGCGGCGGGAGACAAGTATCGTTGGGCACTGGAACTCAACCCATTGACTCCTATTTTTGAGGCTTTCAAGTACGGAGTGCTGGGTAGTGGCTCGCTTTCATGGGGAGGTCTCCTGTATAGTTTCGTGTTTATGGTTGTGATGCTCTTTGTCTCGATAATCATCTTCAACCGGGTGGAGCGGAACTTCATGGATACGGTTTAGGGTTATGGAGCCTAAGTTTGTGAAATCAGCGTTATCCAGAGCGAGGGGGTTCGTGACCATCGCGACAGGGGAGCGGCATTATTACGAGATCGCGAGGAATCTATTGAGGTCATACCGCTTGTTTTCCAAGCATCCGATGCCTTTCGCTATCATTTGTGACCAGGATAACGAGATCACCTCGGAATTCGATGACGTCGTCTTGATAGATAACCCTTATAAGTCCTTCCTTGACAAGCTTCGTCTTCCTGAGCTGGCGCCCTATGACGAGACAATCTTCATAGATTCGGATTGTTTGGCTTATCGGGATCTGAACGGTCTGTGGAAATTCTTCTCACATTGTGGTGATTTTTCCACATTAGGTAAGAGCTTCCCTTTTGGGACTCATGGTTGGTTTCAACGTGAAGACGCTGGCGTTTTCAAGGATAAGGTTAAGTTCTCGATGATTTGTCAGGGAGGAGTGTATTTCATGAGAAAAGGCAGGCTTGACACTTTCTCGGATACTTGCCGTTATATCCTTGACAATTACGAGTCGTTCCGTTTCCCGGCATATCCTGTTACGGATCCCGTGGATGAGCCTGTGTTCGCTTTGGCGTGTGCGGTTCACGGCTATGCTCCAGCCTGCAATTACAAACGAGTCTTTTGCTACTTTCCGATATGTGATTGCATAGAAGCGGATATCTCCAGGGGATGGTTGTCATATAGATATCCACCTAAAAAGAGGGATTCTTTGGGGCGCTATTTGCTCCATTGGAGCACGGTTGAGACAAAAGGAGAGATGTATGCTGACGAGGTTTGCAAGCTTGAGAGAATGGTTAGCTCAGGTTTCAAGCCTCCTGTTAGGTGGGAGTTCAGGAACCGGTTGACTGATTGTTTCCGGTTAAGTATAAGTAGATTCTGCAGATTGATATCATATCTATTCCCTTCAGGTCTGAAAGAGAGGGTATTCGCATGTCTTAACTGGAAAAGGTTGAACAAGTGAGGATGCGGAGGAAATTGCGATTCACTGTCTTATTTGTTATATTCGCAGAGTTTTTTACGCGTTAATTACTGATGGTCTTAGCTTTGGGAGCCTCTGTGGCGAGTCACGTCACGGAAACCTTGAAGAAATACATAACAAGTAACTATCCCTTGATCAAGGAGTTATTCGTCAATCTGGGGAATGTCAAGACTGTTCGTGTCTTGTCATATTATCCTGGTTTTGAGAATATTATCAATCGGGAGTTATCATGGAGTGTAACTTCTCCCGTATCCTGTCCGGATGCGACGGTGTGGCTCTGGAGAGAGATCGGTTCAGCTGATTTCCTCGGCAGGGTTCTTGGTGTTGATGATGACAAGGAGCAGGAACCGGCACGGTGGGTGGAATTGTTCCATCCCGATTCTGAAGGTGGCATGTGTGGCATGGCTTCTATCGACACCGAAGGGGAGTGGGGTGTTCATTACTCATTTAATAACGAATATTTTTATGGTTTGGACGGACTCGGACCATCTGACTGGTTCAAGGAAGGTCATTTTATAGTCCAGGCCTTTTTCCGTATACTTAATCTGCCTTCAACATCTTTGGTGCATGGAGCTTGTGTCGGTTTGGAGAATACTGGTGTGCTGATGTGCGCGAGAGGAGGCGGGGGCAAGTCCACCCTATCCGTACAAGCGATGCTGAAGGGCTTCGACTATGTCTCGGATGATTATCTGATCCTGCATAAGACTGACGAGGGATTGAGAGCCTCACCAATCTATTCTTTCATAACATTGTCTCCGGAGATGTATGAAAAGATGTATGACGATCTTGATAGGGCGAGATTCCTTGGCGTCAGTCCGTGGAAAGGGAAATATATTTTTGACATATACGGTTACAGGGATCGTTTCCGCGACCACTATCCGGTAAAGGCTCTCTTGTTCCCAGAGATAAATATGGATGCCACTTCACCGTCGATCGCCAAGTGCTCACAGTCAGAGAAGGGTAAGACGATGGTGCAGGTCGCGCATTCAACAGTTTCCCAGATGGGATTCAACGGGTTCAAGGGAGGTCAGAAGGACAGGGATTTTATACTGAAGACCATAAATATGTTATCTGGGCTCGATTGCTACAAGATAACCCTATGCCCTGATATTCTCGCCAATGTCGAGTGTCTGCGGGGCCTGGTCCTTTCTTTATGATTATTATCAGATTATTATAGACTTACGATATGGAATCACGTAATTACCAACTCAACGATGCGAAAATGTTCGCCGATATAACGGATGGGACAGCCATCGTCATTAATTCCGCGACCGGTATGTACTACGGTATGAATGGTTTCGGAACCGCGATTTATGAGAATCTTCAAGAAGGATCCTCAACTGGGGATGTCCTCTCAGCCGCTATTCAGTTGCCTGGGATCCCGGATGGTTTTGAGGCTGCCCTCGAGAAGTTCATCGCTTCGTTGGTCGAATTTGAGATTATAGTGCCCAAGGAGGAGACTTCTTCCAGACCTGCCGTGATCGACCCGGCTATCGCAGAGGAGAGTGATTTCATCCCGGTCTGCACCGCATACCAAGATGTCCAGGAGCTTCTGTTCGCTGACCCGATTCATGATGTTGATGTGGATGAAGGCTGGAAACCGGAGTAGATTCTTATGCCTGCCATTTCGGTCGTAGTACCTGTTTACAATACAGACAAGTGGCTGGACCGTTGTCTCGATTCTGTCCGTAGCCAGACTTTCCATGACCTTGAGATCCTGTGCATCGACGATGGTTCGGTGGACGGGACACCGGAGATATTGCTTAGACACGCATCCGGGGATAAGAGGATCCGGGTGGTGACTTTGCCGGAGAATCACGGTGTTCCGTATGCCAGGAACCTGGCTATGGAAGAGGCTTCTGGGGAGTACCTCTATTTCATGGATTCCGATGACTGGATTGACCCGGATTATCTTGAGGAAATGTTCATAAGGGCAGAGCGGACCGGTCAGGATGTGGTCATCAATGGCAACTGGTACCTTGAGTATGACGATCCCTCAAAGAGAAGGCATTGTGGTCGTTTCGGTTTCGTTCATGAGGAGGCCGGCTTTTATAATCCCGTGGTGGTCCAGTCAAGTTTCTTCCCCGTTGTCTGGAGTCGTCTTTACAGGTTGAAGTACCTGAAAGACAATGATATCCATTCCCCACTTCTGAAAGGAGGGGTAGAAGACAATTATTTCACATCCTTGGCGGAGATTCTTCAGGAGAAAAGCTATATTTTCAACGGTCCGTTCTATCATTATTACCAAAGGGAAGGTTCCTTGGTCAGGCAGCCAGACGCGGCCTTCCACCATTTCCAGAATTTCAGGATATTCCTGGACGAACTTCATAAGAGGGGTATACCCCCTGAGGCCGCTAAGCGGTTCTACGCCCAGAAGGGTCTGGAAGTCAAGGATGCTGAGCGATTCGATTTCCTTCGTTCCTTTTTTATCGACGTGGAGCCAGACGTTCTCTCATGTCCCCAGTTGTATAGTGCGGAGGAGGCTTTCACGATGAGAGCATTCGCGTCATCGCCGGATTTGGAGTCTTTCATCTCATGTTATGGCTCACGTCCAGGGATGAAGTTCACATCCACCCTGCTCAGGTGCGGAGTGTATCCTTCTGTTTTCGAAGTCCTTGATGGATCGTGGTGGAATTGGACAGTCGGATGAGAAAGTTTTTGAAAAAGACAGTTCTATTCTTTCTCGGGCTATCACTGATTCTGGCTGTCTCGGATTACTGTTATTCAAAACTGTACCGCCATGTCAGCAAACCAAACATGGAGATATGGAAGGATGTCATGGACGGTGATGCTTCCTCCGGGTTGCTGATTTGCGGTGATTCCAGGGTGAATACGGATTGCCTTCCTCATGTGATTGATAGTATAACTGGACTACAATCATTTTCGTTAGGGATCATTGGTCATCATTTCAGCATCGAAAGGCTTTCTTATGATATGTACCGTAGATATAATGATAAGCCTGTCATTGTCGTGCAACTGGTGGATGGATGGACTTTCTCCAAACCCTCAAAGTTTGAGAGATCCCAATTTATGCCTTGGATGTGGAATATGCCTTTCTTAAAAGAGGCCTTCAAGTTGGAACCAAGGTATTTCGCAGGGATTTCTATCCCTTGGCTTCGTTACCATGGAGAGCATATTTATGATATGAAGTGGTCCCGAAGATTAACAAGACGGGGTTATTTCAAGTATAATGCTGACCGGTTTTTCAGATATCCCGAGGATCAACTTGTCCTCAAACGGAGTGAAAATAATGAGAAAAGGTTCAGAGCATACCTATCTGAGCTTTCACAAGAAGGGATAAAGGTTGTTCTTATCATGGCTCCCATCTATGGAAGTAGCTCTTTCTCAGAGTCTACACTAAGTATGACAAGAAAGCTGTTCGTTTCCATCGCCGAGGAGTACGGGATCCCGGTTCTCGATTATCTCCAAAGGCCGTGTTTCGAGGACTCGACTTTGTTTAATGACTCACTGCATCTTAATGAGAAAGGGGCCCGGGTCTTCTCTGACTCCCTGGCTAATGATATCATGTCACTTGGTTTGATAAATAATTGATTCGTGTTAGTCTCCGTTATTATTCCTGTCTATAACGCCGCCCCATTCATCGGGAAATGCATGGAGTCGGTTTTGGGGCAGACTCTTGAAAGCTTGGAACTGATTTGTGTGGACGATCACTCTAGTGATAATTCGCTGGAGGTGATGTCTGGTTTCACTGATTCCCGCTTGAAGATAATCCATTTCCCGGAGAACAAGGGAGTGTCGGCGGCCAGGAACGCCGGCTTGGATGCCGCATCTGGAGAATATGTCTATTTCCTTGATTCTGACGACTGGCTTGACCTTGACTACCTTGAAGTCATGTGTGCGAAGGCGGAGGACTCAGGAGATGATGTGATCGTGAACTCAAACTACATTGAGGAGTTCCCCGAGTCAGGAAAGAGAGCTTTGAGCAGCAGGTTCGGATTTGTCGAGGATGAACCGGGGTATTATCCTATGGACGTGATACAGAACAGGTTCCCTCCAGTTGTTTGGGCCAGGTTGTTCAGAAGGAGATTCCTCGTGGAAAAAGATATCCACTTCCCGCCACCCTTTGTCCGTAATGGGACGGAGGATATATTCTTCACTGGCCTTGCCAGCTCATACCACGATAAAGCACTAGTTTTCAGAGGGCCTTATTATCACTATCTCCAGCGTCAGGAATCGCTCTTGCACCAGAAGGATTTATACTTCCACAACATAGTGAGTTTCAAGGCTCTTCATGATGAGCGAAAGACCAGGAACTTGCCAACCGAAGGTTTAAGGCTGTTCTACGGCGGTACTGTCATTCTCGACACCGAGGAGAAGTTCGATTTCGCGAAATCTTTCTTTAGCGAGATCGCTCCAGAGGTACGTCGCCATACACCGCTCTATGCTCCTCTGGACTTGTTCTTGATGGAGGCTGTACTATCGTGCGAGGATTATTCTGTTTTCAAAGCGAGATTCAATCCCAATATTTCCATCTCTTTCATAAGGAACAGGATGAGAATTAAGCCATGACGTTCAATTCCCTGATATTCGCCGCATTTCTGCCAGTCGTCTTCTGCCTCTACTGGTTTGTTTTCGGTCGGAATCTCAGATGGCAGAACGCTTTCGTGGTTGCCGCTTCGTATTTCTTCTATGGGTGGTGGAACTGGAAGTTCTTGATCCTTATAGCTATAACATCCTTCTGCAGTTGGGGGAGCGGCTTGTTGATATTCAACTGCGGGGACGACCGAAGGAAGGCGACATGGATCAGTGCGGCAAATATAATCCTGAATCTGGGTATTCTCGGCCTCTTCAAGTACTATGATTTCTTCGCGCAGTCCTTCGCCGATCTTTTCCTCGGGGGAAAGGCTGACGGGATTTTGCTTCATCTCATCCTTCCGGTAGGGATCAGCTTCTACACTTTCCAGGCACTGAGTTATTCGATCGACGTCTATCGTGGCAAGATCGAACCAACTAGGGATATAGTCCGTTTTTTCGCTTACGTGAGTTTCTTCCCCCAGTTGGTCGCCGGCCCGATCGAGCGTTCGACGAACCTTCTGCCACAGTTCGGCAAGGAGAGGGTCTTTGAGTATTCCCAGGCGGTGGATGGACTGAGACAGATCCTTTGGGGATATTTCAAGAAGATCGTGATAGCCGATTGGTGCGGAATCTATGTGGATAAGGTATTCGGGGATATACCTGGCCAGTCCGGAGTCAAGCTGATAGCGGCGGGAATCCTTTTCGCGTTCCAGATCTACGGAGATTTCTCTGGTTATTCGGATATAGCCATAGGTACTGGTAAACTGTTCGGAATCAAATTGACGCGTAATTTCGCGACCCCCTATTTCAGCCGTGACATCGCCGAGTTCTGGCGCCGTTGGCATATTTCTTTGACCACATGGTTTCGTGACTACCTTTACATCCCTATGGGGGGCAGCCGATGCTCAAAGCCCAGGGTAGCTCTCAACACGATTGTCATCTTCCTGGTCAGCGGGTTCTGGCACGGTGCGAATTGGACTTTCATAGCTTGGGGCGCTTTCCATGCTTTACTATTCCTTCCTCTGATTTTGACAGGCAATAATCGGAAATATAAGGAAGTTGTGGCTCCTGACCATATCCTTCCATCATTTAAGGAGTTTTGGCAGATCCTACTGACGTTCTTCCTCGTGACCATCGGATGGGTGATTTTCAGGGCGGACAATCTCTCACAGGCTTGGTCTTTCTTCACGGGGGTCTTCCACTGGAAGTCAATAGGCGACTTGTCACTATTCTTCAAAGGGGACTTTTTGATCCGGGCTGTTTGGATTGCCGTCATGCTGTTTGTCGAGTGGATTGACCGGGGAGAGGATCACGGTCTTTCGATGAGACGCGTCCGCTCCAGGGTGGTCCGATATGCCTTCTACTTCGCTATCATCCTTGTCACTATGTTATACTTTGACGACGGTTCACCGAAGTTCATCTATTTTCAGTTCTGATGTTTACCAAGTTCCTGAACAATGCGCGCTAATCATGTCAAGAGGATCGTTAACCTCTCCCGTTCTTTTCTCGGCTCCCTCGTCATAAGATGGAAAGTCACCGCGTTGTGCAACTATCAATGTGATTTCTGTATCCAGGGCTCTCGAGAGAAGCATGTCCAGGCCTTCAGGAGTGAGAGTCCTGACAAAAGGGGAGCGGTGGCGGAGAGTATCGTCAGGTTTATTGAGTCCAAGGTCTCTTCCAGAAGGGTCGTCGAATTATATCTGATAGGAGGGGAAGTCACCTTTTTGAGGGATTTCCCCGAGATTCTCCGGAGGTTTGTCGATTGTCGCTTCAATGGTCATATCATAATCTATGTGACCACGAACTTTTCCAAAGGGCATGAGTATCTTTCCTCTTTGATGGATCTGTTCAAAGGCAAAAGGAACAGGACATTCAAGATCCTAGCTTCTTATTACAGGGATTACACTTCCCCGGAAGAATTCCTCGGGAAAGTATCAAAGCTGATTCCTTCTCTGTCTCCAACAAGTTTGAATATAAGGCTGATGGCGATTAAAGCCGCATCAATGTCAGGCTGTCGTTGGTTGACCAGTAAGAATAATGCGTTTTTGTCCATAGGAATCCCGATGATTGACGATGATAGCTGGTGTTTTTATAAGGAGATGGGATCGTCTTTCCGGCGGTCTCGGGTCCGGGTTAATCCTATAGTATTGAGGAATTTCGACACGAGACTGTCACAGAGCGTGTTGGAGGATCTGAAAGGCTCGAAAGCCTGCGGGAAGATGCTGAGGGTCTATTATTCTGATGGATCCAGGACAGGCTTCGCGAATATCGCCCAGCTAGGCGAGTCCCTAGAAGACTCGGATGGCAAATTCCATCCGCGAGGCTTTTATTGTGACGCTGGCCAAAACAGCTTTTCTGTCTCTCCGGATGGTGAAGTATGGCGTTGCCCTGTCTTGTCTCCTCCAGGCTCGTTCAAGATGGGAGAGATAACGGATAATGGGTTCTCTCCGCTGTCTTCTCCAACCTTGTGTCAGGCGGGTTATTGCTCCTGCAATTATTTCACGAATATCCGAAAACCGTAAAATGAAATGTTTTATATGGCTGTATTTTGGATTATTCGATAAAAAGACATAAATTGCAAAGATTTATCTTTTAAGATGCAGATTGATTCTTTATCCATATCAGTTGTGATTCCCGTCAAGGACGAGGCCGCCAGCATTCCCGGCTTGTTCGAGGACATCAAGCAAATGTGTGAAACTCATTTCTGCAGGTATGAGATAATCATTGTCAACGATGGCTCCTCGGACTCGACGAAGGAAATCTGCCGGGGGCTTCATCCTTTGAAATATGTGGAATTTGACCATAACTATGGTCAGACGGCAGCGTTAGACTGTGGATTCAAAATGGCGGCTAATGACATTGTCGCCGCTCTAGACGGTGATGGACAGAATGTTCCCGGAGATATTCCAAGGATGGTCAGGTATCTTATCGATAACAATCTGGATGTGGTCTGTGGGTGGCGTAAGGTCCGTCGTGATAATCCTTTCAGGCGTCTGCTCATGAGAATGGCATATTTTCTCAGGCAGGCTTGCCTTCATGACGGCATTCATGACTCAGGATGCACCTTGAAGGTTTTTAGAAGGGAAGCCCTTGAGGGGCTTGATCTTGTAGAAGGACAACATCGCTTTATCCCGGCCATTATGATTAGCCGGGGATGTAAGGTGGGGGAGATTGAAGTCTCTCACCACAGGAGAATAAACGGCGAATCGAAGTATCATTCATTATCCAGGATTTTCCACGGTTTAGTGGACATGTATGCCATTAGAAAGGGTTCAGTGAAAGAGCATCCGTCCACATACGTCGTGAAGGGTGTCACTGAACTGTAGTTTATGAGAATCCTTATTCTCATATCATCTCTTGAGGGAGGTGGAGCGGAGCGGATCGCCACCAGGGTGGCCAGTTCGTTGGCTGAGAGGCATGAGGTTCATATCATGCCTTTTTCAGTTTCCTCCAATCCATATCCCCTTTCCGGCAAGGTTAAGGTTGATAATGCGGGGCTGTTTGATCTCAGGGCGCCCTCAAGGGTTCCGGTCAAGTACTTCATATCAATTGTTTACGGTTATCTCTACCTTACCTTTGTCCGTTTGTTTTTCCATCCGGATGTGACCTTGAGTTTCCTGAACAAGCCGAATCTTCTCAATGCTTTCGCGATTGGGGGAGGGAGAAAGATCATGTCCGAGAGGAATAACCCAAAGAAAAAGGGAGAGCGGCATTTCTTCGCCGCTTGTCAGGCATATCGTCGTGCTGATAAGGTTGTTTTCCAGTCAGAAACAATCCGCGACATGTTCCCGAAGAAGATACGCGAGAAAGGGGTCATTGTGCCGAATCCCGTTGAGGTGACTTGTAAAGCGGAAGGTCATAGTCAAAGGATTGTGGCCTCAGGGCGTCTGAAACCACAAAAGAACTTCCCGCTTCTCATCCGGGCTTTCTCACGGTTCTCGGAAGGTCATCCGGACCACACCCTTCATATCTATGGCAAAGGTCCACAAGAGGAAGAATTGCGGTGCTTGATCAGGGATTTGTCACTTGAAGGTAAGGTTTTCCTTGAAGGATTCGTGGGGGATATACATGAGGCGGTCAAGGATGCTGAGATGTTCGTCCTATCTTCAGATTATGAAGGTTTGCCTAACGCTCTCCTGGAGTCTATGATGATGGGACTTCCGTGTGTGACAACCTCTTTTGAGAGCGCCGGGGAACTGCTCGGTGATTCCGATAGTTGCCTTATGGTTCCTGTTGGTGATGAGTTGGCTCTTTCGGATGCCATGTCTCGTCTGGCAGAGGATCAGCGATTGAGGGAGAGCCTGTCAGCGAAGGCTACCATGTTCTCGGAACGATTCTCGATAGAACGGGTTATCCCTTTATGGGAGAAAGAGTTATGAGTAAACGTCTTTCAAGGATTATCCTATTGGTGATAGTCGTGCTTCAGTGCGGCGTCATGCTCTTTTGGGCTTCAAGGAAGGTTTACTATTATATTGACGAGTGGTATACTTTCGAATACGCGCAGAGCATCAATCACCGGGAGGGCAATATTGAGTACATGCCTCTAAGTCCCAAGTGGAAGAATAATCAATGGATGGATGTCGGGGATTTGAAGACCAGGTTCACACTCGAGAAGGGGGAGAGTGTGTTGGATATTCCTTTCTCCAAATCCATAGGGGTGTTCTTCAAGGACAAGAATTACATGTGGATAATAAATTTCCTTGAGACTGTCTTCGGAAAAGATGAGGCTCCGAAATGGATCTGCATATTATTCAACATAGCGATCTTGGCTCTCACCCAGTTCCTCCTATTCTTTTTCATGGCTGGGTGTCTTGGCATTGACCGGCGCTCCGCGTTACTCGCTGTAGCGATGTGGGGTTTTTGCCCTTTGGTTTTGGGACTTGCGGTTTTCTGTCGTTTCTATGCTTGGACCATGCTATTGTTCCTTGTCACCATTGTATTACACAGAATAATGTGGGACAGTTCATCTCACATGAGGAATATAGTTTGCGAGATCGCCGCCATGCTGGCATTGTATCTCGCTTTCAGGAATTCCGAATTGATGTTTGTGCTTGGAGGATCTCTGTTTCTCTTCTTCACTATCGCATTGGTTGTCCGGAAAAGATATGTCCAGTCCATTTATTACTTCCTGCCTGTGGTTGGAGCGGCGCTTCTGATGCCCCACGCTATCAAGTTCATCAAGGTTGTACTCCATCCAGCCGAACACCTCGCCATTTATCATGGGGGAATGAGAAGTCTGGTGTCAAAACATGTCAAATTCATGTTGACATCATCCTGGGCAGACAAGACTGATGCTTTGTTCAATTCAGTCAAGCAGTTTGGTGACTCGGTGTTTGGATCACCTGTTCTTCTTATAATCGCAGTTGTCTGTCTGATCGTTCTTTTCGTCACGGTAGTCACCGCGAAGAAGAAGATTCCGAGGCGTTTCGATGGGTTTGTGCTGGTCCTTCTCGGGATGGCTGTTGTCTTCTGGATTTTCTGTGGGATATGCGGAATTGCTAAGAGCAGGTATCTCTCTTTCATGTTCTTGCTTGGGGCGATCCTTTTCTGGACCGTTTTCGACAAATTGGTTCGGGGTCATAGGGCCGAAGGCCTGATCCGTAAAGCCGCCCTCTGTCTGGTATTGGCGGTGGCCGTCCTTCCATTCTTCAGAAAAAACATCGATTATGTGTACGATGGATGGCAACCGGTATTCGAGAAATTGGGTAAGTATAAAGGAACAGATGCATTGGTGGATTATTCCTCTCTTTTCGTGCTTTATGAGAGCGTGGATTTCCTTGACCCCTCCACCAGAATCTATCCTTTGAAATCTTATTCTCCAAACGATTCTTTCTATAATCATTTTGGCATGACCTTGCCGGATTTGCCCAGAACATTCCTTTTTTGGGTTGACAACACCATGACGCCTATGAATGATTTGATGCGGATTAGACATCAAGGATATAAGGAGGTGGACATAATTGAATGGGGGGTGACCACGGTGTATGTTTTTGAGGAAAAGACAAAGAAGTAGTCATGCCCCGTAAGCTTTCATATCTGATCCTCACGGTTATAGTCGCCCTTCAATGTGGCGCGATGCTTTACTGGGCTTCGATGAAGGCCAGTTTTTTTATTGATGAGTATTACACGTTCGAGTATACCCAGAATATTAATGATCACAAAGATCATATTGATTATTTAGTTGACAGCCCGATGTGGAAAGCGGAAGAATGGGTGCCAGTGGGAGAATTGAAGAAACGGTTCACCTTGGAAGAAGGTGAGAGTGTGCTGGATTTGCCGTTCTTTAAGTCTGTCAAGAAATTCTTCTTCGACAGGAATTACATGTGGATTATCAACGTTCTAGAGACTTGCTTCGGAAATGGTAATCCGCCGAAATGGATTTGCATCTGCTTCAATGTATTTGTGTGGATCCTGTTTCAGTTCCTTTTGTTCTATTTCATGGCTGGCTGCCTGGAGCTTGATCGACGGACATCACTGTTAGCTGTCACCATGTGGGGATTCACCCCCTTGGTTATGGGATTGGCGGTTTTTTGCCGCTTCTATTCCTGGACTTTTTTGCTGTTCCTCGCAGTATTGGTCTTACATAAGCTTATGTGGAACAGTACTTCGCACAAGAAGAACCTGCTTGTCGAGGCGGTAGCGTTCCTGTTGCTGTATCTCGCGTTTAAGAATTCCGAGCTTATCTTTGTTTTAGGTGGGGCCTTGGTAATCTTCTTCACAGTTGGCTTGATTGCCCGGAAGCGGTATGCTCAGTCTCTTTATTATTTTCTCCCTGTGACAGTCGTCGGCCTCTATTATGTATGGAAGGAGACTCCTTTGTTCAAGTTGTTGTTTAATCTCACTTTCTACTCTGTCAAAGGTAATAGCACTGAAGCTCAACACGCCTCTTTTGTCGTGGACTCATCTTGGATGGATAAGCTGAACGCCATGATTCAATCAGCTCTGCCTTTCGGAGATAATGTTTCTGGCTCACCATATCTTACGGTGATAGAAGTCGTTTTATTGGCGTTTTTGTTCTTTTCGGCTAGGAAGAATCTTTCCCGGCTGAACGACGGCTTCTTTTGGGTGCTTGTGGGTATAATGATCGCTTACTGGCTTTTCTGCGGAATCGGAGGTTTTCTTTACATCAGGTATCTTTCTTTCTTGTACTTCCTGGTGGTGATCTTGATCTGGTCGCTTTTCGACAAGGTGGCCAGGAATCATCGCGCGTCCAAGCTGGTATACAGAATCGCCTGCGTCCTTGTTTTGGCAGGTGTGTTCATTTCATTCCACCGAAGAATGGTGGAATATGTTTACGAGGATTATAAGCCCTCGATCGAGTTAGTTTCTGATTATAGTGACCTGGATGCTGTCGTGCATTATCATCCACACATCAATTCCAACGCTTATTATAGCGCTTATATGTTAAGCGACCAGTCCTCGGTTTTCCCTGTTTGTCGGTTTCCCTCCAATGGGATGTTGCCGGAGTTGCCTGATCAGTTCCTGTATTGGGCTTCCCGGGGTTCATCGTCCCAGAAAGTGGCGGCGTTGATAAAGGAGAGAGGTTATTCCATGGATCTGTTGTGTGATACAGATATCATATTTGTGTATTTGTGCGACAAGAATGATAACATGGAATAAGATAGTTTTGGGGGATGGGGACAGGAGTAAACTTGCGGACTCGCAGGACAGCTTCAAGTTCTCATATGCTGAAATTGACCCTCGGAAGGAGAATTTCTCAATCTCTGCCACTTTTGAGATAGAGGATGCGTCTGAGGGTGATTTCCAGTCTGGATATGGCATCATGGTTGTGGACACCGTGGAGAATCCTTCTAATAAATCCTGCTATCGCAACCACCTGTTGGTCGGGCGTTTCCGTTCAGTGGATGGTAGGAACTATTCCTGTGGGGTCCGTGTGGTCGGAGGGTATACCAATCATAAAGCCCTGCGCCGAGGCGGACATAGGATATTGGATCCATCCAGGCTTTTCCCCACACAGTATCACGAGGATGCCCTGAAGAGTGGGGACAAAAGGCGCTTCCAATTGGAAAAGACAGACGAAGGGTTCAAGGCATCCATGGCTTTCGGAGACCAAATTGAGACTATCATCTTCCCTGGGCATGATTTCTTGTTGAAACAGGACAGGAAACGGTTTTATGTGGGATTCGCAATTGCCGGGGATATAAAGGTCAGGGTCTCTGATATCCAATTCGAGACAGGCCCGGGAAAACTTAGTCGGACCCCTGAAGGAACCATCCGGAACCATATCCCGGACTATCCGTTCGGACGCTCTCTTTTGGCTTCGGCTGTGTCCTATGCCGATAGCGATCCAGCGGACCTGGCGTCCGCCATACTCCATGCGGCTCCAGGGAATGAGATCGTTCTTCCTGACGGAGTTTACAAAGGAGGTCCCTATTATATTCCTGAATCATCTTGCGGAGAGCCTTCAAGGCCGATAATCCTGCGGGCTGAGCATTCTGGGAAGGCTGTGATCGATGGGTCAGGCTTTGGCATCAAACTCCCTGCTATGGTGTTGAGGGGGCATCATTGGATTGTTGAAGGAATAGTTTTCCGGAATGCCCCTTCTTGCGGGTTGTTTGTCTGCGGCTCGGATAATCTGATAAAGGCGTGCGAAGCCTCCCATAATGGCGATACGGGTATTTTAATATGCTCATACCCAGGAGTTTCCAAGAATGAGTGGCCTTCCCGTAACAGAATTGAGGGGTGTTTTTCGCATGACAATTGTGACAGTGTGCGCCGAAACGCCGACGGTTTTGGGGCTAAACTTTCTGTAGGGGAAGGGAATGGTTTCTATTCATGCAAAGCTTCCCATAATATTGATGACGGTTTCGACTTGTACACGAAAAGCACTCTCGGTCCTATCGCCCCCGTTACAATAGACAATTGCGAGGCTTCTTATAATGGATGGCTATCCGGTGAGGAGCGTCCCTCGGGGGAGGTGAGAACAGGAATCGGGTTCAAGCTTGGAGGAGAATACCAGAGAGTCCAGCACCTGATTCTAGGATGCGCCGCTCATCATAATGCCCGGGCGGGATTTGACGCCAATAGCAACCATGCCGTGTCGCTCAGTAATTGCGATGCATGGGACAATCCGATGGATTTCAAATCCCAGAAGAAACACGACACCTCCAAGGATAGTTGCAAAGAACTTTGGAAGGCGAAGGTATTGCCATGGTTAATGCTCAATAATCCCTTTCTCCGGAACAGGCATGCCGCCAGAAGGTTCGAGGCAATAATTCCTGAGTTAAAGTTTTACGAACCTGGTCAGGTATCCACGCGACTCTGCAGACATGCGCTAGATAGCGGATACTTTTCACTTGACAGCTATTATGCATTTGTGGCTTCAGATGAGGAGCGCATGTCGAAGTTGAGGAGAAGCCTTACTTTCCTGGGTTCCAAATTCTTCCGGGGAGGTATATGGCTACGGTTGAGAGAGGTCTGCCGGGAGGCTTTCCAAGACACCTCAAAGGATAAGGTTCGAATCTGGTGTGCCGGATGCTCCGACGGAAAGGAAGTTTACAGCTTACTCATGGTATTGCTTGATTTCCTTCCGGCCGGGAAGATAGATCTGCTGGCTACGGACTATAATCTCCAGCTGATTGACAAAGCCAGCAAAGGAATCTATCCGTTGGAAATCATCAAAGAGATTCCATCGGAATACCGTCATGATGTGGAGACATATCTCCCTGAAGAAAATGAGAGAATCGGCAGGCTCAAGTTGCTTATATCCTCCCGTCTGCGTGAGATTCCTCGCTTCCGGCACCAGAATCTCCTGTCTGATGATTATCCGGGTGGTTTCGATCTGATCTTGTGCCGCAATGTCATCAAGTTCTTTGAAGAGGATGCCATGCGCGAGGTCCAGACCAAGCTTTCGGCTTCCCTTGAAAAAGGAGGCTTCCTTGTTGTCTCTGATGATTTGAAGAGGGAAAGCATTCCGGAGCCTGATTCTTTGGGATTGGCTCAAATCGATAATACTTGCATTTATCGCAAGCTTTAGGGCTAATGATTGTCTTTTTTTCACTATTTTAGCGGTCGTTTAAATACCACATCACCCTTGTCAAAGCTTGTCTCAATCATAATCCCGGTCAAAAACGGGGTCAATTATCTCCGTGAGGCTATAGATAGTCTTAACCGCCAGGATGTTCCGAAGGAGATCATCGTTGTCGATGACGGATCGACCGATGATACCGTCGCTTTAGCGTCCAGCCACGGTTGCACGGTCATATCCCATCCCGTATGCAAGGGTCAGGTGGCGGCGAAGAACACCGGTTTGGCCACCGCTAAAGGTGATTATATCCTTTTCATGGATCATGACGATGTCATGCGTGAGGGAGCGTTGAGAGCCCTGTTCTCTGTGATTGAGGCGGATCCTGAAGTGTCGGCTGTGCAGGCAATGGTGAAGGATTTCATATCACCCGAGATCGGTCAGATGCCTGGAACATTTGTTCGTCCGGAGCCATATTACGGATTGTTTACGGGTGCGATCCTGATCCGGAGGTCGGTTTTCGATGTTATCGGGCCTTTCTCTGAGTCCAGGAAGACAGGGGAAATAATAGAATGGTCGACGAAGATGGACGCCAATGGCTTTATTATAAAGAAGCTGGATATGGTCTCCACTGACAGGCGCATTCATAACTCAAACTTCGGGAAGACGAACCGGGAGACCGAGTTCAAAGACTACGCCTCCATTCTTCGGGAACGGCTAAAAATGATTAGGAAATGAAACAGATTCTGGTTACCGGCGGTGCCGGTTTTATAGGTTCGCACCTTTGCGAGCGTCTTGTCAATGAAGGTAACGCCGTTATCTGCCTTGACAATTACTATAGCGGTTCCAAGAAGAATGTCTGGCACCTTATCGGCCATCCTGGTTTTGAGCTTGTCCGTCATGATGTCACTGAGCCGTACCGTGCCGAGATTGATGAGATATACAACCTGGCCTGCCCTGCTTCTCCCGTTTTCTATCAATATGACCCGATTCAGACAACTAAGACCTCGGTTTTCGGGACTTTTAATATGCTTGGCTTGGCGAAAAGGACAAAAGCCAAGATCCTTCAGGCTTCCACTTCAGAGGTTTACGGGGATCCGGTTGAACATCCTCAGCAGGAAGGCTATTGGGGTAATGTCAATCCTATCGGCATAAGGTCTTGCTATGATGAGGGTAAGCGTTGCGCGGAGTCCCTTTGTTTTGATTATCACAGAATTCATGGGGTTGATGTCAAGGTGATAAGGATATTCAACACCTATGGTCCAAGAATGGCTGTTAATGATGGCCGAGTCGTATCAAATTTCGTGGTTCAGGCTTTAAAGGGTGAGGACATCACGATTTATGGGGATGGAAGCCAGACACGGTCATTCCAGTACGTGTCGGATCTTGTCGAGGGTATGATCAAGATGATGGCGACTCCCGCCGGATTCACTGGTCCAGTGAACCTTGGAAACCCCGGTGAGTTCACAATGCTCGAGCTGGCGGAGAAAGTCCTTTCGAAAGTGGGTGGCAAGAGCAAGATAGTGTTCAGACCTCTCCCCGCTGATGATCCCAAAATGCGTAGGCCGGACATCACACTCGCCAAGAAAGAGCTCGGATGGGAGCCTAAAGTCTCATTGGATGAGGGCCTTGACGAGGTTATAACGTATTTCCGCCAGGTTCTTTTTCAATGACCTTATGAGCGATGCTCTTGATCTGATTCAGCCACATTGGGTGGAGGAGTATCATCTCCGGGATTACGAGTATGAGGTTCTTTCTCTGCCAGCCGCGGAGTTGTTGACTCCTCTCCGTTTTGACCTGTTTGCCAAACTGTATTATATAAGAAACAGGAAGGTCAGGCCACGGTTGGCTAGAAAGGTGTATTATGAGAACATCCGAGCGTTGGTCCCTCTTGGTAAGGAGTGGGGCCAGGAGCAGGTGAAAAGCAGTTTCGCTGCCCATTTCAAGGCCTTTGACGCCCTGATTGATAGCTTTGAGACTAGTGATTTCAAACCGGATGTGTCCATTGTTCCTATCGGTAAGGACCATGTCCTGCTGGATGGTGCCCATCGCGTATCTACCCTTGCATATTATGGTAAGAGCGTGACGGTCAGTTACTTCCCGGGCGTGGAAGGGGAATGCTATCCATATACATTTTTCTTGGGACATGGGATGTCACGCCGCGCGGCGGATTTAGTGGCACTTGAGGGGATCAGATACATTGAGGGAATGAATGCTTTATTACTGCGGCCAGGAGAAGATGAACCGGATCTGGGCGGCGCCAAGGTTTTTTACCATCGGATAATAAAACTTGCCTGGAATTGTTATTACAAGTACGTGTTCTTTGTCCCGGAGGCAGGGTGGCAGCCACCAAAAGATGCCTACGTCACGTTCTTCACGGATAAAGAATCTGTCAAACGTGTATCAGAGCTTGTCTTGACATGGAAAGGTCGACGGAGATGCTACAAAGGAGGTTCCTTGTCTTTTTTTGTAAGTCGTATCCTTGAAAGCCTTGATGGCCGGCTTAAGGCGGAAGGGAACTATCTTGAGCTCAGGAGCTATTTTGAGAAGGAAACGCTGTTCAGGAGGATAACGAGGAATAGTATTAAGATGATTCGACGATTGAAGAAGAAGTGACCATGAATGAGCATATTGATGTATCTGTTTTAATTCCCGTCCACAACACAGGGAAGTATTTGCGCCGGTGTTTGGACTCGGTTTTAGCGCAGACGTTGCAAAGCTTCGAGGTGATTTGCGCTGACGATGGAAGCACAGACGACTCCGTCGATATTCTAAAGGAATATTCCGGCATGGATTCACGAGTTAGGGTTATTACCCTTAAGGGGAACCATGGCCCCGCATATGCCCGTAACGCGGCGATGGATGAAGCGAAGGGAGATTACATCTATTTCATGGATTCCGATGATTGGATAGACCCGGATTATTTGGAGGATATGCACTCCCATGCTGTCTCCACGGGACTGGGTGTGGTGATTAATGGTCATTGGTATATAGAGCATGATGACGGGAGACCTCCAAAGAAAGCGTCTCAAAAGTCTTTTGTTGAGGGAGAACCTGCTTATTATTCCCCATTACTTTTGCAGGGCGGCTTCTTCCCGGTCGTATGGTGTCGGCTTTACAAGGCGGATTTCTTGAGAGACAATGACATTAGATTCCCCTTGATCAAGGGTGTGGAAGATAACTATTTCGTATATCTCTCGGAGGCCATTCAAGGAAAGTGCTATGTTTTCTTCGGATCTTTTTACCATTATTTCAAGCATAAGAATTCCATTTCCGCCTCAAAGGGCTATGAGTGGTATCACATAGATGCCTTCAAAGCACTTTCTGTCGCTCTTCGCGAGAGAGGTATCCCTCCTGATGAAATCAAGCGTTTCAGAATGTGGAAGGAGATGGATTTGCGGCTCAACGAAGAAAAGTATGCCGCCATGAAGGCATTCTTCGAGGATGTGGAGGATGATTACAGGGCGGCTCCGAGGATTTATACTTACTATGAGCGAGCCATGATTGAGACGGTGCTCAAATGTCCTGATCTCAAGACTTTCCAAAAAAGATACTTTTTATGTGTTGATCTGCGCAGCCGTTACAAGACGCTGATACGGCGTGCTGTCAAGATATTCAAAAAGCATGTTATTGTGCGGGTGAAGGGACTCGAACCCATACGCCGAAGCACCAGATCCTAAGTCTGGCTTGTCTACCAGTTCCAACACACCCGCAGGTAGCGGCTGCAAATATAATGATTTTTTTTATTCTAAGCTCTTAGGAGATACTTCCGTTTCCATCGCCTCCAGTTCCTTCTTCATACTTTCGGAAAGCTCCTCTGTCTCTTCCGCTCCTGTATAGGCGATTTCCGCTTTCTTCTCCTCAATAGCTTGCTGAGACTCCTCATTGCGTCGGATAGCCTGCTCGATTCCGCGATCGAATATGTTATGGATAGAGCTGACTAGGTTGACTCTCAAACCGTCTATCTCATCGTCGAAAAGAGGAATCTTGACACTCTTGTATTTGGCTTTGCCAAGCTTCCATCTCCAGTCTGAGAATGTGCCGCCAAGATTGACTCCGAACCGGAAGGGGATTGGAGACTTGATGGCGGCCACATGGTATTTGAATCTCTGGTCGAAACCCTGCAATCCGTTGAGTGCGAGGGTGTAACGATCGACATTCAGGATGAAGGGGAACACCTCCAACTGATTCTCCTTGACGATGCCTCTGACTGACATCCTGTCAATGTAGCTGGAATCCCTGTCCTTGAATCTCAAAGTCTTGCGGAGCTTGTCAAGATCCTCGCTCTCGGAGAGTGAGAGGTTCTTGCCGTCGATCTTGACCATGCCGCTTAGGGATGGCAAGACTATGTTCATGGAGGTGTCTATCGCGGATGTGGCGGCGATTTCGCAATCCAACAGACCTTTGAAAGCCTTGAGCATCGGGATGATGCTGTCCACGGCGGGGAAGAGTTGTATGACCTTCTCCGCTGTTATGTTTGATAGCATCAGATCGAACCCTGCGGTGAGATCCTTCTTGGTACGTGTGGAATAAAACCCTTCCAGGAAGACCTCTCCCATATTTGTCATCGCGAAGGTGTTCGTCATCTGCAGGCATCTCTCTTTCATCTCGAGGTCTGTGGAAACGAACGATGTCTCAAGGTCTGAGTATCTGATGGTTCCGGCTTGTACGCTGACCTTTGCGTTTAGGTTTGACGGAATCACTATCAAGGGGCTGGTGATGACGGTGTCCTGGACTGCCTCATTCTTTACTGAACGCATGTAGGAGGCGTCATCAATCTCAGACAAGGCGGTTTTCTCTGCAGGGGGGACATATTGCCCACCGGCATTGACAGCGAGCAATAGCTCATTCAGGTCAATCACCTCCGAATTGAGGTTGAGATCGAGTGTAAGGCGTCCCCTCGCGGAAGTCAGGGCCCTTCTAAGGCCGGACAGGCTTCCATGAGCTGAAACGTCTGAGGCTCCGGAGTTGATAGTGAGAGAAGACAGGTCTATCGTGTTATTTGTGAACTTTCCGCTAAGCTCCGAGAACTTGTTGTCAAGAGGGAAATAAGGAGTGATCACCTTCCCTTCTTTGACTTTCAGGGTACCGGAGAGGTCCCATTCCCTGATATACTTGGAAACCGTCTCACCAAGGCTGATATGGATGTCTTTCTTCTCAAAGTCCTTTTCTGAGAGGAAGTCCGGCCTTGCCCTTCTGAGGGAGTCTCTTCTGGGAATCCTTTTCCTCTGGAGAGACTCAGTGGAGGCGGGCTGGGCAGACACATTCAAGGTAGTGCCATCTAGTGAATAGCGGTTCACGTTTTCCCTTATCCTGATGGATTTGTTGGAACTGCTAAGGCTCAAGTGCGGGATTGCCCCGTTCTCCTTTGGAATCTGGGTGAGTTTGAAGGTATTGCTGGATCCTCTGACACCCACGAAACAAGAGTCGAGATCCATCATTCCGATTGAGGTTACATCCAAATGTCCTACTAATGGATGGCGCCCTTTGGTCCCTTTGATAGTCTCATCAGCGTTGTGGGCAGATAACCTTACACCTCTGCCCCGGAAGTAAGTGGACGCTCCGTAATTCGCGGTTAGACTATCAACTGAGGCGGTCAGGACCATATGCCCATTCTCTGAGTCGCTTTCTTCTTCCTGTGAGGTCCCATTCTTCGATCCGGTGCGGCCGAGGGAGATTGATGTCCTGCCCAAGTAAGCGGCTAATGTGTCTCCGAAGGCCCTGATCCTTATGCCATCGCTTTTCAGGTCGCCGCGCAGACCGATCTTGTCAAAATTATATATGTCCATCTGGGACAGCCTGAAACCTCCCTTCAGGTTTCCGTCCAGATTACCCCTGGCGCTTAGATCGATATTTTCAGGGATAAATCTTTGCAGCGAGTCCAGCACAAGGTGTAGGCGACTGTCTATCTTGAAGAGGGGATCATCGCTGAGCAGATCATCCGAAGAACCATTAAGATGTATGTCCGCTCCTTTGATCTTGAATTTGAGATCGGGGATTTGAGCCGACAATACTCCGTCAGATACAACCGCTGTCACCTCGAGGTCGAATCTGCCTTTCTCATCAATTCCTTCCCACGCTACCTTAGAATCAGGAACAATCATGTGGACAGAGATGTCCGGGAGCTTGCCTGCTTGTGGATTGTAATAACCGTCGCATTTGGCCTCGAGGGAAACCTTGGCGTCCGTATCCAGTTTCTTTAGAATAGGGAAGTTGTTCCCAAAATACTCTGTCACCTCGCTGACCGGTTCATTCTCCAGAGCCGCTTCCGCTTGGATGAGAAGACTGTCAGAAGACATGTCCACCATGCACTTGCCAGTAAAGTCAATCATGGCCACAGACGCTGTCAAGTCCTTGACTGAGAAGACCTTCCGCTCAAAATCGGGGTAAAGTCCAGCGTCGATTTTGACTGGCAGATCCATTATGCCTGTTCCCTTGGTATCAAGAAGGATTCTTGAGTCAAATTCAACCCCGAAGTGGTCTTTCCGGCCCTTTATGGTCAAGTGGTCCATAGACACGCCCACATCGATACTGTCCGGGATGCTGGTGTATGCGATATAGGGGGAGTTCTCAAGGCTTACTTTCCCGATTGAGAGTGGGGGCATCTTGAAAGAAGTAGTATCATTCTCGTCACCGGAAGGAATCTTGATTATGTCCCAATTCGCTCTGGTTGAATCATATTGCCGAAGGAATATCCTGGGGTGCTCGAGCACTGCGTGCCGAACCCTCAGCTTTCCCTTCAGGGCTTCCATGTAGTTGACTGACAGGCTGAGGCGGTCAAGGCTGACGAGAGTGTCCGGAGGGTTTTCCCCGACTATTGAGAAGCCGTCCACTGTAAGATTCAGGTTCGGGAAACTCTTCAATACTGAAGCCTTGATATTCGTGAACTTCACTTCCCCATCCACATATCCGGCGGCGAGGCGGTTCGCTGTCTTTGTGAGGATAGATGGTCTGAGGGCAATCTGGAGAGCGACCAAAGCAAGAACCCATAGCCCGACGAAAGACCATAGGAGTATCTTGAATAGGCGATGATACCAGCGTTTGCTCACATCCACAAATATACCACATTTCACGCCAAAAAAAGAGACTGACCAAAGATTCTTCGCTATGCTCGGAATGACTTTGGTCAGTCGATATTCTTTTTGCCGCATTCGCGGCCTTTTTTACTGCTCGTCCTGGAGCTGGAGGTGCTGGACGTAGATGGCTTTCATCCTCGCCGCTCTCTTCTTCACAGAAGGCTTCTCAAAATTCTTGCGGGCACGCATCTCACGAATAGCGCCGGTCTTCTCGAACTTTCTCTTGAATTTCTTCAGAGCGCGCTCGATGTTCTCGCCTTCCTTTATGGGAACTATGATCATAACTAATTTACCACCTCCTTTTTATCAAAGCGGGTGCAAAGATATGAAAATTTTCTTAATTTTGTCAAAACAAAAATGTTATTTCAATGGACAGCCCGTTTTTATACAACAAGTATGTGACAGGCCAGCATTTCATCGGCCGCAAAGAGGATTGCGCGATTTTGTCCAACCTCTTGTCCCAAAATGAGAATGTTGTTTTATGGGAGCCTGTCGGGGCCGGTAAAAAGTCCATTGTCCACCAGGTCCTCACGAAGATGAGGGTATCCGGGTCGCGATTTGTCTCAGGCGAGATGACAGCTTTGGACATTCGCTCCAATGAGGCGTTCGCCAGGCGCTTCGGTTCGGCCGTGATACGTCTTGTGGCCTCCACTCCTGATGAGTATTCAAGGATTGTCACCACCTATCTGCAAGGGAGTCACTTTGTATTTGACCAGACCGCCTATTCCAGCTCTGACACCATCCTGTCCACAAACTGGGAAATAGACGAGAATGACATCAGGGCGGTCTTGCGTCTCCCGTACCGTCTTTCCGTTGACAGGGGGGAACGGATCATTATGATTATAGACGAGTTTCAGAACCTGGACCTGACCGAGGATGGTGAGAAGTTGTTCAAGCTCATGGAAGAGGCGATTGACGAGGGGCGGCGGTTGGGAATCAAAGGATTCTCCTTCATCTTCCTAGGCTCGATGTGCAACGCGATGCGTGACATTTTCGTCAGGAGGCACTTTTTCTATCGTAGGGTCGAGCGCCTTAAACTAAGCAAGGTGGATGAGAGGGAGATCGTAGAACATATTATTAAAGGTTTCCTCGCAAGTGGCAAAGTCATCGATCGTGACCTGATAGGAGGAGCATGTCGTTTGTTTCAGGGTAATCTGTTCTATATCAATCACTTCACTTCGATTTGTGATTCCCTTTCCAAGGGATATATCATGGAACCGGTTCTTCTGGAGGCACTGGACACGATTATCTCGATTAACCGCGGGCGCTTCATTTCCACGATGAACGACCTGACCACTTTCCAAGTGAGTCTCTTGAAAGCGATTGTCGATGGCTATACGAAGTTCAGCACCGCCGAGGTTATCCGTAAATATTCCTTGAACTCCTCCGCTAACGTCAGGCGATTGAAAGACGCCCTTATGAAGAAGGAGATCCTGACCTTTGTCGGGGATGATGAGCGCCCTGTCATCTTTGACCCGCTCTTTGAGTACTGGCTTAAGAACACATACTTCAAAAACCAATAACCAATAATGTCTAAGAAAAAGATAGCGGTCCTGACTGGCGCGGGTGTGAGCGCGGAGAGCGGCCTCTCCACTTTCAGGGGATCCGGTGGGCTCTGGGGTGAGTACGACCCCCAGGAGGTGGCCTCCATTGAAGGCTGGTACAGGAACAGGAAGCTGGTTCTGGGCTTCTATAACCAGCTTCGCAAGCAGCTTTCCGAGGTCAAACCCAATGCCGCCCATCTGGCTATAGCCGGTCTTGAGAAGGACTATGATGTCACGGTCATAACACAGAATGTGGACAATCTCCATGAGAGGGCGGGCAGCACCAGGGTTATCCATCTCCATGGAGAGGCGACCAAGGTGCGTCCGGAGAACGGAGAGTATGACAGGACATATTCGGAGAAAGAGGTTATTGATGTCGGGTATGAACCGGTGAATCTTGGAGATTTGGCTCCAAATGGCAGTCAACTGCGTCCCCATATCGTTTTCTTCGGGGAAGCGGTTCCGAAGATCGAGAGAGCTATCGACATCGTGGCTGATACCGACATAATGCTGATTGTGGGCACTTCGCTCAATGTCTATCCGGCCGCGGGGCTTTACCGCTACGCACGGAACGGCGTTCCTGTCTATCTCATCGATCCGGAGGATGTGGCCATCCATGATAAGCGCATCACCCACATCCGGGAGGTCGCCACGAAGGGAATGGAGGTTTTCATAAGCAAACTGTGAGTTCAGAGTATGTATTTGTTAGGTTTTGATGTTGGAAGCTCGTCAGTCAAGGCCAGCCTTGTGGACGTGGAGACGGGTTCTTGCGTGGCAAGTGCCTTCTACCCAAAGCATGAGAACACAATTATATCATTAAAGGCCGGATGGGCGGAGCAGGATCCCGAGAGTTGGTGGGAGAACCTTCAACTCGCCACTGCGGATGTGCTCGACCAGGTCCATAAAGATCATCCCGGAAAGCCACACATCGCCGCTATAGGAATTTCCTACCAGATGCACGGCCTTGTCTGTGTGGACAAGAACGGACGGCTTCTCAGGCACTCGATAATCTGGTGTGACTCCAGAGCCGTCCCTTATGGGGAAGCGGCTTTCGAGGCACTTGGTAAAGAGAAATGCCTTGGCCACCTGCTTAACTCTCCAGGCAACTTCACCGCAGCCAAGTTGGCTTGGGTGAAGGAGAATGAGCCTGGTGTCTTTGAAAGGATAGATAAGATCATGCTCCCGGGCGATTATATCGCCTACAGGATGACAGGTGAGGCTTGTTCGACAGTGAGCGGGCTCTCCGAAGGTATGTTCTGGGACTTCAAGGATAATCGTCCGGCGTCATTCCTTATGGATTGGTTCGGATTTGGGGAGAGTATACTCCCAGACTTGACACCGACTTTCTCAGAGCAAGGAAGGCTGACCGGCTCCGTTGCCGCGGAACTGGGTTTGGAAGAAGGTATCCCGGTCACGTACCGTGCGGGGGATCAGCCGAATAATGCCTTGTCCCTTAATGTGTTCGAGCCTGGAGATATAGCGGCTACAGCCGGAACGTCCGGAGTCGTGTATGGAGTGAGCGGTAAAGTCTCGTATGATCCCCTTTCAAGGGTCAATACATTTGCCCACGTGAATCACACATCTCAGGATCCCAGGCTTGGTATTCTCCTTTGTGTGAATGGCACAGGCATAGCCAACGCCTGGGTAAGGAAAAATGTCGTCCCCAGGGGCATGATGTATGACGAGATGAATGAGGCTGCCCAGGAAGTGCCTGTTGGCTGTGACGGAGTAGGCATATTGCCTTTCGGGAATGGGGCTGAGAGGATGCTGGGCAACAAGGAGACTGGCTGTGAGGTTTATGGACTCAATTTCAATGTCCACACGTGGAAACATCTCGCCAGGGCGGTTCAGGAAGGCATAGCGTTCTCATTCAAGTATGGTATTGACATCATGGAAGAGATGGGTATGAGAGTGGGAGTGATAAGGGCAGGTGCCGCCAATATGTTCCAGAGCGGGATATTCAGGGACACTCTCGCATCTGTGACAGGGGCGATAATAGAGCTGTTGGACACCGATGGAGCGGCTGGGGCCGCCAGGGGAGCCGGAATCGGGGCCGGAATCTATAAAGACCATTCTGAGGCTTTCGCCAGCCTCAAGAGACTCGCCCTGATCGAGCCCTCATCCGACCGCTCGCGGTACCATGAGGCATATTCAAATTGGAAGAATCATCTGAATAATAACATTTAAAACAAAGATTGACATTATCATGAAAGAGTATTTCCCTCAAATTGGAAAGATCCCTTTCGAGGGACCTGAAAGCAAGAGCCCTTTGGCGTTCCATTATTATGAGCCGGATCGCATGGTGCTTGGAAAGAGGATGGAGGATTGGCTGAAGTTCGCCATGGCATGGTGGCACACCCTCGGGCAGGCCAGCGGGGATCAGTTCGGCGGACAGACACGTGAATACGAATGGGATAAGGCTGGCGATCCCATCCAAAGGGCAAAGGATAAGATGGACGCGGGCTTCGAGATCATGGAAAAGCTGGGTATCAAGTATTTCTGCTTCCATGATGTGGATCTTGTCGAGGAAGCTCCAACAATAGCCGAATATGAGGAGCGCATGAGGATCATCACGGACTATGCGCTGGAGAAGATGAAGGCCACTGGTATAAAACTCCTATGGGGCACAGCCAACGTTTTCGGGCATAAGAGATATATGAACGGGGCCGCCACTAACCCCGAGTTCGGTGTTGTCGCGAGGGCCGCGGTCCAGATCAAGAACGCGATTGACGCCACCATCAAACTGGGGGGCACAAATTACGTGTTCTGGGGAGGACGAGAGGGCTATATGAGCCTGCTCAACACCCAAATGCAGAGGGAGAAGGACCATCTCGCCAATATGCTCAAGGCCGCTCGTGACTACGCCCGCTCAAAGGGATTCAAGGGTACCTTCCTCATTGAGCCGAAACCTATGGAACCAACTAAGCATCAGTACGATGTCGACACAGAAACCGTGATCGGGTTCCTTCGCGCCAACGGTCTGGACAAGGACTTCAAGGTTAACATTGAGGTCAATCACGCCACACTTGCGGGTCACACTTTCGAGCACGAGCTCGCCGTTGCCGTTGACAACGGTCTCCTTGGTTCAATCGACGCGAATAGGGGAGACTACCAGAACGGCTGGGACACCGACCAGTTCCCTGTGGATCTCTTTGACCTGACCCAAGCCATGCTCCAGATCATCCGCAACGGGGGTCTCGGCAATGGTGGATCAAACTTCGATGCAAAGCTTCGTCGTAACTCCACTGACCCGGAGGATATATTCATAGCTCATATTTGTGGCATGGACGCTATGGCCAGGGCTCTCCTCGCGGCCGCCGCGATTGTGGAAGAATCTCCTATCCCCGGTATGGTCAAAGAGCGTTACGCCTCCTTCGACGAAGGGGAGGGCAAGAGATTCGAGGATGGTAAGATGAGCCTTGAGGATCTTGTGGACTACGCCAAGACTCACGCGGAACCCGCCCAGAAGAGCGGTAAACAAGAGCTCTACGAGACCCTTGTCAACATGTACATCAAATAATTAGGCGAAATATTTTGCCGGATTCGCGGAAATTACTATTTTTGCAGTCCTTTTATGGCCCGGAGGCTCCAGAAGACGTACGCAGGGCGTGCGCGCCTCAGGCTGAAACTTAATAAAGTTTTGTTTTATGTACGCAATTGTTGACATTGCAGGCCAGCAGTTCAAGGTCGAGGCCGGAAAAGAGATTTTTGTCAACCGCTTGGCGGCTGCCAAGGATTCCGCTGTCGAGTTCGACAAGGTCCTGCTGATTGACTCCGAAGGGCAGATCCAGCTCGGTAATCCTTATGTGAAGGGTGCTGTCGTGAAGGCCACGGTCCTCGATGACGAGGCGAAGGCTGACAAGGTGCTCGTCTTCAAGAAGATCCGTCGCAAGGGCTTCCAGAAGCTCAATGGCCATCGCCAGAAGCTTTCCAAGATCCGTATCGACGCTATCGCTTAATTTCAAAATCCATCAGATTATGGCACACAAGAAAGGACAATCAAGTTCGAAGAACGGCCGTGAGTCCCAGTCCAAGAGGCTCGGTCTCAAGAAATTCGGCGGTGAGGTCGTGAAGGCCGGAAACATCATCGTGAGGCAGAGGGGTACTGTCCACAACCCTGACAAGAATGTCGGTATGGGCAAGGACCACACTCTTTACGCTCTCGTTGACGGGACTGTGAAGTTCACTAAGAAGAAGGCTGACAAATCCTACGTCTCGGTTATCCCTTTTGAGAACTAGACTCGGAGGATTGATAGAAAAAAAGAGGACTGGCTTCGAGTATTCGCCTGAGTCCTCTTTTTTGTTTGAATATTAAACACACAAGATATGCTGACACTTAAAATGCTCCGTGACGATCCGGAGCGCGTGATAGCTAAATTGGCGATCAAGAATTTCGACGCCAGGGAAATCGTGGGCAAAGTCCTCGAGCTCGATTCCAACAGAAGGGCATTCCAAACTGAGAGTGACGCCCTTCTATCGGAGCAGAAGAAACTCTCCGCCAAGATCGGAGGTCTCATGAAAGAAGGTAAGAGAGATGAGGCTGAGGAAGTCAAAAGGGAAGTGACCGCCCTGAAGAACAAGTCATCGGAGCTTCTCGCCAAGGCTGACGCTAACAACAAAGAGTTGGACGAGACCATTGTCCTTCTCCCGAATCTCCCTTGTGACCTCGTGGTCCCCGGCAAAGGTGCTGAGGACAACCAGGTTGTCAAAATGGGAGGCCCTGAGGTCCATCTTCCCCAGAACGCCCTTCCCCATTGGGATCTCGCCAAGAAATATGACATCATAGATTTCGATCTCGGAGTGAAGATCACCGGAGCCGGTTTCCCCGTTTATAAAGGCAAGGGAGCGAAACTCCAGAGGGCGCTTATCAATTATTTCCTTGATTTCAATACAGCCGCTGGCTACAAGGAAGTTGAGCCTCCCGTGGTTGTCAACGCCGCCTCTGGTTTCGGTACAGGTCAGCTTCCGGACAAGGAGGCTCAGATGTATTATGTCGGGTTGGATGACTTCTACCTTGTCCCCACCGCGGAGGTTCCCGTGACCAATATTTTCAGGGATGTTATTCTTGAGAATGACCAGGTTCCGCAGAAGCTCACGGCTTACACTCCTTGCTTCCGCCGTGAGGCCGGCTCTTATGGAAAGGATGTCAGGGGGCTGAACAGGCTGCATCAGTTCGACAAGGTCGAGATAGTCCGTGTTGAGAAACCGGAGAACTCTTATGCCGCCCTTGACGAGATGGTCGCTCATGTGGAGAGGCTTGTCAACAGCCTTGGGCTCAAGTACAGGATCCTTCGCCTTTGTGGCGGAGACATGAGCTTCACCTCGGCTATCACCTACGATTTCGAGCTTTGGTCAGCCGCCCAGGGACGTTGGCTTGAGATTTCCTCCGTGTCCAACTTCGAGACTTATCAGGCCAACAGGCTCCATCTCCGTTATCGTGACGATGAAGGTAAGATCCAGCTCTGCCATACTCTCAACGGCAGCTCTCTCGCCCTTCCGAGGGTTGTGGCCGCCTTGCTTGAGGACAATGAGACTGAGGATGGGATTAATATCCCTGAAGTCCTTCGTCCCTACACTGGCTTCGACAAGATCTGCTAGTCTTTCCTCGCCCAGATGGAGAAAAGAACCATAATCGGCATCGACCCCGGAACCAACTTGCTTGGTTTCGGGGTGATTGATGTCGTGGACAAGAAACCTGTTTTCGTTGATATGGGAGTCCTGGACTTGCGTAAGGAGAAGGACCCTTATGTCAAACTACGTCAGATATATGACACGGTGAGCGAGGTCTGCAAGACGTATCACGGAACGGAAATGGCTCTGGAGTCTCCCTTCTATGGGAAGAATGCCCAGGTGATAATGAAACTCGGGAGGGCGCAAGGTGCGGCCATGATAGCGGCGATGGAACAGGGCATAACTATTGTCCATGAATACGCCCCAAGAGAGGCAAAGCAGGCGATCACCGGAAATGGGGCCGCCTCCAAGGAACAGGTGGACCTGATGATCCGCAAGACCCTCGGAGTCGAGCTGAAGGCGGAGTATCTGGATGCCACCGATGCCCTGGCGATAGCGCTTTGTCATTATTACGCCACTTCCAGTCCGCTCGCCAAGGCAAAGTCGTTTTCCAGTTGGGAGCGATTCATCCAAGCTAATCCTGACCGGCTGAAATGAATTCTGTTTTCTTTTTTTCCGTGTCCTGGATTAAACCATAGGGCGGTTTTCATGTCAAACAGGTGTTTGAATTAGTATTTTTATGAACTTCAAGAGATTTATCGCCATCCTGGCCGGTGTGATATCGGTTGCGGCGATGGCAGCTGAACAGAGCCTTTCAACCCTCAAGGGAGTCCTCGAGGATAAAAATGGAGATCCCATAGCTTTCGCGACTGTCTCCATCTCCAAACCGAATTCCAACAAGCCATATAAATATGCCTTGAGCGCCGCTGACGGTAAGGTCGTCATCGAGAAAGTCGCTCACGGCAAGTATGTCTTCAAGGCCGAGCTCCTTGGTTATAAGGAATATGTCAAGGATATAGAGATCAAAGGCGATCTGGATCTCGGAGCGATCCAGATGGAGGAAGACAAACAGGTCCTGGACGCGGCAAGTGTATCCGCCACAGGTAACCCTATTATAATAAAGAAGGATACGGTCGAGTATAATGCCTCGTCATTCAAGACGACAGAGAACGATATGCTCGTTGACCTCCTTAAGAAACTTCCAGGCATCGAGGTTGGTGACGACGGTTCAGTTACAGCTAACGGCGAGACTATCTCAAAGATCACCATCGGTGGTAAGACATTCTTCCTCGATGATCCCCAACTCGCCACTCAGAACCTTCCTGCCAAGATAGTTGAGAAAATCAAAGTGGTGAGGAAAAAGTCGGAACAGGCTGAGTTCACCGGTATTGAGGATGGAAACGAGGAACAGGTCATCGATCTCACTGTCAAGAAAGGCATGATGAACGGCCTTCTGGGTAATTTCTCCGCAGGTGGTGGAAAAGATTTCCCCAAGACCACCAGTTCCCTCGCTGTGGATGACGATTTCCGTTATCAGGCCGGTGCCTTCGTGGGAAGGTTTACCCAGAAGAGCAATGTAAGCTTCATTCTCAACGGCAACAATACCAATAACCGCGGTTTCAATGATATCTCTGGCAATATGATGGGAGGTATGATGGGCGGCGGTGGCGGCGGCTTCGGTGGAGGCGGCGGCTTTGGCGGCGGAGGCGGAGGCGGCTTTGGCGGCGGCGGAGGCGGCGGCTTTGGTGGCGGAAACGGCATCAACCGAACCTTTATGGCCGGTCTCAATGGAGCATGGGATCTTTTTGACGACAATATGAACTTGGGCGGAAACTATGTTTACAACCAGTCCAAGCGTGATGTCCTCCAGAGAAGTACCCAGACCCAAACCCTTGACGATGGATATATGATATCCCTGAATGGTGTGGATTCCCCGGGAATCAACAACAGGGTAACATACGGAAACAGGTTCGGAATGCGTCTCGACCATAAGTTCTCCGAGAACACGTCAATCCTCTTCCAGCCTCAGGTCAATTTCGGAACCGGGAGCTACATCCAGTACTCTGATTTCTCAAAAGAGAGGTACGATCTAAACAACCATGTCACTTCCTCCAACACTGGATTCTCAAATAATACAGGGGATAACCGTAACTGGCAGACAAACGGTTTCATGCTATTCCGCCAGAAACTCGGTATGCCGGGACGTACCCTCTCCTTCATGGGTAACTACAACTTCAGCCACAACCAAATGAATGGCTTGAACCAGTCACTCAACTCAAACAAGAGCGATAAGGGGGAGACCGATGACATTGTGAACCAGAGGATAGACCAGTTATCCAACAGTTCTTCCCTTTCAGGAAGGCTGGTCTATACTGAGCCCCTCGGAGGTGGTTTCTATGCCTCGGCCAATTACAGCTATTCATGGAGTAAGAACAAGTCCACGAAGGATGCCTTTGACAGCGGTTCCAACGCGATGGGCAAAAATACCTTGGTTTATGATCCGAACGGTGAGTCGAGGAATGAGACTTATTCCAGCAATATCCTGAACAAGTATAACAACCAGAGCGCGGGATTGGATCTCCAGTACCAGAAGGACAAGGTGCATGCCCAGGTAGGCTTCTCCCTTATGCCGACCAAGACCCACAACGAGACCAATAAGGAAGTCTACGACACGACAGTCATCAATGTCGCTCCATCCGCCATGTTCTGGTATGACCTTGGGGAGACAAGTAATGTGCGTATATTCTACCGTGGCCGTTCCTCCCAGCCTTCCACTTCCCAGTTGATGCGAGTTCCGGATAATTCCAATCCGATGCAGGTCTCGACCGGTAATCCCGGCTTGATCCCTTACTTCAATCACAACATGAACGCTGAGTTCAGGATGACCAACAGGAAGACTTTCACGAGCTTCAACGTCAATCTCAATGGTGGTTTTGTACAACATCCTATTGTCTCCGCCTTGATGTACGATGACAAGAACGTGCAGTATTCCATTCCTTACAACGGTCCTAACTCTTACAATGGGGGAGCCAGGTTGTTCTTTAACTCTCCCATCGCCAAGTCCAACTTCTCTGTGTTCACTATGAGCAATATTAATTACTCACAGTCAACCTCCTATATGGATGCGGGCTCAAAACTGGACATGAGCAAGTATCGTGATGAGAATGGGGCCTTCACAAAGTATAAGGAATTCCTGGCGGATTATCCTGATCCTGCCAATAGCTCGATATTCAAGGAGAATGTCACGAGGAATTTCTCATATTTCCAGAGATTCAGGTTCACTTACCGCAGTGACAATCTTGAGATAATGCTCGGTGGTGGAGCGAGATACAACCACGTCACCTATTCGATTAACAAGAGTGCCGCTCCGGTTGGTGGAAGCAAGAATACCGAGACCTGGTCTCCCAGCGTGGACGGTTCAATCAACTGGACCCTGCCTGGAGGTCTCACCCTCAAGAGCGATGCTTCCTACAATTGGTACATCAATTACACCTCTGATATCGAGCCTACGCTGCGTATCAATCTGGATATCCAGAAGCTTCTGTTCAAGAATCGCGTGACTATGGCCCTCAGGGCATACGATCTGCTCGACCAAGCCAGAAGCATCAGTATCAGCAACTCCAACAATATGATGACGGAGAGTTGGACTAACACCCTTGGAAGATATGTCATCTTGGCTCTAACCTACCGTTTCGGTTCCTTCGGCAACAACCGTAGGGGAGGTGGTGGAATGAGAATGGGCCCTGGTGGTCCCGGTGGTCCTGGTGGTCCCGGCGGACGTGGCGGTGGTTTCGGCGGCCCGCCTATGGGTGGCGGTCGTCCTCCGATGTAGAAGATACGTATTTACGCCATTTGGCGATCATCGACTCCATGTCCTCCGGGATATTGGAGTCGAATCTTATAATCGCCTTTGTCTTCGGGTGGACAAAGCCAAGTGTCTTGGCATGAAGTGCCTGTCGGGGGCACAGCTTGAAACAATTCTCGATAAACTGACGGTATTTCGCGTAGATGGTTCCCTTTCGTATGTCGGACCCCCCATATCTCGCGTCATTGAAAAGCGGATGACCTATGTGGCTCATGTGTACCCTGATCTGGTGGGTCCTGCCGGTTTCCAGGCGGCACTGGACCACTGTCACATATCCGAAACGCTCAAGAACCTTGTAATGTGTGACGGCGTGTTTAGCCCTTTCATCATCTTCCGGATACACTTTGAACCTGAGCCTGTCGTTCGGGTCCCTTCCGATAGCGCCGTCAATTGTCCCCTCATCCTCCTTGATGTTTCCCCAAACCACAGCGACATATAGCCTTTCTATGCTGTGCTCGAAAAACTGTCTCGCGAGATCCATCTGTGTCTCATCGTTCTTCGCCACGACTAGAAGGCCGGAGGTGTCCTTGTCAATCCTGTGGACCAGGATGCCCATCCGTTCGTCATCGTCCTCTTTTGCGGAAGCGGGGTCTATCCCTAGATGGAAAGCCAAAGCGTTGACAAGGGTCCCATCATAATTACCGTGTCCGGGATGGACAACCATACCGGCCGGCTTATTCACGACAAGAAGGTCGTCATCCTCATATACGATGTCGAGAGGTATGTCTTGCGGAATAATCTCTGTCCCGCGGCGCCGATACGGCATCATGAACCGGATGATGTCACCAGGCCGTACTATCAGATTAGCTTTGGCGATTTTCTCTCCGACCCTCACATAGCCTTCCTTGATGGCGCATTGGATCCTGTGCCGGGATGTGTCCTCGAGGTGGGTGGCCATGAACTTGTCCACCCGCATAGGCGTCTGGCCAGGGTCGACGTTCAGCCGGAAATGTTCGAACATTCCCTGCTCGTCGTCCTCAGTGGCCTCGTCAGGCTCAGAGTAAAGCCTTTCCTTGTCCACAATCTAGTAGTTTTCCTTTATGTCCAGAGAGAGGTGAAGGGTCACGTCGGAGCCCATCAGGAGGGGACTCTTGGACGCGGCCGGCGTTTGTTTGTACACGGTCGCGTTTAGGGAGTCCGAATAGTTCTTGACAGTTTTGTCGAAAAAGATTCTGCCTATATTAAGAGAATTGTCATGGACGGCATCCACTGCCCTGAGGTACTTCATCCCCTTGACATTAGGGACGTATGTCATGTTGTCTGAGGGATTCAAGCCCACCTGAAGGTCGATTTCGGATCCGGACTCGATTTGCACCCCGGGTCTGATCTCCCTGTTCCGGTAGATTTGACGAAGGACGTTATTGGTGGCTATGTCATTGACATAGATAAGCTTCCCGAGAGCGAGACCACGTGAGTTTAGTTCGGCTTTGGCCTGCCTCATTGAATAACCGACGAGGTTAGGCATGCCGACTTTTTTCGCATGTTTCGCATTGATGGTGAGCATTACCCTGCGGCCTTTTTTCACATGGGTACCAGCCTTTGGGTTCTGGCTGTAAACGGCTCCTTTCTCCATCCTGCGGACAAAGATGGAGTCGATAACCTCTGTTCTCAAGCTGCTCTTGGAAGCTACCCTGTGAGCTTCCTCGACACTCATGCTGGTGAGATCCGGAACTTCTATTGTCTGGCCGTGGTGAGTCACCACTTTCAGGACTATCTGAGCGCCGATTACAAGCGCGATGAAGAACACCGCGGCCTTTATAAGGTTTTTGACTATCCAGTTCATCTCTACTTGGATCTAATGAATATGGTCACGGGGCAACCCAGGAGATCGAAATGATCTCTAAGTTTGTTCTCCAGGAACCTCTTGTAAGGTGCCTTCACATACTGAGGCAGATTGCAGAAGAACGCAAATGCCGGGAATCGTGTGGGCAACTGCGTGACATACTTGATTTTCACATATTTACCCTTCCATGCGGGAGGAGGGTAGTTCTCAATCTCAGGCAGCATGGCCTCGTTGAGCCTCGCCGTGGGAACCCTGCGGGAGTAGTTCTCGTAGACATGTGCGGCGGCGTCGAGAACATCCATTATCCTTTGCTTGTTGATGACCGAGGTGAAAATGATCGGAATGTCGTCAAATGGGGCGAGTCGCACGCGCAGAGCCCTGTCGTAGTCCCTCATCGTGTTGCTGTCCTTAGTGACAGTGTCCCATTTGTTCACGACCAGCACGCAACCTTTCCGGTTGCGGATAATGAGGTTGAATATGCTCATGTCCTGGGCCTCGAGCCCGGCATTGGCATCGATCATCAGAATACAGACATCAGCCCGTTCAATCGATCTGATCGCCCTCATGACAGAATAGAACTCGAGGTCCTCGTTAACCTTTGTCTTCCTTCTCATCCCGGCCGTGTCAACAAGGATGAACTCATGCCCGAACTTGTTGTAATGGCTTGAGATGGAGTCCCTTGTGGTACCGGCGACAGGTGTCACGATATTCCTTTCCTCTCCGAGCAGGGCGTTCGTTAAAGAGGATTTGCCGACATTTGGTTTGCCGACGATGGCGATATGGGGAAGATTGGGGAAATCGTCTTCAGCTGTGGTGTCTTCTGGCAAAACACGCATGATCTCATCCAGTAGATCCCCGGTGCCGCTGCCATTCGCCGCTGAGATGCTCCAGATCTCACCAAGTCCCAGTCCATAGAACTGGTAGGTGTCATACACCTTGTCGACATTATCGACTTTGTTGACGCAAAGCACAACGGGTTTCCCGCTTTTGCGGAGCAAGTCGGCGATCTGGGAGTCGTAATCCGTGATGCCGTTCGAGGCTTCCACCATGAATAGGATCACATCAGCTTCTTCGATCGCAATCACGACCTGCTTGCGGATAGCCTCCTCAAACACATCGTCTGAATTGCTCGTCCATCCTCCGGTGTCAACCACGGAGAATTCCTTTCCGTTCCACTCGCATTTGCCGTAGTGACGGTCCCTTGTCACACCGGCGGTCTCATCTACAATCGCCTGGCGTGTCCCCACGAGGCGGTTGAACAGGGTTGATTTGCCGACATTCGGCCGTCCCACTATCGCTACCAAGCTCATAATGATCAGTTTTTGTAAAATCCGCAGCCTTCGCAGGCTTCAGTCCGGACGCCGGTACAGGACCTTTGCAGCTCCTTCTCTTGCTCATGCATACATTTGATGCCAAGCTTGCGCATGTTCTCATTCTTGCTTACCTCGGTCTCGGGGAATCGTCCTTTCACGATGATCCCCACGCACATCAAAGCGATGGCGATTGCGAGAATAAGTATGGCTGCGAGAAGGGTGCGCATTATCAGAAGATGAATTCGGTGCTTATCGGCTCGTAATTATACACTTTATGGATGATCGAGGCGAAAGTCGATGTCATCGAGACAACCTTGATCTTTGATTTGTCCGCATCGCCCCTTAGAGGAATCGTGTCAGTGACATATACTTCCTTGAGGGATGACGCGTTGATTCTGTCGTAAGCCGGGCCGGACAAGACGGGGTGAGTGGCGCAGGCGCGAACGCTGGCGGCTCCTTTCTCCATCAGCAAGTCGGCGGCCTTGGTCAGTGTGCCCGCGGTGTCGATCATGTCATCCACGATGACGATATTCTTTCCCTCAACCTCACCGATGGCTGTCATGGACCCCACGACATTCGCTCTCTCACGTGTCTTGTGGCAGATTATGACCGGACAAGCCAGCTCCTTGGCATAGGCGTTGGCTCTTTTGGCGCCACCCATATCAGGAGCGGCTATAGCCAGGTTCTCGATGTTCAGCGATTTCAGGTAGGGAATGAACACCTTGCTGGCGTAGATGTGGTCGACGGGAAGGTCGAAGAAGCCCTGGATCTGGTCGGCATGGAGGTCACAGGTCATTATCCTGTCCACTCCGGCGGCAGTGAGGAGGTTCGCCACGAGCTTGGCTCCGATGGAGACCCTCGGCTTGTCCTTGCGGTCCTGGCGGGCCCATCCGAAATAGGGCATGACGGCTATCACTTTATCGGCTGAGGCGCGCTTGGCGGCATCGATAGTCAGAAGGAGCTCCATAAGGTTGTCTGTGGGAGGGAATGTGGACTGGACCACAAAAACGGTCGCGCCCCTGACACTGTCGGTGAAAGAAGGCACGAACTCGCCGTCGCTGAAATGAGTCACCTCGGAGTCGCCCAGGTGGTATTTCTCGCCATAGCGCTCACCGATTTTGTTCAAGCTTTCGACAACCTTGCATGCGAAGTCCCTGGAGGCCTTGCATGCGAATAATTCCATTCTGTGTTCGATGTACATGGTTAGATCGATTATATATATTGTCCGATATATTCAAGTATTTCCTCTTTGCCGGCTCCGGTCTGGGAGCTTGAGAAGAACATTGGAGGCAGTTCCTCCCACTGCTCAGAGAGAATGGCTTTATCTCTCTCTATTTGCGCTTTCAACGCGTTGGGCCCGAGTTTGTCTCCCTTGGTGAATATGATGGCGAAAGGGATGCCGTTCTCACCGAGGCCGGAGATAAACTCGAGGTCTATTTTCTGGATGTCGTGCCGGGAGTCCACGAGCACGAACAGAAGGACCATCTCGTCGGAATTCTGGATGTAATCGTTGATCATCATCCTTAATTCCTCACGTTCTTTTTTCGAGATTTTGGCGAATCCATAACCCGGGAGATCGACCAGATACCAGCTGTCGTTGATGATGAAATGGTTGATCAGTTTAGTCTTCCCGGGGGTGGAGGATGTCTTCGCGAGCTTGCTGTTGCCGCAAAGCATGTTGATCAGTGATGACTTGCCGACATTGGAACGTCCTATGAACGCGAATTCGGGCAGCTTGCGGCTTGGCTTTAAAGCTGCCCTCACGCTGCTGCCGGCGAATTTTGCCTCGGTAATCCTCATAGTGCAAAGATAGTGGATTTTTGTTAATTTTGTAAGAGACTTACAGAGAGTTTGACAATGGATTCGGAATACTTGGAGTTAGTGGAGTTGACCGCCCTTCTGAAGGACGAGATGGAGTCAGTATTCCCGGGGCTCGTATGGGTCAAGGCGGAGATATCAGAGCTGAACCTGAAGAGGAACGGCCATTGTTATCTAGAGCTTTCCCAAAGTGAGGGAGGAGTGGTCGTGGCCAAGGTCCGTGCTACTATCTGGGCGTCAAGATGGAATTATATAGACCAGTATTTCAAGAGTGTCACTGGCTCGTCACTTGGCGTGGGGATGGAAGTCCTTCTGAGTGCCCAGGTCAATTTCCACCCGGTATACGGCTTGTCTTTGAATGTGGAGGATGTTGATCCGGACTTCACCCTCGGGGCTAATGAGAGACAGAAGCGATTGACTATCGAGCGTTTGTCCAAGGAGGGACTTATGGATCTTCAGAGGGAGCTCTCGCTTCCGGACCTGCCATATTCCCTGGCGGTTGTCTCGGCGCCTGGCGCCGCTGGCTTGAGGGACTTTGAGAGCCATCTCCTTGAGAATGAATATGGATTCTTTTTTAAGTTGGATCTGTATGAGGCGCTGATGCAGGGAGATCAGGCCGCTGATTCGATGATCATGGCTTTAGAGGAGATACAATCATCTCCTAAAGCATACGATGCGGTGCTGATCATGCGCGGAGGCGGATCAGAACTCGATCTGGCCTGTTTTGACGATTATGACTTGGCGGCCACTATCGCCCGTTGTCCCTACCCGGTTTTCACCGCCATAGGGCATGACAAGGATTATCATGTTGCAGACATGGTAGCTAACACCTTCGTGAAGACGCCGACTGCTTTGGCGGATCTGTTCCTTGATTGCTTTATCGCTGAGGACCAGAGAATCTCCTCGCTTGAGACAAGGCTGAGACTTGCTTTCTCAAGCCGTTTTTCCGCCTTGTTATCAAGGCTTGACCTGTTGGGGAAGAATGTTTACCATGCCGCGGCCAAGCGTCTTTCTGATGCTAGCCATCTTCTTGATTTGATTGAGGCTAAAGTGATGGCGGGCGATCCCCGCTCTATCCTGGCCAAAGGCTACTCCCTCGCTCTTGACGGGCGTGGCGTCAAACTGTCCTCAGCCTCTGCTGTCAAACCAGGCGATGAGTTCCAGGTTATGTTTTCCGACGGCACCGTCAAGGGTGTCGTCACCAAGGTTTTGAAAAAATAGAATTCGATATGAAAGAAGAGAAATTCGATTATTCCAAGGCGATGACTGAGTTGGAGGGAATAGCGGCGAAGATAGAGGACCCCAAGACCAGTCTCGATGAGATCGGGGGACTAGTCACCCGGTCGAAGGAGCTTATTGAGCAGTGCAGGAATTACTTGCGCTCAGTCCGTGAATCCATAGAAGAAAAGGAGGGTTGACAATGAAAGAGATTTATCTTGCGGGAGGTTGCTTTTGGGGCGCTGAGCATTATTTCAGGAATATTGACGGAGTTGTCGACACCGAGGTGGGTTTTGCGAACGGTGACACTCCGGAGCCGACCTATGAGCAAGTATATACCGACACTACCGGCTACGCTGAGACAGTCCGGGTCATATACAACCCTGACGGGTTACCTTTGGACGAGTTGCTTAGGGCTTTCTTCTGCGCCATAGATCCCTTGAGCCTGAACAAGCAAGGTGAGGATGAGGGAACCCGTTACAGGACAGGTGTTTACTATACGGATCCCGCTGATCTTCCCGTTGCCAGGAAAGTCTTCGAAGAGATACAGGCCGAGTATTCAAGCCCTCTTGCCGTGGAGCTTCTTCCATTGAAGAACTTTTTCGTGGCAGACGGCAGGCACCAGGACTATTTGGTCAAGAATCCTGAGGGGTATTGTCACCTGCCTCTCAAGTTTTTCCGCTATCCGAGGCTGGTCAGCGACCTTCGGCATCTGCTGGGTGATGAACCAGACCTTGTGGCCAGACTTTCCAATGCCGCCGCCCTAATAAAGGAGAAGATGGGTTTCTTTTGGGTGGGGTTCTATCTGGTCGGATCTTCGGATGAAGGGAAA
This sequence comes from Bacteroidales bacterium, assembly GCA_017557535.1. Lineage (GTDB taxonomy): Bacteria > Bacteroidota > Bacteroidia > Bacteroidales > UBA932 > Cryptobacteroides. The sequence goes on along the minus strand of JAFYYM010000070.1, from coordinate 51,411 downwards.
GAGTTGATTCTGGGACCTTTCCAAGGTCCGATCGCATGCATGAGAATCGGCTATGGTAGAGGAGTGTGCGGAACATCCTGGAAGGAAGATCGCACAGTGGTAGTCCCTGATGTTGAGGAGTTTCCAGGCCATATCGCCTGCTCTTCCCTTTCTAGATCGGAGATAGTTGTTCCGATTGAGAGGGGAGGAGAGGTGACAGGAGTTCTCGATATAGACAGCACCGAACTGTCCACCTTCGATCACATCGATGCTTTCTGGCTTGAGCGGTTAGTGAGAATCCTTTAGCTCTTTCTGGCGACACAGTGCATTTTGTGGAAGCCCCTTTCCTCAAGCTTTTCGACAGATAGGCCGGCTTTAAGACAGAACCTCCTGACCTGGTTGAGTGAATAGAACCGGACATCCCCGAATCTATGCCTCAATCTGTTGCGGATAATCTTGAAGCGGTTGCAATATAGCAGGAACCACCAGGAACCGGTTTTATCCCGGATTATCAGCCTTCCTCCAGGGCGCAGCACCCTGGAGACACTATTGAAGAAGTCCATAGGGGAAGGGTAATGGTGGAAACTGTGGGAACAGATGACAACATCGAAACTCCTGTCCTCAAAGGGCAGGTTTTCGCAATCTCCCACAATGAATTCCACAGAGTCCGGTCCTTCGGATTTGGCAACCTCGATCATCTTGGGAGTGATGTCTATCCCGGTGAGGCGTTTCCCGGGGAAACGTTCCGCCAATAATCTCAATAGCGATCCTGTTCCGCAACCGCAGTCCAGAACAGCCTCAAATGGCTCAACCTCCAGTTCTGCGACAATGTCCGGGTGGTCCATTGACGCCATTTTGTGGTAGTTGTCGTAATTCTCGGCTTCGGTGGTGAACTGGTCCACCGTGAATTCCTTCAGTCTCCTTCCCCTCATTCTCAGTCGATCTTGAATGCGGCGATCTCCTTGTTGAGGGACTCTAGCATGGATATCTTCTTGTTGTACAAGTCTTCGGAGATGTCCACTTTGTAGTAGTGCGGGTTGATGAGACGCCTCTCGGATGGACTGAAATGGTGGAGGGTGTCTTCAAAGAAGGCCCGTTTCTCCTGTAGAGAATGCTTCTCAGAGCAGTCCTTCCCGTCTTTTATGATCTGGAGCTGAAGAGTCCTCCAGGTGTAAGAACCTGCCTCGAAGGTCTTGTGTTTGAAACGGTCATCCTCAGCGAAAATCGAGAATTCCTCTCCCGCCTCAATCTTCCTCGCTATGGAGTCTCCTCTGAGGCAAGTCACGTCAGCTTTGTATAATTCCCCAAGATCAGGATCGTTCTTGATGATCCTGTAAGTGATTTGGAATCCCGGGTTTATCAGCTTAATCGTGTCCTCGGAGCGTTTCAGCACGGGTTCCCCGCCAATCTGGACGAGCTTATAGACATTGCCGAAGCATGGAGCCGCCTTGCTTGTGGCGATGGCGTCACCGACTCCGTATGAATCAATGCAAGCGCCCTGGCGCTCGAGGTCAGTGATGAGATACTCATCCAGGGAATTGGTGGCGAATATCTTGCAATTCCTCATCCCATGGGCGTCCAGAATCTTCCTGACCTTCTGCGAGAGGTAAGCGAGGTCACCGCTGTCGAGGCGTATGCCGTATCCCGGGGCGTAATTGTCATCGATCCCGCACTCCCTGAAGGAGCGTATGGCATTGAGAACCCCGCACTTGAGTGTGTCGTAGGTGTCAATCAAAAGGATAAGGTTCTCTCCTTTGTGGGTATTGCAGTAGTCGACAAAAGCCTTGTGCTCGCCTTCCACTGTGCTTCCGTACGAGGTCACGAAACTGTGGGCCATCGTGCCTGTTGATGGCACGCCATTGAGCACTCCATTCAGGACGTTTGAAGAGCTGGCGCAGCCGGCGATTATGGCGGCTTTAGCTCCGAAAGTGGCTGCCCAAGGACCATGAGCCCTGCGTGAACCGAACTCACTCACAGGCTTGTTGGTAGCCCGGCATACTCTTGATGCTTTCGTGGCAACGGCCATCTGATGGTTCATTATGCATAGAAGGGGAGTTTCCAGGACCTGAGCCTCGATCAGAGGGGCTTCCACAGTGATGATAGGCTGATTAGGGAACACGATGTCACCTTCCCTGAGCGCCCAGACATTGCCGGTGAATCTCATTGTGGAAAGATACTTACGGAATTCGGCGTAACCCTCGCCAGGAAGGAACTTCTCAAAGAATGACGGCTCGGCCTTGCCGAGGTTCAGTACGCACTCTATGACCTCTTCTGTACCGCTGCAAACAGCCCAGTTATTGTTCTCGGGGGCTTTGCGGTAGAACATGTTGAAGACGGCTCTGACATCCTTACGGCCAGTCTCATAAAAGGACTTTCCCATGGTGTATTGGTACTTGTCCGAGCAATAGGAATAATTCAGCATGTATGTATTGATCTTGTTATTCTGTCAAGAAGGACTTTGGCGGAACTGTCGTCCCCGGAGGCTTTGAGCCGGACATCCGGAAGTTCCGGGCCTCCGTCTTCCTTTATGAGGGATTCCTCTTTCATGACATCCAGCAGATGTCTGGCCACGGCCGGAGCCGGGTCTATGACTTGGACAGATGGGCCGGCGATCCTTTGGATGACATCCCTCAAAAAAGGATAGTGGGTGCATCCCAGGACAATCCTGTCCGCTCCCTCATCCAGCAGGGGCTTAAGGCTCTTCCTTACCACCCTCATGGCTTTGGGACCATCGAGCTCACCTTCTTCGACAAGCTCCACGAACCCTTTCCCGACATGCTCCACTATCTTCACGTTATCCTCATATAAACCTTTGGTGGTGAGATATTTCGAACCTTTAAGAGTGCCGGCTGTGGCGAGCACGCCGATCACACCGGACTCGGAGCTAAGGGCGGCTGGCTTGACGGCGGGTTCCATGCCTATGAATTTGACAGCGTACTCCTTCCTGAGAGTTGAGATCGCGGCGGCTGTGGCTGTGTTGCACGCCACCACAATGATATCCGCACCTTCTCCTAGAAGATAATCGGTTATCGCCCTTCCACGGGACTGGATGAACTCTGGGGTCTTCTCCCCATAGGGGCAGAAAGCGGTGTCGGCATAATAAAGAAACCTCTCTTTAGGGAGAATCTTCAGAATTTCCCTCAGGACCGAGAGGCCGCCGGAACCGGAGTCGAAAATGCCGATCATGTCACAAATATACTTATAATCCCGGAGAAAGTACTAAATTTGCATACTCTAATAATGACGAACAATTAGAATGTTATGAGAAACAGTCGTAATATAACTTTAGCTATGCTTGCGATGGCGGCTTTATTTGTCGCTTGTGGCAAACAGCCAGACGATCCGATCAACAATAATCAAGAGACTCCGGAGACTCCTGAGACTCCCACGATTTCCAAGGAAATCCAGCAGGCGAGCTATCTGGCTCAGAATGTGCTCCAGACCTATTATCTCTGGGCCAAGGAGATAAGCAAGGATCTGGGTCAGTTGAATCCTGAGACTTGCGAGGACCCCATCTCAGTAGTTAAGAAAATACGTTACCATCAGGGCAATGATGAGGTTGATCACTGGACCCAGCTGACGGATGACATCAAATCGATGACAAGTTCCGTTGAGGGTCTTGGATTGACTTATGGTTATGAGCTCCAAGCGGGAAGGATCACGAATAAGACAGGAGTATATTTCCTGATTATCTGCTATGTGGTCAAGGACGGCCCCGCTGAGAAGGCTGGACTGAAGAGGGGAGACCTTATCATGACGTTAGACGGGAAGGATATCACCGCTGATAACATCTATGACGCTTTCAATACCGCTAGCGTGAGACTGGGAATCGCCCACCTGACTTCCGATGGCTATCTTGGTTCGGTTGAGAAAGAGGTTACTCTTAAAGCAGTGGATATGTGGGAGGATCCCATCCTTCTGGACTCGGTTTACACCGTGGCTGGCAAGAAAGTCGGTTATCTTGTTTATAACTCCTTTGATGTCAAGTCTATGGAGACACTGCCCGTCGTTTTCAAGAAGTTCAAGACTGAAGGGATTGAGGAGCTTATTCTTGATCTTCGCTACAACGGAGGCGGCTTCGTCAAAACGGAGTGTGAGCTTGCTTCTCTCATTGCCCCGTACTCTAATGTATTGGCAAAGGATATTTTCCAGACGGAGGTATTCAGTCCTGCCTTGATGCAGTATTACGCGGATGCCCATTATGATCTCAACACGTATTTTAATACAGAACACTCATATCAAGCATCAGGGTATAATATCAATCAAAACATCTCTGACGCCAATGTGGACCTGAAGAAGGTAACCTTCATAGTCACAGATGGTTCCGCTTCGGCATCGGAAGGACTGATAGTTGGACTCGGACCCTATATGGACGTCACCCTTGTCGGAAACCAGACCTATGGCAAGTACTGCGCCGGCTATATGATGTCCGCGGAAGATTTCTGGGGGACCCAGTCAAAGCAGAATTACACAATGATCGGCAACTGGGGCATTTACGTGATGGTCAGCAAGTTCGCTGACAAGAACGGCGACAATGCGGCGATGCCTGATGGCATTCCGGTGAATATTAATGTCTCAGATGATCCTCTTGATGGCTATCAGCTCGGCGATCAGAACGAGACTATGCTTAGGGCTGCTCTCACCGTGGCTGGTAAGCCGGGTGTGGGTACAAGAGCTCCTTCTGGAAACCAGCTTGTTTACGAGATGGAGCGTATCGAGCATGGCAAGCCGAGAGGTATTCTCATCAAATCGGACCTTCCTCCTGTCAAGTTCTAGCTGCCTGATGACATCCAGAGAACAGATTGAATCTCTTAAGGAGCGCCTTACGACGCTGCACGCCTGCCTTGATATCACCGGGAAGCGGGATCAGATATCCATTCTTCAGAAAAAGACGGAGTCTCCCGATTTCTGGAACGATCCCAAAGGGGCTGAGGCTTTCATGAAGAATCTAAACGGAATAAAGTCCTGGGTCACGGCATATGACAAAGCGTTCTCAGAGGCCGAGGATGTCGATGTGCTATACGAGTTCGCCAAGGAGAGTCTTGACAATAGCGCTGAGGAGAATGATTCCACACCTGAGACCGAGGAACTTGACAATGCTTATGAGCTGGCCTTGAAGGATGTCGAGGCGCTCGAGATGAGGAATATGCTCGGATCAGAGGGCGACAACCTCGGGGCTGTCCTGACCATTAATTCCGGGGCTGGAGGCACAGAGGCCAATGACTGGAGCTCAATGCTGATGAGGATGTATCTCCGTTGGGGAGAGCGGAATGGTTACAAGACCGCTGTCACAGACATTCAGGATGGTGATGAAGCGGGAGTCAAATCTGTGACTATCGAGTTTGACGGGGAATATGCCTACGGCTATCTAAAGGCCGAGAACGGTGTCCACCGTCTGGTTAGGATATCCCCATTCAACGCTCAGGGCAAACGTCAAACCACCTTCTCGTCAGTGTTTGTCTATCCTTTGGTGGATGACACGATCGAGGTGAATGTGGATCCGTCAAGGTTGTCATGGGACACATTCAGGGCGGGAGGCCATGGCGGCCAGAATGTCAACAAGGTTGAGTCAGGGGTCCGTCTACGTTATCTCTATCAGGATCCCGACACCGGTAAAGAAGAGGAGATACTCATCGAGAACACCGAGACCCGCGACCAACCTAAAAACAGGGCGAAAGCTTTGCTGCTCCTCCGTTCCAGGCTCTATGATATCGCCATGAAAAAGAGGCAGGAGGAGAAGGATAAGATCGAGGGTCAGAAAAAGCGCATTGAGTGGGGCTCACAGATCCGTTCCTATGTGCTCCATCCCTACAAGATGGTCAATGATCTCAGGACTGGCTACAAGACCGCCGACACCCAGGGAGTTCTTGACGGTGATCTCGGTGAGTTCATGCGCCGATACCTTATGCAAGAAGGTGTCGGCGGTGCGATTGAGCCTATGGAAGATATTGAACCTTAAACCAGCCCCTGATCGACCATCGCGTTGGCGACCTTTATGAAGCCGGCGATATTAGCACCCTTGACATAGTTGACTGTTCCGTCATCTTCGGTTCCGTATTTCAGGCAGACTGCATGTATGTCTGACATGATGCGGCGGAGATGGGCATCCACCTCTTCTTCGGTCCATTTCTGACGGATGGAGTTCTGGGTCATCTCGAGTCCGGAGGTTGAGACTCCACCGGCGTTCGACGCCTTACCGGGCGAATAAAGGAGGCCGTTAGACTGGAAGACCTGGATCGCCTCGGGAGTGGAAGGCATGTTGGCGCCTTCCGCGACGCAGCGGCAGCCTCCGGCGACAAGTTTCTCAGCGTCGGCCTTCTCAATCTCATTCTGTGTGGCGCAAGGGAGGGCAATGTCGCAGGGGATGCCCCAAGGGCGCTGGCCCGGGTAATAGGTGGCCTGCGGAAACCGCTCTACATATTCCTTGATCCTTCCCCTGCGGTAGTTCTTGAGTTCGTAGACAAACTGCCATTTTGTCTCATCCAAACCTTCCGGGTCGTGGATAAAGCCGTTGGAATCTGAGAGGGTGACCACCTTCGCCCCTAGACGCATAGCCTTCTGGGCTGTGAATTGAGCCACATTGCCTGCACCGGAAATGAGGACCGTCTTTCCTTGGAAGCTTTCTCCTCGAGTAGCGAGCATCTGCTCAGTAAAATAGCAGAGCCCGTATCCCGTCGCTTCAGGACGGAGGCGTGACCCGCCCCAGCCAAGACCTTTTCCGGTCAGGGTGCCGGTGAATTCGTCCCTGAGGCGCTTGTACTGCCCGAACAGGAATCCGATTTCACGGCCGCCGACACCGATATCTCCGGCGGGAACGTCAGTGTCCTGGCCGATGTGGCGCTGCAGTTCTGTCATGAAACTCTGGCAGAAACGCATCACCTCCGCATCGGACCGTCCTTTAGGACTGAAGTCGGATCCACCTTTCGCTCCACCCATGGGCAAAGTGGTAAGGCTGTTCTTGAAGGTCTGCTCGAAAGCGAGAAACTTCATGATGCTGAGATTGACGCTCTCATGGAAGCGGATTCCGCCCTTGTATGGGCCGATGGCGCTGTTCATCTGCACGCGGTAGCCGCGGTTGATCTGGATCTCGCCGTTGTCATCCATCCAGGGGACACGGAACATGATGACGCGTTCGGGTTCGACGATTCTCTCCATGATTTTGAGCTTCATCAGGTGAGGGGAGGAAGTGATGTAAGGGGCCACACTCTCTACGACCTCACGGACGGCCTGGTGGAATTCATTCTCACCCGGGTTGCGAGCGATCACGTCAGCCATGATCCCGTCCACATAACGCTGGGATAATTTGTCCATCATATATACAACAATATCAAACAATTTTCAAGTTAGTGTTTTTTAAAACAAAATCAAAAACAATCTCCCGAGTTTTATTCGAATTCGAGCCCATTTTGTCTGCTCGTCAAGAATCACTATCTTTGTATAATCCTAAGAAGCTAAAGCTATATCAATATGAGTTTACAATTCAAATACGCTCCGATGTTCCAGTTAGGACCGGACACGACAGAGTACTACAAGATTCCCGGGTCGGAGAAACTTGTCAAAACCACCAAGTTGGCTGACGGGAAGGCTATTCTCGAGGTTTCTCCCGAGGCGCTGACGCTGGTTGCCCAACAGAGTTTCCACGATTGCCAGTTCATGCTTCGAAGAGAGCATAACAAGCAGGTCGCGGCTATACTAGCTGATCCGGAAGCCTCTGAGAATGATAAATATGTCGCCCTTCAGTTCCTGCGTAACGCTGAGACTTCCGTGAAAGGAGTCCTTCCGTTCTGCCAGGACACCGGTACCGCTATAATCCATGGCGAGAAGGGCCAGGGAGTTTGGACGGATTTCGAGGATGAGGAAGCTTTGAGTCTGGGCGTATTCAATACCTATACTCAGGAGAATCTCCGGTACAGCCAGAATGCACCCCTGAACATGTATGACGAGGTCAACACCAAGTGCAACCTTCCCGCACAGATTGACATCGAGGCCGTGAGAGGCTCTGAGTACCGATTCATCATGGTCGCGAAGGGTGGAGGATCGGCCAACAAGACATATTTCTATCCGATGACAAAGGCCACCATCCAGAACGAGGGAACTCTCCTTCCTTTCCTGGTTGAGAAGATGCGTTCCCTCGGCACCGCTGCCTGCCCTCCGTATCATATCGCTTTCGTGATCGGTGGCACTTCTGCCGAGAAGAACCTGTTGACAGTCAAGCTCGCCAGCATCAAATATTACGATTCACTTCCCACGACGGGTGACGAGACGGGGCGCGCTTTCCGTGACATCGACCTCGAGGAAAAACTCCTTGTTGAGGCTCAGAAAATCGGCCTCGGGGCACAGTTTGGCGGCAAATACCTCGCACACGATATCCGTGTCATCCGTCTTCCCCGTCACGGAGCCAGCTGTCCGATCGGTATGGGTGTCAGTTGCTCGGCTGACCGTAATATCAAGAGCAAGATCAGTTCCGATGGTGTTTGGATCGAGAAGATGGATTCCAATCCCTCAGAGCTTATTCCTGAAGAGTATCGTCGTCCTGGAGAGGGCCCCAAGGGTATTGTCATAGACCTGGACAAGGGTATCGATTCCGTAAGGGCCGAACTGACCAAGTATCCGGTAGGCACCAGGGTCAACCTTAACGGCACTATCATAGTAGCGCGTGATATCGCTCACGCCAAGTTGAAGGCTCGCCTGGATGCAGGGGAAGAGATGCCAGCCTATTTCAAGGACCATCCTATCCTATACGCCGGTCCGGCCAAGACTCCCGAAGGCTATCCTTGCGGCAGCATGGGCCCTACTACGGCCAACCGTATGGATCCTTATGTGGATGAGTTCCAGGATCATGGCGCATCACTTGTCATGATTGCTAAGGGCAATCGCTCCAAGGTCGTCACCGACGCCTGTCTCAAACATGGAGGATTCTACCTCGGCACTATAGGAGGCGTGGCCGCTGTCCTGTCGCAGAGCAGTATCCGCAGTATCGAGTGCGTGGAATATCCGGAACTCGGAATGGAAGCGATCTGGAAGATCCGTGTCGAGGACTTCCCTGCCTTCATCCTCGTTGATGACAAGGGCAACGATTTCTTCAAGAAGCTCGGACTATAGTTTTATTACACAGACAGCAATAATGCCGGTTCCGATTGGGACCGGCATTATACCTTATCCCTTGGCCTGGAAGTTCATGACGCTCAGCACCTTCATGGATTCGTCCGCAGCTGTGAGGTAGCTGATTGAATATTCCTTGCCGCCCTTCGGGACGTCCAGCACGACATGGCCGCCGTCGAAGGAATCCTTGTTGATAATGCCCAGCCAGGGCTTGCCGGCGTCTTCCTCCCTCCTTTCCTTGGGGAATATTCCAGGACAGACTATCCTGTCTCCTTCGTATAACGACCGGTCGGCTATCCTTTCCATCACCGGGGCCACGTTGTGGAGCTGGTCCCAGACGCAGCTCACATAGACCCTGGCCTGAAGGGCCTGGAGAAGCTTAGCGGTCATCGAATAATGGCCGTGATGGTTGATCTTCGCCACGTCGACCCTGCCGCAGACGTCCGCCATCGCATCCTCTATCTGGAAGACAGTCCCGTCAGGCAGTTTCCAACTGTCGGAAAAGTCCCCGGCTGTGTAGAACCTGAAAGGACCGTAGGAGATGACCATTCCGAGGCTCATTCCGTTCTCATTGAGATACTGGGGGTTATCCTTCTTCCTTTCGGCGTAGAGGTCAGTTATCTTACCGTTCGGATCGGCGATGCGTCCGTTGGCGGAGATGTTCCGGATCGAGAATCCCGGATACCTTTCCGGATTATGGCGCATCTTGACCTGGTCCGTGGCTCCGACCTGGAATTTCTCGATCTCGAGACCGCGGTGACGCGACATATATTCGTAGAACATCTTCATGTGAGCCACTGTGTCGGCAGATTTCTCGATCAGGGGGATGGGGTCGTCGTAATCCGGCCAGCAGCGGTCGAAGGCCTTGCTGAAAGTCAGCCATTCAGCGGCATGCGCGAATCCGCTCAACGGATACTCCACCCCATCACGCATGACGGTTCCGGCATGGAACTTGGCGCAGCCTCCGTGGTCGTTGTGGTAGTGCGAGAGCATCATGTAATCCACGTCCTTTCCTTTCGGATTCACCCTCAGGATATACCTGGCGATCCATTCCCCGGAGTGCCTGTCAGGCGAGGGAAGGACCGGGACGGCCAACTTACCGCGGCCGATGGCGTTGTGGTCGCCGCAGTCCAGGAGCATCGAAGTCCCGTCCGGGAATATCATGAACATGGATTCACCAACTCCGGTGTAGATGAAATGCACCTGGAAATGGCCTTTCTTCCAGCCTTTCCATTTCTTCCCTGCCTGGGGTGCCTCCATGCCGGCGGCAAAGGCATGCTCCCAATCAAACATCAGCGCCGCGGTCGCCAGCGCAGAACTCTTGATGAAATCTCGTCTGTCCATGATAATTCTATATCTATAGAGGCGAATTTAGGCAAATCGAACATCTTTTCCTAACCTTCTTACGAGAAAAAAGAGTCATCTATTGCCACTAAGAAAACTTATGAGTATCTTTGCGATACTTCCCCGAGATTGCGGAGACGCGGCAACGCCGCCACGAACCAAGCTAGATGCGGCAATCTCTGGGATTTTTTCTGTTAAAAAAGTCTCGTGTAGGTATAATCGTTTCTTAATCAGATTAAAGATTACTACTACCACACAAATGAATATGTCAGAACCAATCTGAATCGGGGCTGCCATCATTCCGGTCATTTGCTTTTTGTCATTTGTCGCATAGTAATCAAGTGGAAGAATGATTACTCCTTTTTCCAGAACGTCTTTTATCGCAGCAAATGATGCTGCCTTAATACGACCTATCCCGTGGGATTTATCTGATTGGATTCCTTTCTTGTCAAGCAATACTTCGCCCCATGGGGAATTCGCAACACCTCCTATTTCCTCAAAATAGCTTGCAACTTGTTCCACGAATGATTTACCGTCCATATGGAGGAACTCGTTTCCAGTCAAGAACACTATGGGCTCACTGAAAGAAGATTTCATAGCAGCGGTTTTATACCGCAAATATATGCTAGGGAAACGTAAAAAAAGATAAGAAACAGAAAAACCATTTCTTATCTATAATTATCTTCTGGTAAAAATGCTCTTGGATTGATCTGATTATCTATCTGGCGTATATTTGATAATCACCAAGCCGCAAGGGCTTATTGTCAAGGTTTTTGCCTTGACCTTGACTTGTTCCGGCTTGACGTTCCAAAAGGCGTAGAGGCGTCTGGCATACATCGCATACAGTGCGCTAAATGCCTCCTCGGAGCCTTGTTTGAACTTGGCGATAAGTTCTGACTCTTTAATGTCGCCTGCCTGATACATAGTCCCGTCCTAGATGGTAACAGTCCTTGCTATTCCTTCGAGAATGAGTACGGCCTGTCCTCAGGAGCGGTGCCTCTGGTCTCGACAGGAGTGGAAACCATCGTATACTCTATCTTAGCTCCATCGGTGAAGTCACTGTGCTTAAAGAAGTTCTTGCTCCAAGGCTTGCCATTTAGTTTGATCTCCCCGATATATAAGTTATCATTCGAATTATCAGGAGCTTCCAGAGTGATGACATTCCCATTCGGGAGAGACACTGTCGCCTTTTTGAACAGGGGAGTACCGATGGCGTATTCATCACTTGATGGACAGACAGGATAGAATCCCAGGGCCGAGAAGACATACCATGCCGAGGTCTGGCCGTTGTCCTCATCACCACAGTATCCGTCAAAATTGGCGTTGTATAGCTTGTTCATGGCCTCCCTTATGTGACACTGGGCCTTCCAAGGCTGGCCTGCCCAGTCATAGAGGTATAGCATGTGCTGGATTGGCTGGTTGCCATGGGCGTAATTACCCATATTCATGACCTGCATCTCGCGGATCTCGTGGATGGGGAAGCCGTAGTAGCTGTCGTCGAAAAGCGGAGGGATTACGAATATGCTGTCCAGCTTGGTGGCGAAAGCCTCGTCCCCGCCCATAAGGTCGATAAGTCCCTGGATATCATGGAAAACGCTCCAAGTGTAGTGGAGACTGTTTCCTTCGGTGAAATTCCCTCCCCATTTAAGTGGGCTGAAAGGCCTCTCGAAGGTTCCGTCCTGATTCTTGCCGACCATCAGCTTGTATTCCGGATCGAAGAGGTTCTTGTAATTCATGGCCGCCTTGGCGTAAGGGGCGATCTCTTCCTCGCTTTTGCCCAAGGCTTTGCCAAAAGAATAAATGCACCAGTCGTCGTAGGCATATTCAAGGGTACGGGCGGCATTTTCCCTGATATCCACATCGCATGGGACAAATCCCAGGCTGTCGTAATATTCCCAGCCTAATCGTCCTGTGGAGGAAACTGTCGGGTGGACAGCGTGTGCACCGTGGGTCACAGCCTTCCAGAGTTCCTCGGCGTCATAACCTCTCAGGCCTTTTATGTAGGCCCCTGCAACGACAGAGGCGGAGTTGTTGCCTACCATGCAGCCCCTATGTCCCGGGCTTGCCCATTCGGGAAGGAAGCCGCTCTCTTTCCATGTGTTGACCAGTCCCTCTTGCATTTTAACCTCCTGATCGGGATACACCAGATCCAGAAGAGGGAATAAGCACCTGAAAGTGTCCCAGAATCCGGTGTCACCGAATAGGTAACCCTCGTGAATATCACCGTCAAAGGGGCTATAATGCACCCTCTTGCCGTTCGCGTCTATCTCTGACAGGTCTCTAGGGAATAGGACCGAACGGTAGAGGCACGAATAGAATGTCCTCAGATTGTCGATGTTGTCATCCTCGACAGCTATTCTTCCCAGGACCTCGTTCCAGCGGGCCCTGCCGGCTTCGGCGATTTGGTCAATATTCCTGTCTCTCAACTCTTTGAGATTGGTGATAGCTTGCTCGAGACTGATGAAAGACGAGGCGACCTGGAGATTGACTTGCTGTCCCTTTGAGGTCTTGAAGCCGACCATGGCAATACTTCCGTCAGTCATCTCGGTCTCGAAAGGTGTGTCGGAGACCACCACGAACCAATTCGTGAAAAACTCGGTCACACCTCCATGGTTGGCTATGGAATATCCAGAGATCGTATTATTATTCATGTCTATCTCCACGTACCCGTCTTCGTAAGCATCGACCACGAGATAAGACATGTCTTTCTCCGGGTAAGTCATCCTGAAAGCGGCGGCTCTTTCGGTCGGTGCCAGCTCAGCTGTCACGTCGTGTTCGGCGAGGTAAACGCTGTAGTAATATGGCTTCACTATCTCCGCTTTGTGAGAGAACCAGCTTTCCCTCTCCTTCTCGTCATATACCGGGCCGGTGGTCACTGGCATGAGTGAGAATGCGCCGTAGTCGTTGATCCATGGACTTGGCTGGTGGGTCTGTTTCAATCCTCTGATCTTCGTGGCGGAATAGGTGTAGGTCCAGCCGTCGCCGTTCCTTCCGGTTTGCGGGGTCCAGAAATGGGTGCCCCAAGGGAGTGCTATGGCGGGGTAGGTGTTACCTGTGGATAGCTCATAAGAGGATGCGGTGCCTGTGAGGGGATTGACATAATCAACCGGATCGAGGCTGGCAGGGTGGCCGGATTTGACGCACGAGACCGCTGCCAGGGCCACGATTGACATCAGCAAGGATAAACGTTTCATATTAAGTGTTCTATTTGACCTTTATCGAATTAAGGAGGTCAAGCTTTCCGTTGTCGACAAGGTGAATAATAAGCTCTCCGAACAGTGTGTTCTGCCAGGCGAACCAGGCGCGGGTGAATTTGGTGGCGTCGTCCTTGAAGAATGACTCATGCATGAATCCGGTGCCGGCGTCAGTTTTCATCAATGTCTCGATACACCATTTGATCTCATTGTCGTCTTGGGAGGTGAAAGCCTTCATCATGATGCTCATCGGCCAGATGTAGTCATAGCCGATGTGTGGTCCGCCGATACCCTCGCCGGCGGTTCCCTTGAAGAAGTAGGGGTTATCCTCGCTCCAGACGAACTTCCTGGTGTTCTGGTAGATAGGATCATTGACGTCAACATCTCCAAGGTAGGCCATGGCGAGAAGGCTGGGCACGTTGGAGTCGTCCATGAGGAGCCTGTTGCCGAAGCCGTCCACCTCGAAGGCGTAGATCTTCCCGTATTTGGGATGGTCATAGACAGCATATTCCTTGAGCGCTTTCTCGACCTCAGAGGCGAGATCCTCGCACTCTTTCGCGAGTCCCTGCTCTTTGTTGACTGACCTCAGGATGTCGGCCGCCTTCCTCAAAGAAGTGACAGCGAAGAAGTTGGACGGAACAAGGAACTCGAATATGGTGGCGTCGTCGGAGGGACGGAAAGCTGATGCGATCAGGCCGCAAGGCTTCACGGGGTTGCCCCTTCCGTCATTGGATTTGGTGTCGAACTGACGGTCAGTCACCCTGGCGAAACGGTAGGGCCCCGGACCATCCTTGCGCTGCTGCTCCTTGAAAGTCTTGAGGGTGGCTTTGATCGAGTTCAGCCATTTATCTCCGAACACTGAGGCATCTCCAGTGACTTTCCAATATTGATAGGCGAGTCTTATAGGATAGCAATGGGAATCGATTTCCCATTTGCGCTCGTGGTCCCAAGGGCTCATGTCGGTCAGGTCCGACTCCCACTCGCTGCCGGTGGGGCCATCGTTGAAGGCGTTGGCATAAGGGTCGAGGGCGATGAGGCTGAACTGGCAGTTAATTACTCCGGCAAGCATGTGCTTGAGTTCCTCATCCTCGTTAGCGAGCTGGATGTATGGCCAAACCTGCGCTCCTGAGTCCCGCAGCCACATGGCGTGGATGTCGCCTGTGTACACGAAAGTCCTCCAGTCGCCGTTCTCATCCTTCCCGAAATGGACTGTGGTGTCCAGCGTGTTCGGGTAGCAGTTCGAGAACATCCAGGCGAGGCGAGGATTCTTCAACTGGGTTTTCATCCAGGTGATCTTATTCTCGACAGCGGTGGACTTGAATAAACGGTCTTCGGGTTTTGGACGCTTTGATTCATAATCCTTGGCTTGAGAGCCACAAGCGCAAAGAATCAAGACGCAGGAAATCAGGAGATGTGTTGGCTTCATACTATATAATTATTGTTATCTATTTACAAAAATAGAATTTTTTTGAAATTTTTAGGTACTATGTGTTGCAAGGTATTCTAAAAATTATATATCTTTGCAAAGGAAATATAATTGCTAAACCAAGAATATTATGAAAAAAGTCATCAATGCTAGCGTGGGAGGCAAGAGTTTCGCCTTTGACGAGGACGCCTACAACAGGCTCTCCGCCTATTTTGACCATTTCAAAGCCAGGCTTAACCGCGACACCCAGTCCGCCAAGGACGAGGTCATGTCCGACCTCGAGTCAAGGATAGCCGAGCTTTTCGACGAAGGGATCGGAGGTGCTTCATACAGGGTTGTGAACTTTGCGCTCGTGAGTAAGGTCGTAGGGCAGCTTGGCATGCCTGACGGGTCCGTTGAACCGACATTTGAGACGTACGGTCAGGCCGGTCACGACGCAGGTTCCGAATCCCGTAATAACGGGCCTGATTTCTCCTATGGGGGAGAAAAGGGCGAGATAAAGAAGCGTCTTTATAGGGATCCCGACAACAAGGCGGTCGGAGGAGTATGCGCTGGACTGGCCAGCTTCCTGAATATCGATATAACGATAGTGAGGATCATCCTTCTCCTTGCCCTGCTTCTCTGGGGATCCGGTCTGATTGTATATCTTGTTCTCTGGATTGTTGTCCCTCTCGCCAAGACTCCCGCTGAAAAGTGTGAGATGAGGGGTTTGGAGCCGACAGCTGAGAACATGGCTAAGTTCACTGAGTATTCAAAGTAGGAGGAACGGATATGGATAACAGTGCTGAGAATGTGCGCTCCCAGATGCGCAAAGGGGTGCTTGAGTATTGCATACTCAGCATCCTGGACAAGAAGGAGGCTTATGCCTCGTCGATTCTGGATGAATTGAAAGAGGCCAATATGATAGTGGTTGAAGGGACTTTGTATCCTCTTCTGATACGAGAGAAAAACCAGGGACTACTGTCATACCGTTGGGAGGAATCCACTCAGGGCCCGCCCCGGAAATATTACTGTATCACTGAGAAAGGGCGACAGCAGCTCCTGGATATGGACACCGCCTGGAGGGAGATTGTGGACACCATCAAGACTATTAAAGAGAGATAGAGATGAAACCTGTAGAATATGTCAGCATAGGCGGCTATGTGTTCGGCCTTGAGAATGATGCCTGCGATATGGCAAAAAAGTATCTGTCTGAGCTTGAGACCTTCTATTCGAAAGTCAAGAGTGGCTCTGAGGTCATGGAGGGGATAGAGGAGAGGATGTCCGAGCTCCTGTTGGAACAATCCGGCAGGGGAGGAGTAGTGACTTTGCCGATGGTGGAGAATGTGATCGCCACTCTCGGGAAGCCGGAAGCTATAGAGGAGGAATCGAAGGACGACGCTATTCCCGGGGTGGAAGATTCGTTCCGCAAGGAGGAAAGGAATCAAGACGATCTCAAAGTCAAGAGAAAACTATACCGTGATCCCCTGAACGGCAAAGTGGCGGGAGTCTGCTCCGGACTTGGAGCCTTTTTCGGTGTGGACCCGACTGTGTTCAGGATCATATTCGTTGTCTTGACTTTAGCAGGGTCGGGATTCCTTTTCAGGCATGGGTGGCTTAACTCATCCTCATTATTCGCGCCTATTGTCTATGCCATTTTATGGATATGTATGCCTGAGGCCAAGACAGTTCGCCAGAGGGACGAGCTGCACGGAGAGAAGGGAACTGTTGACGCCATCAGCGCGCGGGTGAGGAGCGCCGCCAATGAGGTTGAGATCGCCGCCAACAGGGTGGCTAAGTCGGATTCCGCCCATGTTTTCTGGAGAATCCTGGCGTTGTGTATCGGGATTGGTTTTCTTGTCGCGGGAGTATCCGGAGTGGTATCGCTCGGCTGTTTGACAACTGGGAATAACTTCCTGGCCAATACCTTTTTCCTCAATCGCCTGACAGAGGAGATAGCTAATGAGGCTCCAATGATGATGGATATGCTTTCATATCCGCCACTGGTGATAGCGCTCGCTATAACGGTGGTAATCCCGTTCATCGCCTTGATCTATTTGGGCATAATGCTCCTTTTCGACCTAAAGGCACCAAAATGGCGTCCCGGTCTGTGCATGCTTGTCATCTGGCTTATCGCCGTGACCGTCCTCGCCGTCCTTTCGGTGATGTTCCTCGTCCGGGGAATGATTTAGAAACCGTTTTCGTTTATTATTATAGTTATGAAAAACGCGCGGCTCATTAGGCTGCGCGTTTTCTTTATTTGGCTGAAAATTAATTATTTCCGATAGCCGTTATTTGCTCTGCTCGATGGCTGCCTGCGCGGCGGCGAGGCGGGCGATGGGCACGCGGAACGGTGAGCAAGAGACGTAGTCGACACCGATCCTGTTGAAGAAACGGATTGAGTCAGGGTCTCCTCCATGCTCTCCGCAGACACCGCACTTGAGGTCGGGCCTCTTTGAGCGGCCACCCTGGATACCGAACTCGACCAGCTTGCCGACGCTCTTGGTGTCGATTGTCTGGAACGGATCGGAATCAAGGATCTTGTTGCCAAGATAGTCACCCATGAAGGTGCCGATGTCGTCACGTGAGAAACCGAACGTCATCTGGGTGAGGTCGTTGGTTCCGAATGAGAAGAACTCGGCGGCGCGAGCCATACGGTCAGCGGTCAAAGCGGCTCTAGGGATCTCGATCATGGTTCCGAACTTATATTCGATATTCTGGATCTTGATACCCTCAACCTGGGCCTTGACACGGTCGCAGATGGCTTTCTGGAAGCTGAGCTCACGAGCGGAGATGGTGACCGGGATCATGATCTCCGGCATCGGGTGGTAGCCTTCGAGAAGCAGCTCGGCAGCGGCCTCGAAAATGGCTTTGTACTGGGTCTCGGCGATGAGAGGGAAACTCACGTGGAGACGAACTCCGCGGTGACCCATCATCGGGTTGACCTCATGAAGGGCCTCGCCCCTCTTCTCGATCTCCTCGACAGTGACACCCAACTCACGGGCGATCTCCTTCTTCTTCTCCTCGGTCTTGGGAACGAACTCATGGAGAGGCGGATCAAGCAGACGGAACACGACGGGTTTGCCGTCCATAATCTTCATGGTGCTCTTGACGGCGGCCTTCATGTAAGGCTCAAGATCGTCAAGGGCGGCGCGGCGCTCAGCGTCAGTGTCGCAGAGGATCATCTTGCGAAGCTTCGAGAGAGGCTTCTCAGAATGCGCTCCATAGAACATGTGCTCGATACGGAAGAGTCCGATACCTTCAGCGCCATAGCTCAGGGCCTTGGCGGCATCCTCGGGTGTGTCGGCGTTGGTGCGGATGCCGAGCTTGCGGAACTTGTCGACGATCGACATGAACTTCTTGAACAGAGGATTCTCGGAAGCGTCCATAGTCTCGATCTTGGCTCCATAGACAAAACCCTTGGAACCGTTGAGGCTGAGCCAGTCACCCTCTTTGAAGGTGTCTTTCTCGTTGAACGTCACAGTCTTCTCCTCAAAGTTGATCTTCATCGCTTCGCAGCCGACGATGCAGCATTTGCCCCAGCCGCGGGCCACGAGGGCCGCATGTGAGGTCATACCTCCGCGGGTGGTGAGGATACCGGCGGCGGCCCTCATTCCCTCGATGTCCTCAGGGGAAGTCTCCTCACGGATGAGGATGGCCTTCATGCCGTTCGCGGCGGCCTCCATGGCGGCCTCGGATGTGAAGACTATCTGACCCACGGCACCTCCCGGTGAGGCGGGAAGACCGACTGCCAGGACATTGGCCTTTTTCTCGGAGGAAGGGTCAAGGATAGGGTGGAGAATCTCATCGAGCTGAGCGGGGGCGACCCTCATCACAGCTGTCTTCTCGTCGATCATCTTCTCGTCGACCATGTCCATAGCCATCTGAAGAGCGGCCAGACCTGTACGCTTACCAATCCTGCACTGGAGCATCCAAAGATGTCCCTCCTGGATGGTGAACTCGATGTCTTGCATGTCATGGAAGTGCTTCTCAAGCTTCAGGCGGATGCCGTCAAGCTCCTTGTACACCTCAGGCATGGCGGTCTCGAGGGATTCGAGATCCTTGTTCTTCTCGGTCTTGGTGGCCTCATTGAGGGGGTTAGGGGTGCGGATACCAGCGACCACGTCCTCACCTTGGGCGTTGATCAGCCACTCACCGTAGAACTTGTTGTCTCCATTGGCGGGGTTACGGGAGAAAGCGACTCCGGTAGCGGAGGTGTCACCCATATTTCCGAATACCATGGACTGGACGTTGACAGCGGTACCCCAGTCATCAGGAATCTTCTCAATCCTGCGGTAGGCGATGGCCCTCTTTCCATTCCAGGACTTGAAAACGCCTCCGATTGAGCCCCAAAGCTGCTCCTGGGCTGTGTCGGGGAAATCAACTCCGAGGACTTCCTTGACCTTGACTTTGAACTTCTCGCAAAGGTCCTTGAGCTCCTCGGCGGTGATCTCGGTGTCAGACTTGTAGCCCTTCTGCTCCTTAAGGTCCATCATCATCCTGTCAAGCTGCTGGCGGATACCCTGTCCGTCGGCGGGCTCGATGCCCTCGGCCTTCTCCATGACGACATCCGAGTACATCATGATAAGACGCCTGTATGCGTCATATACGAACCTCGGGTTGCCGGTCTTCTGAATCATGCCGGGGAGGGTGGCGGAGCAAAGACCGATATTCAAGATAGTGTCCATCATGCCGGGCATGGAGCTTCTCGCTCCGGAACGGCAGCTGACGAGCAGCGGATCGGATGGATCTCCGAATTTCTTACCCATGATGGTCTCGGTGGCGCGCATGGCCTCAGCGACCTCTTTCTTAAGGTCTTCAGTGTAACCTCCACCCAGTGAATAATACTCGGCGCAGCATTCGGTTGTGATCGTGAAACCGGCGGGAACCGGCATGCCGAGCTTGCTCATCTCAGCCAAGTTGGCGCCCTTACCGCCAAGCAATTCCCTCATGTGCCCGTCTCCCTCAGCGGTTTTACCACCAAAGCGATAGACTCTTTTCTTCTTGTCGAACATATTTAAAATGATTTTATTTATAGTCTTTTACAAAAGGTTCGCGAATTTAATAAAAATGATTTGTTATAACAATTTTGAAGCGAGATCTGAAAGTTCGCTTCGCTCGCCGATCCTGAGGAATACATGCTCGAACAATTTCTGACCTCCCATCTTCTCATTGAGGTGGGTCAAGCCGTTCGACCACTGGTCAAGATAAGGCTGGTCAATCTGGAAAATGTCACCTGTGAATACCATCTTGGTTCCCTCTCCGGCCCTTGTGATGATAGTCTTAACCTCGTTTGGCGTGAGGTTCTGCGCCTCGTCGCAGATGAAGAACACCCTTCCGAGGCTACGACCCCTGATATATGCCAAAGGAGAGATCAACAGCTTCTCTTCCTTGAGCATGGCATCCAGTTTCTGGGCTTCCTTGCTGGTGGATTTGAAACGGCTCTTGATCACGTTGAGGTTATCCATCAGTGGCTGGATGAAGGGGCTCATCTTGGTTTTTTGGTCTCCGGGGAGGAATCCTATCTCCTGGTTGCCCAGGACGACGGTGGGCCTTGTCAGGATAATCTGATCATAGTCCTTAGCCTGTTCCAGAGCGGAAGCTAGGGCTATCAGGGTCTTTCCGGTCCCGGCTCCTCCGGTCATGGACACGAGCTGGACAGAGGGGTTCATGCAAGCCTCTACAGCGAAGAGTTGCTCATCGTTCAGCGGCTTGATACCGTAGACGTATTTATTCTTGACAAGGACGACCTTATCCTTGTCCGCATCGAAGCGGGCACAGGTGAAGTCTTTGCCATTCTTGATCTTATAGAGCTGGTTGGGTCTGGGACGGGTTCTTCCGAACTCTTTCCATGATACAGCGTTGTCCGGGCCGTAGGCGAGCTCCTGGAAGACATCGGGATCAAAATCATCCAAGATTATGACTTCCTTGATGGAATTCTCGATTTTCTCATCTTCCAACCTGTCGGTCATGTAGTCCTGGACCTCCATACCTGCGGCCTTGGATTTCATACGGAGGTTGATGTCCTTAGTGACAAGGGCGACGAAACGTCCGGGATTATTGTCCCTGATCCAGATAGCTGTAGACAAGATCCTATGGTCCTGGATGTCATCCTTGAACAAGTCTTTCATCTCTTCCGGGAAAGGATGGTTCGGCTCTATCTTTATCTTCCCGAGGCCCTTGGCTATCGTGATCCCATCTTTACCGAACAAACGGCCGTCCGTGATCCTGTCCATGTCCCGCATGAATCCTCGGGCATTATAGGCGAGTTGGTCCGTTCCTTTTTTGAACTTGTCCAGTTCCTCGATGACAGCGACGGGAATGACTATGTCGTTGTCCTTGAATTTACGAATCGCTTTGTAATCGTGCAGGATGACATTAGTGTCAAGTACGAAGATCTTGGGCTTTCTGTTGCCCTGGCCAGCGGCCATTTTCCTGATGTATCTTACCATCGCTTGAATATGAATCAGTCTTCTCCTTCCGACGCCTGGCTGCTCAGGAGGGATTGGAGGATGTCGGATATACCCCCGCCCCTGCCGGATTTGACCTTGATTTCACCATTTCCAGGGACCGGGTGTCCTATAGGATAATACGCTATGTCCTGAAGAAGGAACTCAGCGTCAGCATAATCGTAATCGATGTCCTTGATTTGGATCAGTGTGCCGGGTACTTCAGAGAACAGCACACGGATGCCATTGCCCTCATCGTAGGCATTCATGATCCCGCTGATGTCGATCTTAGCTCCGACATCTTCCCCGCACATGGATTTGAGCGCTGGAAGAAGCCCTCCGTCGCACACGGTCTTTCCTGACAACACTACCTTGTCCTCCACGAACTCACGGATTATCTCGAAACAGTCGATGAAATAATCCCCGTCCCCGATTTCCGGAGAGGCGTCACCATTATGGCCGTAAGCCTCGCAAAGGAGGGAATTCCCGAGACGGAACTCGCAACTGTCGAAAGGCACGAATATTATCCAGCTGTCAGGATCGGGGACCAACTTGTCAGGTACGGCTCTCCTCCTGCCGATAGCAGGGTGCGGACTGCCGAAGGGGGCGCCGCCAGGGAGGTCGATCTCATCCTCGTCAGGTCCGATCTCATCGTCGGGATCCTCAGGCTTATCGGTCGCCGCCACCTTGAAAGCGATCTGGCTGACCTTCTCGCTCTCAGCGAAGGAATATGAGTCGAGACTTATCCCGAGGCTGTCAAGATAGTCAGCGGCAGCCTCCACGGAAGAATAGAAAGCGGACATATTCCCGAGAGGCTTCGTGTTCCAACGCCATTTGGCGCTCAACAACAGGTCGCTCAGACGGAAATGACCTTTCATCCAGATTGTGTCCAGCAACGCTTTAGCGATCCTGCTCCTTGTGAACTCCTCCGCGAACGCGGCAGGACAGTTCCTCGGTGTCCCCATAAGGTTTGACACGCCCGAAAGGTACTCCTGGGCGTCTTTGAGGCTGAACTCTCCTGTGGCCGGACATGGATCCACGCTTTCGTCCACGATCGGCTCATGCTCCTCGTACTCCCTTGGCCGCTCTGGCTCACGGTCAAGACATTCGTCCAGGATGTCAGCAGGCGTGAACCTTCTCGGGATGCCGTCGATGATGTACTCGGAATATAGGGCTGATGTTTTTTCTTTCATTCAGTTGCAATATGTCCGTAAATTTAAGTATTTTTGAGTTGAGTTCAAAAAGTGACCGTTCCCTCCTATGGAAAATTGTTTTGATAAAGCCTATAATGACAAGCTGGAGGCTATCTTCAAGAGATTTCCCTCGGTGCAGAAAGTTCCTTTCGGAGATGCCTACAAGCCCGGGCTGGATCACATGATTCGTTTCGCGGCCCTTTTAGGCGATCCTCAGGGAAAGTACCGGACCATACACGTCGCGGGGACTAACGGGAAAGGTTCCGTGGCGAACATGCTAGCCTCCGCCCTCGCTTCGGCTGGACTCAAGGTTGGACTCTACACTTCTCCGCATATCCTCGATTTCCGTGAGCGGATGCGGTTGCTAGACCCTCTATCTTTGGTGCCGAAGGAATATGTCTATGACTTCCTGTGCCGGTATGAGAAAGATATGGATGAGCTTGACTTGTCCTTTTTTGAGATAACCACCGGCATGGCTTTCAAGTGGTTCGCGGATGAGAAAGTGGACGTCGCCGTGATTGAGACAGGCCTGGGGGGTCGCCTGGACAGCACCAACATAATCACGCCTGACCTCTCTGTCATCACCAGCATCGCGCTGGATCATTGCTCATTGCTGGGCGACACCCTCGAGGCTATAGCCGGAGAGAAATCGGGAATATTCAAGCAAGGCGTTCCAGCCCTTGTCGGGGAATATCTTCCCGAGACTCTGCCTGTTTTTGAGGCAAAGGCTTCACAGACAGGGAGTTCCCTGTATCTTGCGGAGGATATGAACCTGTCGATGTCGGACCTGGAGCCCTCGATAATCCAGGATATGGACCTGCGCGGGGATTACCAGACGAAGAATCTCCGGACTGTGCTCGCCGCGGTTGATATCCTTAAGAATAATCCTTTCTATTCCGGATTGTCCTCCAGGGAGACTGTCGCCGACGCTATCATTCATACCGCATCAAGAGCCGGGTTCCATGGGCGCTGGGAAATGGTCTGTAAAGAGCCGATGGTGATCGCGGATCTCGGACACAATCCGGCAGCCCTCAAGGGGAACTTCTCCCAGCTTGAGAGCATGATGGAATCCGGAGAATTCTCATCATTGATTATTGTCTATGCTGTGATGGCGGATAAGGATTTGGACGGGATAATGCCGTTGATGCCTAAGGATGCCACATATGTCCTTCCAGAGTTGAAAACCACCCGGGCATTGCCCGCGAAGGACACCGCCCGCCGCCTGAAAGCCTTCCTTAAAGGGGCCGGCGCATCGTGCCAGATCATCCGGACTGGTCCGATGGAGGATGCGATCAATGTCTCCCTTTCTCTCGATAAAGACCGTAAACCATTGATATTCATAGGTGGAAGTACATATCTTCTCTCGGAAGCCTTGCCTTTGCTAGGATCGCGAGGTTTTTGAAGTAAACCTGTTCATTATGAAAAAGTCTATGTTATACCTGATTCTTGCGGTGGTCGCGATATGCTCCGCCGCCGTGATCGCTCGCGCGTTCATCAAGAGGACAGACAATCCCATTGTCAGTGTCAAAGGTTCTGACGACCAGGGTCACGTCCTGACCAATTTGTGGAAAAACTATTACGCTGCCCAGAAGGCCGACTTGCCCAAGAAAATGAGCGAGTCGCTCGACGCCATCATGGAACAGGCTAAGGCAAAGCGTTACCACTGGGACTTCTACGACGCGGCTGTCAAGAAAGTCGATGCGGAGGTTTCCAGGAATTGGAAGAAACGCCAGGAGATGAACAACTTCCTCGCTAACGCCATCAAGGAATATGACGAGCCGATAGTCACATACACCTACAGGTCCTCCAGGGGCGAGAGTGGGTTGATGGATTTCGTCTTGACAAATAAGACCCGTCTCCAGGCGGGAAAGAACAAGGCTTTCCACACCAGGACCTACAAGCAGATGAACGGTCTCCTTAATGATTTCATAAAGGATGATTATGAATATGCCCTGTGGTCCGAACGTATCAATGGCCGGGAGACCTCCAAGGCTATCACGGCACTTAAAGAGTATCTGGGAGACACATACCCTAACGCCGCCTGGAACGAGTGCTATTCCTTGATGAACCGCTACTGGAACTACAGGAAGGCCGATGTCGAGGCGTTTGTCTCCAAATATGAAGGCAAGGCCATCAACCTGTTCGGGAAAGCCATGCTTTTCGATGACAGGATGACATATCTTTCGAGGGAGAAGGGAAGCGAGGCGGATTATAAAGCCTTATACGCCGACATCAAGGCCGCCGAGAAAGAGCGTATCTCTTATCGATCAGGGGTTGACTCCAAGATCGCCGGCACGATCGATGAGTTTAAAAATCAGATGGAAGTACTTGAGGATAAGGATGTCTCACTCTTTTTCGAGGATAATGACATAGTTGTGACCTTGAGGAATCTCCCGAGTGTTGAAGTATCCATGTTCCTTGACGATAAGGAAGGCACTCCTTTGTTCAAGAAAACCTTGGACAATCCCCGAAAGAGTTTTTATGTCCGTGACACTGTGAGGGTTCCCATCCCCAGGTGCGATGACGGCAACTATATTGTCAAGGCCAGGAACGGTAAGATCGATACCCAGGGACAATATATTCCTAAGACTTTGTCAATAGCCTTGAGGGAGGACTTTGACGGCCGCAAGTTCTATGTCGCCAACTATCAATCCGGAGAGCCGCTTAAGAAGGTGGATCTCACGCTCATCCATTCCGGAAAGATATTGGCGGAGGCCAAGGATGTCCTGGTGGATGGTTTCACACCTCTTCCTCAGGAATTCGTGAAGGTGATGAAGGCTGATGCGTATTATTACCTCAGGGCCGCATGGAAGGATTCTGACGGCTTTCTCCATTACACCAAGGAACAGAGTCTGAAAAACTCCAGGGACTACTACAGCGAGCGTAAAGGCTATGTCGGCAAGTACTGCGAGATTTTCACCGACAAGACCGCTTTCAATCCCGGTGAGACCGTGAAGTTCAAGGCGGTTCTGTATACCGGGAACCAGTATGTGAGTTTCAAGGTCTTTGACGCCGGGGAGGAGATAGAGGCCACCTTCATCAATGCTGAGGATAAAGAAATCGCGAAGACTGAACTGAAAACCAACGAGTTTGGCTCGGTCGCCGGGGAATTCAAGATTCCAGAAGGGGAGCGGAACGGCAGATTCACCATAAAGATCCGCTACAAGAACAGCACAATGGAGTCCAAGGAAATAGTTGTGGACGAGTTCGTGCTTCCTACTTATGATCTATCCTTCGATAGCGTGGACAAGCTTTATTTCATGGGGGATGAGATCGAGGTGAAGGGTAAGGTGTCAAGTTACAGTGGTCATCCGCTCGACGCCGCCGAGGTTACCTATGTTGTTGACAGTTGGGGCACTATCATAACTGAAGGGGAGATCAAGCTTGAGTCCGACGGCTCATTTGCCTTGAAGTTCCCTTCCGCGGTTAACAGGTATGGATATAGGGTCACTGTCAAGGTCAAGGATGCCACTGGAGAGACAAGCGAGTTCTCCAGGAGGGTCTATGTGCTGAATGCCTTCAACATAGAAATGGACCTTCAGAACGCCTCTGTCGGAGACGTCGCCCTTGGAAACAGCAAATACGGAAAGTGCGAGTTATTAGCAGGGAAAGTGGCCAAAGTCACGTTCACCTCAAGGAATAATGAGGGTCAGAAGGTGCCTGTAGACATCAAATATGAGTTGAAGGACAGCAAGGATGCCGTGGTTGCTAGCGGCGAGGCCGAATCAGGCTCCACCAAAGAGATAACCATCCCTGCAGCGGGACTTTACACCCTTGTGGCATCCTCGACGGTCAAGGCTCCTGACGATAAGGAGATATCCTCGAAGTCGGAGATGTCGATACTTGTCGTCGGTGATGATGATCAGGCCATCCAGGCTGATGTCGAGAATTTCTTCAAGTTGGTAGGCCCTTGCGCCGATTGTTCGGTGAAGGACGGGGAGGAGATTAAAGTCCAGTTCGGGGCTGGAGCCGGACCTGTCTGGGCTGTCGCCGAGCTCTTCGATGAGCAGAGAAAACCTCTCGGACGGGAGCTGATCCAGCTGGATGGTAAGCCTGGTTCCGATGGTTCCATCAAGACTCTTTCTTTTGAGTATAAGAGCGAATATCCTGACGCTTTGACCTTGTATATCTTCTACTTCCGTAATGGGACTCACTACGTTTTCCATCGCGAGTTCCAGCGGGAGAAGACGATCCTGGACTTGCCGTTGACATTCACCTCCTTCGAGGATAAGGCTTATCCCGGTAAACAATATTCATTTACCTTAAAGTCGGATCCGGGGACTGAGATGGTCGCCGCCATATTCGACAAGGCCTCGGAGAGAATATCTCCGAACTTCTGGAAAACCGTCAATCTTGTGAATCTTGGCGCCAGACCGGTATATTACGATGTGATGGACGGAAGCATTGACCGCGGACGGATTTATGATTATGACGACAGGAAGATGATGAAGACCCGCGCCGCGGGAAAGAACGAAGCCATGGTGCTTGAGGCCGCCCCGATGATGGCCGAAGAGAGTGCGGTGATGATGGACAGGGTGAGTGAGGAATCAGCCGATTCCGCCGCTGAGCTTGATGAGGTAGGGGTACGTTCCGACTTCTCGACCGCTCTCGCCTTCGAGCCATATCTGAGGACTGACAGCAACGGCAACGCCACCTTGAAGTTCAAGACTTCCGACAAACTCTCAACCTTCGTGGTGCAGGTTTTCGCTCACACCAAGGAGATGAAGAATGCCCTGCTGAGACAGGAGATGACAGTCTCGATCCCGGTGAAAGTCAACGTTGTCGAGCCGAAGTATATTTATAAGGGCGACAAATATGTCCTTCATGCGACAGTCTCGAGTTCTTCTGACAAGCCTGTCTCCGGAACGGTTGCCCTGCAGACCTATGCGGGATCCGATTACGAGGGTGCCAAACCATTCGCCACGCTTTCAAAGAAAGTGACTGTCCCGGCAGGTAAGACCGTGCCGGTCGAGTTTACCGTGGATCCTAAGGGACATGATCTCCTCGGGTTGAAGGTGGTGTTCGCTGATGCCGCCAAGTCGTTCTCAGACGCGGTGTTCGTCACCCTGCCTGTCCTTGAGGCCGAGCAGACCTTGACGGAGGCCCATTCCGCGGTCTTGCTGGCCGGGATGGACAAGAACGCTCTTATTCAGCGAATCCGCTCCGCTTTCACCGGAACCACCTCATCCGGAGCTGAATACAAGGAGATAGACATCCGTCAGATGGTCCTTGACGCCATTCCTTCGAAGGTGGAGCCTGAAGGCAAGGATCTGCTGTCACTGACTGAAGCCTTCTATGTCCGCAGGGTGGCGGAGAAACTTGGCGCCAGCTTGGATTACATGACCTCGGACGAGGATATCCTTGATAAGATCGTGGCCTGCCAGAATGCGGACGGAGGATTTGGTTGGTTTGAGGGTATGAAGTCATCCCCTGTGATCACCGCCGTGGTCCTTGAGCGTTTCGCCAAGCTCCGTGACGCCGGGCTGGCCGAGGAAGTCGCTGATTCTGATGCGGCGATCACTTTCTTGGACAAGAACCAGTTCATCCACGACAGTTGGCCTTACTGGTGCGGTTGGCTGTCGACCGCCCAATACGCTTATGTCCGCTCGATGTATTCTTCCGTCAAGTTCGATGTCTCCAAGGAGACTATAAGCGAGGCAAGTGAATATTCAAAGAACTTCAAGGAGTTCAAGAAATACATCAAGGATTATTTGATTCCTTCCCAGAAGGATGGACGCGGCCTGCAGGGACAGATCCTGGCCAAGGCCCGCAGGATCAAGACCCTTGTCAATCTGGTTCACGGGGATGGCGGTCTGGACCTCGCATCCGCTTGGGGCATAAAGCTTTCCGCTGATTCCAAGATGCGTTCGTCCATCGTCGCCGATGTCGCTTCCTTGGATGAATATGCTGTCGAGCATCGTGATGGCGGCTGGTACTATCCCAATGCCGTGATGCCTTGGAGAGGACTTCTTGAAAGTGAGCTCTACGCCCACTCGCTCCTTTGCGACTTGCTTTCAGACAGCAGGATACAATCTGGAAATAAGGAGGAGATCGCCATCGCTGACGGCATCCGTATCTGGATGATGCTCCAGAAGGAGACGCAGAAGTGGGGAGAGGATCCCGCTTTCGTGGACGCCATCAACTCGGTGCTCACTGGAGGTGAGGACGTTCTTTCAACAAGGGTTATCCTCATGACCAAGACTTACAAGGTTCCGTTCTCGAAGGTCGTGGCTGCAGGCAACGGCTTCACCATCGAGAGGCATTTCTACAAGGAGGTTCAGGGTGAGAACTCGACTAAGAACCTGCTTGAGATCTATCCGGGAATGAAGCTGAAGAGGGGAGAGAAGATCATCACTGAATATAAGATCTGGAATCAGGAGAACCGTAGCTTCGTGAAGCTCAACGCTCCTCGTGAGGCTGCCTTCAGGCCGGTGAATCAGCTTTCAGGCCATGTGGGATGGTGGTACAGGCCTATCGGCTCGTACGCTGTCTCACCTCAGGGCTACAGGAACGTCAAGGCTGACCGCACCGAGTATTACTTCGATGTCTATCCTGAGGAGAACACCACTGTGACCGAGGAGTTCTACATCACTCAGGAAGGCGTCTTCACCGCACCTGTGGTGACAATCGAATCGCTGTACGCCCCTCACTACCGGGCCAACGACAAGTTCGGTGGCGCATTAAATGTGCTTGAATAAGAATAAGGTATGAGAAAGTTTTTCCTGCTTTGCATGCTTGCCGCTCTTTGCGCTTGCGGCGAGAAGACGATAGAGAGTGTCAGTTTTCCGGAGCCACCGATCGATATTCTCAAAAATGGGGATTTCGGGATGGGGTTGATCAACTATTTCAATATCATCCAGACCCCGGACGGCATCTACCGCATGTATTTCTCCGGCAATGAGAAGAATTCAATAGCCGAGGATGAATGGTCACAGAATCTGTATCTGGCAGAGTCCTCCGATGGTTTTCACTATGAGCTGAAACAAAAGATAATGGACTCGCTGATAGAGTCCTCGGTTTGTTTGGTCGATGACAAGGAGTCGCCATACCGATTGGTCGGTAACCAGAGGGAGGATGGGCATCACTGCCTTTTCTTCTGGACGTCGAAAGACGGGATTGAGTTCACCGGACGCAAGCTGATTTATGATTTCAAGCACGACACCCAGAATGTCCTGGTGCCTCGCGGCAAGCATATGAGGTTATATTCCCGCTTGACCCAGGAGCATTTTCTGAACCGGAGGGTTACGCTCGCCGAGTTTACCATCGACGGGGAGCAAATCGGTGATACTGAGATAATGGCTGGTGATTGCCTCTATAATTCGGCGGCTTGCAAGGTTGACAAACGCTACGACCTGTTATTCCCGACGTATTACAACACCCACGGCGGCACTAGCGAAGCCTGTAGTTTCAGGACCTATCTGGTGGATGGCTCATTTGTACGTGAGCTCCCTTGTGAGCTTAACAAGTGGGTGGGCGAGGACGAGAAATGGGCTTTGGCATCCCCGGGTTTCATCACCATCGGCGGTGATAAATACTTGGCTTTCAGCACAAGGACAGAATCGCATGATCAAAGCCGTGAAGGCATGATCAGCAAATACAAACTGATAAAGGTCGTTATAAATCGAGCTCGATGACGCAAGGGAAGGAGTAAGAGGGGTCGTTCCTCTGGTATAGAGTCTTCCTCAGCAGGGCATCCGACTTTTTCAAAGTACCTTCGAATAGCTTGTCGTCCCCACGCGAGACCACCACGGGCTTGCTAAGGTCGACAAGTTTTTCGTTCAGGTAGATCCTGACTTTGGAATAGTCGCAATCGTGAATCGTTATGGTGTTGCCATTAACTTCCGCTGTGAGCATACTGCCTTTCTTGGCTTCCTCGATCGGGACTCCGAGCCAGTAGGAATATTCCTTCATGACATCTCCCTGGCACCAAACCACCCGTTTGGGATAGGGGTTCCTCGTGTGTTTTGCCATCCATGGCACCGCCGCAGCATCTTCCAGGTCCATCCAGTGAGGCTTCCCGGGGACGATGTGTCCCTCATGGACATATCCTTCAGGATCCTCTTCATGAAGCTTGTCCATCTCCTCGATCCTTGCCGCGCACTCCTTGTCACGGTCGTAAGCGTGGTCCTCGGCTCCGCACCAGATCATGAAAGGCAGGTTTCTCAGGCTCAGAAGTGACACGTCTCCAGGGTGCCCAGCCATCATTGAAGCGGCTGCCCAGTGGTCTGCCATGCGGGGAGCAAGTCGCCAGACACCATCTCCTCCGGCTGAATAACCCATCAGATAAACCTTATCAGGATTGACGTTCCAGCAGGTGACTGCCAATAGGATGATAGTCTCATAGAACTGGTCAGACTCCGGACGGAAATGCAGGTCCCACGTGTTCGTGATTGCCCTGGGACAGAGATAAACTCCCTCTGAGGGTTTGTATAGCTTTTTCTGGTTATCCCACTGGCTATCGTTCACCTCTGCCGGCGCTCCACCTCCACCGTGGAGGGAGATGTATAGAGACCTGCCGTTCGAGGGCTCTTCACCATAGATCGTCCACCAGATCGGCATGGTATATTCCCCAATCACGATCTTTTTATCACTGAGAATATGTGAGAGGGCGGTGTGGACAGAGTCTCTCCATTGGCCTTCCAGCGTGCTGAGATCAGCTTTATAATAATCCAGCGCCTCTGATCCGGCATTCTCGTCCACATTTGGCTCTTCAGACTTGTTGCCAGGTTGCCGACCGCATGCCGTTGCCAGGATAAAGGCCGCGCAAGCGGCGGCCAAAACTCTATTCATGCTCACTTCCATCTCTTTTCTGTTAATGTTGACGCGAAGGTAAGCATTTCCGGAATTATTTTTTGCGGAATAGAAAAACTGTGCTAATTTTGCACTCCCCAATGGGGATTAAGATTGGAAGCATAGCTCAGCTGGTTCAGAGCACCTGCCTTACAAGCAGGGGGTCACTGGTTCGAATCCAGTTGTTTCCACCAATTAATAATCAGGCACTTACGGTAACGTGGGTGCCTGATTTCATAAGTGTTTAATCGTGCCGAGCAAGTTCAGGGCGTTTTTCGGAAGAGATTGATTTTCAAGAGAATAGCGCTTTATGCATGGAATATTTGACCACCCACAAAGCGTTAAAATACTAAAAATCAGCGAGTTCTAAATAACGCTTCCTTCCTGGAATTCTTATCCTTCCTCGATGAAGTAGTGATCGGAGAAATCGGCCATATCGGTGTTCTTCACTGTGATGGTGAAGTCTTCCGGGGTGCCAACTAGTTCGTCATTATCTCCCGGGCAGTGTTGGAGCATTAGATAACGCCTCTCAGCAGCTCTAAAAGCTTCCTCGAAGGTTTTGAAAGGATGGTCAAGAACCATTCTTTCATTGTTTTTGCGCACAAAGCCATACTGTCCGTTCTGGACGCAGACCAGGCGATAGGTACATTTCTTTTCCATAGAACCATACTTGTTTTTGAATTGAACATCCCGCATCGTTTTACCACCGTGGCTTCTGGCTGCTCGGTTGGCGCTCCTCAAGGGAGACTCTTGATGCATGTGCAAATATAACAATTAATTGAGTATCTTT
This sequence comes from Bacteroidales bacterium, assembly GCA_017557535.1. Lineage (GTDB taxonomy): Bacteria > Bacteroidota > Bacteroidia > Bacteroidales > UBA932 > Cryptobacteroides. The sequence continues at coordinate 19,165 of JAFYYM010000070.1, read as the reverse complement.
GACACGTCATGGATATTCTTATCGGGATCTTAATAGGTGCTGTCGGAATGATCGCATTCCTGCTGTGGGGTGCGTGGTGCGGATTCCGTAACCAGAAAGAGAACGGGGATGGTAAGGGTACTCCTCGAAAACAGGATGAACTTAACTCCGTAGATAGTTCAGAGTTGGACTCAGGCACCAAGGTCATGCTCGGATTAATGGGTGCGAAACTTCTTGACAATCAAATCGAAAAGGAAAAAGAAACGAGCGAGAAGCACCGTCATGATTCCCTCTACTGGCAGGAGTCAATCAGAGATAAGATGCATGAGGAAGGACTCGAGGACAGGTAAAAAATCCTTGAATGGCCGAGGTTGGAACAGTAAATCCAGCATACCATTCAAGGATACTATTTTGCAGTGACCCGTTGGAACTACAATCCAACTCGTATGCAAAATGATAAGAAAGCCCTCGCCGAAGGATCTTCAATCCAACACAGAATCTTTCTCATAAGGGAGCGTGCAAGGGTATCATTGTCAACCACAATCACGCATTGCAAAGATACAAAAACCTCTGATAAATCCTTGAATACTCATTTTTTCTTGCGATTATCAAACAGTTTGAGTGCATAATCAACATCAGTTACGATCTTTCTACCATTCTGCATTACAGCAGGAGCGAGCAAGGTGTCTTTCAGTTCTTGTGCTTTCTTGTGGGAAACGTTGAACAATTCTTGTATTCCTCTTAAACCATATACCAGCCGACCACTAAAAGTAGAGCCGTCAGATCTTGAATTGTCTTTCGCCGGTATTGGTGATGTTACTTGACTCGATGATAGAATAGGAAAATTCTCTTTAAGAATTTCAATCAACTCACCTACGGTCAATTGAACAACGAATGTGTCTCTGTCTGTCATCATAATAATTGTGTTTTATGGGTTTGAAAGACAAAGATTGGTTTACTCCTAGATAATAAAACAGCGAGTTGGTGATATAATTAATATGAATGCGATCGCCCCTCTGCTGTCCTTAGGTTAAGAGCATCAGCGATTGCTCTAAGAAGTCTATGAACTCCATTAATGGCATCATACAATTCCTCTGCTGTTATGTCGACATCACGGCAGTTATGTGCTATATCATTTCTTTTTTGTGTGAAGTCCTGGTGTCCTTCCCAGTAAGTGCTTATTCCATCTAATTGAAGGTATGATTCTTCGTTGAGTTTATTGAAAGCGTTAAAAAGATAATTGCCATGAAATCTTTCATCTGGATTCTGTAATAAACTTTTAATTGTGGTTTCAGCAAAGCTACTTATGTTCAAGACCATTGAGCGATAAAACTCTGTTATCATCCATTCTTCGTCTTCAGGTCTATATCTTTCAGATTCATTATGATATATTGAAAAGTAGATCTCCATCTCACCATCACTATTTTTTAGTGCAGTTTCATGTGCATTATCCTCCAATTCAACAAATGATCGGTGGATTAGTTCCGGTACTGAAAAAACAAGACGGTTTAGGACAGCGCTTTTGTCATCAATGCTGGCTTGTAAAAGACTTCGATATCCAGTAATCATATAACATTATTTGGCATTTGCTTTTATAAACAATGATTATTATTCCTACTAATAGTCAAAATGTCCGCTAAGCATGATCAATATTACTATAAATAATGGCTGTTTTGTGGCTCTCCAGAATCATTAATGAAAAAAGCCCGAATTGGGCTTTTATTATACTCATGATTATTCTATAACTGTGAATGATTCTTATGTCGGCAATAAGAATCATGGTTGGTCATAAGCAACGCTACAATCACCATCTATCACGAAAAGAGAATGCTTCCCTTTCTTTAAGAAAAAAACTTTTTGAACCCACATATTGTGCGACTTCGGATCAAGGGCTTTATAACTATTCCATTTAACTTTGACTTTAACTGATAGTGGGTTAGCTGTAAATGTTTCTTGAAAACCGATATACATATCTGTGGAGCAAGGATGACTTTCAACAATATCATTAGATTCCGTGAATTCACATACCGTGATCCTTAAAGGGCCGGCTCCAGAGCCAGGAGTGAGATGTGGATGTTCAAAATCAATGGTATATGTAGTCTCCCCTTGTAGATCGTTCTTATCACAAGAACAACATAATAAGATGATGGGGAAAATGATTCCCAAAAATGATAATCTTGTTTTCATGACTTGAATAATAATAAATATGTCCGCCAGGGTTGTCTTTTGACAGTTCCCTGACGGACACAAATATAGAAAAAATCCGAAGAAAATCATCGAATTAAGTAATGGATCCCACCCGAGAAGCCACAATCTCAACCATACTTCTCTCCACTCCATCCGCTCCGGTGTATCTCTGTATCCGTAATCTCCCGATTACATGCACCTGTTCTCCTTTTGAGATCCTGAACGCATCCTTGGTGTCCGGACCGTCCCAGGCTATGACCCGATGCCAGGTAGTTTCGATTACCGGTTCTCCCTGTGATGACTTGTAGCAGTAGTTCGTCGCAACGCTGAAGTTCGCGACTTTGGTCGTTCCGAATTCTTTTACATAGACACTTCCGACGGTGCCTATGAGTTCGACTTTATTCAACTGTTCCATGATGATTTGATTGTTTAGTTGTTGATGACTCTTTCCTCCGAGAAGCTGAAGAAGCCCTCATCGGTGAAAATGATATGATCCATAAGGTTGATGTTCATGAGGTCGCATGCCTTTTTCATCCCTGCTGTGAACCTTATGTCCTGAAAGCTTGGCTGGGGGTTGCCAGAAGGATGGTTGTAAAGGAGGACTATCCCGTAGGCATTGTTGAAAAGCACTCATGCATGTAAATGGAGCAATGAACCAGATATATGTGTACCATTTTGGTACTTTATTTGAAAGTTCGTATATTGCGTAAAAATAAAGAATAAACTATGGTAGTAGTAAGCAGCAGGGAATTCAGGGCTAACCAGCGGAAGTATTTTGCTCTGGCAAAAAGCGATGATGTTGTGATCACATCCAGATCTCACGGCAGTTATCGTCTTGTTCCTGTAGTGGAAGGAGATACTCTGCTCAGCCGCGATGAGTTGGAAACGAAAATCCGTCAGGGCATTGAGGACTATGCCAAGGGTAAGGTGTTCAGGATGAATGATGGGGAGGGTTCGGAAGAGTTTCTGAACAGGCTTATTGAGACGGAATAGACATGTACCGAATAGTTTTTACTGAGCAGGCGCAGAAGGACTTGAAAATATTGCATAAGAAGGCGCCTCTTGCTGTGAGAAAACTGGCTCAACTTCTTGATGAATTGAAAGAACATCCTCGTACAGGTACCGGACAGGTCGAGACCTTAAAAGGTTATGATGGTACGGTCTATTCCAGGAGAATCACCAGAGAGCATCGTCTGGTTTATAGGATCTATGATGATATAGTTGAGGTATTGATTCTATCAACTTTCGGCCATTACAAGTAACAAATCGCCCACCGAAGTGGGCGATTTGTTCAAAGAATCATCATTACTGATTCAGTCAATTGACATAATCTGTCTCATCTGCTCCGGTGTACCTCTGCACTCGTAATCTTCCGATTACATGTACCTGATTCCATTTTTTGTATATTTGTGTCAACGAAGTCTCTCTAAAGAAATGCCCATGAAATCTCTCAAACCCATCCACTTAATCCTCATGCTGGCGCTTGGGCTTCCTGCCGGAGCGCAGGTTGTCATCGATCCTAATGTTGTTGTCGGGACTATCAAGCCGATGAACGCCGTGAACAATGGCCCTGCCGTCGCCAACGCCAAGGAGCAGACCCGTGGCAATTTTTATGAGTACAAAATCCTCAATATACCTTACGCCCGTACTCACGATTCCGCATACTATGCCGGATATGGCGGGCCGCATTGCGTGGACATTTCCCAGCTGTTTCCGGATTTCGATAAGAATCCAAACGATCCCTCAGCTTACGATTTCACCAATACCGACGCCTATCTCCAAAGCATAACAGCCGCCGGGACGCAGGTGTTTTTCCGGCTTGGAGAAAGTATCGAGCACACGGTGAAGCATTACAATATCTTTCCGCCTAAGGATTATCTCAAATGGGCCAAGATATGTGAGCATGTCATCAGGCATTACAACGAGGGGTGGGCGAATGGCCTCCATCTGGGCATCAAATACTGGGAGATATGGAACGAGCCTGATCTGGACGTTGAGGACTGGAAAACAAAGCCACACACTTGGGGAGGCACCCCGGAGCAGTTCTATGAGTTTTATGAGGTTGCCGCAAAATATCTTAACAAGACCTTTCCGGACTTGATGATCGGAGGACCGGCTTTGTGCTGGATGGAGGAATGGGCGGACACCTTCCTCCAGAGGATGAGTCAAAAGAAAATAGGTCTGGACTTCTTCTCATGGCATATTTATGAGCGCTCCGTTTCGGCTTTCACTGAAAAAGCGAGACGCATCCGGGCTCTTTTGGACAAAAACGGATTCACGGACACTCCCTCATTCCTTGACGAGTGGAATTTCATCAAAGGCTGGACAGATGAATATGTGTACAGCCTTTCCGAGATCAGCGCCATCAAAGGCGCCGCCTTCACCGCCGCTGTTATGTCTGCCTGCCAGGATGAGCCGGTTGACATGCTCATGTACTATGATTTCCGCCCCAGCGCCTTCTGCGGGGCCTTTGATCAGACAACTTATCGTCCTTCAAAGACTTACTATGCTTTCTACGCATGGGACAAATTGATTCAGTACGGGACACAGGTGAAAGCGGAAGCAGGTGACAATGAACTATATGCGACAGCGGCCCGCTCTTCTGAAGGCCATCTGAGGGTATTGTTGACACGGTACTCCGAGGATAATAACGTGACCAAGATACGGCCGTTCCGGATTGAGATCACGGGGGCAGGAGACGGACTGGTCTATGCCTATCTCACTGATTCTGACAGGGCCTTCACTGAGATTCCTTTGGAAATGAAAGGAGGCGTCATTGAAGGGGTCCTGGATCCTGACGCATTTGTGCTTTTTGATATACCTTTACAATAATCAGCATGAGAACTCTTCACAATCTTTTCGTCGTGGCCATTCTTCTCCTGGTCACTCTCTGTTCCGCTTGCACAGGGAAGCCGATTCATGGTGTCATCATCACCGGGCAGAACAACCACAATTGGCCGGTCAGCCATAAGGCGATCAAGCTTATCCTTGAGAATTCCGGCCAATTCAAGATGGATGTCGCTGTCTCTCCTGCCGCCGGGGAGGACATGTCTGGCTTCGATGTGGATTTCAGCGAATATGACTTCGTGTTCCTTGACTATAATGGCGATCCATGGCCGGAGAAGATGAATTCCGCTTTTCTGGATTTCGTCAAGAACGGCGGGGGAGTGGTCGTGTACCATGCCGCGGATAATGCTTTCACCGGCTGGGAAGAGTACAATCAGATCATCGCTCTTGGCGGATGGGGCGGAAGGGACGAGAAATCAGGACCTTACGTCTACTGGAAAGACGGTGGTCTCTTCAGGGACGAGACTCCTGGTTCCGGTGGGTCCCACGGCGCCAGACATGAATACATCATGAACAGGAGGGTCTCTTCCCATCCGATATTGGAAGGCCTTCCGGAGCATTGGAAGCACGCCAGTGACGAGCTGTATGACAGGATGAGGGGCCCGGGAGACATCAAGGACCTTCTTTACACCGCATATTCACCAATAGATAAAGGTGGTTCTGGCCGTGAGGAACCGTTAGTCTTCACGGTTGAATATGGCAAAGGAAGGGTATTCCACACCATGCTTGGTCACTGCGGTGAGACTCTGGAGGATAACCCGGCTATGCAATGCGCTGGTTTTCAGGAGCTTCTGATAAGAGGGGCAGAATGGTGCGCCACGGGTGATGTAAAGCGGAAGGTTCCTGCCGATTTCCCGACAGAGACTTCTGTTTCTCTCAGGCCGGACTATAAACAGCCATAATCTCATTTTTTTTCTTAAAAGACGAGCAAGATTCTCGAATTTTGGGGTTTATATATATAGATGAAAGCCAAGATCTCAGCGCTATCCAGACTGCGGATAGGGGTTGATGGTGAAGGAGTCACCACTCTGGTAGCCTTCATGTTTTGTCCCCTTGACTGCAAGTATTGCCTGAATCCCCAGACTCTTTCGGACTCGTATCCGTCCAAGGAATATACCCCGGAGGAGCTTTATATGGAATTGAGGAAGGATGAGCTGTATTTCTTGGCCACGGGCGGGGGAGTCACGTTCGGAGGGGGAGAGCCGCTATTGAACCATTTGTTTATCAAAGAGTTCAGGACGGTTTGTGGAGAACAATGGAAGATCAATCTGGAGACGTGCCTGAATGTGCCTACGTCCTTTTTGGAAGATGTTATCCCGGTGGTGGACAGCTACTTGATTGACATTAAGGACATGGATCCGGGGATATATTCAAGCTACACCGGCAAGGACAATGGCAAGGTGCTCGAGAATCTGAGGATCCTTTCGGAGAAGGGGCTGGCTGACAAGTGCGTGATCAGGATCCCGGAGATTCCTGCCTACAACACCAAGGATGACATCGCGAGGAGTGAGGCTGCTGTACGGGGACTTGGTTTTGAGAGAATAGATAAATTCAAATACAACGTGGAATATGCAAAGAGGAAAAGAAATCTGTAAGATGCTCAAGGAGATCCGTCGCCAGATCGCGGCGGAGAATGAGATCGAGTTTGTCACCTCTGAGTGCAAGCACAAAGGCTCCTGTGCCGGGACCTGTCCCAAGTGCGAGGCGGAAGTGGTTTATCTTGAGAACCAGCTAGCCGCCCGTCGGAGGCTCGGCAAGGTTGTCAAGTTGGTCGGTCTATCGATGGGACTGGCCTCGTTGGCTCCAGTGGCATTCACAGCCTGCCATCCCCAGGACGGGGATATTGAAGAGCCGGAAGTCTATGTGACTCAGGGTGATATAGTAGCTCCATCGTCCCAGGTACCTGAGGATGGACTAAAGGGCGATGTCGCCATCGCCCCCGGTGAAAATCAGTAAAAAGGTGTAGCCTTATTATTTGGCGGGACGCTTGTAGCCGTCATTTGTGGCGCGTTGCGACATGGTCGCGATGCGCTTTTCTGTTGACGGATGGTCCGAGAATATCTCGGAGACCGCTGAACTGGATGAGGCTGCTTGGGTTCCAGCTGAAGCTCCACCGTTGGAAAGGCTCAACAGTTTCTCAAAAGACATGGCCATAGCCCAGGGATTCTTTTTATGGGCTACAAGGAAGTCGTAGCCATAGTCGTCAGCCTGAGCCTCCTGCTTCCTTGAGAATTTGGCGCTCATGAGAGCTTCACCGAGGTCACCGAGCTGGGAAGCGGTCAGGACAGCCACTGCTCCTCCTGTTGAGACCACAGCATCCCTGATGGCCGAGTTGCGCAAAGCTGCCTTATATTGCTTTAATGAGTGCTTGAGGGCGACATGGCCGATCTCGTGTCCCACAACTCCGAGGACCTCGTCGTCTGTCATCCTGTCGAGAAGTCCGGTGTAGATCCTGACGCTGCCGTCGGCGCAGGCGAAAGCGTTGACGTCGTTGGTCTGGTAGACCTTGAAATTCAGAGGAGTACCGTCGACCTCGGTGATGCCCTTCGTGAGGTTACGCACTCTTTTGACGTAGGCGTTGCTCTCGGGAAGGACAGGGCTCTGGGCGTCGAGCTGGGCGACATATTGGCTCACATAGGCCTTCATCTGCTCGTCAGTGACGGATGCGGCCTGGGCGATTTTGGCTCCACTTGAAAGGAGATATGCGGCGTTGAAATTCTCGCTGCAGGATGCTAGTGTCAAAACTGCGGCCATGATGGCCAGAATCTTTTTCATATCAATTGTTTTTTAGTGTTTTCCTGACTTACAAATATAAATATTTGCCAAACATTAGCAAAACATTTGCCAGGCTACTTATTCTCCGCGATTGTGAATCCTACCGAGTGGGAATTGCCTGCCTCATCGACCACGGTGACAGTGTGCTTCCCGGGGGACGGGGTGAGTCTCATCTGATGGATGAATCTTGTCTGGCCCATATATTCGTTGTCCAAGTGCCAGAACACATTTTGGTCAGGGTTTCTGTGAGCGAGGTTGAAAGTCACTCCCGCGATACTTCCATCGAGCTGCCGAGGAATGTAGATGGTCGCGCCACCCTCGGGATAGATGAACTCCATCGGGGCGTAATCCTCCTTATTCGCAGGGATATATGGGGCATATTCCGGGTGATGCTGCCTGTAGTACCATTCCATCGAAGGTGGCAGTATAAATGTCCGTATTCCATCTAGAGTCTTGTGATACGGGCAAGGTTCAGTCCTGACAGCTTTCACCGGAAGCATCAATGTGTCAATACGTTCGCAGCTTGGCCCGGCGAGATGCCCCGATGCATGGCAGGTCTCCATAAGAACATAGTCTCCCGGCGCCGGCTCCTTGAACCAACCGTTCACGGCATAGGCGTTTTCCTCCTCTTTGACGGGCAGCAGGTTGAAAATATCAAACATGACCGGTCCGGCGGTCCTGGCGCCCGTCAGTCCTGGGACTCCTTGTCCCTGGGCATTCCCCGCCCATACTCCAACGGCATAGTCGGAAGTCACACCCACCGCCCAGGCGTCACGGAAACCATAGCTTGTGCCTGTTTTCCAGGCCACTTTCTTTAGAGAACCTACCAGTCTCCAGTCCATCTCATCAGGGCGGTTTACCTCCTTCAAGGCGTCGAAGGTGTGCCAAAGGGCGCATTTGTCTGTCAGGGGATAACCGTTGAGCCTGTCTCCTTTGCGGAGGGCTTCCTTACCGGTTGACTGGTAAGAGGCGGACATCTTTGCGTACATCGACGTGATGTCAAGCAGCGTCGCCTCTCCTCCGCCTAGAATCAGTGATAGTCCATAGTGGGAGGCGCTTTTGGTCAAGGTCGAGAGACCGGCTTTCCTCAATATGTCCAAAAACCTCGGTACACCGAATTTGCGGAGCATATGGACCGAGGGAACGTTCAGAGAGCGTGCCAGCGCTTGCGCCGCAGGGACAGCCCCGTTGAACTCCCTGTTGAAATTCTGGGGGGAGAATCCGTTAAGGTTTACCGGAATATCCGGCAGCAAGGTATAAGGTAGTATCTCACCATCTTGGAGTGAGGCACAGTAGAGGATTGGTTTGAGGATACTTCCCGTGCTTCTCGGGGAACCGGCGATGTCGACATCCGATCCCGGTCTTTTCCGGTCGGGGTCGGCATTTCCGACATAGGCGAGGATCTCACCTGTCCTCACATCCATCACCACGGCCGCGAGGTCGTTAATGCCTGTCACGGAAAACTCGTCATTCCACATGTCAGTGACTTCCTGCACTTGTCTTTGCAGGTGGATGTCAACCGTAGTCTTGACTCTTTGTCCTCTTGATGTTTTGGAGAAGCGTTCCGCAAGGTGCCTGGCGTCTCTTGGAAGCGCTACTGGTTCGAGTGGAAGTGGCTCGTCTAGAGCTAGTTCCAGATCCAGATCATCCAGTTTGCCCCGCTTATGAAGATCTGTAAGAAGGCGATTCCTCTTTTCCAGAAGCCTTTCCCGGTTTTTCCCTGGATGAATGTCGGCGGGGGCATTGGGCAAGACCGCTAGAGTCGCTGCCTCTCCCCATGAAAGCTCCTCTGGCGGCCGGCCGAAATACCTCCATGCGGCTGCCTCGAGTCCCACGACATTACCTCCGAAGGGGGCGTGGGAAGCGTAAAGCGCCAGTATCTTTTTCTTGGAACATCTCAATTCCAGCCGTGTGGCGAGCACCGATTCTATGAGTTTCTGCCATAGGGTCCTTTCCTTTCCTCTGGAAAGCCTTATGACTTGCATGGTGATTGTGCTGCCTCCGCTGGTCACCTTCCCGGCCTTGATATTCCCGATCGCCGCCCTGACTATCGACACCGGATTGACTCCAGGGTGGTAAGGGAACCATCTGTCCTCAAATTCGATGATTGCGGCTTTGAACTTATCCGGAACATTGTCTGAGGGAGGGAAACGCCACTGCCCGTCGGATGCTATCCTGGCGCCGAGAAGCTCGCCATTCCTGTCCTCAATGACTGTGGAATAAGTTGTCCCTTTGAAAAGATTCCTTGGAAGACATAGAAGGTAGCCAATCAAGATGGCGGCGGCCAAGATTATCATTGGCCGCCGCACATTCTTGAAGTTAACCTTCCTGCCTCTCATTTACTGAGCCGTGACCTTCGCGGTTCCAGAGGCGGAGTTGGCGCTGATGTGAGCGTCGTAGAGAGCCTCGCACTTGACAGAAGGAAGTGTGAACTCACCTTCATAAGCCGCATGCATCTTGACCTTGAAGGTCTTGCTCCTTCCCCTTGAAAGATCAAAGTACCAGATGACCCTGTCGTCACGGATGTCACGATAGGAATATGAGGAACTTGAAGGGCCTGAGCCGAACAGTCGGTCGTTGAATATCTCCCATCCGGAAGGAACGACCTCGGTGAGGGCGAGGTTCGTGTAGTCTCTCATCGGGCTGGTATTGCTGACTGTGATGGTGACAGTGAAGTCTGTGCCTTGCGGTATCTCCGCCGGGTTGAGCGCCTTCCCGTTGGAAGAAGTGTAAGTGACAGTCATGTTGATACCATTGTTCTGGGCATCGTTCTTGACACCGAATTCAGGGACACTGGAAGTGATGAGGGTGGCGTAGATGACTCCGTCCGAGTTATTCTTCACATCAGCGCCTCCGCTCTGGGTGTCGAGCGCGAGACTGCAGACAGACTTAGGACTCTTCATTGGAGTGACCTTGCCGGACTGCGTCACATCAGCCTCGATGTTGCCTGTGTTGACCTTGCCGGCGAGGCTTGCCATGCCCTTGGAGGCGAATGCAGTCTCCTGAGGCATGTACCATCCTCCTGACATCGCCTTGGAAACCTCCTGCGCAACGTCCATGGCTGCGGGTATATCGTCAATGAGTACACATGTCTCAAGGGCGACAGCTTTGTCACGGGTAGAAGAACCGAAGGTCCTGCCAGACTCGAGATAATCCGAGAAATCAGTCCGCAGGTTCGCCACCATGTCTTTGGCGATATTCTTCTTACCTGACACGGCGTATGCGGAGGCAAGCATCCATCCTGCCTGCATGCTGAGGTTCTCGGAATCCTTGAGACGATTCATCGCACCATTCTCCGCCTCTCCCTTCAAAGCGAGAGTGTAGAGCCTGTAAGCCTGCTCGAAGTCCCAGAGAGGGAATTTCGGGTTGGCCCGATAGTCCTGGACCGCTTTCTTCTGGAATCTTGCCCAGCTGGCGAGAACGCCCTTACTCACATTGAATCCGTTTTGGGAAGCCATGACCATGAACTGTCCAGCCATGGAGGTGACCCAGCTGTTGGCGTCAGGGGAGCCTGGCCAGTAGGCGAATCCGCCACTTCCGAGCTGCCTCTGATATAGCTGCTGGAGAATATCAGGAATCAGTTTCTCGGCCTCTTGCTTCTTATCGTCAGGTAGCATGTCCTTTATGGAAAGCAAGGTGATGCCTCGTGAAGCGATCTGCTCGCTGCAGTTATAAGTGTAGTCCTTTATGAACTTGTAGATACCCTCGTAGTCAACTGACGGGAAACTAGCGAGCTCGAGGGTGGCCCATTGCTCAGGTCCTGCGGCGAACGGAGCGAAACCGAAATGCTTGCTCTCGCCCTTCCCGATCATCATCCTGGTGATGTTTGTGGTGGCCGGGTTAGGATTCCTGACCGATATCTCAATGGTCTCGGATGCCTTGTGTCCGCTGCCTTCGGCTGAGACTGTCACTTTGGCGACACCTTCACCTGTGGCATCAAGAGCGAATTTGACAAGTTTGTCTCCGGGCTTGTCGAAGCTCACCGAGGCCTTGTCAGTGCCAGCTATCTTGAGCGGTCCCTCAACTTTGACGTTGACGTTGGCATTCTTGACACCGTCTTCCAGAGCGAACACGTTGACGGGCAGGGTCACCTTCTCTCCAGTGCCGATTACCCTCGGGAGGGTAGGCAGGACCATGAGAGGAGAACGTACGGGCACTGTCTTCTCAGCGTTGCCGTACTGTGCCCCATGGGCGGCGATGAGCATGACCCTTACGCTTCCGACGTACATCGGCAGTGTGATCTTGTGTGTCGCTGACCCATTCTGGAGGGTGAACGGCCCGATGAATTTGACAACGGCGTTGAAGCGGTTGTCCTTCTTGGCGCCGACATTCACGCTCTCGTCACCACCGATACTGAACATCGGGGAGAACCTTCCGCTGTAAGCTCCGATGACATAGTCATAGAGATCCCAAGTGCTCACTCCGAGCGCCTCCCTCTCGTACATGGCCTTCCATGGATCAGGGGTCTTGAATCCGGTCAGGTCAAGCAGACCCTCATCGACTATCGCCAGGGTGTAAGTCATGGGTTTCCCTGACTTCTCCTTGATCTTCACCTTGAACTCCTCCTCAGGGCGAAGGACGTCCGGCATGTCGATTTCCGGCTCAAGATGAGAGTTCTTGTCGTTGACGAGTATAGGCTGGACGCCGTACAACCTTATCGGGAGGTCGTTGTCAGCCCTCTCATGAGGCTGCAGCAAGGTGATGTGGATGTAGAAGTTCGGGGCCATCTCAGGTGTCACCTTGAATGTGTAGGTGACATCTCCTTCCCCGGAGGTCTTGACCCATTTCCTGGACAATACAGACCTTGAGTTCTCGAGAGACACCAGCGCCTGGCCCTTGGCCGCGGCGGGGATGTAGACAGTCACAGTCTCTCCAACATCGTAGGACTCCTTGTCTGTGGAGAATGAAAGCATCGACAAAGCGTCGGGATCCGCCTTGGATGACCTTCCCCTATAGGCTGGCCAGTCGGCGTAGAAGACTCCGCCAGAGATGTGTCCGCTATTGGTGTCCTTGACAATCAGCAGATAACGTCCCCATTCAGGATAATCAACCCTGAACGGTATCGTGCTGCCATTCTTGGCTGATCTCATGGATCCGGAGGAGATCATCTCAGCTGATGAGCTGTTGACATAAGAGTCAAGGCTCTCGTTGCGACTCTCCCACCACCAGCTCCACTTGATCTTGTAGATGGAATAAGTGAGGTTGTCCCCAGCCACTGAGGCACCTTCCTTGTCGACGACGATCACATCTATCTTGTAGTCCTTGTCGGTCTCAAGCCAATGGCTGCCGCCTTCCTCTGGAAGCTTGACACCCACATAGGCGGAATAAGGGGAATACGGGACCGTCATGGTGTTAAAGCTGATGTCACCACCCGGCTCCTCGACTGTGGTGACGAGGTCCGCTGTGAGCATGCCGGGAGCGTCATTGGCTTTAGGGGTCTCAACATTGATCCGGAGCTCACCGTCCTGGTTGAGATTGTAATCCACGAGATCGTACTCGCTTCTGGAGAAGCTCGACATCGGGGTCACGAAACGGTATCCCTCATATCCCTTGAAGGTTGATGAACCGGATCTTAAAGTCATGTTCACTTTCGCCTTCAGACCGGATGCTGGCGGTCCAGTGAGCCAGTTGGAGGCGATGAAAATAGGTACCCTGCTGCCTCCTTCGATGGCTCCCTCGCCCACGTCGATGTTGATCTTCAGCCTGTTAGGCTTGACGCTCTCTATGCTGAGAGATTTGTGGAAGGTAGCGCCTCCGATCTTGAAATACGCATTCCAGAAACCGGTGGGATCATCCTGCTTCGTGGGGATGTTGAACACGTAGAATCCGTCCTTGGCATTGCCATTGACATTCTTGGCGTAGAAACGTCCCTCGGGGGTGTAAAGTTCCATGACGGCCGGGTGGTTGTCAGGAATCTTATCCTCCTTGTCCTCGAGAATGAGGGTGACGTGGAGGGTGTCACCGGGACGCCACACTCCTCTCTCTCCGTAGATGAAGGCTTTCAACCCCTTGTCGAGAACCTTGCCACCGACGTCAAAACGGCTGAGTGTCTTCTCGTCTCCGGAGGTCACCTTCAGATAGCTCGTGGCTCCTCCGCGTTTGGCGACTACCACGAACGGTTTTCCGGACAGGGATACCTCTGCCATTCCGTCAGTACCGGTCTTGGCGTAGCCAATCTCCTTGAGCTGGTAGCTGTAGACATATAACTCGGAGTTGAAGACCGGTTCGGCAGAGATAATATCGCTCACGCTGACCCAGATCTTGTCACCACCCGAGTACTTGGCGATGACACCGAGGTTCGATGTGACGAGATTGATGGCCGGGAACTTGTCCTCATCCATGTAGTATGTGGGTTTCAGAGGGTTATCCCTGTCTTCCCACTCGTAGAGATCCCAATCGTAGTATGACTCGTAGAACCAAGGCGAAGGGGTGTCCCAATCGCTGAAATCCTCATCTGAGGCCTGGTCTGAATACAGGCTGACAAGCTCGTTGGTGGGAGTGCCGCTCTTGAACTCGACTGACTTCCCATAAACGGAGTAATCCTGCTTGAAGCTTATCCTGACCCTATAAATCGCACCTGCCTCCTGCTTGAACAGGCCGGAAAGATCCACGCTGTAGTCCTGCCACTTGTGGAGGTTCTTGGATGGATCGGAATCCAGGCGGACGCATCTCTTGTAGACTAGGCGGCCGCTTCTCCTCAAAGAGTTGTCCCCGTTCAGATCATTGTCCTGGAGGAACATCAGCACATTGTCCTCATAAATCTGGATGACTTTTATGTCCACCGCGTTGAGGTTGACAGCCTTGAAGGGAAGGATCAATTCCTTGGAGTTCGGAAGGATATTCCCTGAAAGCGGAATCTCGACGGCCGGTTTCTCCTCTGCCGCTGAGAATGACTTAGAGAAATCAGCCCCGAGCCTGACGCCGTCATAGCTCTTGACAGCTCCTGAGACTGTCAGGGCCAGAGGGACGTCATCTGGATTCTCGTAGTAAATCTTCGCCCGGGAGTTCTCTGCCTGGACATAATACCTGCCGACACCGGTGAGCTTGAAAAGCCCTGAGTTGTCGGCCACGTCCTGTATGGGATTGGAGAAGAACACGCTGATATACGGATCCTCAGCTTCCACTCTCTCAGCGCTGACAATACTGAACCCGGACATGGAAGGGATAGTGGTCTCTATCTTAGAATCAGCCACGAAGCCGGTATCTCCTGATTTGAGAGTGATCTTCAATGTGTTGTCCTTGTCACTCCTGTTCAGGCCGACCAGGTCGAAGTGATAGTTGAGCTGATCCTGTCCGGCGGTCACTGTAAGTTCCCCGGATTTGTCAGGATAGCTGTAGTCTATCATCTTGCGTACCTTCTCGACAGGAAGCTCCTCAGTCAAGGCGATTGTTCCGCTCACGCTGGCCTTGTCCGGAGATGCCGGTGTGATGGTGATATCATCCAGCGCCAGGACAGCCTCCTTGATCGCGACCAGGAAGTTGAATGTGAACCTTTTAAACTTGGAGGATCCAACCTTGTGGATCTTGTCCAGACGAAGTTTACCGGTATAAGCTTGCCCTGGTTTGAGCGCCCCGTTTTCTGGGATGAACTCGATAGTGCTTTGGGAAAGCCATCTGGCTGTGCCTTGAATGGAAGGAGTGAAAGTCAGGATGCCTTCTTTAAGGTCGGCTCCTGGAGTCACACCATCGATATCCGAGGTCAATTCCACCCTGATGGTGGACTTGTCTGAGATAATGCCTCCTGTGTAGGCTTTAATAAAAGTGGCGAATTCCGTGCTTTGCCCCTTGCTTTTACCGAAGCGGCTGCATGATGGCGCCGCGGCCGCGATGGCGGCCAAAGTCAATACGGCCAGGATGGCCTTGGCTGATTTCTTCATAAGTCAGAGTGTTTATAACCTCAAATATAAATATTTTTTTACAGTATTTCAATTTCGGTTCATCTTTCGGAGCCCGACACCTCGGATGACAAATTGTCAGTCGCCTTCGGGTGGCACAGCCTTTGATTCTTTCCGCATGCCTCCGTGAATAATCCGGAGCTTTGAAAGTAATACGTCAATAAATCTTAATATCATGATCAAACCATTGGCAGACAGAGTCTTGATCGAGCCCAAGGAGGCCGAGACAAAGACAGCCTCGGGAATCTACATTCCTGACACAGCAAAGGAAAAACCCCAGCAGGGAAAAGTTATCGCCGTCGGTCCTGGAAAAAAGGATGAACCGATGGAGGTTAAGGTAGGTGATGAGGTCCTCTATGGCAAATATGCCGGGACAGAGGTTACCGTCGAGGAAAAGAAGTATTTGATAGTCAAGCAGTCTGATATTCTTGCTATTCTGTAATCAGGAGGAAAGCATTATGGCAAAAGAGATAAAATTCAATGTGGATGTCCGCTCCAAGATGAAAGAGGGAGCAGACGCTTTGGCTGACGCCGTTAAGGTGACTCTTGGACCCAAGGGTCGTAACGTCGTTATCGACAAGAAGTTCGGTGCTCCCCAGGTCACCAAGGATGGTGTGACCGTCGCGAAGGAAGTAGAACTTGAGGACAGGTACGCTAACATGGGAGCCCAGATGGTCAAGGAGGTCGCCTCCAAGACTAATGAGCAGGCCGGAGACGGCACCACAACCGCCACTGTGCTCGCGCAGGCTATCATCAACGTTGGTTTGAAGAACGTGACCGCCGGCGCCAACCCGATGGATCTCAAGAGGGGTATCGACAAGGCTGTCGCCGTCGTTGTGGAGAACCTGAAGAAGCAGAGCAAGAAAGTCGGCAGCGACTATTCCAAGATAGAGCAGGTCGGAACAGTCTCCGCCAATAATGACGCCACAATCGGTAAGCTCATCGCTGACGCGATGTCCAAGGTCAAGGGTGACGGAGTCATCACTGTCGAGGAAGCCAAGGGCACTGAGACCGAGGTCAAGGTCGTCGAGGGAATGCAGTTCGACAGGGGATACATATCTCCTTATTTCATGACCAACCCTGACAAGATGGAGACCGTGTTGGATGATTGCTCCATCCTTATCTGCGACAAGAAGATATCCACGATGAAGGACCTTCTTCCTATCCTTGAGCCTATCGCTCGCGAGGGCAGGGCTTTGCTGATCATCGCTGAGGATGTCGACGGTGAGGCTCTCACCACTCTCGTGGTGAACAAGCTTCGCGGCACCCTGAAGATCGCCGCTGTCAAGGCTCCTGGTTTTGGAGACCGTCGCAAGGAGATGCTTCAGGACATCGCTACCTTGACCGGAGCTATCGTGGTGTCTGAGGAGAGGGGATTCACCCTTGAGAACACCACTCCTGACATGCTCGGAAGGGCTGAGAAGGTCACCATCACCAAGGACAACACCACCATCGTCGGTGGATCCGGAGTCAAAGAGGACATCGCTGACAGAGTCGCCCAGATCCGCAAGCAGATCCAGACCACCACATCTGACTATGACAAGGAGAAACTCCAGGAAAGGCTTGGAAAACTCGCCGGTGGAGTCGCTGTCCTCTATGTCGGAGCTGGCTCTGAGATTGAGATGAAGGAGAAGAAGGACAGGGTTGAGGACGCTCTCAACGCCACTCGCGCCGCTGTTGAGGAAGGTTATCTTCCTGGTGGTGGGGTCGCTTACATCCGCGCTGCTGAAGCCCTTAAGAATCTCAAGGGTGAGAATGAGGATGAGACCACGGGTATTCACATCATCGCCCGCGCCATCGAGGAGCCTCTGCGCCAGATCGCCGAGAACGCTGGTGTTGAGGGTAGCGTGATCATCCAGAAGATCCGCGAGAACAAGGGTGACTTCGGTTATAACGCCCGCACCGACGAGTTCGTCAACTTGTTCGAGGCTGGGGTCATTGATCCTACGAAGGTTGCCCGCGTCGCTCTGGAGAACGCCGCTTCAGTCGCTGGCATGTTCCTTACCACAGAGTGTGGTATCGTGGATATTCCTGAGAAGGAACCGGCTGCTCCCGCCATGCCCGCTGGCGGCATGATGTAATCTGTCCGCATCATTGGATTTGTAAGGGTGGAAGGTCGCTTTTGACCTTCCGCCCTTTCTTTTTTTCTCTAAAATGATTAACTTTCGAAACAGATATTGACTATTACTATTATAAATATTAAAGTATCATGGTTATCGTTAACAGTTACGCCCTCGCGGTCTTTCTATGCTTCATCATCATGCTTTGCTGGGGATCCTGGGGCAACACCCAGAAGCTCGCGGCTAAAAGTTGGAGATATGAGCTTTTTTATTGGGACTATGTGATAGGCATGGTGTTATTCGCCTTGCTTCTCGCCCTCACCCTTGGCAGCTTTGGCTCCGATGGCGAGTCCTTCTTCTATAACATCAGCCATCTCTCGTGGAAGAGTGTGGGGTGGATCCTTCTCGGAGGTATTATTTTTAACGCCTCCAATATCCTTCTGAGCGCTTCAACATCGATTGCCGGAATGTCTGTGGCTTTCCCTCTTGGAGTAGGTATCGCCCTGGTGCTAGGTGTGATCAACAACTACATCACCAATAATAAAGGTAACGCCATCCTTCTGGCTATCGGGGTCGCTCTCGTGGTGGTTGCCATAATCTGCAACGGTGTGGCTTCCGGCATGAAAGGCGAATCCAATGTAAGTAAGGCGGACCAGAAGAAAGGAGTTATTCTGGCACTCATCGCCGGTATCGTCATGTCATTCTTCTCATCCTTTGTCATGAGGGGTATGGGCAATGTGACAGGGGAGGTCCCGTTCGTTCATCCTTATGCGACACCTTACACCGCTTCTGTGATATTCACTTTGGGAGTTTTGCTCAGTAATCTCTTGTTCAACACCATCGTGATGAAGAAGCCCTTTGTTGGGGAGCCTGTCACTTATCAGCAGTATTTCGCCGGCAACGCCAAAACTCATCTGGTCGGAATGCTGGGAGGAGCTATCTGGTGCCTCGGAACAGCTCTTAGCTATATCACCTCCAAGGCGGCCGGACCGGCGGTTTCCTATGCGCTTGGACAGGGCGCTCCCATGATCGCCGCGATCTGGGGTGTGTTCGTGTGGAAAGAGTTCAAGGGTTCCAACAATAAGGTATATGGCCTTCTGGGACTAATGTTCCTTTTCTTCATAGTAGGCCTCTCACTTATTGTCGTGGCAGGTATGTAGGCCATGATTTAGTTAACAGAACCTGTTGAAAACTTTTTTTGAAAAAAAATTTGCAGGTTCCGGAAAAGATGCTACCTTTGCACCCGCTTCTGAAAAAGGGGCGGGTTTTTATACCAAGATCATTGACAAGATTGAAGGAAAGTACAAGCAAGTACCGAGAATAAATTGAATCGAGAGCGTTGATTTCTTTAGAGAAGCTGTCGGGGTCGGACTAAGATTTATAGTGTATATACAAAGAAGAGTTTGATCCTGGCTCAGGATG
>JAFYYM010000069.1 GCA_017557535.1 Bacteroidales bacterium | reverse complement strand
TTGGAAGCCATGAATTGCCCGGGTTGTAGGACAGCTGAATAGTTCTTTCCGGAGACCGTGGTTTCCTCCAGGACGGCCATCCGGATGAAGGTTTTGAGGCACTTCATCCGGAGGATATCCTGCTGCTCGTCCGAAAGATAATCGAGCTGCGCTTCATTGAGCGTGATGCTGTATCTGATGTTCGTGTATTGCATAAGACCTACTATCGCTGCTAGTGCCCCCAACACGCGTCATCGCCTGCCAGATTTCACTTCCGATATGAGGGCGCGGTGAAGCGGAGGATCGAACACATCTCCGCGAATCGGTCCCAACACCGGTCTCCGTATCTTTCGCACAACTGCCCGTCGGTGAGGTTGGTTGTGATGACGGTAGTGAGCTGCTTGTTGTACCGGTAGACGAGCAGGTTTTGTACGGGGGTGTAGTCCACACCATAGTACTGAAACCGCACGGGTTCAGTCCCCAGGTCGTCGATCAGAAGGATATCGGTCGTCTTGTACAATTCATAGTATCCGCCGCCCCCGTTTCGCTGCATCTGGTACTGGTCGTAGATGTCAAGACCGGTGCACTTGAGCAAGCTTGCGCCCGCCCCTGAATAGAGCGCACCGACCGCATTGAGGATGGTGGTCTTCCCGCTGCCGACCGTTCCCTGGAGGAACAGCGTCGAGCGGTATTTGGGGCCGTAGAGCCACTCGACCACCTTGGCGATCTTCTTTCCGGCCTCGGCGTCGGTGATATCCTTGTATTCCATCCCCCTCCTTTCAACGATGGCGCGGTAGGCCTGCATCAAGAAATCCACAAGCTCTTCCGGATCGCTCCCCTTCAGTCTCTGGGGAATCTTCGGGGTGTCATTAGATTCTGTCTGAGCTTTCAAAGTCTTCAGCGTGCCCGACAGCAAGTACTTCATGTCTTTGATTTCTGGTTCCATAACGGTTTTCTGTTTTGACTCGGATTGTAGTTGTATCTTCCCCATCCAAAGGATTATGAATAGGCTTATCCTTTTCTTTATTGTGCGAAGAAAGGTTACAGGTGGGTGTTACCTTTCTTCCCACCTGGGTGTGAACTTTCTTCGCATCCCCCTGCGAACTTTCTTCGCAACCAGGTGGGAAGATACTTCGCACCCTCTCCTCATTGACGGAATAGGTATAGGTCTGGTACTCTGGATGCTTTTCATTAGAGCGGATGAGCAGCTGTTTCTCGCAAAGCCTGTCAATCGCTATGCCCACGTACCGGCGGGAATAATCAATCATCTTTCCAAGATTCCCTTCGCTTACGAACATACTCTTTCCCTTCCGATGGTAAGAGTATGCGTACGCGAAGACAAGCAGCTCGCACCCTTTCAGGTGGAGCCCTTCGCCCATCATCCAGTTCTCTACCAGGAATCCCATCACTTCTTGGTGGACTGGTAACCGTCCGCCAGCTTGCGGGCCTTGTCGACATCGAAGACGATCCGCCGCCCGATACGGGAGACGATCGCTTCCCGCAGGACTCCTCCGCCGACATTGGATCCGTCCTCCTCGCGCGGCGCGCGCATCAGCGCGTAAATAGTAGACTCGGAGCATCCGAGCTCCACGGCCAGGGCGTGAACGCCCAGGGCTTTCTGTCCCGCCTGGGTGGGACGATTGGCTGCATTGGGAGAGTTCGCCAGCGCGTAGTGCGTAAGCTCGAGATACTCCTCCCCGGTCATCATGTAGACGGGCTTCTCCAAAAGCCCCTCGATGGATTTTGTTGTACTCATATCAATTACAATTTTTAAAGGTTGAACTATCTTCGTTTTTATGTTTGACTTAATTTCGGTTTTACTTTCAAGATGATTTTTGCCACTTCAAAAAGCGGA
>JAFYYM010000068.1 GCA_017557535.1 Bacteroidales bacterium | reverse complement strand
GTCCCAGCCGTGCTCGTCGTCACCGATGAGGAGACGCTTCGGGTCGGTGGAAAGGGTGGTCTTGCCGGTGCCGGAGAGACCGAAGAAGATGGCGGTGTTCTCACCGTTCATATCCGTGTTGGCGGAGCAGTGCATGGCGGCGATGCCCTTGAGCGGGAGGTAGTAGTTCATCATGGAGAACATACCCTTCTTCATCTCACCGCCGTACCAGGTGTTCAGGATCACCTGCTCACGGGTGGTAACATTGAAGGCAACGCAGGTGTCGCTGCGGAGTCCGAGCTCCTCATAATTGTCCACCTTGGCCTTGGAGGCGCAGTACACGACGAAGTCGGGCTCCTGGTCAAACTCCTTCTGGTTCTTCGGACGGATGAACATGTTGGTCACGAAGTGGGCCTGCCAGGCGACTTCCATGACGAAACGGATCTTCATGCGGGTGTCCTTGTGGGTACCGCAGAAACCGTCGACCACGAACAGACGCTTGCCGCTGAGCTGCTTCTGGGCGAGTTTCTTGACAATCCTCCAGGTCTTGACGGACATCTTGTGGTTGTCGTTGTGGTACTCGGGGGTGTCCCACCAGATTTCACCCGGCTTGCCTTCCTTGGTGGTCTGGTCGTAAACGATGTACTTGTCTTTAGGGGAACGTCCGGTGTAGATGCCGGTCATCACGTTGATGGCGCCGAGTTCGGTCACCTGGCCCTTGTCGAATCCCTCGAGTCCGGGCTTGGTTTCCTCATTGTAAAGGACCTCGTACGTAGGGTTGTAGAGGATCTCCTTCACGCCTTTGATGCCATACTTGGCCAGATTGATATTTGCCATAATTATACGGGTTTAAAGTTTAATTCTTCAATTTTGCAAAATTATTAAAAAATCGAGATATTTGCAATTGACAAGCGGAACATTTGATAAAAAAATGACACCGATCGAAACACTGCAAAAGCATTGGGGCTACGATTCATTCCGGCCGATGCAGGAGCGCATCATCGACGAGGCGCTCGCCGCCCGGGACGTCCTTGCCATCCTGCCCACGGGAGGCGGGAAATCGGTGTGTTTCCAGGTGCCCGCGCT
This sequence comes from Bacteroidales bacterium, assembly GCA_017557535.1. Lineage (GTDB taxonomy): Bacteria > Bacteroidota > Bacteroidia > Bacteroidales > UBA932 > Cryptobacteroides. Next base: position 34,364 of record JAFYYM010000068.1, on the reverse strand, counting down.
GATGAAGGACGGCCTCGCCATCGTGGTCACTCCCCTCATCGCCCTGATGAAGGACCAGGTGCAGAATCTCGCCGCCCGGGGCATCCGCGCCATCGCCGTCCACGCCGGAATGAACCGGCACGAAGTGGACCTCGCGCTGAACAACGCCGCCTATGGCGACTACAAGTTCCTCTACCTCTCCCCCGAACGTCTCCAGACACGGTTGTTCCAGAGCTATCTTCCCGTCCTGGACGTTTCCTTCATCGTCGTGGACGAAGCGCACTGCATCTCGCAGTGGGGCTATGACTTCCGGCCGGAGTATCTGCAGGTCGGAGAGCTCCGCAAGCAGGTGGACGCCCCGGTCATCGCCCTCACCGCCACGGCCACCCCGGCTGTCGCGGACGATATCATGAACCGGCTGGGATTCAAGGAAAAGAACCTGCTGAAATCCGGCTTCGAACGGCCCAATCTCTCCTACATCGTCCGTTCCTGCGAGGACAAGACTGGGCAGCTCGTCTCCATCTGCAACGGCGTTCCCGGCACCGGTATCGTGTATGTCCGTAACCGGAAGAAAGCCGAGCAGACCGCCGAAGAACTCCGTACGGCCGGTATCTCCGCCTCGTATTATCACGCAGGGCTTTCCACCGCCGCTCGGGCCCTCCGGCAGGAGGACTGGAAGGCGGGACGGACCCGGGTGATGGTGTGCACCAACGCCTTCGGGATGGGCATCGACAAGGCTGATGTCCGTTTTGTCGTCCATTATGACCTTCCGGACTGTCCCGAGGCATATTTCCAGGAAGCCGGCCGTGCCGGACGGGACGGCGAACCCTCGTATGCCGTCCTCCTCTGGAATGACGGGGACCGGCGCCGCCTGGCCCAGATTGAACGGGCTTCCTTCCCCTCCCTCGAATACATCGAGGACATCTACCATAAAGTCCACATCTTCCATCAGATACCCTATGACACGGGGAAAGGCCGCCAGCTCAAGTTCGACCTTGCCGCCTTCTGCCGGCATTACCGTCTCCAGCAAGCCTCGGTCTTCTATGCCATCAAGTACATCGAACGGGAGGGCCACTGGACGTTCAATGAAGACCTGGAGGTCCAGACAAGGGTGCAGATAACCGTCGACCGGACGGAACTCTACGGGATCGAACTGCCCGACGGGCGGATGGTCCCGCTGCTCGAAACCCTGATGCGGAACTATACCGGTCTGTTTTCCTTCCCCGTCTCCATCGACGAAGAAATGGTCGCACGGAAAAGCGACGTGACGGTTCCCCAGCTCCGCCAGCTCCTGTACGGGCTTTCCGTCAACCATGTCATCAAATACATCCCCGCCGACCGGGCCGATGTGATCTACATCCTCCACGACCGCCTGCACGAGGGCAACGTGAACCTCTCTCCCAAGCGGTACGAGATGCTCCGGAACGCGTTCCACGAGCGGCTGGAAACGATGCTTGCCTATGTTGCCGAACAGGAAGAATGCCGTTCCCGTTTCCTCCTGCGCTATTTCGGGCAGGATAAAAGCGAGGACTGCGGCCGATGCGACCTATGCCGCGGGAAAGCGAAGGACCACCGCGGTCTCGCCACCCGGCTCAAAGCCTTCATCAAGGCCCCTTACACTTTGGACGATGTCCGGACGGCCTTTGGCGCTGCGGACACCGCCTGGATGCCGGTCCTGAGGGAATTGATCGACAGGGGCGAGGTTCCGCCATACGAATGCTAGTCTCTTTGCTTCGCTCAGAATGACAGGTAACGGGACGAAAGACTATCTGCTCGGGCAGATCCGCAGCGGCGGAACGCTTTCAGGCGGGCAGCAGTTCAAACTGTGCCTGATGCTCAGCTATCCGGCCATCATCGCCCAACTGTCATCCGTGATGATGCAGTACATCGACACGTCGATGGTCGGTCACCTCGGAGCGGCGGCAGGCGCTTCCATCGGGCTGGTATCCACCTGCATGTGGCTCCTGATGGGCTTCTGCGGGGCCTGCGGAAGCGGTTTCGCCGTCCAGGTTGCCCATCTGATCGGAGCCAATGATTTCAAGACGGCGCGGGAAGTGCTCCGGCAGGGGCTTGTCAGCGCCCTGCTGTTCAGCGGCGTCATCGCCCTTATCGGCATGGCCATAGCCGTTCCGCTCCCCTACTGGCTGGGCGGAACGGATGAAATCGCTTCCGACGCCACGAAATATTTCTTCATCGTGTCGGCTTGCATGCCGTTCATGCAGATTGACTGGATCTGCGCATCCATGCTCCAGGTCAGCGGCAACATGAAAGTACCCAGCTATCTGAACATCGGGATGTGCGTACTGGATGTCTGTTTCAACTACCTGTTCATTTATGTATTGGACATGGGCGTCATCGGCGCCGCGATGGGAACGGGCCTTGCGGAACTGCTCACGGCGATCGCGATGCTGTATTTTCTCACGGTACGTTCTCCCGAGCTTAATCTGCTACAGGACAAGGGGACTTTTAAGCCCGCGCCAAAGGTGCTCCGGAGAGCCTTCGACATCGGCGGGCCGATGGCCCTCCAGCACATCCTCATCCGGGGCGGTTATATCGCCGCAACCCTCATCGTGGCCCCGCTCGGAACCATCGCCATCGCCGCCAACTCCTTTGCCATCACCGCCGAAAGCTTCTGCTACATGCCCGGCTATGGCATCGCCGACGCCGCTACTGCCCTCGTGGGCCAGTCCGTCGGCGCCGGCCGGAAGAATCTTGCAAAGCGATTCGCCTGGATCACGACCCTTACGGGAATGGCCATCATGGGATTGCTGGCGGTCCTGATGTATGCTTTCGCATCCCAGTTGATGGCCATGCTGACACCCGACGCCGAGGTCATCCGCCTCGGAGCCAGCGTTCTGAGGATCGAATCCTTCGCTGAAATCGGCTATGCCGCCTCCATCGTCATCTACGGCGTCTGCGTGGGCGCCGGCGATACCAAATGGCCGAGCGTGATGAATTTCACGTCCATGTGGATCGTCCGCATCATCCCTGCCGTCTTCCTCGTGAAAGTATACGGTCTGGTGGGCTTCTGGATCGCGATGGCCGTCGAACTCACCTTCCGGGGTACCTTCTTCCTGATCCGTCTTGCTAGAGGGAAATGGTTGAATTAGTTTTTTTTTCTTATATTTGTACTTTCATTTCAAACGGCATAATTTAACAAATATGAAATCTTTTCCCATTTTCGGAAAGGAGAAATACCTTTCTCCCGAGATGGAAATCCTCCCCATCTCCATTGAAACGCCCATGCTGAATGGATTGAGCGGTCCTGACCCCTCAGGCGAGCCGATTGACGGCGGTGATGACCCCGACCTCCCCTGGCCTGATTCCGGCAATTAACATGGTAAACCGTCCCAGAAGTATGAAAAAGCATTTATTATCGACCGGACTGCTGGCGGTCCTGGCAGTTTCCTGTACCATGACAGAGGTTGACGTTCCCTTGGAGTCTGTCAAATCCGGGTCTCACGAATCTTTTTATGCCACCGTCGAAGACCAGCCTGACTCCGAAGGCACGAAGACCTATACCGATCAGAGCCTTCAGATATTCTGGCATGAGGATGACCGCATCACGGTCTTCAATGACAATACGGCCGGAATGGAATTCTATTTCACCGGTGAAACGGGAGATCTCGGAGGCGGCTTCGATGAGTGCGAGCAGCAGAGCAGTTCCTTCTTTGCCGGTTCTCCCATGGACGGAGGAATCTTTGCGGTCTATCCTCATCGGAAAGATACGAAGATCAACACCTCCGGCACCATCACTTACACATTCCCCGATATCCAGATTTACAAAGAGCATTCTTTTGGAAAGGAAGCTAATGTGATGGTGGCGAAAACGGTCGTCCCTGACAGGAATCTGCGCTTCAGGAATGTCGGCGGCTTCCTTGCCTTCAAACTGTATGGCGAGGATGTATCCGTTTCGTCCGTCATCCTGACGGCCAATGGCAATGATGCTTTGGCGGGCAAGGGTACGATCAACACTTCCGGTGATGTGCCTGTCATCTCTTCCATGACGGAAACGTCCGATGAAATCCGTCTTTACTGTGACAAGGCCGTCACCCTGGACGCCTCCCCGGACAACTTTACCGAGTTCATCTTCGTATTGCCTCCGATGACATTCAGCGAAGAAGGATTTACGCTCACCGTCCTTACGTCCGACGGTCGCAGCTTTTCCAAATCGGCCGCGATGGCACTGGAAATCGAGCGCAACAAGATCAAGCGGATGGCTCCGATCAAGGTGACACCGCAGGGAACCAGCAACCTTAAGATCAACAGCCTCTCCTCGACAAGAGGCAGCAAGACATATGATGCCGAAACCCAATCGGACGGCTCTTTCCTGCTTACGATTCCAACAGTCACTGATTTTTCCGGCATTCCCCTGACCTTTACGCTTTCGTCCAGCTCCGCCAAACTGATGGCGAACGGCCAGGTTCTGGAGAGCGGCGTCACGCCCGTCGACGCCTCGGAAGGAAGGCAGGTCGAACTGACCGTTTGCGGCAGCAGTTCCGAAAAGAGGTATATCCTGCAAGTGCAGAATACGGGCCTTCCGGTCGTGAGGATCGAGACCAGCGATTTCTTCACGCTTTCCGAGCTTGAGAGTTACAAGAACTCGATACAGAGTTCTGACAACCAAGATCATAGGATCTGGCTTCCGGAAGGGGATGATCTCGTTTCCATCACCATCGAGAGGGCTGATGGGTCTGAAGGAATGAAACTCAAGGGAAATCCGGTTTACACGGTCGATACGAAAGTCAAGGGCAGGGGCAATTACACGTGGAAATGGGACAAAAAGCCCTATGCGCTGAAATTCGACAAAAAGACGGAGGTCCTTGACATGCCCGCCCACAAGCGATGGATCCTGCTGGCCAACTGGAGAGACCGTACCCTTCTGCGGAACGACGCGACATTCTGGCTTTCAAGGCAGTCCGGTCTTCCTTATACCGTAAGGGGCCAGTTCGTGGAACTGGAGTTCAACGGCGAACACCGGGGCAACTACTATCTGTGCGAACAGATAAAAATCGATGAGAACCGCGTCAATATCACTCCCCTGGAGGATAATTTCGAGGACTTGAGCGGTGGTTATCTCATGGAAATCGACAGTTACTGGGATGAAGTGAACAAGTTCCGTTCAAAGTACTTCACCTTGAAATATATGTTCAAGGAGCCTGATGAGGATCCGGCCGACCCGGAATTTGACCCGAGATACCAGGATGGCTACACCTGGATGGAGAATTATATCAATGAGTTCGAGAAGGTCCTGAAGACAAGGTCCGCTGTCGCGAACGGAGATTACAACAATTATCTCAATGTCGATTCCGCGATTTTGTTCATGCTCCTGAACGAACTGTCCGGCAACAGGGACTACTTCCAGAACGGTGATGAGGATCACTACGGTCCACACAGCACCTATCTTTACAAAGACAAAGGCGGCCTTCTCTTCATGGGGCCGGGCTGGGACTTTGACTATGAGACTTTCATCGCCCAGTCTTATATCAACCAGAATAGTGATAACGGATGGAGAGGTTTTCTCAAGACCGGGTACTACTATCATTTCCTGCGATATAATGACGATTTCGTGGAAAGGGTCAAAACGTTATGGAACGAGAGGAAGGAAGCATTCTCGGGTCTGCCCGCATACATTAACGGAATGGTTGAAAAGATCGAGCTTTCACAGAAGTTTGATGAAGAGTTGTGGCCCTTCAAAAACGAAACGAACCGGAACGACAATCATGACTTCTATGAAGGATGGTATCCGAGAGGGACGCTCATTCCGTTCAAGACGGCCATTAACAGCATGATAACCAATTTCAACGATCGGGTTACATGGATGGATGACCGGATTAATGGGAATAAGAGTAAAGGTATCAATCCTTTGGGTACTACTAATCCTTCTTTCCTTTTTGAGGACTACAGTGAATGGACATCCGAGAATTAAGGGACCATCCCTAATCCAGTCAAAAGCAGGCTTCACGGCCTGCTTTTTTCGTCCGGGGATTTTACAGCGTCAGCAGCGGCGACGGGATACCCCTCTCCAGAACCCGCAGATGGATGCTGCCTTCCTCGACACCCAGGTCCTGAAGTACGGCGAGCGCGTTGTCGTAGGCCAGGCGCGGGGTGTTGTTGTTGCCGCTGAGGTGACAGAGGAAGAGGTTGCGGAGGCCGGGATGCATGAAGCGGCGGATGGCATCGCCGCAGGCGTCGTTAGAGAGGTGGCCGGCACCCTGGCAGATGCGCATCTTGAGGTAATGCGGGTAGGAGCCGCCGAGGAGCATGTCCACGTCGAAATTCGACTCCACCACCACTGTATCGGCCTGGGAGGCCCAGTACATAGCCTCGTCCGTCACGTGGCCCAGGTCGGTCATCAGGACGAACAGATGTCCTTCGCATCGGATGGCATAGCCGACGGTCTGGGTGGCGTCATGCGGTACCTCAAAGTATTGGACCTCGATACCATCGGCGACCGTGTTCCAGGCGTCCGTCTTCAAGTCCCTCCGGCAACCACTGATTTCCAGATGTGTAAACGGATTGCGGGTCAAGGCGTCCTGCAGGACCGGAGTGGTATACACCGGCTTGGAGAGGCGTTTGCAGATGGAGCCGAGGTTGCGGATATGGTCGCCATGGTCGTGGGTGACGAGGACCGACTGGAAACAGTCGAAATCCAGGGACAGGCTCTCGAGAATCCTTTTCATCCGGCGGATGCTCACACCGGCGTCGATGAGAATGCCGGACGGGGCCATCCCCGGCCCGTCCCGGAGCAGGAGGTAACAGTTGCCGCAGCTGCCGCTGGAAAAACTCAGGAACCGCATCAGTTCGAATCCTCCTCGCAATACCGGGAAATCACGCTGTAGGCGTCCCCGATGCCCAGTTCGCCGGCGCGGGACAGGTCGATACAGCCTTTCTCCTTGTCCTTCAGATAGATAAGCACCAGTCCCCTGTTGAAATACGCGTCGCCCATATACGGATACTGGGCGATGGCCTTCCCGTAGCATTCGATTGCGTTCACCAATTGCTGGGACAGGCAGTACAGATTGCCCAGGTTGAACTGGATATAAGGCATGTTCGGAAGGACGGACGCCGCCTGTTCCATGTCTGACAAAGCCTCGGAGTAGTCATAGTGGCTGGTCACCTGCTCGCGGACCCGGGCGCGGGTGTTTCCCTTGTCATCCATGGTCAGCGTCTGCACGTTGGACTCGATGGAGGCGATAAAGTCGATCATTTCCGCCCGCAGGACGGCCCGGTTCATCAGGTAGAAGGCTTTGTAATAGAGATCGTATCGGTCCCCCTCGCCTTCGATGGCCCGGTCATAGTGGTTCTGGGCGGCGTTGTACTGTTTCTGTTCGATTTCGGAAAGCGCCAGAAGGAACTCACGCGATGTGCCCTCCGGCATTCCGCCGTACAGGACCTGGTCGATGACTTCACGGGACGGTGCCGGGATGGAAGAACCGTCAGCGGTGATGACAACGGGGAGCGGGAGGGTACCGAAAAAACGCTCCAAAACAGGATTCTCATACCGGTGTTCCAGGGCGTAATTGGTATCATCGCGTCCGGAGGCCAGGACGAACTTGTAGAGCGGCTTCAGATTGATGTCCACATCGCGGTGCTGGAGCATCTCGTCGTCGAAGTCGTGCTTGGCGAAATCCGCGTCCAGGGCCAGCAGGCTGCTGTATTTCTTGGTGGTGTCGGCGAATTCGGCAGCGCCGGCGGCGTTCTTGGCCCGGTATTCGGCGACCTTCCGGCGTCCGGTCTTGTAGTCCTCCCTCGAGGCACGGTTCATCCCCAGTTGCAGCTCGGCGTAGGCACGGTTCATATAAGCCTTGGCAAAGTCCGGATACAGCTCGATGGCTTTGTTATAATCCGCCAGGGCATCCTCCCACCGGCCCATTTCCAGGAAGAAGCCGGCTCGGTTGAAATAGGCCAGTACGTTGTTGGGGTTGATGTTGATGACGCGGTCCATGTCCGACAGGGCCGATGCGAAATCGCCCACCTGGGCCGATATGAGGCTGCGGTTATACAGGGTCAGGGCGTTGCCCGGTTCGTGACGGAGGACGGAGTTGAGGTCCGCCATCGCCTCGTTCAGATGGCTCTGTTCGGCATGGAGGAGGGCCCTGTTGAAGTAGGCAAGCGTATTGGTGCTGTCCAGTTCGATGGCCTTGTCCATATCCTTGATGGCCGAATCAAAGTCGCCCTGGGCGGCCAGCAGGCGGCCACGGCGGATGTAGCCTTCGGGTTCGAAACGATCGATCTTGATGGCCTTGTTATAGTCCGCCACCGCCTTGAGGGTATCCCCGAGGAACAGGTACGAAGCACCCCGGTTCAGATAGGCCGACGGATCCTTTGGCTCCTGGCGGATATACTTGTCGAAATCCTTGACAGCCGGCTCGAACTGCTGGCTGAGAAAGTACGTGACACCTCGCGTGAAATAGAGTCCGGAGGAACCCGGGCGGAGCGAAATCGCCTTCTCGAGGTCGTTCAAGGCATCTTCATAATCTCCGAAACGGCTTGCCGTGATAGCCCTGTAATGGTAGCCGGAGGTAAAGACGGGATTCAGGCGGACGGCGGTATTGAAATCCGCCCGGGCACCGCGGATGTCGCCCAGGTTATACTTGGCGATACCCCGGTAGAAAAAGGTCCAGTAGTCGGTGGAATCCAGCTGCGCGAGGACATTGAAATGCGAGACGGCCTCCGCCAGATGGCCTTCCGCCAGGGCGTTGCGGCCCCGGAACATAAAGACATCCTTGTCATACTGTGCATGCGCCGAAAAGCCGCCGAGCAGCACGGCGACAAGGCACAGGATGACTTTCTGCGGACACTTCATCTAGAAAAATTTTCAAATCACGGCTGAAATGGCTAATTTCGCACCAATTATGCAAAGATAAGCATTTATCGTGCCCGTTCTACGGATGAAAGTGAAATTTTTACACATCGGATTCCTCCTGCTCCTGACCTGCCTGACGGCGTCGGCCCAGTCCCCGCGCTACTTCATCAGCGCGTCGAACGCCGCTCCGCTGGCGACGCCGGAGGACCTCCGTTACCAGGTCGAACTTCTGACCGACAGCCTTTGTACCGGACGGGCTACGGGGACGGTCGGATCGGTCCGGAGCCAGACCGTCATCGGGCAGCTTTTCAAATCGGCCGGACTCCTTCCCCTGGAGGGCAGCTACTACCGTGGATTCCGCACCACTGCCGGTGCGAAAGCCCACAACGTCGTGGGCATCCTTCCCGGAAGCGGAGACCGGTATGTGATTGTCGGCGCCCATTACGACCATATCGGCACCCTTTCCGGCGCCCTTTATCCCGGGGCCGACAGCAACGCCTCCGGAGTATCCTCGCTCCTGACACTGGCCCGGATGTTCCAGCATCTGAAGTCGCTGGGTAAAACCTATGCCCACTCCATCATCTTCGTCGCCTTCGATGCCAAGGAACAGAGCCTTGGCGGCTCCTTCCATCTGTGGAACGAAATCGCCGGCGGACGGCTGACCAACCCTCGTACCGGACAGACGATTACTCCGAATGAGATCGACCGGATGGTCAATATCGACCAGGTAGGCGGAACCGAAGCCCCTCTGAACAAGAACCGCCCGGATTTCCTGATGATGCTCTCCGACGAGAAAACCGGCCGCAGGGACGCCCTCCTCATCGCCAACATGAGCCCCGAAGTGAGCCTGGACGTGGCATTTGACTATTACGGCAGCAAGGACTTCACGCGGGTGTTCTACCGCAGCATATCGGACCAGAAACCTTTCCTGGACAACGGTATCCCCTCCGTGATGTTCACCTCCGGCATCACCCTCCGCAACAACAAGACCGACGACAATACGGATTCCCTGAATTACGAGATCCTCCGCCGTCGCGTCCTCGCGATATTCTATTATCTGGTCCGGGTGATATGAGCCCTGCGCTTTCCGTTCTGTCCTACCTGTGGCAGCTGCCCCAGGAACTCGCCGGACTGGTGTTCGGCCTTTTCATGAAGGAGAAACGCCGCGTCCGGGGAATCCCGGGCATCCCGGATTCAATCCATGTCCTGTACTCCCCCTCCATGTCCGGAGGCATCTCCCTGGGACATTACATCTACGTGAAACGAAGTGACGACGTGCGGATTATCCGGCACGAGTTCGGCCACTGCCGCCAGTCCCGGATGCTGGGTCCGCTCTATCTCCTTGTCATCGGCCTCCCATCCCTTCTCTGGGCCATCTGGTGGCACCCCGGCCGCCGCATGTCCTACTACCACTTCTGGCCCGAACGCTGGGCCGACCGCCTGGCGGGAATAGTGCGGAAGAAAGGGTGAACGATTTCAGATATTTCCCAGAAACACTGTCTTGACACCGCAGGAAAGGGCTACATCCCGTGCGCTGTGGAGGGTCTTTCTCGGGGTCGGACCGGGCTCCATCATCCGATACCGAGGGAAGAAGCGGCTCAGGTGCAAAGGGACATCCTGGAGGCCGTTGGAAACCATCCATCGGCACAGATTGGCCACCTGCTCTTCCGAGTCATTCAGGCCGGTGACGAGGAGGTTGGTGATTTCGAGATGGATGCCGGCGGCAGCCATCGTAAGGATGTTCTCCAGTACGGGAGCAAGGGTTGCACCACAGAACCGCCGGTAGATGGAGTCGTCCAGGGCTTTTATGTCGATGTTCGCCGCGTCTATGAAAGGGCTCAGTTCCTTTAGAGGCTCCTTCTCCACATAGCCGGCCGAGACGAGGATGTTCTTCAAGCCCTTCTCGTGAGCAAGGGCTGCGATGTCGTACATATATTCCCACCAGGTGAAGGGCTCCGTGTAAGTATAGGCGATGGAGGGAAGGCCGTGCCTCAGGCAGGCCTCCACGATATCCCAGGGAGAATAGACGGTGGAGTCCGCCTCTTCGGGGGCGACCTGGGAGATGTCGCTGTTCTGGCACCATCGGCAGGAAAGGTTGCAGCCCGTGCAGCTGAGGGAAAGGCAGCGGGTTCCCGGCATGAACCGGTTCAGGGGCTTCTTTTCGACAGGGTCGATGGCGAGGGCGCAAGGAAGGCCATAGGACAAGGCGTACAGCTTGCCGTCCCGGCATTCACGGCTGCGGCAGAGTCCCCGGCCACCTTCCTTGATCCGGCAGTGATGGGGACAGAGAAGGCATTGCACTCCCCCGTCGGCCTTCGTATAAAACCTCGCCTCTTTCATTCCTTAACCACCTCTGTCTGATAAGTATAGAGGTCGGCATCCTTCCATCCGTAATAGCCGATGCCTGCCTTGTCACGGGCGCAGTGGCCCAGGAATTCCTCCGTGTTCCAACCGGTTTCCTCCGCGACCTGGGGAAGGAAGGTCCCGTGATGGGAGCCCTTGATCATATAGATGCCGTCGCGGCCCAGCTTGAACTCATCGATGGACGATATCTTCTTCAGCGGAGAAAGGACGGACACTTCGATTTCAATCCTGGGCGCTTCGCTCCGGGAAAGGGACGGGAAGCGCGGATCGGAAAAAGCCGCACTCTGAGCCATCTCCCGGATGGTGGAGTGGAGGCTTGAAGAGGATGTGAACCGGCCGATACAACCCCGGAGACGCCCGTCCAGATGGAGCGTGACGAACACTCCGAACCCTTTCTTCTTCAAGATTCCCACCGGGGTGTCGTCGCCGTCAAACTCCAGACCGAGAGCCGAATAGATGGAGGCCCTTGCGGTAGCGAGCATCCCCGCTTTCTCCTCGTCCGTGAAATGGAAGAGGTGGTCATCGGCCTTGGGCAGCCGCGTGACGACGATGGAATTGTACCCCACCACCCTGTCTTTGTCGCCATACGGGGAATCACCCGAGTTCCTGTACATGACGTGCTCCGTCTCGAACTGATTCCGGCCTTCCGCATCCATCATCGACAGAAGGATTTCGATGGCACAGGCCCCGCAAGCCGCGGTATCCTCCCCCATATAATCCATCTTCCGGATATGGGAAAGCGCTTTCAGGAACTCGTCCAGACCGCCCGAGGTTATCGTGTCCGCCAGGTATAGATCGGACTTTTTCGCATCCTCATACGAAGGATAATGGGAGAAATCCGAACTGACAATGAAGAGGTTATCCTCATTGAAATAGGGTCTCAGAATATCGGCGATCTCCTGAAGGACCCCCAGACGTTCCGTGCCGATGACGATGGGAACGACAGGAGGAACCTCATCGTAAACCATCTGCAGGAAAGGCAGCTGTACCTCCAGGCAATGCTCCCGGTCATGGGCGTTGCTAAGGAAAGTCAACCCCTGACGGACCAGTTCCTTGCCCATGGGAACATCGATTGGGACCTTTCCCAACGGAGTCTCGGCAAAGGAATACAGCGTATCTACGCTCGCTCCGCCGAAGCCGACCCGATGGCTCGGTCCGAGAAGGAAAATCCTTTTGTAGGCGTGCCCCTTCGGAATCCGGTTGAAAGCCGATGCCGCCACTTCGCCGCTGAACACATATCCCGCGTGCGGAACGATCAGGGCCTGAGGTGGTTTATCTCCGGACGGGTGAAGCCATGTGCTGCACATGGATTTGATTTCCTTCGCAGATGCAGGATAGAAAGAACCGGCGACAGCGGGTTTCCTCACTCTTTGGGTTTCAGGATAACGGGACATAGTGACAGGGATTTCGACAGTTACCTCAGGAGCCATCGGTGACAATGCCGTAAATGCAGCGAGAAGGATCGCGATATGGAGGTGGCTTGGCATCGTGGGGCTGGTCAGGTGAATACTCAAAGGTAGTAATTCTCCCGGGATTGTCAATAATTCAAGAATTATAAATATCTTTGTCATGACAATGCAGAGACCCCTCCATGAAGAAGCTACTATCCATCCTTTCCGTTTTCATCCTTGCTTTTTCCACGGTGAGTTGCCGGTCCGACAAAGTCGATGAGCACGCTAAAGCGATGGAATACAAGGAACAATACATCCAGATCCTGCGCTCCACGGGCCGTCCGGGAATGGAGGAAGTCATCCGCCAGCTCGAGGCGACGAAGTTCTTCACGATGGAAGCCGGCAATCACCACAATTTTGAGGGCGGGCTCGTGAAGCACTCCCTCGAAGTGTACAGGATCCTGAAGTGCATCGCCTGGTTCCAGCCCTCGGACAGCATCGCCATTGCGGCTCTCTTCCACGATATGGGAAAGGTCGACGAAGGCGGCTGGCACACCTGGCGCTCCGTCCTCCATCTCACCGAATGGGGCTTCAAACTGACCGCCAAGGAGTACATCGCCATCTTCCGGCACCATAACATCGAGTACAGGTACTGCCGCTACGCGCTCGACCGCGCCCTCGTCGTCGCCGACGCCATCAGCACAGGCTGGTGGAAGTTATGGCATTGAGATTGGGAATTTGGTTATCTTTGTGTGAATCGACCCTTTATTTGAATCCTATGAAAACGAATCTCATTTCGCGAGCCTTCAGGACTTCTTTTGTCATCTTGCTGGGAATTCTTGCGGCAGGGTGCGACAAGCCGGCGGAGCAAACGGTGCCGGAAGAGGGACAGAAAGAAGCGGTTATCACGGGAGAGGCTTCTTCCATTTCGGCTTTTTCCGCAACTTTTTCAGGGACCGTCAATCCGACGCATGAGATGGGAGAGATCCGGTTCGGAGTGCTGGTCTCGGAAAAGGAGGACGCCGGCCATGACGGAAGCATCGACCTTTCATCCAAGGAGCTGAACAGCCAGAATCAGTTCATGGTCACGACGGACCGGCTGAAGCCCGATACCCAGTACTACTTCAAGGCCTATATCTACTATGGAGGCGCTTACCGATACGGGAAGGTCAAATCGTTCAAGACGGCTTCTTTCGATTTTTCCGTCATTACGCAAAAAGAGACGGACGTCACGTCCCGGTCCGTCACCTTCAACGGAAAGATTTCGATCGACAAGGAATATGCATCCAAACTTGAGGTAGGTTTCCATTATGCCACCAGTGAAGCGGATCTCACTTCGGGTAAGGATAAATACACCAAAGGAGAGAAGGGCGGGAATGATACGTTTTCGAAATCCTTGGGAGATTTGAAGCCGGCGACAACCTATTATTACCGCGCTTCTGCGATATATGATGAATATGAGGTCTTTGGGGAGATCCGGTCATTCAAGACAGATAAAGAAGACGTACCTCCTCAAAGCGACGAGATCATGACCGTGGACGCGACCGACATCGGTTCATTCGCCGCCACCCTGGTCGGCGAGGCCCATCCGACGTCGGAGATGGGCACGATCCTTCTGGGCTTTCTCATTTCCGACCAGGAAACACCGGACAGGAGCAACAGCATGGACCTGTCCACCCAGGAACTCGACCGGCAGAATCAATTCAAGGTTAAAGCTGACAAACTGAAGCCGGAGACCCGCTATTACTATATGGCCTACATCCTGTATAACGGCATCTACCACTATGGGGATATCCGGTCTTTCGAAACATCCCCGGCCCTGTCTGTCACGACGGGAACTGCTTCCGATATTACCCACAGTGATGCCGTCCTGAAAGGATCCGTCTCGGTACTTGCCGAGTATCCGTCCGCCGAGCTCCGGGTCGGTTTCGTCTATTCCATTTATGCGGAAAGCATTAACGAAGAAACGCTTGCCGGAGATGACCTGCCGTCGGACTTCCACGCCATCCTCTGCGACAGGCAAGCCGACGGGTCGTTCAGCGGAACGGCCGACGGGCTCACGCCCAACTGCCAGTATTATTATCGCGCTTTCGCGCTCTATGATGACGATTTGTACTGGAAATTCGGTGAAATACGCACGTTCAATTCGTTGGAGGATCCGGGACTCCGGGAAGTGCCGGATTGGTCGATCAAGTATGACGGACGGATCGACTATTCCGAATCGGACGGAACTGTTTCCCGCCTGGAATCATTCCATTTCAAATATACGGGAGAAAACTATTTCTTTATCCGGACAGTCACATCCGAGGAAATCAACACGACATACAACGGTGACATCAAGGCATATTTCGAGAATCAGGCAGGCCATTTTGCATCCCGGGCTAAGAACCAGGGTGTGTCGGTTTCCCAGTTGACAGGCATCTTTGACAAATACGATTCGTCGGCCTATTTCGATATGCTCATTCACGGTAACTACACCGCCTACTTGATTGAGATCACAGAAGACGGTGTGGCCACAGGTAATTATGCAAAATGTCCCTGCATCGTCGTGGAGGAGTCTCCGACGGAAGGTTTTCGCCGGTGGATCGGCAGATGGCGGGTCAGTGACGGCAGTTCGTCATTCTACATCGACATATCCTCCTGCGAGGCGAACTATTTGTATTATGTCAATGGGTGGGAAACCGGTTCAGGCGTATCCGTTCAAATGAATCTCAGCGACGACTGGTTCTATGCCCGATATCGGAAGGAAGACGGAATGATGTACTTCTATGGGCAAGACATCGTATCTTATTATGACAAGGGCTTCGGTTCCAATGCAGACGAAGTGTTCGCCGGCCGGTTTTATTACAATGGAACATACTATATCGACGATGTCGGTGTCGATTATTGGTACGATATCTCCCATACCGTATTTAAAGCCGGTAACATTACGCTTGTCCCCGAATCTTTTGAACTTTCTGACGGAGCGACGGTAACCTACGAGTCGATGCGGTACTTCTCATACATTTACAACAACCAGAAATGGTATACTTTCAATTCATCCGGCGTGCCCATCTTCACAGGACGGACGGTTTCCATGGTCGGCGTAAATCCGGCCGGTGCTCCCAGTGCCGCCAGGGCCACCGTTCCCCGTGAACTGACAAAAGCAAGAGAGAGCCTCCATGTCCATCGGGATAAGGGTGCGGCGAGAAGGAATTCGTCCAAAATCCGATAAAAAAAGCTATATTTACAGACAATAAGTCATTAATATCAATACCCATGGCAGCAAAGAAAGACACCAAGAAACAGAGGACCCCGGAAATCGCGGTCATCTGGAAAGACAATGTTCCGGAAGCCACTTATTTTGACCGCAATGGCTACAAGACCGTCGCGAAAGTGGAAAAGGGACAGTATATCCTTTCCTGGGACGGATGGGACGAGGATCCGGACAAGGATCAGTGCATCGTCGTTTCCGCGGCGGACACCCGCCGGCTTATGGACAGCCTCCACGTCAAGAACCCGGATACACTCATCCGAGTCCTCGGGAAGAAATTTGCCTTAAAGGAGCCCCACAGAGCCCACCTCAAGATTTTGACCTCCCTGGACAGAAGGGGTATCCCTTACGAAAGGAAGTAAAGATAAACCGGGGGAAATAATCAGAATTTCAGGACGACGCCCACGCCGTTCGGGGTAGCGCCGACAGACCACGTCAGGTTTCTGTTGGAATTGTAGTCATCTGCTATCCATTCAAGGCGGTTCTTGCCGATTAGCGAAAACGTAACTCCGGTGCTGAAACAAACGACGCCAAGGCACGATACGATAGCTCCGCCATCTATCAGTATTTCGGCCAATTGGAATCTGTCCTCCGGATGTTGAGCGTTATTTTCGGTCGTTGGAATTTCCGGATGTTGAGGGTTATTATAGGACTTTGGAATAAAAATAGAGAAAAAACCCAGCAAGCCAGAGATAGATCCAAGCGCCATAGCGCTCTGACCGACAGCTGTCCCGGCTACACCGATCCATTTCAGAGTGCGACCGGTTTTGCACTGCTTCCTTGCCCCGAGGTAGGTTTCATAATAGACCTGTTCGCCAATTAAGTCCAAGACTTCGGCGTCAGTTAGGACAATACCTTCACTATCTACCAGATTGCCCAATCTTCGGTCAAGAGGTACCCGTGTCTGGGCGGAGACCAAACACCCGGCGGCAATCAGTAAGGTAATGGTACATAATAGTTTTCTCATAACATCTCTTTTTACAATAAATACAGCGACTGGCTGATTATTGCATTTCAGATGAAACAAATTGTCGACACCCACTGAACCATCATCCCCAGCACTTCAGGAGCAAATGTCTCCTCGATTTCCCGGTATTCAGTGGTGTTACCGGTCGCACAATGCTGAAACAGGTGGTTCACACCTTCCACCGCTTCAAATCGGTTCTTGGGATTGACGGGCAATCCGCTTTGCAGTGCTACCAAATTGCTTTCACACGCTACTTGCATATCCTTTGTTCCATTGAACGCCAGGACCGGACAGGTGATGTTTTTCAGAAGCGGGCGCATGTCCAAAGAAAGGAATCTGGCCATCCACGGGGTCTGGATCTGCATGAGCACAGCCATATAATTCTGCTTCAAAGCCTCAGGAAGGTCATAGTCGTCGGCCCGGGGCATACTGCCACCGTGAACCTTGACCTGGAAGGCTTCCCCGATAAGTTTGCAATACGTGTCGATGGTTTCTTCCGGCAATCCGGATCCTTCGAGGGACAGACGGCTCTGCCAGACCAGCGTTTCCGCCCCGGAGATGACCATGCCGGCCAGGCTGACGACGAAATCGACCTGCTTGTCCGCGGCCAGCATCAGGGCGATGGTGCCTCCCTCGCTATGGCCGATGACGCCGACCTTGTCAAAACGCTCCCTCAGCAACTTGATGCCGGCGAGGGCATCGTCCCTGAGGTCCTCCGTGGTGGCATTGGCCATATCTCCCGTGGACTCCCCGGCTCCCCTGTCATCGTAGCGGAGCGTGGCGATCCCGGCGCGGGCTAGCGCATCGGCAATGACGGCAAAGGGCTTATGCTCAAAGATTTCCTCATCCCGGTTCTGCTGGCCGCTGCCGGTGACCATGATGAGGACGGGCGTGTTGCGGGTATAGCCCTCCGGCAGCACCAACGTACCTTTCAGCACGGCGTCCCCATTGGCAAAAGAAACTTCCTCCGTCGCATACGGGAAAGGTCCCAGCGGGGTCTGCGGCCGGTTCGGCTTGTCCTCCCCGGGAGTCAGCGTCAACGGAAGGGACGAGCCCATCTGCTTGAAAGTGCCGACAATCTGCTTGACCAGCCAAAGTCCCTCATAGCTGGCGGCAAGGGACGGAATCTTGACGGTAACCATCCCCGTCGCCGACCTTTCGACCTGAACGGGGATACCTTTCACCCCCTGATCCGGCGAATCCATGGTGGGATTCTCATCAACCAGATGGAAAACGATCGACAGCTTGACACCCTGGATATCCAGCTTCCCGGACCATGTTCCGGTCTGGGCGTTGGCGATGGATGCTAAGGAAAACAGAAGGAGTGCTATGGTAAGGAATCTTTTCATTTTGAGGGTCTTTATTGCGGTCTAAAGATAACGATTATCTTCCGATAAACGAATACTGCTCAATAGCGCGTAGCTATCCGAGGAATTTAGATACTTGATAATCAATGTTTTATAACATTCGATCGCTTACATTTCACGATCAAAACTTCATGGTGATTATGACGGGAAATCTCCCAAAGGATGTCTTTGTACAAATCTCGTTTGTACAAGTGGAACGGCGTTGGAGGCCGAAAATATGTTCAAGTCTGGCAAAACTTGGCCGAGAAACCAGGTTTATACCGGGATATGTACATAAGAAACGGTTTCAGGGATTAAAACGATGTACAAACGAGATATGTGCAAAAAAACGAGACCAGACCTGTGAGGTCACCGTCAGCGGCTTCAGGGATTGCTGTGATTCCGATCAGTGATGACCTGGAGAGAAGGAGCCTTGCCGGAAGGGTTGTCATTGGAGACTGCAGCATTCGGCAGAACGCCCACGGAGGACCAGATCTGATCGATGGCGAAACCGATGGAAAACACGTCCGCGACCGGAAATCCTATACTTGCGAGAAAAGTACAGTCAAATGAGAATTCGTACAGGATCTCATAGAAAAAGGCTCTCGGTAATCATCCGGGAGCCTTCTTTGTCATTCAGCATAAACGGGACGAACCGAGAACCCGCGGTAACGGTAGCTATTGTCAATGAAGAGATCGCCATCGTAGAATACGAGCCACGCGCTGAGCGGGTCAATCGTTAAGAGGGAAGAAGACCAGTAGCGGAGACCTGCGCCCACAAAGTAGAGGGAAGTCCCGATCCAGTAACCGGCGGCTGGAAGGAAAATGCTGTTGCCACTGCCGGCGGTAACCAGCCACCCGTTCACTCCGTTCTGCTTGGTCCAAGTCCAAATGCAATTCTCGACTAACTCCGTCCATTCAGCATTCGTCGGCATGCGCCAATTACCGCCCAAATTAACATGCGCAGCATCATCCTCCAGATCCAAGACGATCTTGGTGTCGGTAAAGCCTTCATAGCCATTAGACGATCTGCTGCAATATTTGGTTAACGAATAAAGACCATCCCAGCAAATACACCACTTATATGAGGCCCATGAATAGCCTTCCGACATCCCCTCCTTCCATGTCAGCGGGTCCAGACTGCTGTAATAGGGATCCGTCTCTCCCCAAGCATAGTAATCGCCGTATTCTTCCGGCTTTGATGCGCCGACGTTGAACGACGCCCATTTGACAGACAAGCCCATATCCACTGCTTCGGGAACGGAGTCGGAGGAGGAAGGAATAACGCGAATCCGGTCGGCATAATCGCACCACCACTCGGTTAACACTTTATAGGTTTCAATGCTTCTTGCAGGAACATAGATCGGGCAATCGTTGGTGCCGAAGAACATGCCCTTTCCTCCAGAGGGTGGAGTTTCCGGCAGAACCGTGACGCTGACCAGACTTCGGCAATCCTTGAATGCATATTCTTCAATGCTTGTCACCCTTTCCGGAATAACAATGCTCTGCAGACTTGAGCAACCAGAAAAAGCGCTCCCACCGATAGTCGCCATGCTATTCGGAAAGGATATGCTGATAAGTCCCGTACAATCAGAGAAACAGCCATTACCAACTACATTCACTCCTTCCGGAATAATGATGTCTGACAGACTTGTACAACCAGAAAACATACCAAATCCTCCAAAACTCGAGAAACCCTCCGGGATGGTCGTAAGACTTGTACAATCCTCGAATGCGAAATCCCCTACACTAGCCCTCTTCGGAATGATAACGCTGGTTAGACTTGAACAACCGGAGAAAACGTAACTTCCGATACTACTGACATTATTCGGTATGGTGATGCTTGCAAGCCCCGTACAACCGCCGAATACCCCATCCCCAAGATTGGTCACACAGTCCGGAATGACAATGTCGGTAAAGCCTATGCAGCCAACGAATGCATAATTACCAATACTGGTTACCGATTCCATATAGGGGATGTCGGACAGACTTGTACAATCACTGAAAGTGGACGCTTCAATACTCGTCACATTCTTCGGAATGGATATGCCGGTAAGACTCGAACAACCGCTGAATACGCATTCCCCTATTTTCGTCACACTGTCTGGAATGGTGATATCGGCAAGACTTGAACATTCCGCGAACGCATATCTTCCTATGCTCGTTACAGTGTTCGGAATGATAATGCCGGTCAGTGTCGTGCAACCACTGAAAGCAAATCTCCCGATACTCGTTAACGTGCTATTAAACGTAATAATTCCGTATCCATCAAAGTATTCATTGGAGATGATTTCCTCCGGATCATCCTCAGGACTATGGGGAGTGATGATCTTCCCGTCCGAACTGGTATAAACAATGCAATTGTTCCCGACCGAAAGATCAAGATCCACCTTGATCGGTGACATTTTAGAGAGTTTGTTTCTCTCAATCACCAGGTCTTTTTCTGTCGATTGTTCAAAATGGCAGAACGGGCCGGAAACGACGATCGTGAATCCTTCCTTGAATTCCACTGGGGGGATGACAAACCAGAAGTCCGTACTTTTCTCCGCGGTATTACCTAAAGTGACCGGCGTTTCACAGATAAGGATTATTTCATCGACAGCATCCTCCTCCATAACAACGTTCGGTGCACCGTTCATTGACATGGATACGGTTGCGTCTCCGGCAAGTTTCTCCCCATTATTGCCCTTCAAGGAAACGGAATTAACTACTGCATTATTACCATATAGCCTAATCTTTAGATAACCACCGACATTCTTGTACTGAAGAACATTATCAGAAGAAACCGAGACCATCGTATTGGCGCCGAGTCCGAATGTGTTATTCGAATAATATTGCTCTGAAGGCAAGGAAACCGTCAAGATCTCATCCTCCGTAATCTTGGTAGATTTCTGGTACGGGTAGACAGATACGACGTGGGGGATTTCATTCCCTGTTACGAATTCGGCTCCATCAACCTTGTTGAATCCACCCGCATTGTCGCCGGTTTCGCCAAGGAACTTGTACTGCTGATTGTATGTAATCTTATTGAAGATGCTTATACGGTCGTCTGCTGTCCAGCGTAGATGGAGATTCTCATTAGCGTAGACCTTCGTGTCAATATCAGAAGGTTGCTCAAAAGACGCATAAAACACGACATCGTCCTGGACCGGAGTTTGAATGTCAACCTCCTTGGTGGAGCAGGAAGCAAAAGAAGCTATCGCCAATGCGAAAACAATGGAGCGTTTCATATCTGTTTTGCGTTATTACCAATCAATATCCGGATCATCCCCACCACCGATAGGTTCGAGGTTCGACGCGAGGAAGGATTGATCCAACTTCATTTCGACAACTCTCATGGAAGGAGCAACATAGCCTTCACGAGGTATGAGCGATTCCGAGTACTTCATGCGTTGTGATGTGATTAGGTTACAAATGTAATAAAACTCAAATAAAAACCAATTGAACGACTTATTATTATGTCTCTTTTCCGCCTAGGGATTATTCACAATCCGGAAATCATTTTTTATCTTTGTAATTGCCAGACAACTGGCAGACAAATTTGTTGAAAGTCAGTCCTACTTTATATTTGTTTGTATAAACGGCATCTTGGGGCAATGCCGGATAAACTTGCTTTTCTATGAAAAAAAGGATCATTACAGTTGTTCTCGCGTTATTCGCGAGTGTTTCTTTTTCCCTTATCCCCTTATATTCGCAGAACAATCTCAACGGATATGAATGGCTTGAGGGATTATGGTTTGGAGAGTATGATGACGAATATACTTTCATTATAATCGCCAAGGACTATTATCAAATAGTAGGTAATAGATGGAATGATGGGAAAAAAATTGAGGACCTAGAGAAAATCAGGATAAACATAAAAGTCAGAGATGAATACTGGACAGAGCAATCATATCTCAGCCTTGCTGAAAGCTCTCCCTTAGTCGGCATTGATAAAAAGAGTCGCTCGCTCTTTGTTCCGATGGGAGAATTTGAGACTATGGACCTTTATCGCATTAACATTAACCAGACAGCTTTAAAAGAAGGTAAAGCAAAAGGCATAGGCTGGCTTTATGGTATTTGGTCATGCGAGAGTTTTGACCGCATTGCAATGGCGTCTTCTTTATATTACATAGTAATAACACCAACTTATTACCAAATTGGCGATAACAAGTACGAATATGTGATGAAAAAGGACAAAGACGAAGAAGGAAAAGTATGGTATTGCCTTGTCGATAAAACGGAAATTGCAAATTACCACGATTCGTGGAAGGATATAGCCAGACTTTATTTCTCCGAGGATGAACGGGAAGTATATGTGTATGGCGGATTTGACGGGGACGATGAATGCCAGAAGACCATATCTTTCTGAAACATTCGTCTCGCCACCATCCAAGCCCAAATCAAGTAAAGTGCGTAAAGTGCACAGAAAGGGTTATTAGGATTATCATATTTACATGAAGGAGTTTGTCGATTTGACAAGCTCCTTTCGTTTAATCATTCGCCGCCGCTGGAAACAAGGTCTGATTATATGCGATAGACCGCAGAAAGGTAGTGTTCAAAGAAGATGGTGAACTCTATGGAAATGTGACGGTCAATCTGAATCATCCCAAGCAGTCCGAGGAAATGGCATTCCTGAACGAGAACAATCTTCCTGGAATTGGCAGATGGCTCTCCAAGAAGAAACTCGGTATCAACATGGGTGTCAATGCTCAATCTGGGTTCTGCACCTATCCGCTTTACATGCTACTCTTCTAAATCGAATTGTCCTCGGAGGAATCCGAGGGCATATTTCATATTACAAATTCAATGAGGTCATATAGAGAATGTGCATGGGCACTAACGAAGAGCTTATATCACTCTCCCTGACAAGTCAAACCTCCCCCTTTTGCCATCTTTTCTGACTACGAAATAATTATCAGAACTATAATAGATCTCATCATATTGAAAAGGAATTATAATCTTCCCGCTCATATATTGAATGACACCCCATTTACCAATCTTCTTGGCATATATCAAACCGCGTTCTATTATATCTGAATCATAATTAATAACATCATATTCAAAAGGAATAATGACTTTTTCGTTTGTATCAATGACTCCCCACTTCCCGTTCTTTTTTACCGCGGCAATTCCCTTATTATTAAAATACCCTGGTTCATCGTAAACACACGGAATAACAAGGTTCTCAGAACGGTCAATAAAGCCATAATATGCACCGTGCTTGACTAATAACCGATCAGCGTTATATGTTGCATCCGGAATGAATTCGAAAGGAGCATCCGCTACAGCGAGAGGATTAGCCGCTATATCCTCAATCTTTATATTCAGTTCCTCGATCTTCTTATTAAAAGCTTCCGCCTGGTCGCGAAGTTTGTCATTCAGTTTGTCCGCCCTTGATTCCAACGTCTTGATCAACGCCTCCTGCTGCCAGGAGAGCCTCTCCAGGGAGTCCACCTTTCTCTGCAAGGACTGTGTCTCCTTCTGCAACGTTTCAAGGACGACTTTCGTCTTTTGCGCCTCCGCCACGAACGTAAAGCAGCAGAGAGTCATGATGGTAATCAGTGTTCTTTTCATAGACATGATTCAGTATTTCTTATAAAATTATTCTGCGTAGACGGGGCGGATGGGGAACCCTAAATGTCTATCGGATGAAAAATTCTCACCTACCAAGTCATATTCCTGGTTGCCGACAAAATTAAGGCTACCGCCCCATGCCGCTGTTGAATACTCCGTCCAAAGTGACGATGACCAATAAAAAACAGTTTCCCCGTCGGCGCGAAGATCCTCATCCTCCCTGAGGCCTGCTGCAGAGAGGAAGATGAAATGGTCTGAATAATTGGTAATATTGCTCGTTACCAAATAGCCGTTCACCCCAGTACCATTGTAATTTGTTATCCACTCCCAAGAGCAGTTATGACGAAGCTCGTTCCATTCATCATACGTAGGCAGACGCCATCCTCCCATCCAATTGACACTTGCAGCATCATCCTCAAGGTCTAAAATAGTTTTATTATCCACCACGCCAAGATTGCTTTGCACATTATACTTATTGAATGTCACATTATCCCATGAATCTCCACTTGCAGTGAATATATAGTTCTCCCACGTATATGTACTTTTGGGCTCCGTTTCTCCCCAAGCATAGTAATCACCATACTCTTCTGGCGCCGTAGCTCCAAGGTTGAACGATGCCCACTTGACGGAAAGGCCAAGGTCTATAGCTTCCGGAGAAGGGTTGCTGGGAGAAGGAATAGCTTGAATTCGGTCTGCATACTGTTGCCAAGTAAAAGCTTCTTTGTATGAAAGAACAGATTCGAATGGAACATATATGATTCCAGTAGTTCCTTCAAAAACGTCAGCTTGACCGCTAGTAACACTGTTTAAAACAGGAGGGACAATGGGAAGACAATAGACCGTAAGCGCACCGCAAAATAAAAATGCCTGAGGGTTAATAATTTCTACAGAACCGGGTATTGTACATGTCATTAAACTACCGCACCCATAGAATAATCTTTGTGGTAGCTCATACAATTCTGTTGCCTTTGAAAAATCAGCATTAACCAGTGCAGAACACTGCTGGAATAAACGGATTCCCAACATTGTCAAACTCTCAC
This sequence comes from Bacteroidales bacterium, assembly GCA_017557535.1. Taxonomy (GTDB): domain Bacteria; phylum Bacteroidota; class Bacteroidia; order Bacteroidales; family UBA932; genus Cryptobacteroides. The sequence continues at coordinate 9,659 of JAFYYM010000068.1, read as the reverse complement.
CTTGATTGCCGAACTCTACAGTTTTTAATGATGTGCAACCTTGAAAGGCACTTTCGCCAAAAATACGAGTAGCGTTCGTAAAAGAAACACTTTCGAGAGAAGTCAACCCATAAAAAGCGTATTCACCCACTTCATAGATATCATCGGAGAAAGTAAATGATCGTATTCCTTTTGGTGCGAACGAAAGCAAAGTTCCATCTTTAACAAGACAACGTTTATCTGGGCTTGAATACTTGCCTTCGATACTTTCAAGAAGAGTACATCTTGAAAAAGGATTCCCCGTTATCTCAGTTAAACTGTCAGGAATAACCATCCGTTTAATAGGTGTGGCTTGAAACGCCATTCTCCCTATTGAATGTAATGAAGACGGGAACGCAACATCGGAAAGGCTACTGCATCCGGAAAAGGCATACTCTTCTATCTCGCAAAGATTATTATTGAAACTTACAAATGAAAGACTAGCACAATAAGCGAATGCCTCGTGTCCAACTTTGATTACACTCTCGGGGAATGATATTTCTTTGATTTTTGATCCGCAAAATGCAGCGCTTGGAATCTCAGTGACCGAACTAAAATGCTTGAACTCATTAAAAGATCGTATATTTGATTGTTCGAATACCTGTCCAATGTCTTGGACTCTCTGGGCTTCCCAATATGATAACTCTCCATCCTGATTAGTATCCCAATTCCTGATACAGATAGATTTAGTCTCAGGATCCGCAAACACGATATTACTAACGAGAGATACTTCTATCGGAGACATTTTTATCAACTTACTTCGTTCGACGGTAATGATGTTTGCCGTTGATTTCTCAAAGGTCTCGCCCGAAGGGTCTATAACTGAAATCGTGAAGCCCTTTTTGAAAGTAATAGGCGGCATTACAAACCAAAACAGCGAGCTCTCATCTTCTGTCGCTCCCAATGAAACAGGTGTGGTGCATGTAAGGGCGATTGCCGTGTTAGCATCGGACGACATCGTCACGGAAGGAACACCATCTAACGGCATTATTACTGATGCCTTACCTGCCAATTTCTCACCGTTATTACCCTTTAGCGTAATCGAGGAAACTGAAACACCTTTACCATACAATTTGAGCATCAGGAAACCGCCGACATTCTTATACTGAAGGAAATTGTCTTCAGAGACTGACACCATCGTATTGGCTCCAAGTCCGAAAGCGTTCTCTGCATAATGCTGTTCCGCCGGAAGGGTCAGGGTAAGAACCTCATCTTCAGATATCTTCGTTCCTTCCTGATACGGGTATACGGAAACCTTATGAGGGATGGCATTACCCGTCACGTATTCGGCACCATCAACCTTGCTGAAACCACCGGAGTTATCTCCTGTCTCACCGAGGAACTTGTACTGCTGGTTGTAGGTGTTATTGCCAAAGATACTGACTCTATCATCCGCCGTCCAGCGTAGAAGAAGGTCTTCATTTGCATAAACCTTCGTATCAACAACTCCCGGCTGCTCGAAGGATGCGTAGAATATGACATCATCCTGAATCGGAGCCTTGATGTCCATCTCTCTAGTGGAGCAGGACGCAACCGAAAGAATTGCTATTCCGAAATATAAAGCAAAGCGTTTCATATCAGCTCAGTGTTATTACCAATCGATATCAGGATCATCCCCTCCATCGATAGGTTCGAGGTTAGATTCAAGGAAGAACTGATCTAATTTCAAATTAACGATTCTCACGGAAGGAGCGGTATATCCTTCCTGAGGTTGATGCATTTCGGAATAATACATGTGCATTTATGTGATTAGACTACAAAAATATGAAAACTTAAGGAGAATCCCTATACACTTATTCTCCGTTCATCCCATTCCTTTCTCACGCATGATCGGCATAAAGTCTTCAGTCAATCGGCTTAGATTACATTACCCCACATTTGATGTGGGGTTTCTTTTTTTGTGGACTTATTCGCAATTAAGAAATCATTTCATATCTTTGTGAGTACACTCCGTTTCATTTAATTTCAACTCATTTTAGCATGAAGAATATTTTCTCATCCATTTTGGGCACATCCATTTTGGGCACATCCATTTTGCTTCTCTGTTTTATTGGTTGCAATCAAACTAAAAGTACTACAACGCCATCCGATGAGATACCTGTTACTAAAATTGACTCCCTCGCCTTTCAGTTGCACCAACTCGATAGTCTATACAACTCCGGCAGTCTAATTCATGTGGATATATATAGATTAGGCAAATTGAAATCTATAGATTTTTCGGTGCAATCAATTGATGTCGAGGGGAAGAGTCTCCAATATATCAACCTACGCAAGGATTGTGGAAACGAATACTACTATTCGTGGGAAGATGCTCGTATCCTTCCTGCCGAATGTCAGTATCTTATGAAGGCTATCGAGACAATTAAGCAGAATTGGAAACGAGAAACAGATCACGAAGAGAGATATGCATATATCACAAAGGATGATATTAGGCTATTTGCAACCAATGATGGTGGTGCTAAATGGCGTATCGCACTATCTGTCGACTATCGAAAGGATAGATCTGAAATAACGCTCAGCGAAGAGGATATGGAAAGCTTCATTTCACTTATTAACGCAGGAATAACTAAGATCGCAGAAATATCGGAATAGTATTATCATCTGAATTCGCAATTATCTTTGATTCGTACCTGTTTATGTAGGTCATCCTCAAATCGAGGGAATTTTAAAAAAGCTTACCTTACAGAGTCAATATACAGCCTATGGAAACAATAGTATTTGTAGCAATTGTTTTTGTATTAATTAGCATTTTAGTTATTTCTGACAAAGCGAACCGCGATAAAAGCGAAAAGCGAAACAAAGTCGAAAAATATGGAAAAGCCATGGGCGACTATGCTCACTCTCTGGCAGATAGTTTCGCAGGGATGGCATCCTCTTTAACAGAATCTAAGGAACATAAGAAAAAAAGGATTGCAGAAGAAACCATTGCCGAATACAATTCACTCTTTCTGCATAAACAATATAAAGGTGAAGAACCTCATGACCCGCAAAAAGAGTATAATGATAGTGGTAATCTTCGCAAAGCTCTCCTTGAAGTCGGCATGTCAAAAGAAGAATGGATTGAACAGAGTAACACATTGATTAAACTCAGCAATATCCTTTACTACAAGGAAAGAGATAAGTTCTATGAAAACACTCCAGATGATAACCAACATATCCTCAAAATAGATAATGATTTAAAAGAGTCTTTGGCTTTTTTCAAGGTTCCCGAAGATGATTGGATTAAATTTGGAGTTAACGTTTTAGTTATGTATGGCTTATATGTAAAAGTCGAGAATAAGGATGATTAACGATACTCGGTTTTCTGAAAGACGCAAGTAGTAGTGGCACTTTTTTGAATCTCCGGAAGTAATCCTTAGAAAGGATATGGAATTCGGGGGGGCTCTAAACAGATAATAGAATTTGAATCACCTTTTGATTTGGTCATCCTCAATCGTGACATGCCCCCCCCCGAAAGTTAGACAAAAAACTTTCGGGGGTCATGTCACGATAAGATAGCCTTCAGTGCCTCGAGGTCCTCTATTGGGGGAAGAGCGGTATGCCTTCTTCCCCTTTGATGCAAAGATAAAGATTGTTGGACTATTTACAATGCTTTGGATTAATCCAGATTGTGTAATCATCGCCTTCAACCAAATCGTTCTGAGGGTTTGTACTGATTCCTGTCTCAAAGAATGAACAATAGGATCCTTTACTCTCGTTGAAAGTGCCTTTGCGCTTGGAACCGTTCTTAACAATGCTACACCATTGATTAGTGTCCAAAGAATCGGATGCACAATAGCGACACATCAAACAAGTACGTGTTTTCTTTGGTATTCTCTCTAACAACAAAGCAAGCAGATTAAACGATCCAGGAATCCTTGGCTTATAATAAGTGATATCCGCGAGTGCGGAAGGCTTGTGTTTCTCAAACTCTTCTTCAAAGACACCACAGGAATAGGTCTTTCCGCTGGGCAAAATGCTTGGCATTGTGCGGACCAAGTCTTGGTGTCATTTCATGACCACAATTGGGACAATGATAGGTATGATTATGGCGATGCTCAGGATCAATATCCTCAATGAAAACAAGGTTATTGTTCTCATCGAAAGCAAAAGGATATTGAATACTGGACGACATAGTTTAGTACAATTACAAATAAACGCATCCCATTAACTGAAAAACATAACGAAAATGCATCTGGAGATGCTAAAGTAATGTACGATTAAAGACGGTCCCAGATTCCAAGGGACCGACAGATTAATTGGAGCCACCACAAACTCAATTATATAATCCGATTGCATTCTTACCAACTAATATTGTGCTCTTTAAGCCATTTTTGAGATTTTTTATGACCTAATCTTGCTGCTTTTGTAAACAAACGTAAGGCTTCTCCATGGTTGACGAAGAATGTTTTATCTACATTCATTACGGGGGCCCACTCTTGGGCAATAGAATAATACTCCGTTGCTAAATTATATAAAGCCGATGTGTTATTCGGATCGAATTCAAGGCATTTCTCATAAGCGTTTTTTGTTTCATCATGTCGCCCTTGGCAGGAATAAATGTACCCTAAGCAAAAGTATCCCTCTTTTTGTGATAGTTTCATTAGTTTCTTATCCCATATAAACGCTTGATCATAATTCTCCTTAATTGCATAAGCAAGAGAAAGAGTCCGCAAGGCACTAATATTCTGAGAATTGTATAGCAGTAATTCTTGACTGGTCGATATTGCTTTCATTGTTGCGGGCTGAATATTATCAGTTAAATATCGACGAACAAGTACTGACACAATATCTTCCCAGGTAATGGAAAGACTTCCTATCGTAAATGATTCTTTTTTAGAATTTAATTCTATGAATCTTTCAAAATAATATGTCCCATACCCTTCGTATATACCGAGTAAAGCGAACGCTCTCCAATCGTCTTGGTTTATTTCTAGGGCTTCTTCGCAGTACTGCACTGCCATCTCTGGCATATCATTATTTTTGGCCTCTATCGCTTTTTCTAATAACGCTTCTACCTTTGGCGATTTTTTCCTGCCAAATCTCTGTCGGCTCAGTTTTGAGCCCTGAAGAATAGCACTGGGCTCATTTTGATTAACAACCGCCGGTTTAACAAAAGCCGACGGAACCTTGTGTGAAATGTAGAGTGAATCTCCGACGAATTCTATTCTTCCGAATTGTTGTAGAGCTGTTTGACCCAAAAGAAGAGGTGCGGTTTCGCTTCTTATCACGGTCGCTCGAACATTATTAATCTCAATCCCCCCAATAACAATTGAACGAAGAATAATCTCCATGTTCTCAATTACGCTTCCATCTGCAATTCGTGAATAGCTCTCTCCTACAAAATCAGTATCATCAAGATACCCGTTCTTGTATAAGAAAGAAGCCTCAGTTAATGAGAGGCAAACATTACTAGCTCCTGTGTCAATAATGAATTTCAAAGGGACACCATTCACATTACATGGGATCTCAAATACACCTCCGAGCTGGTCCATTTTGATACCAATCTTGGTCAGAATCGAATCTGGGGATTCCATAAAAACCGAGTCTTGCAACACCCCATTAAGAGTTGATGCTCCTCCTTCGTTCCCATTATTCTTACAAGAAACACAAAATATAATAAGGAATGTAATAATGCAATTGTTGGTAAGTCGTTTCATTTGTGGTAGTTCTATCTAAAAGCGAGAGGCTTTGCCTTTCATACAGCAAAGATAATGAAAATCTGAACAGTGTAAAAAAATGCAGTAGTAAGTCGTCATACCGATGGCGAAGATATAGGCTGAATGGGCCAAAGAAAAGTACAATAAAAGACGACCACCATAAAGATGACCGTCAGTGCCAGAATTCCTCTATCAGAAGGTAAGGCCTTCTGCTCCTATGTGATGCAAAGAAAAGATTCTCACATAAAGATTCAATACGATTCTAGGAAGGATGGCTTGTCCTTAACCCAACGAAGGTGTTACCATTCATCGTCGATGTACGATTTATTTTGGAAAAGGAATAGATTGGAGAAAAAGCCATTGTACACTTTAGAAGGCTTCTTCTGGAATCCGCTTGTGAGTTCCCCTTGTTTCAATGCATACGTTTCAAGTTGGTTCTCCGTTCCTTCTTTGAAGACACCGGCAGTAACGTTCTCTGTAAGAATGATATTGTCTACGGTTACCCGATACTTCCCGTCCTTTATTTGGACTGTTACGAAGCATGATACATCGTTGCCCGATACATACATAGGAAGGGAGCCTCGGCTAAACCCAAGTTCCTTGAAATCTATCTTCCCACGAACAATGCGGAATGTGATAACGTCCCCGTCCAGAATGTCCATAAATGTTCCTGCTTTGACAATCACGTCAAGCAATTCTTCATGCGAAAGATCGGTAGGATATACTCTCTGCCAATATACCTTCCCATCAGAAACCGAGAAATTATCCACCTGTGCGAAGGCCGTTACGGAAAGCAGTAATGCTATGGAAACAAGTATCTTCTTCATACTAAACTATATCTATTGCAAAGATAGAAAATAAACCATTCGCATTAACAAAATGGAATACATTCATTAATATCAAAGGTGAATTCTAAAGTGGATAACTCGCAGAAATCTCAATGTAATAGGATGCCGTTTTATACAGCATTTGACTCCTATTATATCTTTTTTGATCCTAATTGAACGTCGTTAAACGGGAGTTAAAATACCCCCTCGGTTGTTATTGTTTTAGAAGTTAACTCAGAATGGTTGTCCGCCTATTCTGAAGAGAAACAACAATGAAGTAATACTATTCGATGACAGGACGGATAGAAAGCCCGTAATAGCGTCCGTAGTAGCTTGTGCCTATTTGCTTATATTTGCTAATACTTGTATACTGTTCGGAAACGATTTTGCCGTCTCTAATAACCATTCTCTCGCTGGGCATCGAAATGACAGCAGCCGAATCAATCTCAACGCAACTTGCATATTGTCCGTATCCTCCAATAGATGAATAAAGATCGGAACTCCAATAATATCCCTTTTGCCCCACTTCCCTAACATAAGATTCTTTATTTTGTTGATTCTTAGGGTTGCCGCATATGCCGGAGGCAGGAAGAAAAATAGAATTACCAGTTGCTCGGCTTGTCAGTTGGAATCCATAAATCCCATTTATCATAACCCACTCCTCCACGCAGTTATTTATGAGATCCCTAAACTCATCTGAGGTCGGGATACGCCATCCTTTACCCCAATTAACTCGAGCAGCATCATCAGAATACTCTAATCGCTTTTTATTATCTCCACCCTGAACATTAATAACATATTTTTTGAAAGTAACATTATTGAACGAATCTCCAGTCATTCTATGTTCATAGTTCTCCCAGTTGTATGCTCCATTTTTCGGAGAAGTTTCACCCCAGGAGAAATAATCACCGAATTCTTCTGGACTAGTGGCCCCCACGTTCATTGTTGCCCATTTGACACTCAAACCCATATCTACCCACTCATGACCATGGACTGAGCCACTTAAGTGAGAACCGGAATGGTCCTTTTTAATTAAAACAACACAAGCAAGTGCTGCAACAATAGTGACAAAAAAAACAATCTGCCAATACTTCTTATATGGACGCACGATATGCAGTAATTAAGATTTCAAACCAATATGTCATAATATATTAACAGCCCCTAGCCCATCACAACAGGAGCCTAATTTTCGTTTGTTTCCTAGTACATATTGAACAGTCAAACAACATTCTCAGATTCAGTGGCATGTTTAGGGGAACCATAGGCTTTGACGCTGTTTGTTTCCCGTTTCCATTCTCAATAACGTTTCAGTGTATTTACAAAAATAATGTTTTTTCTGAGAAATCGCTTTGCTAAATATCAGGAAGCCCATTAGATGCAGACATCTCGCAGAAATCTCAATATAATAGGATGTGTTTTATACAGTTTTTGACTCCTATTATATCTCCTAATACTGTAGCTCAATCCCGTTCAAAGGGAATCAAAAGATACATTAGAAAACACTGAAACTGCGACGAAATTGCGACTAAACAAAAAGAAAAAGCACCTACGTTGTCGTAAGTGCCTCATCTGCTGTCGTCTGGATGACTGGACTTGAACCAGCGACCTCCTGGTCCCTAACCAGGTGCGCTACCAACTGCGCTACATCCAGAGGTCCTTCGTTGAAAGGGATTGCAAATATCGGTATTCTTTTCCGAAAAAGCAAAAAATTATTTCAAAGATTCCTGACGTTCCTTCAGGGCCGCTTTCAGGGCGGAGGCGGCGCGCACGCGGCGGATGGGCCCGTTCACGACGGCGAAGGTGTTCAGGTCCTCTTTCAGTTCGTCCGGGGTGAAGCTCGGATAGAGGCGGGAGAGCTCATGGGCGAAGAGGTCCAGGCGGTCGCCCACTCCCATCGGATATTCTTCTCCGAAATAGCGTTCCGACCAGCGGAAGAAGGCCAGGCGGGAACGGACTTCTTTCTCCACCATCGCGGGATCGCTGGAAGGGGCGGGGGCGTTGTAGCCGACGCGCTCCCAGCGGACCGTGCGGACACCGGTCTTCTTCGCTGCGGAAAGGATGATGGCCGGGGCCATGCCGGCGGCATCGGGATCGGCGCCGAAAGCTTCCCGGAGGGTTTGCGCACGGAAAACGAAGGAGGAGAGAGGTGTCGCATCACCGTCCTCGAAGATGCGAAGGAACAGGCGGTCCGGACTGGTTTTAAGTCCCCACTTCCGGGCAGGTTCCGCGAGATTCCAGCGGAAGGCGTCAAAGGCGGGATGCTTGTCGATGCATTTGCGCATCCGCATCACGCTCTTTTCCATCAGTTCCACGCCCGGGGTGATGAAACACACCCATTCCGCTCCGGGAGCGCTGTCCAGGCAGCACTTCCAGAGAGGCTGGCCTTCCTGCGCCATGATCTTGATACTGACGGGAAGACGGTGTTCGAAGTCCGCCACCGTGGAGCGGACGGCATCGGAGCCGGCGAAATCCACGACAACGGCGCTGACGCCGCCGCCTTTCTGGAAGGACAACATGGAAAGGGACCGGTGGAGCGTATCGATGTTCCGGGCCGGAATGACAAAGACGATCTCGGGCATGGCTGTATAGATTTACTTTTGCAAAGATAGTGAAAATGATTAAATTTGTGAGTTATAGATTGGCAATCAGAATGCACGATTTCTTCAAGATGATGCGGCAGTACGCCTCCCCCTACAAGCGTTATCTCGCGGGGGCGGTGATCTTGAACATGCTGTCCGCCATCTTCAACATTTTCTCCTTCGCCGTCATCGTCCCGCTCCTGAACATCCTGTTCAAGCTGGACACCGTCCAATATGCGTTCATCCCGTGGGGAACCGAGGGGATGAAGTTCAAGGATATCCTCGTAAACAACGCCTACTGGCTGGTTTCCGATTTCTCCGCCGCGCACGGGGCCACCACCGCCCTTCTCCTGTTATGCGGAATCATGATCCTTTTCACGGCCCTCAAGACCTCCTGCTACTTCGGGTCGGCCGCCGTGATGATCCCCATCCGCACCGGTATCGTCAAGGATATCCGGAACCGGATCTACAACAAGATCCTTGCCCTCCCCATCGGCTTTTTCTCCCAGGAACGCAAGGGTGACATCATCGCCCGGATGAGCGGCGACGTGAATGAAGTGGAAACCTCCATCACCGCCTCCATCGAGATGCTGATC
>JAFYYM010000067.1 GCA_017557535.1 Bacteroidales bacterium | reverse complement strand
GTAATCATCCGATAAACTGCATATTGTAGCGGGGAGAGATCCTCGCTACTTTTGCATAAAATTGGATGCATATGATGACACGCGAACAAATCCTGGAGATAGATCGGTACTGCCAGGAGCACAAGATGAGCTACAGACAGCGTTTGGATGAGCTAGAAATCCCGTTCTGGAACTTCTACAAGGCAAAGCGTAAGTACAGATTGGAGGACGAGGCATCTAATGGGACCGGAGAGTTTGTTCAGATGGTTCCTGGAACGTTCAGCTCTGGACTGATGCCCATCAGGAATGGAAAGAAATCAGCTACAGGCAAAGGTGGACAGGAAGCAGAAAGCTATCTGACCGTAGAGTTAAGAACAGCCTCTGGCACAGCCATGCGAATCCAGGGTTACATGACTGCCGCTCATCTTCGTGAAATAATCTCTGCTGGATAATGTTCTGTTTGGATGACACCTGCCGGTACTGGCTGTACAACAAGCCTGTTGATATGCGTAAGAGCTTCAACGGGTTGAGCGGTATCGTGACTAACGCCATGTGCGAAAGGCTGCGCAGCGGGGATGTGTTCATCTTTGCCAATGCGAGCCGGAATATGATGAAGTTGCTACGCCAGGAAGAAGGAGGTCTGGTCCTATACTCCATCCGCCTGGACATGGGAAGGATGAGAATCCCTTCCGCCGGCAGTGAAGATGTAATCTCCACCAATCTTGCCTATGAAAATGTCATCGGGATGGTGAAATCAGCGCTCGACAGTCCTTATGTCAGGCGGATGAAAATGCTATCTAAGAGCCTGTAAATCTTTATTTTAGATAAGTAAAATAATTGACATTTGCAATAGCAAAAACCCTTGCAGAAGTAGCTGGAAGGCCATATCTTTGTATCCGGAAACGAGAGAAAAAGATGTCCGATCAGAGCCTCGAGATACAGCGACTTCGCGAAGAACTTGCCCGCCTTTCCGGTGAGGTGGAGACGCTGCGTGCGGAGAGGGCTGAGATGAAATCTGTTAATGAAAAGCTCCAGGCGGAGAAAGCCGAGATGCAGACTGTCATCAATGATCTCCGTTCCATGATGGCCTGGTTCCGTAAGAAACTCTTCGGTTCCATGAGCGAGAAGCATCTCCCGCTTGATCCCAATGTCCTTGAACCCTCTCTGTTTGACCAGTCCCTCCCTGAAGAGAAACAGGCCAAATTGGATGCGGAAGTGAAGGCAATGGAGGAGCAGAACGCCAAGCTCATTGAGGTCAAGGCCCATAAGCGTGAGGTTCGTAAGCCCGTATTCTCCAATCTCCCCATTGAAGAGACTCACATCTACCCTGATGGTGTTCAGGACAATCCTGATTACGTTGAGATTGGCGTTGAGAACACGGACACCGTTGCCATCCAACCCGCAAAGATGTATGTCAAGCGCATCGTACGGCACAAGTTTGTTCTGCGTTCTCAACTTCAGATTGAAGATCCTGACAGGCAGACGTTCCTGATTGCCCCGCTTCCGGAATCGATACGGCCCAAGAGCATGGCTGATGCCACTCTGCTGGCGGATATCCTGATAAACAAGTACGTCTATCATCTCCCGTTCTACCGGCAAATCCAGAAGTACAAAGAACTGGGCGTGGTGCTGAACGATGCCACGATTGGAGACTGGTTTGCGGCGGTCTGTGAAAAGTTGCGGCCGCTGTACGACAAACTTCGGGCGCAGGTCATGTCCAGTGACTATATACAGGTAGATGAGAGCACGTTGCCGGTGATTGACAACGAGAAGCACCGTGCCGTGAAGGGATATATGTGGGCCGTACGCAACGCGCTCACCGGGGACGTATACTTCCATTATGACATGGGCTCCCGTAGCGGCGATACCGCCCGCAGGCTTATCGGTGGATACCGTGGGGCCGTACAGACTGACGGGTATGAGGTATACTCATCCTTTGAAGGCACTCCCGGGAAGATTATGATTGGCTGCTGGGCACACGTCAGGCGCAAGTTTGTGGAAGCCCTGGATGAGAACAAGAAGTACGCGAGCGAGGCCATTGTCTACATCAGCAAACTGTACAAGATAGAGGAGGAGATGAAAGAGGCCGGACTTGATGCAGAGTCCATCAAAGAACGCCGCCAGAAGGAGTCCTATCCCATTATCCAGGACTTTGAGAAGTGGATGAATAGCGTGGCAGACTACTTTACTCCCAAGTCCAGGATGGGCAGGGCTCTGACATATACTTACGCCCTTCTTCCTCGTCTTGGCCGCTATGTCCTGGATGGCAGGTACAACATTGACAACAACGGAATCGAAAACGCCATTAGACCTCTAGCTTTGGGCCGTAAGAACTTCCTGTTTGCCGGCAATCACGATGCTGCCATACGTGCGGCCATTGTCTACTCTCTGTTCAGTTGCTGCAAAGCTGCCGGAATCAACACCAGGGCATGGCTTGAAGACATATTGGTCCGTCTGCCCGGCTTCAATGGTGACCTTGCCCAACTACTACCGGGTAATTGGCAGGCGCTACCGGCTACTACCCGGTAATAGCCCGGTACTACCAATAATAACCGCCACTACCTGGGTACTACCCGATAGCGGCGGTCAATCGTTATATCATGTTGGACACGTGGTTTGTCGGAGCCTTAC
>JAFYYM010000066.1 GCA_017557535.1 Bacteroidales bacterium | reverse complement strand
GGACAAAAAAGACAACAAGAACTCCATCCTGAAAAAGACCATCCTGCGCCTGTGCATCCAGAGTGGAGAATACAGCATCGCCGCCCTCAGCGAACAGATCAACACCAGCGTCCCGACCGTGACGAAGCTCATCGGCGAACTGATGGACGAAGGCTTCATGATCGAGCTCGGCAAGTCCGGCACCTCCGGCGGCCGGCGGCCCAGCATCTACGGCCTGAACCCCGAGGCCGGCTATTTCATCGGCCTGGACATCCGCCACACGCACGCCAGCATCGCGGTCACCGACTTCAAGGGCGGCCTCGTCTGCCACGAAGACGACATTCCCTTCATCCTGGAGATCGACGAGGCCTGCCTCCACACCATCGCCAAGAACATCCGCGACTTCTTCGTGGAGCACGACCTGGAATGGAACCGCGTGCTCGGGATGGGCATCAGCGTGGCCGGCCGCGTGAACCCGAAGACGGGCTACAGCAACCTGTACTCCTTCGACCCGGAGCGTCCCATCAACAAGATCCTCTCCGAGGACCTGGACATCCCCGTGGTGATCGAGAACGACTCCCGGGCGATGACCTACGGCGAGTACCTCTCCGGCGTGGTCAAGAAGGAAAAGAACGTGCTCTTTGTCAATGTGAGCTGGGGTCTCGGCATGGGCATGATCCTGGACGGCCGCCTCTACTACGGAACGTCCGGCTATTCGGGCGAGTTCGGCCACTTCCCGCTCCTGGACAACGACCAGATCTGCCGCTGCGGCAAGGTCGGCTGCCTGGAGACCGGCGCCTCGGGCTCCGCCCTCGTGCGCATGATCACCGAGCAGCTCCAGGCCGGGCGCGCCTCTTCCCTCACCCGCATCTTCAAGGAGCAGGGCAAGGTGAACCTGAACGACATCTTCCAGGCCGTGCAGGAGGAGGACATCCTCACCATCGAGACCATCGAGAAGATCGGCAGCAACCTCGGCCGCGGCCTGGCGGGCCTGATCAACGTCTTCAACCCGCAGCTGGTCGTCCTCGGCGGCAAACTGTCGATGGCGGGCGAATACCTGCTCCTCCCGGTGCGCAGCGCCGTGAAGCGCCACGCCCAGACCATCGCGAACCAGGACACCGCCATCAAGTTCTCCAAGCTCCGTAACCTCGCCGCCCCGATCGGCGACTGCATGCTCTCCCGCAGCCACCTGCTGGGGATCCTCTGAGCAAAGTGACGGACAACGCAAGGAGTTGACTCAAAATGAGCCGGCTCCTTTTTTTGTGGGTCGATGGGAAGTTTGTCAATAGGAATGGAAGACGGTGGTCAATGGGGCCGGTGGTGCGCCGGCTCCATACGTCTTTCAGCGGCTCGCCTGGGTCGGAAATGGTCTTGACGGTGAACTCGCTCAGTTAGTCCCGCGAGCGGGCCTAACTAGCGCTCAAACAGACACCGTCATCCCTGCGGGCACGCCCATTTCCTCCCGCTCGCGCTCGCTGAAAGCCGAATATCCGCCGGCACACCACCGTCCCCTGTTTAACCACCGTCTGCACGCCGGCACGCAAAGCTACCGACTGTTATTGTTTCGTCGCTTTCGGTGAAAGGATACATGTGAAGGAATCCTGGCGGGCAAGGTCTGATTCCAACGCGCAGACCTTGCCCGTCGAATGTGCCAAACCGTGCAGTGGATGCCATAATGATTGGGCAAGGTCTACCAGGGAAAAACAGACCTTGCCCAAAACTATAGCAAACCTTGCCCACAATCATCCGTGCGGACACCCCATAGCCCTCCAAAGGACCTTAAGCTACGCTTTGCTTGCTGCTCGTCTGAGAAGAAAACTCTTCGGATTAATCCCGAGGGGTTTTTCTTATTATTCAGCGCAGACAGGACGAATTGAATTCCCGGCGCACCGGACGTTGTCGAACAAGCCGACACCATCGGAAAAGAATTCTATGAGCATCGCATCGTTCGAACAGAGCCTATTGAGTGAAGAAGTCCAGTAGATGCCGCCACATCCCATACCATCGAGATCGGTAAGGCACAGGCCGCCAGCAGCAGGAAGGAAGATGCTGTTTCCGTTTCTAGCGGTAACCAGCCTTCCGTTCACTCCATTCCGCGTTATCATGGTCCAAGTACAGTTCTCTCTCAACTCTGACCATTCTTCTTTAGTCGGCATTCTCCAATTGCCGCCAAGATTCACGTGGGCCGCATCATCTTCAGGATCCAGAACAGACTTGAAGTCATAGAAACCATTATAACCATATAATTCGTAGCAATACTTGGTTATTGTATGCCCATCGCCCATACACCACTTATAGGACGACCAATCATAACCAGCTTCCTTCCCTTCTTTCCAAGTCAGCGGATCCAGATTGCTGTAATAAGGTTCCGTCTCGCCCCAAGCATAATAATCACCATAATCCTCTGGCCTTATAGCACCAAGGTTGATTGACGCCCACTTGACAGAAAGGCCTAGGTCGACAGCTTCAAGAAGGGGAACCGTTGCTTCCGTGACCGTCACATTACATGTCGCCTTTTTCCCACCATCGGCTGTCGTAACAGTAATGACAGCGGTACCGATTGCTACCCCTACAACAACTCCCGATGACGAAACCTCAGCAACAGAGGGATTGCTACTCGACCATGAAACTGTCTTGTCTGTTGCATTTGCCGGGAAAACTGCCGCGGTCAACTGTTCGGAATAACCAATATGAAGCGGAAGTGACGATTTATTGAGGAAAACCGACTCAGGATGTATCGGGTCGGCGTAGACGGGACGAATCGAATGACCGTAGTAACGGGAGTACTTGCTATTACTGGCGAACACGCCGGAATCAAAGAAAAAGTCCTTAGCGGTGTTTGAGTTGCTCTCATATAGGGAAGAAGACAAATAATAGCCGCGGTCTGAATTCGTGTAGCTGGTATGAGACCATTCACCGGCCGCAGGAAGGAAGATGCTGTTCCCGTTCTGGCCAGTCATCATGTAACCTTTTTTCCCATTCTGAGTTGTCCACGTGCGGGTACATTTTTCTCGCAACTCGTTCATCTCTGCGGCTGTCGGCATCCTCCAATTGCCTCCAAGATTCACGTGGGCTGCATCATCTTCCAATTCCAGGACTGCCTTATCGTCTGTGAAACCATTATAGCCAAAAGACGATTTTTCGCAGTACTTTGTCAGCGTATTATCAGAACCCATGCACCACTTGTACGATTCCCAACAATACCCGGATTCCTTACCGGGTTTCCAGATAAGCGAATTCCACCCACGGATATAGTAGGGTTCGGTTTCTCCCCAGGCATAATACTCACCATACTCTTCTGGTTCCGTCGCTCCTAGGTTAAATGAGGCCCACTTGACAGAAAGCCCAAGGTCAACAGCTTCTGGCATGGGGAAAACAACGGACACTTCGCACGTTGCGAACTTCTCCCCGTCGAGGGTGGTTGCTGTAATAACGGCAGAGCCGGCAGCCAACCCCGTCACAGCACCTTTTGCAGAAACCATTGCAACCGAGTTATTACTGCTCGACCATGAAACACTCTTGTCTGTAACGTTCGTGGGAGAGACTGCCGCTGTCAACAGCTCGGACTTTCCTACGTAAAGTGACAGTGAAGTCTTGTCAAGCGTAATTGATTCTGGATGAATCCGATCATGGAAGACGGGACGGATGGTTTGGCCAATGTAACGGCTCCATTGGATTCCGTAGACACCCTTGGAAGAGAAGGACAATCCCCGCGCGTTAAGAGGCGTGTTCGGATTGAGGGAAGAAGACCAGTAGTAGCCAGAGTCCACAGAAAGGACTTGACAATCTAGCCGATAGCCAGTGACGGGAAGGAAGATGCTATTATTATTGATAGCTGTAACATTATATCCTTTCACTCCATTCTGCGTGGTCCAGGTCCATGTACAATTCTCAATTAGCTCCGTCAATTCTTCATTAGTCGGCATTCTCCATTTGCCGCTAAGATTCACATCAGCGGCATCGTCCTCCTTCTCTAGAACAGTTTTATTGTCCACCAGACCTTGGGAATCGTCCAAATTGTATTTGGTGAGGGTATCCTCCGAACCATTACACCACCTGTAAGAAGGCCAGCGGTACCCTTCTTCCTTACCCTCTTTCCACGTCAGTGGATCCAAACCACTATAATAGGGTTCTATCTCTCCCCAAGCGAAGTAATCTCCAACTTCTTCCGGCTTGGATGCCCCGAGGTTGAACGACGCCCATTTCACTGAAAGGCCAAGATCGACGGCCTCGGGGACTGGCATCGTTGGTGTAATTATCTCAACTTCTATTGACGACATCCTGGACAAGTTGTTCCGGAGGATGGTAATGCTCTTGGTGGTCGACTTTTCATAATAACCGCCAGTGGTTTCGCCAATAGAAACCGTAAAACCCTTGCTGAACGTTACAGGAGGAATAACGAACCAAAACTGTGTACTCTCCTCGGCGGTTTTACCCAATGTGACAGGCTCCGGGCAAGTCAAGGTTATTTCCGTCGTTGCATCCTCAGCCATCGTCACAGAGGGGACACCACCCAACGGCATGGTTACAGAAGCGTCTCCCGCCAGTTTTTCCCCGTTGTTTCCCTTCAGCGTGACAGACGATACCGAAACTCGTTCGCCATACAATTTGAGCATCAAGTACCCGCCGACATTCTTGTACTGGAGGAAGTTGTCTTCGGAGACAGAGACCATCGTATTGGCCCCAAGTCCAAAAGTAATATCGGCAAAGGTCTGTTCTGCTGGAAGACTGACGGTGATGACACCGTTATCGGATATCTTGGTCGTCTTTTGATAGGGATAGACAGAGACGGTGTTAGTGATTGTATTCCCTGTGATGAATTCGTCCGACTGCACTTTGCTGAATCCTCCAGCATTGTCGCCTGTTTCGCCGCAGAACTTATACTGCTGGTTGTAGGTATTCTTGTTGAAAATGGTCACCCGGTCATCGGCAGTCCAGCGGAGGAGAAGGCCCTCGTTAGCATATACCTTCGTCCCGTCCTCATCTGGCTGCTCGAAGGAAGCATAGAATTCGACATCATCCTGAAACATGCGCTCAAAATCCTTCTCGTGGATGGAGCAGGATGCGACCAGCGTAGTCGCCAAAACGAATACAAGGGAACGATTCATATCCGCGAAGTAACTTACCAATCGATTTCCGGATCGTCCCCGCCATCGATGGGCTCGAGGTTCGAGGCAAGGAAGGATTGATCCGATTTCAAGTCAATGATTCTAACGGAAGGAACGGTATAGTCCTCCTGAGGTCGGTGTATTTCGGAATACTTCATGTGCATTGATGTGATGAGATTGCAAATGTAAATAATCTCAAAGAGAAAGCCAATAATAAACAAAGCTTCACAAGCCTCCCTTCCTCTGGGCAAGGTCTGTGACGGTTTGGGGCAAGGTCTGATTTCAGGGCGCAGACCTTGCCCGCTGATTATGCCACACAGCGCGTAGAGACCAGAATGACTGGGCAAGGTCTGTCGGCTAAAAACAGACCGTGCCCAATAATCACGCAGACCTTGCCCAACAGCCTGCAGAGATTTCACCCTCCCGTCATGTTAAGGCACAACAGTGCTTGCACGGGTCCATTCTTTGGACCTGTACGGGCAAAATCGGCCTTTTTTGCTTGTACCGGTCCATCTACTGGACCTGTACGAGCAGTCGTTATAACGCAGACGGTGGTCAATCAGGGGACGGTGGTGTGCCGGCGGATATTCGGCTTTCAGCGAACGCGAGCGGGAGGAAATGGGCGTGCCCGCAGGGATGACGGTGTCTGTTTGAGCGCTAGTTAGGCTCGCCCCGCGAGACTAACTGAGCGAGTTCACCGTCAAGACCATTTCCGACCCAGGCGTAGCCCGCTGAAAGCCGCATGGAGCCGGCGCACCACCGTCCCCATTAACCACCGTCCTCCATTCCTCATTGACATGGACATAAAAAAGTCGACTCAAAAAGAGTCGACTCCCCTATCGACTATCCCGTTTTACCCTATTGGCTGTCCAGGACGGAGAACTTGGAATTCAGGCTCTTGAATTCGGGGACGAGGTCTTTCATCCGGGCGACGGAGGCCATCGGATCGAATCCGTAGCTGCTCTGGATGAGGAGGTCGATGTCGTCGTTGACGTCCTCATAGTCGTATTCCCGCACGGAGGCGATCATGATCTTGTCGTGCGAGGTGGGCTTGGTGTTCTCGCGGGTGGCGAGGAGTTCCTCGTAGAGTTTCTCGCCGTGGCGGAGGCCGGTGTACTCGATCTTGACGTCGGTGCGGCCGGAGAGCTG
>JAFYYM010000065.1 GCA_017557535.1 Bacteroidales bacterium | reverse complement strand
CCGTCAGCTGTGTCAAAAGCCCAGATGTCGATGTAGTTCGTATTGAACTTGAAGGGCTCCACCGTGTAGTCCTTGGTAGCATTCGTATGAGATGAAGAGTAGTCCTTCAGAACCACTTTCTTCCCTTCTCGAATGGCATCAGCCAGGGCTCCGATGTGCACGGAGTTCTCCTTCTTGTCAATGTAATTGTCGATGTCCGTGGAGTCATAGACAGCCGCCAGTTTGCGGCGTAGCCCCTGCTTCATCGCGTTTGTGTTGTCCAGAGCGTCGATAAGGCGATTGACCACATAGGCTTCCTCTTCCGTGAAGTAGACAATCTTTGAGAGGTCCACGTCAGATCTTCGCATCGTGGCCAGACGATAGCGTCCCTCCCCTATCCTCTGAACGGAAAAACCTGCGGATTTGAAGGTGTCGAGATACCGGAACATGGTCCTTCGGCTCAGGTCAAGCCGCTCGCAGATTTCGTCCAGCGTATAATTGACGTTTCCTGTGAGGAACTGCATCAGTCGCAGCATCCTCTCCACTTTCGGCTGGTCCATATCAGTCTTTCTTCAGGGGTTCAAGATACTCCACTTCTTTCCCATTCCTGGTCGCGTATTCTATCTCGGAACGGGTGCTTTCTCCAATATAACCTCCCACGTTGATGACATAGATGCTGTCAGCCATGTCGATCTTGCGCTTGTGCATATTATCCAGCATCTCCTTTGTCCCTTCGGTCCAGACCTCTTCATCGCCGGAGTGTCCGAAGAGTCCGACGCTGATCACTATGTTCCCTTCGAGGGTCAAACGCTTCTGCGCCTCAAGGAACTGTTCCTTGAAACGGGTGCTCCCGCAAAGGGTCACCACTTTGAACTTTCCGACCATAAAAGCTGATTTTTTCACAAAAATACAGAAAAAATCGTCTCGGCAAAAATCATGTGACAAAAGTTGACACTAACGGAGGATACATTTGCATCGAAATCACACGAAATATGCTTGAAGAACTCATCCTCCATCCCAAGATCCAGTCCCTCCAGGAGGAACTGGAGCGTCTCCGTCAGGAGTCTTCAAGGCTCTATCTGAAGGCGGAGTATATGCAGTTCGAGGAGCGCCCGGTTTTGTTGTCCCTCTACGAGAAGCATATCGGCGTGCATCTACTCGAGGAGTTCCAGCTGAAGGTGCGTATCCGTCTGGCTATCTTGGAGACGCATCTCATCCAGGCGTACATCAACCGGGGCGAAAGCCCTGATGAGGCTCAGATAGCTTCGAGGATCAAGCTTGAGCAGGAGAAGTTCAAGATTGAGATCGAGCAGAGAGAAGCGGATATAAAGGCTGCCAATGATTATCTCAACGCCCCTTCGTATAGCAAGGAAGAGACCGAGGAATTACGTGGACTCTACCGGCTCATCGCGAAAGCCCTGCATCCGGATCTCCATCCGGAACATGGGAGCCGTGAGCGGGACCTCTTCCTTAAGGCGGTATCCGCTTATCGTATCGGGGACATCCACGCATTGCGTCAGATTGCCCTTGCACTGACGGACCAATCCATCGAGGACCTCCCAGAGGCGGACCTCCCTTCCCTCATCGAGAAGGCGAAGGAATCCGTCCAGTCGTTCAAGAACCGGATTGAGCAGATGGACTCCCAGTTCCCGTTTACCTACAGGACACAGCTACAGGACGAGAATTGGATAAAGGAGCAACAGGTCGAGATTAAGGAGCGCATAGCTGAGGCTAAAAAGGAACTGGAGCAGAGGACAAACTATCTTACAATGCTGAAATTATGGAAGCAGGACTCGTTAAACTGAATCCCGAGTTGATGGCACTCATCAGCCGGAGCGGAGGGACGGACATCGTACCCTTCCGTCAGGAGATATTCGTTATCAATGTGTTTGTCGCGGGTACCGGCTACTGCGATAGGATAACCGAAGTCCTTGGGTATCTTCAGACGGGCATGCAGCTCACCATGCGCCGTCACCCTGAGAACGAGGTGGACGATTACGCCATCGGCATCTGGCACAAGGATGTCCGTATCGGCTGGGTTCCGATGAAGGACAACCTCGTCATCGCAAGGTTGATGGATGCCGGGAAGCTCTTCAGCTGCAAGGTGGTACGTGTCGAGCCCCATGAGAAATGGCCCAAGATTAACGTGAGCATTTATATGATTGATTAACTAGAAACAATGGAGAATATGAAAACGATGCAAGACCCACTTCCGGGACGCAAGGTGTTTATCCTTGAGTGGCGCCCGGCCATCTCAAGCTACAAGATGGAGGATTTCACCGACGAGCTGGAGCATTTCGACAACGCCTGGTTCAACTGGAGCATCTGGGACTGGCAGAAGGCCATGCCCGGGGATGAGTTCTTCATGATCAAGTGCGGCGAGGAGCCCACCGGAATCGTGATGCACGGTCTCTTTACTTCCCGCCCCTATCAGGGTGAAGACTGGTCCGGTAAGGGACGTGAGGTCTACTATGCGGACCTCGAGCCCGACACCATGATCCATCCTGAGCGCTGCCGTCTCCTTTCTGCAGAGACGCTCGAGGCATCAATGCCTGGATTCCAGTGGAACGGCGGTCACTCCGGCAGGGTTCTTCCCGCCGAGTATGAGTCCAAGCTTCATGAGTTGTGGAACGAGTACCTTGAGATGAACAATGACTTCTTTGATGAAAAGAAGGCCGCGAGAAGAGTCCGGTTCATGATTTAACGAAGAGTGGTTATGACAATCGAAGAAACCATACGTATTGCGCTCGAAGCGCACGACGGACAGAAGGATTTGGAGGGCAACCCGGCAATCCTTCATGTCCTTGCCGTCGGTCTGATGGGTGAGACAGAACTGGAGCAGAAGGTTGGTTTCCTTCACGACGTTGTGGAAGACTCCGATATCTCCATTAAGGACCTGCGTGTTCGCGGCGTTGAAGAAGAGGTGTTGGAAGCCGTTGATCTGCTTACCCACAAGGAGGGCATCACCTATGAAGAGTATGTCAGGGATATCTTCCGCTCGGGGAATAAAGCTGCCATTCAAGTCAAGATCAACGACCTCCATCAGAACGGCCAGCGTATGGAGAAGACGCTCTGGTCCATCGTCAACGCAGAGAAACTGGATACGAAGAGGCTTGACATGTACGCGGAGATTGATAGGAGACATACTTGGGCTCTGCATTTCTTCGATTCAAACCGTGGGCCTTTCCCCGCTGCCTGTTAACTATGCTTACAAATGAAGAACGGAGACGGGCTCGAGAGTTCGTTGACTCTCAGGACTGGATATTTGCCAAGACGATGGCTGATATCCCCCACTTCTATTGTCTCAAGTCTAAGT
>JAFYYM010000064.1 GCA_017557535.1 Bacteroidales bacterium | reverse complement strand
GCTCAGTTGGTAGAGCGTTTGAATGGCATTCAAAAGGTCAGGAGTTCGATTCTCCTATGCTCCACAAAAATCCCTCTCAGAGTAGTCTGAGGGGGATTTTTCGTTAATCATATCCCAAATAGTATCCCATTTTTTCATAAAAGCCTGCGAAAAAAGATACTCGCAGCCAAGCATAGTTTCAAGAAGGAGTGCTTCGTCTTATCCAGACATTAACCAGAATCCGGAAATGACAGAGAGTCCACTATCGGTGTTTCCTGATGTCTGAAAAAGATTATTCGGTCAATCTACAGGACACTTTTTGAATACTGTTATTAATTTGATTATCTTTGACTTTTGAAGTGTGCCGCATTTCTAAATAGAATTCACATTAATAAGTATTAAGTATGAAGAAGTTTCTCATCCTTTACTTATTGTTTATTGCAGGTTTCTTCCCGCAATTAAATCTCTTTGGCCAGGATTCCGAAGGGCCCTATGCAATAGTCGGCCAGGTTTTCAAGTACGGTCAGACCCCTCCTGCTTTTCCTCCTGGCACAATGATGCTTACATTCGGTAATTCTGATTCCTGGGTTACGCTAGTGGCTGACAAGGACACGCTTCGGACAGAAGTAGAAACGCCCTATTCGTTATTCTCTTTTTCGGGAATCACGGCTAAGCAGGTTTCCATAACAGTGACCTGGAATGATCTCAGCACAGGCACAAGCATCATAAAATCCTTGTTCTCAGGGACCTTCGAGTTGATGCAGGGGGAAAACGTCGTGCTGATTCCTGTCGATGGTATATCTGATACCTTTGAATCGGTCAATTATTCCATCGTGACATTGGAAGGGGACGATTGGATATTCCACTATCCCAGCATGAAAGGGATGGGGGTGTATCTCGCTGACAAGCTGAAGGATTTCCCGGGTGCGAAATACAACAAAAGAAAAGAAACGATCGCCCTCCCCAGTTATGGCATATGTAGGGAGTATGTCAATGGAGCATATTTATTTGCACGGAAGCCAAATGCAGAGAATTGATTGTGAGCAAATCTTACTGTACATTACGTATTTACATCCTAAATCGTGGCATATATGTTGTAGCTTTTCAGTCTGTTGCCAATAAGAATCTCAAGGTATGTTTTCTCCTAAATTCCGGTTATCGTTGCTTTTGGGCACATTCCTCTGCCTGCCTTTGATTCTGCATGGACAGGATCGATCCGCCGACACCACTTCTTCCATCGTAGGCGAGGCCTTTACGATCTTCGACATCAAATCAGCCGCTAATTCTGGTATTGTAATGGGGTCGACCTACTTTCCAAAAGCCGGTTGTGATGTCATTCTGGTAGCTGATGGAGAGACGCTCCGAACCAAAATAGGGAATGATGGGAGATTCGCTTTCTCCGGAATTACCGCTGGACTGGTCACCCTTTCCATTGTGCCTCCGAAAGAAGCTAAGGATGCCCCCTTTGTCGGAACGTTCGAATTGATGCCTGGAGAAAACAACATGGTGATTCCCTGGCAACGGCCGGCAATGCCGGAAGGATCCATGCTGCAATTGTCCGAAGAACCGATCATCACGATGGAGGAGAATACTTGGGTTTATCACTTTCCCCGCATTTCCGGCAGCGGATATGCGGGCCCTGAACCGAAAGATGAAAGCAATCTCGTCAGCAAGTTGATCGGGTTGTCAGGGGTCGAATACGACAAGAACAATCATCTGCTCTCCATCTCAGAGGATGCCGTTCATCGAATTCATATCAATGGAGCCTTTGTTTTCGGATTGAATCCATGAGATGGCGCCCCCTTCTGTTTCTGTCCTTTGTCGCAGGACTCTTTCTGCCCCAGACGCTCCTTGGACAGAACGAGGTTGATACCCTTTCTTCCATTGCCGGAAAGACTTTTTACCGTATGGACGTGGGGGCTCCAGGGCAGGCGTTCGGATTTGAGACGCTTGACATCCCCGTATCGCGTGTTGACGTCGTTCTCGTCGCCGCCGGAGATACTTTAAGGACCAAGACAAACGACCAGGGGAAGTTTACGTTTTCAGGCGTCAGCCCCGGACGCGTCACTCTTTCAATGGTGAACGACAGCTATGCTCCTTTCTCCGAGTCGTTCGTCCTTGTGCCGGGAGAAAACATCGTCATTGTTCCGAGACAGCGGAAGGAGGAAATCCTGGATGCCGCGAAAGTCACTGCCGAAGCCCCGATCATGACAATGAGGGGGGATACGCTGGTATACCACGCCGCGGCCCTGCGGGTCGAGGAGGGCGACTACGCCATCGACCTGCTGAAGCAGATGCCCGGTGTCGAGGTAGACTCTGCAACGGGACAAATCCGGATATCGGGAAAGGAGGTCGTCCGATCCTATGTGAACGGAGCCTTGATTTTCGGTCTCAATCCAATGGATCCGATGGAGAACCTGCGGGCGGAGCAGGTCGTGTCGATGGAGGTATTTGACGAGAAGAATCCTGAAGAAGTACTAGATAAGATCGTCCGGGAGAAGCAACGCGTCGTCAACATCAAGACCAGAAACCCGATTTTAAGTTCGACGGACCTGCAGGTACGGGCGATTGCCGGCGCGGACGAGCAGCGACAGGAAAGTGGCGACCAGCAATACCGCTATGCCGCCGGCACCAACGCCCATTTCTTCTCCGAATTGATCCAACTCTCGGCAGATGCCGTCACCAACAATGTCGGGATGAGCTCCAGCAGCATCAACGCCATCCCCATGCCGCAGTCCACCTACCGGCAAACGACTGACCTGAACCTGGGATTCAACCGCTACTGGGAAAGCCCATTATTCGGAAACGGGCTGAACACCCGATATTCCTTCACGCACGACCGAATCCAAAGCCGCCGCCGGGCGTTGCAGGAGTATTTCGAATTGCCGGGAACACCGGCCCATACCCAAGAAGATGAGACTTCGTCTGACCGGCTGACGGAACAGCATCGGTTTGAAACGGCTTTCGCCTACCGTACGGGATCACGGGTTTATGTGCAGTGGAGTCAGCTGCTCAATCTGTCCCGCACCAACTTGGACGGACATTCCGCCAGCTCACTCGTCTACGATGGCAGGAATCCGATGTCTCAGAATGAGACTTCGTTTTCCGGGGACAAGGGTTGGAACCTCTCCGAAACGGTCACTGTCGGCTTCAAACCCGGCGAGAGCGGCAAACCAGGGCCGACTCTGTCATTTAGCGTGGCGCTCAAGCAAAATAATCTGGACTCTTGGAACCTTGACACGCTTGCCTCTTCCTATACGAAACGGTACCTGACCAAGGAAGGGAACAACTTGTCGCAAAACTGGCTGGGATCGATCCGACAGTCGCTTTACAACCATCGGACGGATTCACGCAATATTCAGTTGACACTCAATTACGACATCTATTACCAGCTCGAGAATCAATTGCAGGAAGCCTATGACCTGTATGGGGTTGACGAACCTGCGCCCAATCCAGCGAATACCTATAATTTCACGTATTCTAACCTGCGGCACTCACTCAGGCTCAGTTCGATATACGCCGCATGGGGAAAGGCCAAAAACACCTCGATCAGTCTGGATCTCAATTTCCTGTTGAACCAGGTCATTGACCGGGAGCGCATCCCTGAGGCCTATTCCGGGAACAAGACCTACTGGGGCATCATGCCCTTGCTCAGTATCTCGATGAACAGGGTCTACTTGGGCCTCAGTTCTACCTATCGGATTCCTTCTGTGGAACAGTTGCGCCGACGGATCAACGATACCCGTCCGCTCTCATTGGTGGGCGGCAATCCGGACCTGAAACAAAGTCAGGCATTCACGCTTCGCCTTCAGAAGGGACGCAACATGGAGGCGAAAACCTGGACAATAGACTGGAATGCGAGCTTCCAGTATGAGCGCAATCCGCTGGTTCAGCGAATGCTGTACTTCCGGGAAGAGACTGTGCTGGACGAATACGACGGCTATCGCGTCCCTGCAGGTGCTTCGCTTAACCGAACCGAAAATGCGGACTATGGCCTGACCGCCAATGTGACCCTGAATACCTCGGCCCGGCTCAGCATGCTGAAGGGGAAATTAAAGCCCACCATCACGCTCCAACCCAGATTGGATTATCGCTTGATGCCGCAGTATTTTGGCGAGGTGCTGGACCGTACGACGGAATGGACACCATCCATGAATGCCAAAGTGACGGCTCCTTTGTGGAAGGGTGCACAGGCATCTATTGTCGGGAATGTGGCGTATATCCGTGCCACGAGCAAAGAGGGTTCGATGGATCGCAGAGCGATTCGCGGGCAACTTGACCTGGACTTCTCAACGGAGTTCCTGAAGTATGCTTACTTCACGGGGACCTATTCCTGGCGACCGGTCCGTGACCTGTCGGTGCAGGATATGAGCAGAGACCTCCAGCAATTGAATTTGGCACTGGGTATCAATCTGCTGAAGAAAGACCTGAAAATCAGTATCCGTGGCATTGACCTACTCCGTAGCGGGTCCATCTATTCCATTACGATGGGACCGTCCTCGGTCTCCCATACATGGACCCCTGTCTATGGGCGGTATTTCGTGCTGGACATTTCCTACCGCTTCAACAACTCTGGCGGTAGGGCAATGCCTCGTTATGGAATCTAGAATGGTCAAAGAAAAAGAATCAATCCTTATTTGCCCGTCTGATTATTATCGCAGGACTCTGCATGCCTTGGCCCCTTCAAGGACAAGTAGCTGATCAGATTCTTAAGGGACATCCCTTCATAGAATACAGCAAACGGTTGTAACTCCCTGCGGAATAACCCTAAGGGGCAGGTGGCAGGGATATAGGGTAGGGTGCTTTGATCTGGTAACCATAAACCGTTATCTCGACCTTCCGCTACTATAGCCATTTCCCACTTTTCGGATTTGACTGTCATAATATCCATCTGCTATGTCCTTAACTTCCTTATCGGCACGGTACAGTTCCCGGTCATTGAACTTGCTTAATTTGTTGGCCATCCAGACGAGCCAGTCGCCGATTGCATGAAGTGTGGTCTTGAATGCTTCAGCAAAGGACGTCATCACTTTCTTGATAGCGTAGGCTTCCTCGGGAAAAAAGATGCAATCGTGTCTGCCTCCACCACGGCACATGAAGCCCGAATAGGCATAATCCTGGATAGCGTTGATGCAATAGCCGATGGTTTCATCCGCTTCTAACAGGTTTGCGGAGAAACTTGTCAGGAGCGAGTCTTTCCAGCTGTCATCAGGATCCATCGAGTACTTCTGCTTGCGTAGCGCTGCGGTTTCCGTCAACAGCCCCTCAAGCGTTGCCTCCTTGGCCGTGATCCTTTTGTCCAACTTTTCGATCTCGGTCTGCTTCTCCGAGAACTTTGATTCGGCGCTGGAGAGTTCGGTCTTGGCTGCCTGGGCTTTCTTTTCAGCCTCGTCCTTTTCCTCCACCGCCTTTTCCGCCTCTTCCTTGGCCTTCTTAGCCTTATTCTCAGCCTTTGCCTTCTCGCTCTGGGCTTTGCGTTTCTCATCTTCCAGCCGCTTCTTCTCCTTCTCCTGCTTCTGGAGGATGAAGTCGTTTCGCTCCAGGTGGTCCGCACCGGTCTCGGACTTCTTCTGACCGCGCTGCATGTTCAGCATTTTGGCCAGCATATCCTGCATCTCCGACATATCCGCCTCACCCAATTTGTACGACTTGCCAGTTTCGTGGTCCATCCAATCCCATACGATGTGGGCGTGATAGTTCGGC
>JAFYYM010000063.1 GCA_017557535.1 Bacteroidales bacterium | reverse complement strand
CATCGGGGTGAAGTGGTACCCTGGCATCTCCAGCTCGCAGTGGATCTCGTCACTGACGACGATGACACCATTGCGCCTGCATATATCGGCGACTTTTTGGAGGTCTTCCTTCGGCCATACCCTTCCGCAAGGGTTGTGGGGGTTGCAGAAGAGGAGTACCTTGGCCATAGGGTCCGCGGCCCTTCTTTCGAGATCATCGAAGTCTATGTACCAGGTGGCCTGGTCGCCTTCCGTGTCGTATATAAGCTTATTGGCGGAAAGTTCGCAGCCGATATTGCGGACAGAGGAGAAAAAGCAATTGTAGGCAGGGGACTGGATGATGATCTTTGGAAGCTCTCCATTCGGGCCTTTGCCACCGTCCGGCTTTTCCACGACAAGCCCTTCGTCGTTCACCTCATAATGAGTCAAAGCATACATCACGATTGACATTCCCGGCACGATCCCGTCCACAGGTGTGTACCATTCCTTTTCTGTGTGCCAGCCGCGGCGGCGCTGCCACCAGCCAATGGCGGCCTCGTAATAGCTGTCAGGAATATGGGTGTATCCGAATATCTCATGGTCCACTCTCCTGCGAAGGGCGCTCACAATCTCCGGGGCAACCTTGAAGTCCATGTCGGCTACCCAGAGGGGAATCACATCCTCGCAGATAGGTCCGCAGGGGCTGTTGGCGTCCCATTTAACACAGTTTGTGCCGCGTCTGCATGTCATCTCATCAAAATCGTACTTTCCCATATCGCTTTAGTGTTTTTATGGTTATTCTATTGGTTTATAATAAATTACCTCTTCTTTTGCGCCAGATGGATGGAGGATGCCGACCAGGTCCCTAAGCACCAGGTCGGGGCGCGCCACTCCACTCTGCCAGATGTCATTCCCGCCTTTGGCGTTCACCCTATTGTTGTCGTTCCAGACCACTTGCATCCCTCCGAAACCTCTTTCATTGGCGTTGCGTTCGATGTTTTCGAGCATATCCTTGAATATCGGATTGACTCCCAACAGATCTTTCCTGGAGTTGCACCAGCCGGTGTTGAGCCAGCCGTCGGCTTCCTCGCTGAGGGTATATGCCTTCTCGACAGACATGATTGACGAGGCTGCCTTTCCGCTCTCGCAGCCAAGTACCTCGCCTCCGGCGTCATGAATCAGCGCGGTTAGGTAGTTCTCGGTGGAGGGTACGAACCATTGGTCGTTGTATGGAATATTCAGTAGGACCTTCCTGATCTTGCCGCCGGAGTTGGTGACAGAGTCGGCCAACGTCTCGTAGGCTTCCTTGACCGAGAGGAGGATTGAGTCGGCGGCTGCCATCTCGCCTGTGAGGGCGCCGAAGAGTCGGATGTAGGAGGCGCGGGCCAGAGGGTGGCGCTCAAGGTGCTCATTGACCGTAAATACCTTTATTCCAAGTTGTTCCAGCTTAGCGACGAACGGAGATTTCGCCCCCGACACCGCATACGTCAGCACAACATCCGGCTCCAGCTCCACAATCCTCTCATAGTCCGCCGCACCGTCGTACCCGATGTCGGCAAAAGCCGACATCGGCTGACGCCTTTCAACCCCCCGTCGCCCCCTAGGGGGACTGAGGGGCGTTCCCCTCAGACTCCCTGCGTCGCTTCGCTCCGAGTCCCTTGAGGCAGCGGGTATGGCCGCCGAGACCAGTCTGGATGGCGCGACCCATGCCACCCTCGGCACTGTAAGAGGGGGGACCGGAGCGGAGCGCAGCGGAGCGAGCGGTGGGGCCGAGCGAAGCGAGGCGGTCGAGCCACCAGAGCTGGTCTCGGCGGACTCTTGATCAGTGAAGATATAATCGGTGCCGCTTGCGCCGACGATGAGGTCGGTGCGGCCGAGGGCATCGAGGAAGCCGTAGTGCGAGGTGCTCATGACGATAAGACGACGCAGGGGACGGTCAACCACAAGGGAGTCCTTTGAGCCGTCAAAAGGGGAGACGGACACGATGGTCCATCCCCCCTGAGGTCTCTCTAATATTTCCAGAAAAGCCGGCTCTCCGGCATCCGCCACCGCCAATCCGGCATGTCTCCCGCGGCAGGAACACAACAACGTCCCCAATGCGGCAAACAGAAACACGAAGCGACGGAACATATTCATCTAGAAAAGCTTACCCCCCTGAAACTTTCCCTGGAGACGAGCCACGGCATCACTCAGGTCCTCACCCTCAAGAGGCTTGCTCATAGCCGCTTTGCGCTCCTTGTCGAAACGCTCCCTCAGGAGCGCGAACTGGCGCTTGGTGTCCATCGTGAACTCACCGTTCTCAATCCAGGCGAAATACGCCGGCTCAGTCTCGTAGACTGACTTGGCCGTCCTTCCCTTGTGCTTTCCAAAGCTGATCACCGGCTCATTGTCCGGCCCCAGGACCAGCCTCCCGGCATAGTCCACGGTCCTGGGTCTCCCTCCGACTCCGGAGAGGAAATCGATGTCGTTTTTCAAGACCATCTCATGGTGCTTGTCAGCCACCTGGTACATCTCCAGCTGGCCTTTGAGCACCTCGTAGGTAGCCATCGTGTCAGCCTCAGCTGAATGAGCGTTCTCGAAATCCTCGCCCCCGCAATAGAAACGGTAAGCCGCCCTGAGGTTGCGTGGCTCCATGTAGTGGTAGATGGTCTGCACATCGACCATCCTCTTGGCGTGGAGGTCTATGTCAAGGATGTCAAGCATTCCCTTGGCTTTGTCCTTGTTAGCCTGGGTCGCTCTCGGATCGGAGATCCTGTGAAGGCAATATGCCCTCACGCGTTCAATTTCCTCCGCGAGCATGGGAAGGTCGAACTTAGCTGAGTTGAACCCCGCCAAGTCGCTGTCTCTAAGCCATTCCACAACCTCAGGAACTATCTCGATGAATTTCTTCTCACCGACGAGCATCTCATCAGTGATCCCATTGACCTCAGTGGCCTTGGGATCCATCTTCTTCTGGATTCCGTTGACGTAGTCCCAAGGGCATACCCTCCAAGTCTTCGTCTCATGGTGGGTGTCCGGGAAAACCTTGACGAAACTCAACTCGACTATGCAGTCTGTGACGATATTAAGCCCCGTGCTCTCTATGTCGAAGAACAACAGGGGCTTTTGAAGTGAAAGTTCCACAGTGGATTAACTATCTTTACTGGACCATGATCGGCATCAGGATGCCGCAAATCTTCTCGCTCGTGGCGTCATCCTCTGAAGGGACTATCAAGGCGGCCCTGCGGGCGTCAGCGAACTTCATCACGACAGTGTCGCAGCTCATGTTGGAGAGTATCTCTCCGAGGAACGTTGACTTGAATCCGATCGTGAGCTCATCGCCATTGTAGTCGCAAGGTACTTTCTCGTATGCGGCTATAGCGAAGCCGAGATCCTGGGCGGTGATCTCCATCTGGCCGGGCTTGAGGTCGAGCTTGATGTGGTTGGAAGCCTTGTTGGCGCAGACGGCCACACGGCGAACGGTATTCAGGAACAGGCTCCTGTCGATCTTGAGGATTGAGGAGTTGTTCTGGGGGATCACATCACGGTACTTTGGATACTTGCCGACGATCAACCTGCAAACCATCGTTGTCCTTCCGAATGAGAACACCACAGTGCTGGAGTCGAAAGCGACCTCGACGTCCCCATCCTCCTTGTCGACTATGGCCTTCAGCACATTCGCCGGCTTCTTGTGGAGTATGAAGGAGCACTTGGCGGCCGCCTTGGCGTCCTTGGTGGTGTAGCAAATCAGCTTATGGGAGTCGGATGCCACAAGGGTGGTCGAATCCGTGTCGAAATCGAAATAGATACCGTTCATCGCCGGGCGGATCTCATCGTCGGCGGTCGCGTAGACTGTGCTGTTGATACCCTCGATGAGGCTCTTGGCGGGGAATATGACCTTCTCGGCATCCTCAGAGGCACCCTTGATCTCGGGATAGTCCTCGGCGGGGAAGTACGGCAGGACGGAATTGCCGCTTGTCCAATCGCACTCGATCGAGCTGTCGCTGGAGGTCCTCACTGACACCGGCTGGTCGGGAAGCTCTTTCAAAAGATCTATGATGTGCCTCGCCGGGACAGCGATCCTTCCTTCCTCCTCGGTGGTGTCTACCTCGATCTCGGTCCTAAGGGTGAGTTCGGAGTCAGAGGCGGTGACCTCTAGAATGTTGCCCTTGAGGTCAAAAAGGAAGTTCTCCAGGATTGGGAGGGCGGACTTGGCCGGAATGGCCTTGGAGATGTTCATCAGCCCTTTGAGCAGCTCTACGCTGGAAACGTTGAATTTCATATCTTCATGTTTTTTGATTTCGTCGATTGGCGGCGCCGTTTCATCCAGCGCCAATCACAAATATAGTAATATTCCTCGAAAAACCTTTCACTCCGTGGCATCTTATTTGAAAAATACCCCTTCCGGAAAAAATTTTAAAAGTAACAATATGTCAGTAATGAAGAAAAGTATTATCACAATTGTGCTGTCAGTGCTGCTTAGCGTGCTGGCGGCTTATGGTGTGCTCAAAGCCGCCACCGTGAACGGCGGGTCGGACAATGTGTCGGGTCCCGCCACGAACACAGTCACAAAGACTGTCAATCTGGCACAATCGGATTATCCTGATTTGACATATGCCGCCGAGGCTGCGGTTGAGGCGGTGGTTTATGTGGAAGTGACCGCCACCCAGCAGTATCAGATGGATGACCCGTTCTTCCGCTTCTTCTTCGGGGAGAGCGCTCCCCAGTCCAGGCAGGTTCAAGGCAGCGGTTCGGGCGTGATCATCCGTCCGGACGGTTACATCGTGACCAACAACCACGTTGTGGCCAACGCCACCAAGATCCAGGTCACCTTGAACAACAACAAGACTTATGACGCCACCGTGATCGGCACTGATCCGGCCACTGATGTCGCCCTGATCAAGATCGACGCCGAGGGTCTCGCGACCCTTCCTTTCGGTGACTCCGACAAGCTCAGGTTGGGCGAGTGGGTGCTTGCCGTCGGAAGCCCGATGGGTTACCAGCTACGCGGCACCATCACCGCCGGAATAGTCAGCGCCAAGGGACGCCAGATGGGTCACGATCCCAGGGAGAAGAACACTCTCCAGATAGAGTCTTTCATCCAGACCGATGCGGCTGTCAACCCAGGTAACTCCGGAGGCGCCCTTGTCAACAAGACCGGCGAGCTGGTTGGTATCAACACCGCCATCGTCTCCCAGACCGGGTCCTATTCCGGATATTCATTCGCGGTGCCCGCCAACATCGTCAAGAAGGTGGTCGGTGACCTCATCGACTTCGGCTCAGTCAAGCGCGCGGTGCTTGGAATCCAGATGGCTGACCTCACCGAGGGACTCGCCAAGAGCCTCAAGTACGACTCCGTCGACGACATGTCGAAAAAATTGAAACTTTCTTCGCTGGACGGCGTATATATTGATGAGGTTGTCAAAGGCGGAGCGGCTGACAAAGCCGGTGTGCAAAAGGGTGATATCCTTGTCGCCGTGGACGGTCAGAAAGTGAAGAACGGCTCAGCTGTGCAGGTGAAAGTCAATTCCTTCCATCCTGGCGACAAAGCCAAGATCACTGTCCTCCGTGACGGAAAGGAGAAGACTCTTGACGTGACGTTCCAGGGCAGCAGCACCGAGAACGGAACCGAGGTTGGTGACGGAGAGATAGCTTTCTACGGTACCACACTGAAGCAGGCTCCCAAGGAGACTCTTGAGAAACTCGGCCTGAGCCATGGCGTGCAGGTGACTTCTGTCGGAAACGGCAAGATGCTTGAGGCGGGAGCCTCCGAGGGACTCATCATCACCTACGTCAACGACCAGCCCGTCAGC
This sequence comes from Bacteroidales bacterium, assembly GCA_017557535.1. Classification (GTDB taxonomy): domain Bacteria; phylum Bacteroidota; class Bacteroidia; order Bacteroidales; family UBA932; genus Cryptobacteroides. The sequence goes on along the minus strand of JAFYYM010000063.1, from coordinate 5,649 downwards.
AAACCTCAGGATGTCGTGGACATCGCCAAGGCCGCCAAGAGGTCTGTCTACGTCGAAGGCGTCACCGCCAACGGCAGGAAGGCTTTCTTCGGCTTCGGAAAGGAATAAGCTTCGGCTACTGATCGAACATTCCCGGCAGGGCGGTCGTAGCCTTGCCGGGAATTGTTTTTTGTAAAGATATATGAGGCAACTTAAAATCACAAAATCCATCACCAACCGCGAGAGCGCGTCACTGGACAAGTATCTCCAGGAGATAGGCCGAGAGGAGTTGGTGTCTCCTGAAGAGGAAGTCGAGCTTTCCCAGAGGATCCGCAAGGGCGACCAAGCTGCCCTCGAGAAACTCACAAGGGCCAACCTCAGGTTTGTCGTCTCCGTGGCGAAACAGTATCAGAACCAAGGCCTTAGCCTTCCTGATCTGATTAACGAGGGCAACCTCGGCCTGATCAAGGCAGCTGAGAAGTTCGATGAGACCAGAGGTTTCAAGTTCATCTCCTACGCGGTGTGGTGGATCCGTCAGTCGATACTTCAGGCCCTGGCCGAGCAATCCAGGATCGTGAGACTTCCACTTAACCAGGTGGGTTCCCTTAACAAGATAAACAAGGCGCTCTCGCAGTTCGAGCAGAAGAACGAGAGGGCTCCGTCCAACGAGGAGCTTGCCGAGATGATCGACATTCCCCAGGACAAGATTTCCGACACCCTGAGGGTCTCCGGAAGGCACGTCAGCGTCGACGCTCCCTTTGTGGAGGGCGAGGACAACAGCCTTCTGGACGTAATTCCCAACGATGACTCCCCGATGGCTGACAAGGGACTTGTCAACGAGTCGCTGAGCACCGAGATAGAGCGCTCACTCCAGATCCTGACCGTCCGCGAGAGGGAGATCATCAAGAGCTTCTTCGGCATCGGCTGCCAGGAGATGACCCTCGAGGAGATAGGGGAGAGGCTTGACCTCACCAGGGAGCGTGTGCGCCAGATCAAGGAGAAGGCTATCCGCAAACTCAAGAAACCTTCAGCCAGCAAGCTGCTTAAAACCTATCTGGGATAAGGATGACTCCGGATCAATTCATCGCCCTGAAGGCTTCAGAAGCCATAAAGGCAATCTACTCAACGGAGATCGAGCCGTCCGCCTTGCAAGTCGGCGTGACGCGCAAAGAGTTCGAAGGCGACTATACCCTGGTCGTCTTCCCTCTTTTAAGGATGTCGCGTACCACACCCGAGAACACAGGCAAGGCGATTGGCGACTGGCTTGTCGCTAACGTCCCTGAGATCAGCGGTTTCAACTGCGTGAAGGGCTTCCTGAATATTCTCTTCTCGAACCTTTACTGGAATGAGCTCTTTTCCGAGATAGTTTCCACGGAAGACTTCGGTTACCTGCCCGCCACCGGGAAGAACGTGATGGTCGAGTTCAGCTCTCCCAACACCAACAAGCCTCTCCATCTTGGACATATCAGGAATAATCTTCTGGGCGATTCCGTCTCCAGGCTCCTTAAGGCCAGCGGCAACAACGTCATAAAGACCACGATCGTCAATGACCGCGGTATCCACATCTGCAAGTCGATGCTCGCGTGGCAGAAGGTCGGGGATGGCGCCACTCCTGAGTCCACGGGCCGCAAAGGCGACCATCTTGTCGGGGATATGTACGTGGCTTTCAACGACATATTCAAGAAAGAGGTCGAGGAGCTTGTGGCTGGCGGAATGGATGAGGAGACCGCGAAGAAAGAGGCTCCCTGCCTGAAGGAAGCCCATGAGATGCTTCGGCAGTGGGAAGCCGGAGACAAGGAAGTCCGCGACCTATGGCAGAAGATGAACAAGTGGGTCCTTGACGGATTCGACGAGACCTACGCCGCTTTAGGTATATCCTTCGACAAGGTGTACTTCGAGAGTCAGACCTATCTTCTAGGGAAAGAGTTGGTACAGAAGGGATTGGATATGGGTGTATTCGTCCGCGAGGCCGACGGTTCGGTGTGGTGCGACCTCACCGCCGACGGGCTTGACCGCAAACTCCTGCTCCGTTCCGACGGTACCTCAGTTTATATCACCCAGGATCTCGGTACCGCTGAGAGGAGGTTCGCAGAGTACAGTCTCGACTCCCATGTTTACGTCGTGGGCGACGAGCAGAACTACCATTTCCAGGTACTGAAGCTCATCCTCAAGAAACTGGGCTTCTCCTGGGCGGACGCCATCTACCATCTCTCCTACGGTATGGTGGAGCTTCCTGAGGGAAAGATGAAGTCCAGGGAAGGCACAGTGGTCGACGCTGATGATTTGATCGAGAAGATGTACCAGGAGGCTAAAGCCACCTCCGAGGAGTCCGGAAAGCTTGACGACATGAGCGGGGAAGAGAAGGAGAAACTCTTCAAAATGATAGGCTTAGGTGCGCTTAAGTATTTCATCATCAAGGTGGATCCCAAGAAGACCATGCTCTTCAACCCCAAGGAGTCCATTGATTTCAACGGCAACACCGGACCCTTCATCCAGTATACCCATGCCCGTATCCGCTCAATCCTCAGGAAGGCTTCTGAGAAGGGAGTCAGGTACACTGAAGGGACTCTGCCGTCCGTTGAATTGAGCGCCAAGGAGATACGCCTGATCAAACTGCTCAACCTCTTCCCGTCTAAGGTGGCGGAGGGAGCCGATGCATATTCCCCGGCCGTCATCGCCAACTACGCCTACGATCTCGCCAAGGAGTTCAACCAGTATTACCACGAGACACCGATTCTCAAGGAAGAGGACGCCTCGATGCTCCAGGCTCGCCTTGTCCTGATCGACACCCTTTCGGCTGTGCTGCGCAGGGCCATGGGTATTCTTGGAATCGAGCTGCCAGAGAGGATGTAAGACCCTATGGAGCCGGACTACATGTTCCCTACCTCGAAGAAGGAGGTCGATGCCCTTGGTTGGGACTACATCGACGTCATCTTCTTCACAGGGGACGCTTTTGTGGACCATCCCTCTTTCGGGACGGCTTGCATCTCACGGTGGCTCCAGAAGAATGGTTACAGGGTGGCTGTCGTGCCACAGCCCAACTGGAGGGACGATTTAAGGGATTTCAGGAAACTGGGTGCCCCCAGGCTCTATTTCGCCGTTAATTCCGGGGCCATGGACTCCATGGTCAACCACTATACCGCCGGAAAGCGGCTCCGCCACGACGACGCTTATACCCCTGAGGGGAAGGCTGGGGCGAGACCTGATTATGCCGTGAGCGTATATTCCAGGATCCTGAAGGATTTATTCCCGGAGGTTCCGGTCGTGATCGGGGGAGTCGAGGCATCGCTCCGCAGGCTGACTCATTATGACTATTGGAAAGACGAGCTTCTTCCATCGATCCTGCAGTGGTGTCCGGCGGACTATCTCTGCTATGGAATGGGGGAGAAGACGATGCTGGAGCTGACCAAGGCCATCGAGGATCGCCGGAGCCCGCACCAGATCCGCCAGATCCCTCAGATAGCGTTCAAGATGTCCGGTAAGCCGAAGGTATCTCCGGAGACTATTGTCTTGCGCTCTTTCGAGGATTGCCTCGCTGACAAGAAACTGGTGGCGGAGAATTTCCATATCATCGAGACCAACGCCAACATGCTCCATGCCAAGACTATAGTGGAGCCGGTCGGGGACGGGTATGTACAGGTCAATCCGCCACAGCCGCCGTCCACGACCGAGGAAATGGACTCCTACTGGGACCTTCCCTTCACCAAGCTGCCACATCCGCGCTATCGGGGGAAGCGTATCCCGGCGTATGACATGATAAAGGACTCCATCATCACCCACCGCGGGTGCTTCGGAGGTTGCAACTTCTGCACTATCGCCGCCCATCAGGGCAAGTTCATCCAGTCCCGCTCGAAGGAATCCATTGTCGCTGAGGTACGTAGGCTCGCCGCCATGCCGGAGTTCTCGGGGAATATCTCCGATCTTGGCGCACCGACCGCCAACATGTACATGATGACCGGGAAGGACCCTTCGAAGTGCGCCATCTGTCGGCGCAAGTCCTGCCTTTTCCCTTCCGTCTGTGTCAATATGAACCGGTCGCACGCACGTCTGCTGGAGCTTTACAAGGCCGTTGACGCTGTTCCGGGTGTACGCCACTCATACATCGGCAGCGGCATACGTTATGACCTCTTCCTGACTCCTGATGGTTTCGTGGATGAGACTTCCCGGCCATATTTGCGGACTCTCGTGCTGGACCATACCTCCGGGCGCCTTAAAGTGGCTCCTGAGCACACAGAGGACCGGGTTCTTCAATATCTTGGCAAGCCTTCATTCAAGCTTTTCGAGAGGCTGAGAATCGAGTTCGAGAAGATATGCCGTGAGAATGGACGGCGGACCGGGATAGTGCCGTATTTCATTTCATCGCATCCCGGATGCACCATGAAGGACATGGAGAATCTGTCCAGGCACCCGGCATTGCGGGGAATATTCATGGATCAGGTCCAGGATTTCACTCCCACCCCGATGACGACTTCGTCGGTCATGTACTACACGGGATTGGATCCGAGAAACATGCGTCCGGTGTTCGTGGAGAGGGATCCGGAACGGAAAAAACGGCAGAAATCATTTTTCTTCAGAAAAAAGTAGCGCGGATGTGTCGCGATTAAGAAAAAAGTCTTAATATTGCACCGCAAAGAAGATTAAAGAGTATGAATCCAGATTCAAGGAAAAGGCACGTTGTGAGTTATGAGAACATGTCGGAGGAATTGGCCGCCTTGTTCAATGAGAAGTATCCCAGGGGATTCAACGACTATCTGCCTGACTTGGTGAAGTACACTAAACCTGACGGCACACCTTTCAACGCCGTCACAATTGAGACTCCCGATTCAATCTATCTCGTCAAGATCAAGCTTAAGACGGATGACGCCGAGGCGCTTGAGAGATGGCTTGAGGGTGAGGAAGACGCTGAGAATGAGGAGGTTGCCGGATCCTCCGCCGACGCTGCCGCTGATTCGACCCTTCCCGACGACAACATCTCCCAATACGGCGGGGATGATGGCGGTGACGACGCCTAAGATTCTCCGGCCAAATGCTTCTGAGGTTTGAGCTTTGAGCTTTGATCGTTGATCTTTATTTTGACCGTTAATCTTTAAGAGGCTTCCAAAGAATTCTGTCCAAATACTTTTTATATACCGCGGGCGGCCACATCGGTCCGTCCGCATTTTGTTTCCTCTCAGCCTTAACCTCCACCTCAGCCTTAACCTCCACATCAGCCTTAACCTCCACCTCAGCCGCTCCAGCCCTCTGCCCAGCCACATTTACTGCGTCAGCCCTTAATCTATTTCAGCCTCTGGCCAGCCCTCTGTCCAGCCCCCGCCGGTGCGCCATGTGTCCAGCTTTCAGGGACATGTGGCGCATTTACCCCTGCAGGCGTCCCATGTGTCCGGATTTCATGGACATGTGGGGCATATAGCCACATCTGCCGCTCCGGCCCTCTACTTCAGCCTTCTGTCCAGCCTTCGGGCCCGCCTCTGCAGGTGTGCCATGTGTCCGGATTTTGCGGACATATGGGGCGTTTACCCCTGCTGGCGTGCCATGTGTCTTTCCCTGAAAAAAGTTGACTCGCAAACCACACGAGTCACAATGTTTCAGTATCAAACCAAGACACGAGATCTTTACTTTGAGAAAGCGATTGATTTGTATGTAAGAGAGGGGCTCTCATACAGACAGATT
>JAFYYM010000062.1 GCA_017557535.1 Bacteroidales bacterium | reverse complement strand
GGTTAGAGCGCTACACTGATAATGTAGAGGTCGGCAGTTCAACTCTGCCAGGGCCTACCGAAAAGCCGGACGCCAGCCCGGCTTTTTTTGTGCCATCACGGCCGCCCTTACCGGTGGCCCGGCACAACCCCGGGGGTATAGCTCAGCTGGTAGAGCACATGCTTTGCAAGCATGGGGTCGCCGGTTCGAATCCGACTATCTCCACAGAAATCCCTTCTAGAGTGTTCTAGAGGGGATTTTCTGTTAATAATGGAACAATTAGTGGAACACTTTTGGCTTTTTTTCAGTAAGAATCTCCATTTGACTGCATCTGGCTTTGATGTTGGTTTTTCTTCCGAAATAATCGTTCAAGTCTTGCAATGTGAGTAGAAAAGATTGCTATCTTTGTCGGCAAAGAACTGTGAGATGAAGATTCAAGACAGCAAACTCATTGCGGAATGCACGGCCTATGATTTCAAGAAAGAGTTGGAGCGTAAGAAAATCCGCGACTGGCTCAAGAGCGTGAGCGCATTCGCTAATACCAAGGGTGGGTCATTATTCTTTGGTATTGCCAATGATGGCAGCGTCGTGGGGCTGGACAATCCGCAGTCTGTTTCTGACTTTATCAGCGAGAAGGTCAATGCCCAACTCGATCCTATGCCCTCCTGGTCTTTGATTCCTCATGATGTAGATGGTAAATCCGTCATTGAACTTGCCGTAAAGGAAGGCAGTCAGACGCCGTATTATCTTAACCTGGATGGTACTAGGAAGGCTTACATGCGGAGTGGCAATGAGAGTGTCCCCGTTGAGTCTTATCAGCTTGTGAATCTTATTCTCAAGGGCACCAACACAACATGGGATGCCGTGGTCACCCGCGAAAAAGCCGTGGACCACTCTTTTACGATGCTCGCCAATGCCATCCGGGAGCGGACGAAAACTCCTTGGGAACCCAAGCTGCTGGAATCGTTCGGCCTTGTGACGGTTGACGGTTTCTTGACCAATGCCGGTCTGTTGTTCTCTGACGACTGCAGTGTGTTCCAGTCCCGGGTGTTCTGTACCAAGTGGAACGGGCTGGAGAAAGACGATGCCATCAATGATTCAGAGTATCGAGGCAATCTTCTTTATCTGCTGCAAATGGCCACCAGTTTTGTGAAGGCCAATACTGCCAAGCGCTGGTATAAGCTTCCCAGCTATCGGCTGAATTTTCCGGAGTATGCTGAGCGCGCCATCGAGGAAACATGTATTAACCACCTGATCCATAGGGACATGTCCGTCATAGGGAGTGAGGTTCATATCGATATTTACGATGATCGGATCGAGTTTTACTCTCCCGGCGGAATGATAGACGGTACATGCATTCAGGACCAGGATTACAGGAAGGTTGCTTCCAAGCGCCGCAATCCCATTCTTGCAGAGGTGTTCGCTCAGTTGGACTATATGGAGAAGCGGGGGAGCGGTCTCAAGAAGATTGTCAGCCGCACGGCAACCCTTACTGCGTTCACCAAAGACAAGACCCCCATCTTCCGTTCCGATTCCTCCTCCTTCTTCACCATCATCCCCAACGTGAACTATGGGTTGACGGATGCTGACTTTCAGCGTATCATTGACTCGAAAGGCGGGAATGATGAAACGATTGAGCGGTATCCAGAGAATGGTGTAGTTGAAGGGGAAAACTATCCTAAAAATACTACACCAAAAGACTACACCAAAACTACACCGAAACTACACCAAAAGCAGCTTGGCGGAACGTCTCAATTGATTATTGATATGTTGATTGATGATCCGGTGGCTAGTGTTGAAAAGCTGGCCAAGGTAGCCGGTATTTCAATAGACGGTGTGAAATGGCAGCTTCGTAAACTGAAAGAAGGCAGGTATATAGAAAGAATCGGCAGCAATCGCTCCGGCTCCTGGAGGGTTCTCATCAAGAAGTAGATGGCGCGACAACCACATCGGCATCGGTGTCCCCCAGGAAATACCTCGCCGCTTCTTCCGCTTTCTTCGCCGCCCAGACAATCATCTTGTTGTCATTCTTGAGGGCTTTGAGCCAGGATTGGATGTAGGCGGCGGAGTTCTTGAAGGCCTTCTCGTGTTCGATTCCGAGACGGTTGCAAATCATTGCGCTGCCAATCTCGGCGACGAGCTCCTCGCGGGAGTAGGCTGAATCCCCAAAGCGAGTGATGCTGCTCTCGCTTCGCCGGTTGCAGCGGTCCTCGTGCATCGTTGAGTGGGTGAACTCGTGGAAGGCCGTCGAGTAGTATTCCTCGGCCAGGGCGTACTGCGAGAGCATCGGAACGACAACCTCGTCCCGGGAGGGCGAGTAGAACGCACTGGCCGACTTCTTGTTATTGTAGAAGCGAAGGCTGACCTCTCGGCCGAGGTAGGCCTCGATGGCCTTCTCGGCCTGTTCAATCGGTGAAAGGGAAGTGCCGGGTGCCACGGGAGTACAAAGGCTCTCGATGCCTTGTGTGTCGTCGATATGGAAGACCCGGTACCACTTTAGTAGAAGGTAAGTGTCGGCGGTCTTCTCTCCGGTCTCCAGATCGTACTGGGGTTTCTCGACCGGCTTGCAATAGACGCAGAAGCGGGACTTCGCGCCGGGATTGACGCGGCCTCCTTTCGCCTGGATCTGGTTCCAGGTCAGCCATTCTCCGGGCTTGCCGAGCAGGAGCTGGTTGAGCATGGAGTAGGTTTTACGGGTGGTGTAGCTGATTGCCATGGCGGAACCGCCCACCCAAGGCTGGCGCCAGGGGACGATGCTGGCTTTCATCTGTTCGACGATGCGGTCTGTGACCATTTGGTAGATATTCGTGCTTGCCATAGTAAAAAGGGTTTAATTGTTTGTGACGAGGGAAAAAGAAAGGCGCCCGAGAAAGGGCGCCTGCGAGGACAGACTGAGCGCTTAGGTAGCGCTCTCATCCTCAAGCGGGTCGCAAGACGCTACGACCAGGTCGAATCCGGAGTATTTGTTCCCATCCTTGGTCTTGGCGGGGCGGAAGAATCCGCAGACTTGGACCGGGGTTCCCTTCTTCATGAGGTCCTCCGGGATGGGGGTGTCCTTGGCGCCGGTCTTGGAGAACATGACGGCGTCCACGAAGAGCGGCTGCTGGCCGGGGCCGAAGTTGTGGGCGATGGAGAAGCGGGCGACTTTCCCGTTCTTCCCTTCGAAGTAACGGGCATCGGCGGTGAGGCGACCAGAGAGGTAGAAGCTGTTGACGGTTTTCATGGCTTTGATTGTTAAAGGGTTAAACTTAATTTCTGATACTGCGTCACGAATGCGAGCATCCCGTTCCAAAAAATGACCGAAAAATTACCGGAGTGTAATGAGGATGAATATTTCGAGGCATTCCGGGAGGAAGCAACCCTTGAAGGGTTAGCGCATTTTGGATAACGGAAAGATGTCGCATCGTAGCTTTGTATCTGAAATAAGGAGACCCCATTCAATCAAGCGAAAACCAAACACTTCACAGATGGTCGCCCCCGATGCTAGAGCAGAAGGGATGGTGCCGGGAAAGTGCTTCTCCTTGCCGGGGAAACAGAGGCCCAAAGCAGCCGGTCCGTGGATGCCGTCACTCCGATGACTGCCAAGGATACCGTCTGGAGGCATCGAAGGGGGAACCGGTCGTCTGAGGTTCTCTGCAGATAAGAAAGGATGAATGGAACAAATCGGACTCGTCCCAGTCAAAGTCTGAAAAGACCCGCGGTTGAGAGCGCCCTGCGCTCAGTCTGTCCTCCCACGCCGGTTGGAGTGCCGGTCTTTCGCTTCGTACACACAAACCCTTGCACCAATGTCGCAGCAACTCTCGGTCCGGCAAGCCTTCCGTCAAGACCGCGAAGCGCTTGCCTTGGTCTTGACGGACCGCTTGACGGACAATATCTTTGCTGCATTGGTACAAGGGACTGCTTAAAACCCCGCTATGGCAAGTACGATGCCTGGTTGGTCTCATTCAGACACGAGTTGAACGGTGGATGCGACGACCTCGTAGATGGTTCGTTCATAGCCGTTGGTGTCGGTGAAGCGCTGGGCGCGGAGTCTGCCGGAGACGTACACCCGGGATCCCTTGGCGACAGATTCCAGGTCGGGATTGGCGATGGAGGACCAGGCTACGCAGCGGTGCCACGTCGTTTCGATGATGTGGCTGGACTGCGCATCGGTGAATGCGTAGTCGGTGGCGAGGGAGAAGCTCACCACGGTGCGGTCGGAGACCTTCTGCTTGCGGACGTTTCCAACGAATCCGCGAAGCTCAATGCGATTGAGGAATTCCATATTATGCATGATTGGGTTAGTATTCATGAACGACCTCTTCGGCAAAGCTGAAGAATGATTCTTGGGTTAGGATGATGTGATCCACCAGTGGGATGTCCATCAATGAGCAGGCAGCTTTGATCTTCCTGGTCTCGTCGATGTCGTGATAGCTCGGCTGCGGGTTTCCGGATGGGTGGTTATGGGCAACAATAACCTTGGCGGCATTCTTCAGCAGAGACTGGCGGAGGATTGTCCGGGCATCGATGAGCGTTGCGGTCAATGTGCCCTTGGTGAGCATTTCCGTTGCAATCACGGACTGGTCGGAGTTCAGGAATATCCCCCAGAGCTCCTCATGGTCGAGCTGGGAGAGGTTGTCCCGTAACAAGTGGGCGGCTTGTTCACTTCGGCAGATTATGGGAGATTGTTGCATAAGCAAAGGATTGAGAATGAAACATATTGCTTGTTAATCCACGACGAATTACCCTGCCGCCTCATATTCTGAACGCCTTTGTCAAGGGTCCGGAAGGACTTGCCTTGCCCTTGACGAAGGAAGAAGTGAAAGAATATACCTTTGCTGGGGAATCCGGTGTGACGAACAAGCAGTTCTCTTTACAACAGAAACATACACCTGGAGACAGATGCTTGTATATGAATGATAAACAATTCCAAGTGGCCGTATAGGAATACAAGCGGATTTTCTTTATTTTTGCAGAACAATACCCTTTGCGAGTTTTGTAGACATATTTGAACATAGCATTTGCTATTTATTCGGTCACCAGAAACCTGAGAAATTTCTAATGCGAAAACCGGATAAGTCAGTGAATGTCTGCGCTTCGGCGTGGGCACGACTTATTCATTTCGCGGCATCTCAGGGCCTCTGGTGTGGATAGGGAATGATCCACGCCTTTTTTGCCCTGTGAAGCTGCCATCGAATAATGGTCAAATGCCTTTGACGATGCGCAGCTTATGGCCAACAATTCGAATCTTGGCGCCGCTAAGGCTGCCAAGAATGACGAGTTCTACACCCAGTATGCGGACATCCAGAAGGAGAT
>JAFYYM010000061.1 GCA_017557535.1 Bacteroidales bacterium | reverse complement strand
TGATTATCAACCTTATAGGCATCCTGCTCAAAGGCCACGTTCATCAACTTGAACCGATCCTTGATTTCCATGCTCGTGTATCTGGTCACCGCAGAACTCCCCACCTTGTGCAGACCGGCAGCGTACATGTCCACCTGGACCTTGTTCATAATGTCCACATGTGTCTTGCGGGCCAGTTTGCTACTACCAACCTTGTATAAAGGGAGATAGTCATTCTTCTTCGTCTCTTCGTTATACTGAGCCACCATCCGGTCAACCTTACAATGCTGAAGGAGGCTCTTGATGCAAGCATTATAGCCATAAGTCCCATATATGTTCCTCAATATTGGAAAGACGAATCCCGTTCGCTTGATGATATCAAAGGCATAACGGACAATGGGAGTCTGGACCTCGACGTTCCCCTCCTGGGAATCAGCTGTTTTCTTCGGGATATAATGGATGTAAGGTATCCCATCTTCGCTGACTGCTATGGTATCCATGTTCAAATCCAGGAAATCACTGATTCGGCAACCGAAAGCACACTGCACAACAAACGCATCCCGCGTGCCCTCCAACGAAGCAGGAACCTGGGCAGAAAGAATCGTCAGAAGTTCATCCTTCCGAAGAAAAAAAGGATCGTCATACTTGGTCCTCATTACTGCTTTCTTCCTCTCCTTCCCTAATTTCCTGAATGGAGACTTTCTGATCTCGTCGATATCCTCCAATTCTGTGAAGAAAGTCTGGAACATTTTCATCTGGGAAGTAACTGTATTCATGGAGAGCCTGGCTTGAGGCTTGTTCTGCTTCTTAACCTCCTTATATAGCCTTTCATACTTCTTGACATAGAGATACTCGTCAAAGAGGAACTCACGGAATTCCATCAGATGGTCGATGCCAAACTCCTCAGCGGTTATCCCACTTATTCCTTTTATAACAAGGAAACGCTCAAGTTTGTCAGCAACCACAAGGATGTGTTTATGCCGTGCATCTCCGACAATACCAGCACGAAGGGCGCCATCGGCATACTTGCGAAAGCGGGCAACAATTCCCGGATTCTCAGCACGGACTTCAACTACAGGGCTTTTAAGTGCTGCGATCTCGCGTTCCAGGACATCGGTCGTCACATCCAAACCTTCATCCCTCATTTTCGCATAGGCGGCCATCATTACCTCATACTCCTTCTTCAGCGATTCAGCCAGCTCTACGTTGAATAACTTTACCCGGTCCTTTCGTGAGCCATCAGGATTCAGTTTTTCCAGATCCTTTTCACTACATAGTATATCTGTAGTATAATAGACCTGACCGGAACGACCATCCCGGATACGGTACTTAACCCTGACTTCACCCTTCTTTTTGCAAGGATAGAACGTTACTTTCTCCATTCAACATTTTCATTATAGCGTGGTTAAGTTTACTCAAAACTTAACCACCAAGTTGCAATTCACCTCAATTCAGTTGCAATCCAACGAGAATTCACAACCGCAACAAGCTGATACACAAAGGTAATACATTTTACCAAGATTGCAAATGCTTTTATTGTAAAAACCCTGTTGGAGTCACTGAAAACCCCGCTAGAAACAATTCTAGCGGGGTTTTTCTATTCTATTGCTTGTGACATCAATTCCTCCAACTCGGAATCGGATTTCTCGAAGATTTCTTCCTGACGGTATAAATGCGTGAGCATGGTAGCAAAGACCTGACCTTGGTAAATGAAAACAAAGTCGTAGTAGCCAGGACTGACCTCTTCGGGATGAAGATAAAAAGAGCCCCAATGGTGGGTTTCGTCTTCGTCGGGATCCTTGTTCAGGTCACATTCCAGAACGAAGCCAGGAGTTTCGTCGTCCAATGAATTCTGCAGGTAAACGCTTTGATCGGCCTTATGTATGAAAACCATCACCTTGATGCCTGATTCCGCACTGGCTTGAGGATGGAACTCGATCCACTCATTCAGTTCGAAAACAGAGCGGATTCCTTCAGCAGAAAAAGGTTTGTTGTTGAAATCAGTACTCCCGCAACGGTCGCCGAACAAACTCAAGGCAGTCATTACTGGCTGCTCTCCCTCTTTGACGTTCACGAAATAGAGTTTGCCAGGAACCATTGTATCTTGAATCTGCGAGGTTTCAGCAGCGGTGTTCGAGAACACGGCAAGTCCCGCGGCTAAAAGTATGGCTAAGGTTTTCATAATAACAATTATTTTGAGGTACAATACAGGACAGAAAAGCTTTGTCTTTCAAGGTAAAGATAGCACAAATAAATGATAAATAAACAAAACACCACCAATTTAGAAATCGGTCTGGAGCATTGATGCCATTCTGTGTCGCAAATTGCGCGAGACCCCACATTACAATGTGGCATCTACCGCGTTTCGCTGCACAGGAGACATATAGTGCGGCAGAGAGAATTGAAAAGCCCCGCTGGAACTCCAGCGGGGCTTTTCCTCTTAACATAACCAACTAAACTAAAACACCTCTATATAGGGGGAGATTGCAAATGACGTCTAGTAAGGAAGGTCTCCATCGACGAAGAGGTAGTTGTCGCCGTCTTCGTATCCCTTGTTCTGCGTGAGCATGCCTTCCTGGAGGTTGATCTGCTCCTGCGGGATCATCCAGAAACCGCGGGTGAGCGCATAGCGCTGGGAGAAGGAGCGGCCCGGCAGTTCCTGATAGGTGGAAGGCTTGCCCTTGAACTCGATATAGCCACCCGTCTGGTTCCTCTCGATTATCTGGCCGGCCGTTTCGGGATACCAGCGGCGAAGGTCGTTGAAGCGCATGCCTTCCGTCGCAAACTCGTAGCGACGTTCCTTCTGGAGCTTCTCGAACGAGTAACTGCTGTATGGAGCCAGGCCGGCGCGGGCGCGGAGGCGGTTCATGCCGGTCGTGGTCTCCTTCAATTCGTCCAGCATCAGCAGCACGTCGGCGAAGCGGATATAGATGGCGTCGTTCTTGTTGCCGCTCTTGGCGTTGTTTCTGATGGCACCGTTGACGGCATTGAAGAAGTTCGCAAGCAACTGCGACTTCGCGCCGTCGGAATAGGCAGCCATCGCCTGGTATTTCTTGGTATAGAACCAGGTACGTTCAATCTCCTTCGAGTCATGGCCAGTGAAATTGGGAAGCTCCACATAGCCATCCCCGTACCAAGGATAAACACTTCTGATCTTCTTCTCATTTGCCGTCAGGATGGTACCGTAGAAACGCTTGTCGGTCGGGCCGTAATCCGGGTCCTCATACCATTCCTTCACAAAGAAGGGGTTCACGGATGCGTTTCCGTTGCCGCCGGCAGAATAAGGGTAACTGTCTTTGTTGGGCTTCTGGGCGGAATTACGGAAGCCGAGCCATTCGGCAAGGCGGTTGTATCCGGTGCCGGTGTACGAGAAATGGACGCCCCAGACGGTCTCCTTGCTGTGGTTGCCCACCCAATGCAGGTTCTCGCGGCTGGCCCAGGTCTCGAAGTCGGTGCCATACTGGAAACCGCTGGAATACTCGTTGGAGTACATCCAAAGTTCACGCTGGTCGTCCTCCAGGTCGAACTTGGAGACGCTGGTGTTGGCGCATTCCTCCAGCCAGCTGATGACCTGAGCCTTGGTAATACCGGCCATGTCGCTCTTCTTGTAGAAGCCCGTGTAGAACAACCATACACGGCCCATGAGGGCTTCGGCGGCATACTTGGTGGCACGGCCGCACAAGTTGTTGTCCCGGGAGTATCCGTATTTGGCCGGAATCATGTTGATGGCGTCGGTAAGGTCGGCGGCGATGGCCGCATAAATCTCGTCTACGGACGCCTTGGGCATGTTCTCCACTTCAGTGCTGAGCGTCAGCGGGAAGCATTCCCAGCGCTCGGCCATTTCCCAGAGGTAAAAGCCCCGCATGAAATGTGCCTGTCCCAGGAACCAGGTCTTGTTGTCGCCCGTGAACAGGTCGTCGTCCATGGCGGAGATGGACTCCAAGGCGTAATTGCAACGGAACAACCCCTTGTAAAAGCTCTTCCAGGTGCTGTTGTCTTCATCGCTGGAAGGTGCGAGCAGACGGTCGTCAGCCGTAGTCTCCTTGGAGCTGGTGGAGCCGCCTCCGTAGATGTCATCGCTGGCGATCATGCGCCGGAAGAGGTTGATCCGGAAGATACTGCCGGTGTACATTTCATGCATCGTAGAGTAGGCCGAATTGACCAGCTGCTCCGCATCCTTCTCGGTCTGGGGGAAGGAAGATGTGTCCGCTTTCGAGTAGTTCTTTGTATCCAGCAGGCTGTCCAATTTCTCACAACTGACGACGGCCAGGAGACATGCTGCAAGCGTGAATAATATCTTTTTCATATGCTTTCGGGTTTAGAATTTGATGCTGACACCAGCCATGTAAACCTTGGGGGAAGGATAGAAACCGGTATCGATACCGGAAGACCAGTTGTCCATGCCGGAACCGGTGCCCACCTCGGGATCCATGCCGTCATAGCCGGTGAAGGTGAAGAGGTTCTGCCCAGTCACGAAGATGCGGAGCATCTGGAAAGGAAGGCGCTTGAACACCTGCTTGAAGTCATAGCCCAGGGTGATGTTGCGGATCTTGACATAGTCGGCGTCCT
>JAFYYM010000060.1 GCA_017557535.1 Bacteroidales bacterium | reverse complement strand
GCCAAGATTGGATTCCGGTGTAAGGTCTCCCGCCTGTTGGAAGAAAAAGCGACGGAAAAGGAACGGCAGAACGGGCTGGATCTCGCAGACTATCTTCTCCGCTCCGGATGAAGAAACTGCCTTTTCTCCCCTTCGTTTTTTGCCGCCTCCCAGCTTGCTTGACCCTGGCACATGGGTGGGTGACGCATATATATATGCATATTGAGTTACCCACCCCTGTTTTTAAGTGGCAGAATCCGTGCGAGCACGGGAAAGATGCGAATCAAATAATGCCGGGTCAAGCCTCCCGAAATAGGACATCGACAGCCAGGGCTGAAAGCACCTTCAAATGGCATCGGTGCCAAAGAAAGCTCGCTGGTTTTATGGCACCCCTCACCTCGCCTGCGGGCAAGGTGGTATTAAGTTACCAGTTTCCTGTTTCAGTGTCCATGAACCGGGCAAGCCCGGAATCCGGATCTTGTCATTTTTGCCAAACCTAGAATGGAAAAAAGAATTAACTTTGTATGGATTAGAATGTGTAGTTATGGAACGATTGATGACAACAGACAGGGAATACGCCCAGTGGATTGCAGAGCTGGCACAACGATATCGCTCCAGCCAAATCAAAGCCGCGATAAAGGTCAATGATGAGATGCTTCGCTTCTACTGGTCAGTGGGTGAAGATATCGAGAAGCGGCAGTATGAGAACCGCTACGGCAGCCATTTCTATGAGAATGTAAGCAAGGATTTGAGGAAAGTGCTGAATCTGACTCGTGGAATGTCCGAGTCAACCATACGATACACGCATTACTTCTATTGTCTTTATAGTCAGCTGATTGGAAATCATCAGCAAGATGCTGAAGATTTCAAGACTCCAATTCTTCAGCAAGATGCTGAAGTTTTTCAGGTCATCTTCAATATCCCATGGACCCACCACATGTGCATCATCGACAAAGTGAAAGGTGATGCCAGGAAAGGTCTTTTCTTTGCCAGGAAGTCGCTGGATAATAATTGGGGAAGAGCAGTGCTGTTGAACTTCCTCTCAACCGATCTCTACGAGCGCCAGGGCGCAGCCCAGACCAACTTCGCACTCACCATACCGGCACCGGAAAGCGACCTTGCCCAGGAACTTCTGAAGAGTCCGTACGATTTCACGTTCCTGCCCGGGAAGGAGAAATACCAAGAGGCAGAGTTGAAAGATGCACTGATTGAGCACATCACCCGGTTCCTGGTTGAATTGGGCAAGGGGTTCTCTTATGTCGGCAAGGAGTACCGACTCGTTGCCGGAGGAAAGGAAAAGTTCATAGACTTGCTCTTCTACATCATCCCGCTACACCGATATTGCGTTATCGAGGTCAAGGTTACGGAGTTCGATTTCCCTGATCTGGGACAGCTGGCCGGATATGTCGCAATGGTGGACGACCTTCTCAACACGGAGGTAGAGAAGCCCGCTATCGGCCTGCTTATCTGCAAGGAGAAGAACACCGTCTTGGCTCGATATGCCTTGTCAACGATCAATCGCCCGATGGGGATCTCCGAATACGAGGTCGTCCGCCAGCAACTACCGGAAGATTTGAAAAACGCCCTTCCTTCACCTGAAGAAATCGAAAAGGGACTGATGGAAAAGTAGCTATTTTTTTCACCATCTGCCACCCTTAGCTTGCTGATTCTCGTGGCACCTCTCCCCGGTGCTTATACATCAGGGGGTATTGAGTTACCCCGGACACTAAATTGTCGGCAATTTCCGGGCAAGCCCGGAGCCGACAAAACACCCTAAAATGCCAACCTATGCCAACTCTTTTGAAATGAAGATAAAGCAAATAGCGGTGTTTTATCTATATTTGTATTTGGACCTGTTATCATAAGCTTGTCAAGTGGATATGAAGAAGATACTTACCATTTTGCTTCTACTCCTTTTTGTCCCGAATCTTCCGGCCAGGGAATTAAAGAAGGAGTGGCGGGAATATCAACGGATAGCTAGAAAAGATAGGCCACGCGATCAGATTGAGAAGCTTCATGAAATTCGAGAGATAGCTTTAGAGCGCCGGTACCCCGATGACCTCATGGATGCCTGCCGGAATGAGGAACGAATCTACTCCCGCTTAAACTGGAAGTCGACCGATTCCCTAAGTGCTGCATTGTTGGAAGTCGTGGAATCCTATGGAGAACCCCTTCTCACATACCGCTGGCTATCCAAGGATTGGGAATATGCCCAAGCCCATCAAAGAGAATTGCTGGCCGGAAACCATCCATCCCTGCAAGATCGAAAGGTTCCATTCCTTCAAACCAAGGAAGAGAACGATATCGCCAACGATTTCGAATGGGTCCTGTGGGATCGATTGACCCGGCAACCTACTCTGATTCCGGATTCAGAAGAATATCGTCTTCTATCCAGTCTGATTGGAGATCGATATCCCGCCCGCCCCTACTTGTCTTACCTGACAGCCAGACGGGCAGAAGACCGTTTATCTGCAATGCAGGAACTCTATGCTGAGTATAATGGAGACCCTTTCCGCTTCTTGCCTGAAAAAGTGGTTTTGGAAGAAAGGCTATCAAGTCTTCAGAAAGATAAGACGGCAACAGAAGACGATTTCAAAACCTTATTTGAAGATACCGAGGCATTCGAAAAAGCAGTAATGGCCGAGAAACGGATTCATCGACGGATGGATTTGTCTGTTAACCAAATCAAGAATACCCTAAAAAGGTCAACCCTATCCATCAAATTCCGGAACGATTCCATAATCCTTATCGGAAGAAACTTTGGACGTGGGACGGTCGTGTTCCACTCCGACGAAAACCGTCGGACATTCTCTTTCAGAAATCGCGACGGACGGTTTTATGTCTTGGATACAGTAATTGCACCGGTCCCTGTACTTCCTGATGGTTCTTACTACGTCTACTCAGAAAAATACGGGGGCAGGACAAGATATGAGAAACACACTCTTTCACTGGCTGTCCGCCAACAAGGCGGTGATTTAGCTGTCTACGTGGCCGATTACCAAACAGGAGAACCACTCTCGTCGGCTACGCTTCGCCTATATCGCCCCAAAAACGGGAAGAAGATAATTGAGAGGGAAATCCCTCTGAATGGATTCACGATTCTACCTGCTGATTTCCAGAGACAAATCAGCAATAAAATCCTCTCTGTTGAAGCACGAATTGGTGAACGGCGGAGTTCTTTCGTCCCCGTGTATCAGAGAGATGAACATATAGATGTTCCGCCGGCTACCATACACGGTCGCGTATTCAAAGATCGGGGTGCCTACCGACCTGGAGACACACTTAAGGCAAAGGCAGTGTTTTTCAAGGGCGATTTGAACGATCATGTGAACACTCTTGAAGAAGGGGAAGATATAAGGGTCCATATTTTTAATGCGGAAGGAAAAACTCTTGCTGATATTGATCTGAAAACTAATTCCTTCGGCTCCGTAGCCTGGGAATGGCCTATCCCCGCCGAAGAAAGAAATGGGCTTTTCGGAATATATGTATATTACCGCAAGACGAACGTCACCCATTCTGAGTTCAGAGTCGATGACTTCGTCCTACCGACATTTGAACTATCCTTCGATCCACAGAATGACCCATTCCTTCCCGATACAGATATTGAAGTTCGCGGCAAGGTAGCGAGCTACTCCGGTCATCCGGTAGACGGCGTATCTTTGGAAGGGACCGTGACCCGCAATAGCACGGAAATCTGGAAAGGCTCCGTTCCCGTTGACCTGGAGGGTTCTTTCCGAATACCACTCCATTTGAAGGAGCAGGGAGAATATAAACTAGACATCCGCGCTGTGGATGCAACAGGAGAAACCCGTCAGTTTGAGCACCGTTTCACGGTTAGTTCATTCCTATCTGTTGCAGCTAAGTTGAGAAATGCGGCTGATGGGGATTTCTCTCTTCATCATTCAGGGAAAGGCGAGGCGCTCTTGACCGAATCTTTGGGGCATTTTGTCTGGACGGTAAAAAACGGAAGACAACCTGTTCAATTGCCAATCTCATACCGTTTGCTTGATGCAAATGGGAATATGATCCAAGAGGGGATAACAGGGGAAACGCTTGATCTGGATATGTCGGCTTGCCCAGATGGCTTATACTTCCTTCAAGGTACCGTCGCGGTTGGGGAATCCCAAGCGCGGGATCTTCTGTCCGTAATGAAGTGGACAAATCAATCTGTTGTTGACACCCCCGTCCGAAGCGTTTTTCTTTCTGGTGAAACACAAATTGAATACGGCGAGACAATACGGGCCATAATTGGAGCCGGGAACGGACCTCTTTGGGCAGTAGCAACTCTGTTTGACCCGAAAGGAATAATACTGGAGTCAAGGTCCGTACACCTTGATGGAAACCAAGGCGAAGATGGTTCCGTGACGGAACTCGTTTTCCCCTATAAGGGTAACTATCCAGATGCAGTCCGGCTGGAGGTGTTTTATTTCCGAGATGCAGAACAAATTGTTCATGAAGCAATCTACCATCGTATCCGACACTCTTTGGATCTTCCTCTTTCTTTCTCCCGTTTTGTGGACCAGACGATGCCAGGAGCGCCTTGTACGCTTTCTTTGCAGACCGAAGCCGACGTCGAAGCTTCTGTGGCGGTATTTGATAAGAGTCTTGATGCAATGGTTCCGAACAGATGGGAGGCCGTGACAACGCCATTACCTTCTCTCCAAAAGACTTTGTATATGTCATTAGTGGGCAACATTACCGGAGAGAAATCCAAATATCTGATTACTGGGAATGGGCCAGTCTTTGGTATTGTTGTTGATCCGCAAGGTGAGCCGATTATTGGGACCGCTGTCATTGTTGAAGGGACAGAACAAGGAACGATCACTGATTTGGACGGGCGTTTCTCCCTGGATGTCCCGGCAGGAACTCGCTTGCAGGTTTCCAGTATAGGTTATGTTTCCACCGTGGTATCTGCCGCTTCTGGTATGTATGTGGTCCTGGAAGAAGATTACCAGATGCTGGAAGAAACCGTAGTTGTAGGGTACGGCTCTTCCCGGCGATCAATTGAAGATTTATTGTCGGGTATGGTTGCAGGCATCCGAGTCCGGAGCGCATCAAGCCGGATCTCCTCTCCGCAAATATATGGTTATTCAGCACCTGTATTTGCATCGGACCCCGTCGAAGAAGAAACAATGCCAGATGTCTCGGATGAGGACTATAGGGCTGTATTCTCCGAGGCCTTGGCCTTCGAACCTTTCCTTTATCCTGACAAGGATGGGAAGGTCGATGTTTCCTTCCGCGCTTCCGACAAAGTTTCCACCTATCACGTAAATGTCTATGCACATGATCGTTCTCTGCGAAACGCCTCCATTCAACGAGATTTTGTCGTGACGGTTCCTGTACGGATTTCCGTAACGCCTCCCAGGTATTTGTATGAAAATGACGAGTATGAACTGTCCACAGCAGTAACCAGCGTTTCTGAAGAACCTGTATCCGGACGTTTGTATCTTCAGGCAGAAGCGGGCGACAACCGTCAGCCAATATCGGTTGCCGACCTGATCATCCCGGCAGGAGGAACAGCATCAGCTGTTTTCTCCGTGGCCGCGCCTAATTCTGACGGACAACCACTTGATCTTCGGCTGGTATTTGAAAGTCCTAACTTTAGCGATGCTATTCGTTTTACCATTCCTGTTTATCAAGCCGCCCAGCTACTCACTGAAACGCATTCGGCACTTGCCGGAACGGAAGCCATTGATTCGCTGCTTCAGGCGTTCGTCAACATCCCTGGCGAGCTGGCAGAGGTTAATGTCCGTACCCTTCGAGAATTAGTGGAATCGGGACTTGAACAATGGACATCCCCGGAAGAGCCAGACGCGTTGTCTCTCTCAGCTGACTTTTATGCGCGTGCAGTGTTGGGGCGAGATACAACCGGCACTTTAGCCCCACTTCTAGCGCTCCGCAGCACGGATGGAGGATTTGCTTGGACAGATGGGATGGACTCTTCGCCAATAGTAACCGCCACTATTTTGGAGCGTTTTGCTGTGCTTCGGGACCGTGGAATCCCTATTCCAGACATGGAAGCTACCGTTCATTATCTGGACTGCAGTCAGTTCGGAAACTGGATGCCAATGTGGTGTGGCGGGCTATCAGACGAGCAGTATATGGATATCCGGGCGATGTGGGCTTCTGTACCCCTGAATCTGGACGATATTGAAGAGAAGGCTATTCGACGCTTCCGGCTTAGGGAATTCCGTCGGTTTGCACGAGCCTATCTGACACCTGGACGATACGACTATGCTAATGGTTGGATTCTGGATAAAGCCCGGAGAGTCCGAACACTCCAGAATTTGACGGCTTCTGACGACGGTATTGCCCTAGGCCAGGCCTGGGGAGAGCAGCTATTTACGGCCTCCCGTTTCGAACGGTCTATCTTAAACGATATCGCTTCTCTCGAACAGTATGCTGTTCGCCATCCGTCTGGTGCATTGTATTATCCGAATGCAGTATTGCCATTCCGTGGATTACTCTCCTCGGAGGTATATGCACATACCCTGCTTTCTACCCTTCTGGGTGGACCGATTTCAGATGGAATCAAACTCTGGCTGATGCTTCAGAACGAGACCCAGTCCTGGACTGACGATCCTGCTTATGTGGAAGCCCTGCAGACATTATTAGCCGCCCCTGATAGCTTGCTAGACCGTCAAATCGTATCCCTTATGGCCTCTGTAGCTGTTCCATTCGAGGACATTCAAGCTTCCGGAAATGGAATGAAGGTAACCCGTAGATTCTTCTTGGAAAAAGATGACAGACGGACAGAGATACAGCCCGGAGACACACTCCGGGTGGGTGATCATCTTATCGCTAGTTACGAACTTTGGAGTGCAGAGAATCGCTCCTTTGTGCGGGTCGATGCGTTCCGAGAAGCGTGCTTCCTTCCTGTAGAACAACACTCCGGGCCGGCAAGAGTCTCAATTAACCCTATCCGAATTGATGGTCTCTGGACGAGGCTAGTCCAATGCTACCGGGATATCCGTTCCGATCGCACCTGCTGGTGGCTTGATGTCTGCCCGGAGGAAAACTCAAGGTGGGAAGAATCGTTCTTTGTGACTCAGGCAGGGACCTTCTCTGCCCCCGTAGTTACAGTGGAATCCCTATATGCTCCAGATTACCGTGCAAATGGTATGTTCCGTGGTCCAATGACTGTTGAGTGACAAATCTATCCGACACGAAAGCATCACCATGACAAGTACAGTGGAAATCGTGTCGGATGTGTCGCTTATGTCGCTTCTGGGAAAAACTAAATAATGATATCGTCCGTGATAAGGATGTCATCCGTATCGAACTTCTCCATCTCCTGAACGCGGATGGTGTCTGCGACATCAACATAAGGCTTCATGGATTTGTAGTCTGCGTGACCGGTCCATTGCATCACGACATTGACAGGTGTCCCATGAGCTAGAGCGTTGCAGATGAAGGAACGGCGGCCCGTATGGGTGCTAACTAATTCATATTTTGGCGAAGTGACATCACGGCGCTCATTCCCCTTATAGTAGGTTCTGCGAATCGGTTCATTGATGCCCGCTAACTTACAGAGTTCCTTCAGCTCCACGTTCATCTTTTGATTAGAGATGACCGGGAGAGCCTTATTTCCAGGAAGGGGGACATCCTTGTACTTATCCAGGACCCTTTTCGAGACTTTATTGTACTCGATCCGGAGGGTATCGGCCGTTTTGACCGTAGTAACGCTGATGAACGAATCCTTGACATCGGTCTTTTTCAGGTTCTCGACATCGGAATAGCGAAGGCTGGAATAGCAGCAGAATACAAATACATCACGAACCTTCACGAGATGCTTCTTCTCCTCAGGGATCTTATAATTGCACAACTGCTTTATTTCATCCTCCGTGAGGAAGACAACAGGGTTCTTGGTTGTTTTAAGCTTCGGCTTGAAACCCTTGTAATCCATCAAGGTGTTATATCCCTTGTCCGTCGCCCAATTCAAGAACCATTTGAGAAAGTCGAGTTTCTTTCCGATGGTGGAATTTTTGAGGCCGGTTTCATCCTCCTCGTCACCTGTAGCTTTCTTTTTCTTGATTTTCTTTGTATCACGAAGATAGATGACGAATTGCGTCAGGCCTTCCTCAGTAAGATCCTCAAAGCGTAGATTCTTGTTGAAGGCCTGCAGGTCATTCCATAGCGCGTCAAACTTTTCATAGGTCTGAGGCGTCCAGGCATTCTTGACCCCGTTTTCCCGGGTGAAGGTCTTATACGCAACGGAGAACTCGACGGCTTTGCTGCGCTTCTTGACAAGATTGACCGTCTTCTCTTTGACCGTTTTACGAAGTGCCTCCTTAAACATCTCTCCGGAAGGGATGGTCTTCTCTATCTCATAGCCTTTAAAGAGATCCTCGACATAATTCTGATACTCAGCAAGAGTAGCATTGATGACCGACCCGGTTTGGCCGTGCCGGTTGAGCGCATCCTTCTTCGCCAACCCGTTCTCCGAGTCCCATTGGTCACAATGTATGGATATCCCAAGGGGGACATCCACTCGGATGCCGCAATAGGTGATTCGCATTCGGACAGGATACTCCCGATCACCTCCGCATATTTCATCCGCAGGGGTCTTGCTCGTCTTGAGGCCGAAAGAAATACTGTGCTTTATTAGCATAACCTTCCAATTATAGCCCCAAAAATAGCCCCATTATTTGGATTTTCAAAGTATTTCAGTGAAATAATCTGACAGATAACAGATTGATTAACCGATTAATTATGAGTGGAAATGATAGAGCATGTGTATTTAGGTCATAATCTCGTCCTCTCCGCAACACTTTGATTCACAGCCGGCTGCGTTTGCAGTTGGCTGTTTTCGTGTGCGGCGGACGGGGAGCTTGCTCACCGGACGACGTACACGGAAACAGCCAAGAGGGCCGTCAGGCCCGACGGCTGTGAATCAAAAGGTTGCCCGGACCCCCGCGGGCGGCAAGAGATGCCGCAAGCGCAGCGCCGCGGAATCTCGTCCTCCTCCGCCCCAAAGTGGCTCCCTGGCATCCGGAAGCCCTTTTTTGTGCATTTTTGTCGCACCGTTGTCGCACCAGAATGCACCAAGGGGTTTGGTTATCCTTTCGCTGGGGGTCAGCACGGGGGCGTGCTGAACCCTCCGATTTTGAGGGTAGGTCAGCACACACCTTAATCAAACTCATTGATTTAGAGAAAGATACGAAAGAACGCGTGCTAACCCCTTGGATAGATAACCTTGCTTTTCCCCAGCAAGCATGTCGTTCCAAATCTTTGGAGACACGCAGAAATATGCCTATCTTCACACCTACAAAAATGGACATGGAACCGATCGAAACCTCAAATATGTGCTCCCATCTTCAGAGGAAACTCTTTGAAAAAGAGGGAGTCTATCATTCTCTATGGACAGCCGTCCTGGAGGATCCGGAGCTGACCGCCGTTGTCCGCTCGCGACAGCTTCACATCTACCGAAACGGGAAGAAAGTGCTGATACTGGCCGGAAAAGCCGCGCCAAAGGTCATCAGAGAAGATAAGATTTGCGCGTTTCTGCCAAAGGTCTAAACAAAGAAGAGCGCCCATGGTCATCAACGAATACTGTAAAGACTGCCAGATCAGAAGAAACTTAAACAAATACCCCGCAACGGCTTCCGCCGATGAGATTGCGGAGTATCAGCGAGGTGTCAGGAACATTATCGCCCATTGTGATGGTCTCAGTACCCCACAGATTTCGGAAAAGATGATTGCCTTGCGCCGTGAGCACTTCGGACCGGCCAAGGACTTCACGGCGATCAAACGGCATT
Source organism: Bacteroidales bacterium (assembly GCA_017557535.1). Classification (GTDB taxonomy): domain Bacteria; phylum Bacteroidota; class Bacteroidia; order Bacteroidales; family UBA932; genus Cryptobacteroides. Next base: position 259 of record JAFYYM010000060.1, on the reverse strand, counting down.
TCAACAGCCTCATGCTGAATCTGTTGCCCTACATGCAGCGACAGGTGGCGGATGCTGATGATCCCTTGCGGATGGCCGTACAGCTTTCGATGGAGGGCAATTTCATTGACTTCGGTGTCCTGGAAGAGGTGGACGACCAGGAACTTCGCTCGAAACTGGATGCAGCCAAAGACATTGCGATTGCTCCCGAAATGCTCCAGAGTTTCCGCCGGGAGGTTGAAAAGGCGCGCCGTCTGGTTCTTTTTACAGACAACTGCGG
>JAFYYM010000059.1 GCA_017557535.1 Bacteroidales bacterium | reverse complement strand
TTGTTTTACAAAAAGCTGTTATCCCTGGCGCATCTTGAACTTGGGGTTCTTCTTGCAGATGACATAGAGACGGCCTTTGCGTCTGACGATCTTGCAATCATCGCTGCGCTTCTTGATGGATGTTTTGACTTTCATATCGTGAGTTGTTTTTATTTGTACCTGAAAGATATTCTTCCTTTAGTCAAATCATAAGGTGAAATTTCAACCCGCACCTTGTCTCCAAGGAGGATATGGATGAAATTCATTCTCATCTTCCCAGAGATGTTGCAAAGAAGGACGTGGCCATTTTCGAGCTCTACCTTGAACATCGCGTTGGGAAGAGTCTCGATAACTTTTCCGTCTTGTTCTATAGCTACTTGTTTGGACATTGAAAAAACACTTTAAAATTTTACTTATCAGTACTTTCTATATAATCGAAGGTTGACAGTTGCTCGGCATGTCCGCGACGGACAACAACCGTAAGCTCGAAATGCGCCGACTTCTTATGGTCGGAGGTGTGAACCGCCCAGCCATTCCTGGCAAGGTAGACACCCCTACCGCCCGCGTTGATCATCGGCTCGATGCAAATCACCAGTCCCTCGGGAAGCCTGGCACCGTGGCCCTTACGTCCGAAATTCGGAACGCCTGGGGCCTCGTGCATCTCCTTCCCAAGCCCGTGGCCCTCAAGCTCACGGACAACTGAGAAACCGAATGATTCAGCGTACGACTGCACCGCGTGTCCTATATCGCCGGTCCTCGCCCCCGCCACAGCGGCCTCAATGCCCTTGTAGAGCGAAGCCTTTGTGACATCAAGAAGCTTACGGGTGGCAGCGTCCACCTCCCCGACAGGGAAGGTGTACGCCGAGTCACCGTTGTAGCCCTTGTACAGCGTACCGATATCAGCGCTGACGATGTCTCCCTCTTTGAGGACATAATCCGACGGAAAACCGTGGACGACAACATCATTTACCGACATGCAGGTGGCTGCGGGGAAGCCCTCGAAACCAAGGAAGCTGGGAACGGCGCCGTTATCGCGGATAAAAGTCTCGGCCACCTCATTCAACCTCGCGGTTGTCACACCAGGGGCGACCCACTTGCCGACTTCCGCCAACGTCTTCGAGACGATAATGGCATTCTCGCGCAACAGCTCGATCTCTTCTTCTGTCTTGGGCTTGACCATCTTAACCTTCAAATTATCAAATATTACATTCCGGAACGGCCGGAAAGACGCCCGGTCTTCATCAGACCGTCATAGTGACGCATCAGGAGGTAGCTCTCAACCTGCTGGAGAGTGTCGAGGACGACACCCACAAGGATGAGCAAAGAGGTTCCTCCATAGAAGCTCGCGAAAGAGTCGTTCACACCCGCGATCCTGGCGAAAGCCGGAAGGATAGCGATAATGGCGAGGAATATTGATCCAGGGAGGGTCACCTTTGACATGATGTCATCAAGGTAATTGACCGTGGCCTTTCCAGGCTTGACTCCGGGGATGAATCCGCCATTTTTCTTCATGTCCTCTGCCATCATGGTCGGGTTGACGGTGACGGCGGTGTAGAAGTAGGTGAATATCACGACGAGAAGACCGAATATGAGGTTGTACCAGAATCCGGTGTAGTTACTCAGGCTAGCGGCGATACCTCTGGTCGCGTCGAAACGTGAGAACAACAGAGGGAACAGCATCAAAGCCTGGGCGAAGATGATCGGCATAACACCTGCCGCGTTGATCTTCAGGGGGATGTACTGGCGGACACCGCCGTACTGCCTGTTGCCGATGACTCTCTTGGCATACTGCACAGGAACCTTCCTGACAGCCTGGACAAGAGCGATGGTGGCTACGATCACGAGGAACCAGATGATCAGCTCGACGATGAGGGCGATAGGACCGCCACCAGCGGTGGTGGCGAACTTAGTACCGAACTCAGCCACGAGAGCGTAAGGCAGACGGGCCACGATACCGATCATGATGAGGAGGGAAATACCGTTACCGATACCCCTGTCAGTGATCCTCTCACCAAGCCACATGACGAACATGGATCCCGCCATGAGGATGATGGTAGCGACAAGGTTGTAGGCAAACCTGCTCCATCCGAGCTGCGTCTCCGCGATGAACGCGGCGCCAGGGATCTGGCTGTGGATCGAGGCGATGTAAGCCGGACCCTGGATGCAGAGGATAAGGATGGTCAGGTATCTTGTGATCTGATTCATCTTCCTGCGGCCGCTCTCACCCTCCATCTGGAGTTTCCTGAAGTAAGGGACGAACATGCCGAGAAGCTGGATCACGATGGAAGCGGAGATGTACGGCATCACACCCAGCGCGAAGACCGAGGCGTTACCGAAGGCTCCTCCGGAGAACATGTTCAACAGACCGACGAGGCCCTGCTGGCTGGTGCTCTGAAGCTTGGCCAACATGGTAGTGTCGATGCCAGGCAGCACGATAAAGCAACCCAACCTGTAGATGAGGATGAGAAGGAACGTGTAGCCAAGCCTCGTGCGAAGCTCCTCGATCTTGAAGATGTTCTTTATTGTTTCAATAAACTTCTTCATCTTTCCTTAATTACTAGCGATTACTAGCCGATCACGATAGCCTTACCACCAGCAGCCTCAATCTTAGACTTGGCAGACTCTGAGAAAGCGTCAGCGGTCACAGTGAGGGCGGAGGTGATTTCACCATTACCGAGAACCTTCACAAGCTCCTTGGCGTCCGCCAGTCCGGCGAACTTGATGTCATCGAGACCAATCTCGGTCTGGCCGAGAGTCTCGGAGAGAGCCTGGAGAGCGGAAACGTTGACCGCCTTGTACTCGACTCTGGTGGGGTTCCTGAATCCGAACTTGGGAAGGCGCCTCTGAAGGGGCATCTGGCCACCCTCGAAGCCGATCTTGTGCTCGTATCCGGCGCGGGCCTGGGCACCCTTGGTTCCACGGGTAGCTGTACCGCCCTTTCCGGAACCTTCGCCACGGCCAATGCGCTTTGTGCTATGAGTAGCGCCCTTTGCGGGTTTCAATTCTGATAGTTTCATCGCCTTTCCTCCTTATTTCACTTCTTCAACAACAACAAGGTGACGGATCTTGGCGAGCTGGCCTTCTGTCACCGGATTCTTCTCGACCTCGACAGTGTGGCCGATCCTGCGGATACCGAGGGAGCGAAGGTTATCCTTCTGCCTCTGGGTGGTTCCGTTCTTGCTCTTAACCTGAGTTATCTTAAGTTTTGCCATAACCGTGTCTCCTATCCGTTAAAAACTTTGCTCATAGGGATTCCGCGGAGGCCAGCCACTGTGTAAGCGTCCCTCATCTCGGTGAGAGCGGTGACGGTAGCTTTGACCAGGTTGTGAGGGTTGGAAGAACCCTTGCTCTTCGCGAGAACATTCTGGATACCAGCAGACTCGAACACGGCGCGCATAGCACCACCGGCCTTGACACCAGTACCGGGAGCCGCAGGCTTCATGAAAACCTCGGCGCCACCGAACTTGGCGACCTGCTCGTGAGGAATGGTAGTGTTGATAACCGGAATCCTGACGAGGTTCTTCTTCGCGTCCTCAACGCCCTTGGCGATGGCGGCGGTAACCTCATTGGCTTTCCCAAGACCATAACCAACAACGCCGTTCTCGTCACCCACAACCACAATAGCGGCAAAGCGGAAGTGACGACCACCCTTAGTGACCTTAGTCACTCTCTGGATGGCGACCAATCTGTCCTTAAGTTCAAGATCAGAGGTCTTTACTCTTTTAACATTTGTATTTGCCATAGTCTTCTTCAATTAGAAAATAAGTCCACCTTCACGGGCTCCGTCGGCCAAACTCTTGACCCTACCGTGATAGAGATATCCCCCGCGGTCGAAAGAGACCTTATCGATCCCCTTCTCCTTGGCGCGCTCGGCGATAGCCTTACCGACGATAGCGGCGGCCTCGATGCCGGTCTTGCCCTTGCACTCAGCGGCGAGAACCTTGTCGTTTGAAGCGGCGGCTGCGAGGGTCACGCCCTTCTCGTCATCAATAACCTGGGCATAGATCTGCTTGTTGCTTCTGAAGACAACCAGCCTAGGCCTCTCAGCGGTTCCATTAACATGCTTGCGAATGCGGTAATGGATCCTTCTTCTTCTTTCAATTTTATTCAATGCCATATCTGTGTCCTCCTAAGATTATTTAGCGGCGGCTGTCTTACCGGCCTTGCGGCGGAGCTGCTCACCAACGAACTTGATACCCTTACCCTTATAAGGCTCAGGCTTACGGAGAGAGCGGATCTTGGCCGCGACCTGACCGAGAAGCTGCTTGTCGTTGCTTCTGAGGATCAAGACAGGATTCTCACCCTTCTTAACAGCGGGGACCTCAGCGGTCACCTCAGGGGCGAGCATAAGCTGGATCTCATGGGAATAACCGAGTGAGAAGGTCAGGAGCTGACCCTCAGCAGCCACGCGGTAACCGACGCCAACCAGTTCCTGCTTCTTCTCGAAGCCATTGGACACGCCTTCCACCATGTTATGAACGAGTGCGCGGTAAAGACCGTGCATGGAGCGGTGCCTAGGCTGATCCGTAGGGCGCTCGAACTTGATTTGATTGTCCTCAACGGTGACCTTGATGTCGGGATCGACCTTCTGGCAAAGCTCGCCGTGGGGGCCTTTAACCTTCAAAACGTTGCCAGGGAGAAGCTCAACGCTCACCTTGTCCGGAAGGCTTACAGGCAATTTACCAATTCTTGACATTATTCTTTCCTTTTAATATTAATAAACATAGCAGACAACCTCACCGCCGACATTCAGGTCCTTGGCCTCTTTGTCGGTGATGACTCCCTTCGATGTCGAAAGGACGGCGATGCCCAAACCATTGAGAACCCTAGGCATGTTCTCCACGTCAGCGTAAACACGCATACCGGGAGTGGACACGCGCTGGATCTTCTTGATGGCGGCCATCTTGGTCTGAGGGTGATACTTCAAAGCGATCTTGATAGTGTTGTAGGGAGCTCCGTCAACCACCTTGTAGCTGAGGATGTAGCCCTTCTCACAAAGGATCTTGGTGATGGCGACCTTCATCTTCGACGAAGGGATCTCCACGACCTTCTTTCCCGCCAGGTAGGCGTTGCGGATCCTTGTTAGATAATCTGCAATTGGATCAGTCATTTTTCTTTTGTTTTTAGATCGACGTCCCCGAAGGGAGCGCCCGATATCCGATTGTTAATATAATAAGTAGTTGTAAAGTCTACCAGCTAGCTTTCTTGACACCCGGGATGAGACCGTTGCTGGCCATCTCGCGGAACTGGATCCTGCTGAGACCGAACTTCCTCATATAGCCTTTGGGACGGCCGGTGAGAGAGCAACGGTTGTGCAGACGCACGGGAGAGGAGTTCTTGGGGAGCTTATCGAGAGCGGCCCAATCTCCGGCTTCCTTGAGAGCCTGCCTTTTCTCGGCATATTTGGCTACCATCTTCGCGCGCTTAACCTCGCGGGCTTTCATTGATTCCTTTGCCATATTCCTTAATTGTTATGTTTCTTGAAAGGAAGACCGAACTCGGCGAGAAGGGCGTGAGCCTCCTCATCGGACTTGGCCGTGGTGACGAATGTGATCTCCATACCATGGATACGGGGGTTCTTGTCGATGTCGACCTCGGGGAAGATGATCTGCTCCTTGAGACCGAGGGTGTAGTTGCCCCTTCCGTCCATCTTCTCGGCGATACCGTTGAAATCCCTGATACGAGGGAGGGAGATGCGGACGAGCCTCTCGAGGAACTCGTACATCTTGACATCACGCAGAGTGACTTTCACACCGATAGGCATGCCCTTACGGAGACGGAAATTGGAGACGTCCTTCCTGGAATAGGTAAGGATAGCCTTCTGACCGACGATCTTGGAGAGCTCCTCAGCGGCCTCCTCGACAAGCTTCTTGTCGGATGTGGCGTCGCCGACTCCCTCATTGATCGTGATCTTCACGAGCTTGGGAACCTGCATGACAGTGGTGTAGGAGAAGCGCTTCATGAGCTTGTCGACAATCTCCTCTTTGTAGGCCTTCTTGAGGGAAGGGACATAATCCTTGGGAAGTTCCTGAACTTCCACGGGTTTTGCTGCTTTCTTCGCCATAATTACTTGATCTCCTCTCCTGATTTCTTTGCGTAACGTACCTTCTTGCCGTCAACGAACTTGTAACCTACTCTCGTGGGCTTGTTGGTGGACGGGTCGATGAGCTGAAGATTGGAGATGTGAACTCCCGCCTCCTGCTTGATGATACCACCCTGCGGATGAGCCGCATTGGGCTTGGTGTGCTTGCTGACGACATTGACACCCTCCACGATCACGCGATCCTTGGCGGGGATGACGGTCAGGACCTTTCCGGTCTTGCCTTTGTCGTTGCCGGCGTTGACATACACTGTGTCACCTTTCTTTATATGTAACTTTTTCATGATGCTTGACTGTATTAAAGGACCTCAGGTGCCAGTGAGACAATCTTCATGTAATTCTCGCGGAGCTCCCTGGCCACGGGGCCGAAAATACGGGTGCCGCGAAGCTCGCCGGCGTTGTTCAAAAGAACGCAAGCGTTATCGTCGAAACGGATGTATGAACCGTCCGGCCTGCGGATTTCCTTCTTGGTGCGGACGACAACGGCCTTGGAGACCGTACCCTTCTTGGCGTCGCCGCTAGGGATGGCGCTCTTGATCGCAACCACGATCTGGTCGCCCACTGTCGCATACCTATGATGCGTACCGCCAAGCACGCGGATGCAAAGGACTTCCTTGGCTCCACTGTTGTCGGCAACCTGTAAACGTGTTTCCTGCTGTATCATAACTATTTGACTTTTTCAACGATTTCAACTAATCTCCACCTCTTGGTCGCGCTCAAAGGACGGGTCTCCATGATACGCACGGTATCGCCCTCGTCGCACTCGTTCTTGTCATCCTGGGCGACGAACTTGGTCGACTGCTTGATGAATTTTCCGTAGAGAGGATGCTTCTTCCTGGTCTCGACCCTGACAACGATGGTCTTGTCCATCTTGTTGCTGACCACTACGCCGATTCTTTCCTTACGAAGATTTCTTTCCATGACTTAATTATTTCTGGTCTTTTTCTTTTTCAGCGAGGATAGTGATCATGCGAGCTATATCCTTTCTGACTTTCTTGAATTCCGATGTGTTCTCCAATGGAGAGACAGCGTGGTTGAGCCTCATTGTGTCAAGCCTGTTCTTCTCGACCTGGATGCGGTCCTTGAGATCCGCTATGGACATCTCACGTACTTCAGATGTTTTCATATCCTAATCTCCTCCATTTAATTATTCAACATAATCCCTGCGGACAACAAACTTGGTCGCTATAGGGAGCTTGTGGGACGCCAGGCGCATGGCCTCCTTCGCGGTGGCGAGAGAGACGCCGTCAGCCTCGAAGAGGATGCGGCCGGGAGTCACAGGAGCGACGAATCCCTGAGGATCGCCCTTACCCTTACCCATACGGGTATCGAGAGGCTTCTTGGTGAAAGGCTTGACAGGGAAGATCCTGATCCATATCTGGCCTTCACGGTTCATGCGGCGGGAGATAGCCTGACGGGCAGACTCAATCTGCTGCGCGGTGATCCAGCAATTCTCGAGGGTCTTGAGACCGAAGGAACCGAACGCGAGCTGATTGCCCCTCTGGGCCATACCCTTCATCACGTTCTTCTGTTCCCTTCTGAACTTGGTTTTCTTTGGTTGTAACATTGCCGTATTACTTTAAATAAATATTCAAACTTTCCAAATCATTGATTATCAGCGGCTTAACCTAATAATCCCTGGTTTTTGGGACTGCAAATTTAGCAAAAAATAATGGATTTCAAACACTATTTGAAAAATTTTTTAACTTTTTCGACCATGGATTTATACAAAGAAATAAGTCATTATCAATCATTTATGCTTCTATAAGAAAATTATTATCCCCCATTTTCGACATAGCCCGCGAGAGGCCAAGATTATGGCACGAATTTTTCGGGAAATTTCCGGATTTGAAAGGTTGTGCAGAGATGGACAAGACCAAGGTTTTCCTTTACCTGATTTCGCTCGCGGTGGGACTGCTGGCGACAACATCCGTTGTCGCGCAGCAGGAGACAGAGCCTTCCCTTCCGGTAAGAAGGTCCGGCGCCACCTACATGGGCTACAGGGTGGAGAAAGGAGACACGGTCTACTACGACAGCATCAATCCCATCTGGATATTCCCACGCGGGCGCCGAGGCAAGAGCGACCTTAAGAGTTATTACAGGCTCGTTTATAATTTTAATAAGGTATACCCTTATGCCCTGCTAGCCAAGGATCTGACTTACCAGGTTGACAACCACATCGCCCAAAACAGCTTGAGGCGTAGGAAGAAGGAGAAATACATCAGCCAGATGCAAAAAGAGTTGTTCGAGGCCTATGAACAACCGCTCAAGAGCATGAGCATCTCCCAGGGACGCCTGCTGATCAAGCTGATAGACAGAGAAATCGGACGCTCGTCCTACAAGATCATCAAAGACTATAAGAGCGGCATCACCGCAGGTTTCTGGCAAGGGGTCGCGAAGATATTCGGAAATGACCTCAAGAGCGCTTACGACGCGAAAGGCGACGACAAGATGACAGAGTATCTGGTTGAGAAGTGGAGAATGGGCGAGTTTGACGCCCTGTACTACTCAATATTCTGGGAGATGCCCAAGCACCCGGAAATCAAGTCAAAAACTATAAAATTCGAGGACTGATTATTCACCCAGTCCCTCAGCACCATGAGCCTCGCCCCGGTAGGGAGTAGTATGTCCACCTTGGTGTGGAAATGTCCGAATATGAAATAGTCCACCTTCGTGTTTCTGGAATATTTCAAAGCGAACTTATACAGAGGCTCATACTCCCCTTTGAAATGATATTCCTCATTTCTGGCGAGACGGCTTCCCTTTGACCATCCTTTCCCTATCTTGAAAGCCAGTGTCGGATGAATCAGGGAACTGAACAATCTCTGACAGGTCCTGTTATGGAATAACCACCGCATCAGCTTGTAACCAATATCCCCAGGACCAAGCCCATCGCCATGACCAAGGCAGAACACCTTGCCACCATATTCCACAACATATGGCTGCTGGAGGATCTCGATACCAAGTTCCTGGAAATAGCTGTAACACCAGATATCGTGGTTGCCAGGGAAGAAAAACACCTTCACGCCGGCGTCCATCAAACTCTGAAGAGCCGAGAACACCCTCACGTACCCTTTCGGGACCAAATCCCTGTACTCATACCAGAAATCCCAGATATCCCCGAGCATATACAGGGCCAGCGCGCGGTTCTTGGGAATTGACTCCAGGAAACGCACGAACCTGGCTTCCCTACCTGCCGGATCAGCCACATCGAGGCCGAGGTGGACATCCGACACGAAGTATACCAGGCTTCTCCCTTCCATCTTATGCGAAGATAAGTATCAGAACGGCGACAATCAGGCAATATAGAGCGAACCAGCCTAGTTTGGCGCGCTTTACAAGAGCCACCATGGCTTTGCAGGCGAATAGCCCGGCGAAGAAGGCGGCGAGAAAGCCCACAACCAGGCAGACAGGACTGAGGCCACCACCAAGCTCCGCATGACCAGTGGCTGCCTTCAGCACATCCAGGGCTTGCTCACCGATGATTGGAATAAGCACCATGAGGAAAGAGAACTGGGCCATCACCTCACGTTTCACACCGCAGAGAAGACCGGTGGCGATGGTCGTTCCTGAACGGGAGAGGCCTGGAGCCACGGCGAAGGCCTGGCCGATGCCAACCACGAATGATTGCCAGAAACTTATTCCATTACGATATTTTCTGGTTCCGGAAGAGGCTCCGGCTGTTTCGGCGCTGGAGCGGGAACCGAAAATATCAGACAAAAACAGCAAGGCGGCTGTGACGAGAAGGCAGACGGCGACAGTGGTCAAGCTATCTCCGAAAAGCGCCTCGACTTGGTCCTTGAAAAGGAAACCGACGAGCGCGACAGGAATCATCGAGACCAATATCTTGAAAATATAGTCGGTCTCGTCATTGTACTTAAATTTGAAGAAACCAGCGAAAAGCTTGCAGATAGGTTTCCAGAACACCACCAATGTGCTGAGAACGGTGGCCAGATGGACAGTGACCGTGAAATCGAGGAAACCTTCCCCATCCACGCCCAAGAGCTCCTTGACAATCATCAGGTGACCACTGGAGCTGACAGGCAGGAACTCGGTGAGTCCCTGGACTATTCCCAACAAAAGAGCTTGCAGCCAACTCATCTCACTTCTTGCTATCCTCTTCCTTGGCCGGACGTTTCATGATCGCTATTATCACGATCACCACTCCGCAAAGAATGACCACGGGAGCAGCCACGAGCCTACGGAAATCAAACATCGCCCAGTTGAACACCTGCGGATCCTTGACTCCGCCACCCATCATGAGGATAAAACCGGCCACCATGACAAGGAACCCCATCAGAATCCATTTCAGCCCCTTCTTGGTGATAGCCATCTTTGTGTTATCTGCCATATTCTTACAATTATCAATAATAAAGGTCATCCTTCGGCAGTGAGACCAGCTTGCCGACAACAAAATACGTGCTGACAAGGCAAATCACAACTCCGGATACCACGACAATCCCCAACACGACCAGTAACAGGTCAAGGCTGAACACCTCGAAAAGCTGCGAGAACTCCCTCCGGACAATGAACAAGCCGCCGAGAAGCATCAGGATGGCGAGCAAGGCTGAGAAGAGTCCCTGGAAAACGGACTGCCCGAGGAAAGGCCCCCTGATGAAAGACTTCGTGGCCCCGACCAGCTTCATTGTGTGGATAGTGAAACGCTTTGAGAACACATTGAGTCTCACCGTGTTGTTGATAAGGACAAACGAGATGAAGAGCAACAGCGCCACGAACACACCGAGGACGAGGGATATTTTCGCCAGATTGGTGTTGAGTTTATCCACGAGAGACTGCTGGTACACCACCTCCTCAACCAAAGGAGAGCCGGCGATCTCTTTTTTCACCACCTCGAGGCTGTCCGGACTGACATATCCGGCCTTCAAGTTGACATCGATGGAAATCGGGATAGGAGCTGTCTCGAACACATTGAGGAAATCCTCCCCGAGCATGTCGGCCATCTCCCTGGTGCCCTCAGCTTTCGAGACGAATCTGGTTCCCTTGATATAAGGACGGGAATCCAGCGATGAGGCGAAATCCATGGCATCGTCTTCAGAGACATCCTGCTTCATGAGCACGGAGACCTGGACGTTCTCTTTGAAATAGTCAGAGACGCTCTTTGCATTGACCAGCAGAAGGCTGGCCACACCAACAAGGAAAAGCACCAGAGTGATGCTGATCACACTTGATATCCAGGCTCCCGCAAGCCTTCTCTTGATCAATTTGTTCTCACCTGCAGACATCCGAGAGTTTCTCCAAACAATCTAGAATTCAAATATAGCGATTTATAAAAAGATGAAAAAATAAAAATAATATGTAATTTTACATTTTGAATCATGAGAGACAAAAGCAAATACACCGGACCACGCTGGATACTTATCCAAGACTGTATCCTGTCTCTCATAGCGTCCATCTTCGCCATCCTCCTGGTCCGTTGGCTTTCTGAGCCGATGCCGGGATTCACATGGACAGTGATGAAGTGGGAGGCAGGCTCTTTGGCGGGCTCATTGATAGGATTTCTCGCCACCGGCTCCTGGAAGATCGTGAGACGGTATTCCACACTTCGTTCGACCGGAAACGCCATCCTGGCCATCCTGATCAAGGAAATCGTCCTTATACTGATCCTTGTGACCGGTTTCGTGAAGCTGCCTTCCTCCGCCTTCGGGGTGCTTGCCGTGTCCACTGATTTCATCTTAACCGCACTTATCCTTTTATTCATCAGGATTGCGGCCCAGATACTATCCCCTTCATCAGACGAGGAAGTCCGGAAAAAATCCGTCCGAAAGAATGTCCTCATCGCCGGAACGACACCCGGAGCCGTGAAGCTGTGTGATGAGGTGGAGGAAGAAGGCTACTACATTGTCTCGGGATTCGTCTCTGACGATCCTGCTGTCGCGGGAAGGGTGATAGCTGACAAACCGGTGTATTACTGTAGAGAGACCAGCAGCATTGAGACTCTCCACTGGAAGGTTGGCGGAGTAGACGCGATTCTTTTCCCGAGGGACTACAAACCGAGTCAAAAAAAAAATGACCTGACCCAAGAGGAAGGCGAGGTTCACCACAACGACGGCATGTCCATAGCCGGTCTAGCCATGAAGAGGGCTTTCGACATCGGCCTCTCCGGCGTGCTGCTATTGGTCTTCTCTCCCCTGTTGGCAATATGCGCCGCAGCGATCAAAATGGAGGATGGAGGATCGGTCATATTCAAGCAAGAGAGGATAGGACGGGATGGGAAGCCATTCACTATCTATAAGTTACGCTCGATGAAAATTGACGCGGAGGCTCAAAGCGGCCCGTCGCTGTACCAAGGTGATGACGACGACCGTCTCACAAAGGTCGGGCGGTTTCTGAGGAACCACCACCTTGACGAGCTTCCCCAGCTTTACAATGTGTTCAAGGGGGATATGTCCTTTATCGGGCATCGTCCTGAAAGGAAGTTCTACATCGACCAGATAATGTCTCTCGACCCAAGGTACAGGTTCCTTTACCAGATCCGTCCCGGGGTCACCAGTTACGCCACACTCTACAACGGTTACACGGACACCATCGAGAAGATGCTGACCAGGCTTGACCTCGACCTCTACTATCTCCGCAACCGCAGCGTATGGTTCGATGTCAAGGTCCTCGGCCTTACCTTCTTATCCATCGTTTCCGGAAAAAGGTTCTGATTCTTAGAGGTAAGCTTCAATAAGGTGCTGAACGCGCCATTGGTCGGTGCGGGCTCGCAGTCAGTGCTGGCTCGCGGCCGGAGAAATGCCGCCGGATGCGCCATGTGTCTTTCCCTGAAAAAAGTTGACTCGCAAACCACACGAGTCACAATGTTTCAGTATCAAACCAAGACACGAGATCTTTACTTTGAGAAAGCGATTGATTTGTATGTAAGAGAGGGGCTCTCATACAGACAGATT
>JAFYYM010000058.1 GCA_017557535.1 Bacteroidales bacterium | reverse complement strand
GTGTCGATGATATTGATTTTGACGCCTTTGTACGTGACGGATACATTCTTCGCGAGAATGGTGATGCCGCGTTCGCGCTCCAGGTCGTTGCTGTCCAGGATGAGGTTCCCCAGGTCCTCGGGCCGGCGCACGAGATTGGCCTGGTAGATCATCCGGTCCACGAGCGTGGTCTTGCCGTGGTCGACGTGGGCGATGATGGCGATATTCCTGATGTCTTGCATATACTGACTAACCTTCTTCTTAAAAACTTGCAAAGTTACATTTTTTAATGCGAAAATCACTATCTTTGGGGAGTTTATTGCGTCTTCCGGATGAGAGAGTCGGTCCAGAGTTTCTTCAGCGAGCTGCTGGCGGTCGTCCTGGGCATCGTGATCACGTTCGCGGTGCAGGGGATGATCGACAGGGCCCACGACCGCAATGAAGTGCGGAAGGCGCTGGAACTGGTGCGGACGGAACTGGTGAACAACCGGGAAGATGTCTCCTTCCTGAAAGAGTATCTGGACCAGGAGCTCGAGTCCGCCAGCTATCTGGAAAAGAACGCCGCCCTCGTGGAAAACCTGGATCATCTGGACAGTCTTACCGCGGAGACCGTGAAATACCACCTGGGCATCGTGGACGCCGATGTCTCCATCCTCTTCCCGCACGATGCGCTGGAACTCCTGAAAATGTCCTCCCTCTTCCAGAAAATCGGGGATAACGCCTTGTCGATGAAGATCATCCGCGCATACGACTGCTGCTCGACGATGACCTCCAGCATCGACAGCCACATCAAAGCGCGGGACGCGCAATCCAGCGAAGACAAGCCCGGCTGGATCCTGGTCCACGATATGCGCCTGTACGCCGACGACTCGGACATCAGCAAGGCCATCACGGCCATCAACGTATTCCTCCGAAAAAAGTAAACCAACACGATAAAGCTATGGACATCAAGAAAGAAAATCCATCCAAAGTCATCATCGTCCCGCGCCCGCCGCGGTCCAACAATGAGCAGTGGGTTCCCATCAATGGGGCCAGCTCGGCTGTCACGGCCGAGCCGGTGAACGGAGCCGTCGAAACGGCGCCGGCAAATCTTGAATTCGTCGATCCCGGCATCGGACCGATCAACAACCAGGTGGAAGGCCCGGTCGCGGGCCTGGCCGGCGTACCGAAGGAGGACTAGCTATGAGACACACCGTGAAAATGCTTGCGGCGGCGTTGTTCGCCGCCGCCGGCCTGCTTGCCGGCACTTCCCTGAAGGCGCAGGATCCGCCGCCCGCCGGCGGCTTCAAGAACGCCTACCTCACCGTGAACAAATCCGGCAAGGTCGTATTGACCTACACCCTCTGGAGAGACCAGGTAGGGAAGGGGAAGTACACCCTGGTCTTCTTCTGGGCCTCCTGGTCCGAAGAAGCGCAGGCGGAAGCCGCGAATGTCCAGGCTGTTTACCAGCAGTATGCCGGGAAAGGCCTGTCCGTGCTCGGCGTCACCTACAATGACGAAATCAGCGATTCCATGGACGCGATCGCGGAATGGGGCATCAAGTTCCCCCACATCGTGGACGTGGAAGACCAGATCGCCGAACAGTTCGAGTTCGACACCGTCCCTTATGTCGTCCTCCTCGGGCCCGACGGCAAGACCGTCGCAGGAAACCTCCGCGGCGACGCGATTGCGGGAGCGGTAGCAAGGGAATTGGAGAAGTAGGTTTCCGGGATTATTTCAGCACGATCCCTGTTCGCCAAGGCCTGAAAGATGGCCTTCGCGGGCAGGGATTGTCGTTTTATGGCCTCGCGGAAGCAAGGTTACCGGAAGGAGGGGGGGATTTTAGATTGAAATAATGTATAAAAAAGTTCTAAAAATTTTGTTATTTGCCCCCTTTTGACTATTTTTGCAGTTGGTTTATTGTGTAACATGGCCGATTAAAAGAGAAATATAATAGTAAAAACGTTGTCGCAAGCCTCACGGCAACAACAGTTTAAGACCGGGGAGGGGCACCCGGGTAATACAGATTCTTATAATGAGAAGGCATTATGAACAAGCGAGGTTGACGCCGGTCGACGTGGAATTCGAACAGGCGTTGCTTATCAATTCCATTCATTCAGATGCGTTGACGGTGGGCGTGTACGATTTCGAACCCGTGCAGTCTACCGACGGCGACGATTATTTTGAACCGGACTTTAAATAGCCTCTGCCTTATGAAACTTAATTATATTATTATAGGTGTCATTGCACTTGGGTGCATCGCCTCCTGCCAGCGCGACAAGAAGGTTTCCACGTCCGACGACCGCGATGTGATTCTTGTTCGGGTCAATGAATCTTCTCAGACCCGCTCTGCCGAAGAGGCATCGCCCCAGGAGCTGTTGTTCTCGGTGCCTGCCATTCTGGACAACGGGGATTCCGTGGTAGTGAACGCTTTCATCAGCGACATGGATGAGTTCGAGCTGGAAACCCGCGGTGCCGCGATCACGAACGCGAACATCGGCACCCGCCTGGGCAGTTTCCCGACCTCGGTTTACAAGGATGGTGCTACGTATGTCGACGAGACCGGCCTTTCCATGGCCAACGTCACTGTCCGTTACCAGACGAGCGGTGATTGGGAGCTCGTGGATGGTTTGTATCACTGGCCGTCCGACGGCTCCGACATTACGTTCTGTTCGTATGCCCCTACCGGAGTCACGGGTCTGACCAACATCAACTGGCATAACGGAGCGAGCCTGTCTTTCAATTATTCGCTTCCCGCTCCTGCCGGAGCCGATGCAAGCGGTAATTACTCCGATGCGATGAACCAGCCGGACATCCTGTTCGCGATGGACCCGCAGAATGAGAATGACCGAGTCAAGGCCTCAGACGGCAAGCGTTATGCGGATATCCAGTTCAACCACGCCCTGGTGGCTGTCCGCTTCACCCGCGGCAACATCGACGACTGTACCATCGAGACCATTGCCCTGAAAGGTTTCTATGGTGCCGGCAGCGCGACGGCGACCCTGACCGAGGGTGCGACCGTGCACGGGAATGCGACGACATACGGGGACAAACTGAACTTCACCTGGACGACCAGCGGGACGACGAAGGACTATGTCCAGTCTTTCAATAAGGAATTGAAGAGCACCGATGCCTCCCAGGATCCTACCCAGCATACCGTGACCGGCGCCTCCCTGGATGCTTCCTCGGATGGCTCCCGTACCTTCATGATGATTCCCCAGGTCCTTGCTACCGGCGCCACCCTTGAGATCAAGGTCAAGGAACGTATCCATCCCCTTACCGTGGTCCTGACCAATACCACGGACGGAAGCGGCAATCCCATCGACAACAAGCTGAAGGACTGGAGCGGCTATGCCGGCAAGATCATCACCATCAGTGTGAATTCCGTGAAGCAGGGTGAGTTGGTGGATGTGGAAATCACCGACCAGGTCAGCGGTAAGGTGAAGACCAATGCCAAGGTCACCAATACGAAATACGGCGATCCGGTCTATGTCCGCGTGGCCATCATCGCGAACTGGGTGAAGGCAGACGGTACCATCATCTATCCTTATGAGGTTGACAACATCGCGGGTGATTCCAACTTTGAGGGAGTCAATACCGATTGGGTTTACGACAGCGATGGTTTCTACTACTATAAGCACAAGATGGCGCCCAACACCTCGGTTACCTTGTTCACCAAGTTTACGTCCCCTGCCCCTCCGTCCACGATTCCGGACATCGACCACCTGCAGATGACCCTGCTGGTCCAAGGTTTCGACGCCTCCAAGAAGGCGGAGATGGGAAGTACCTATGGATGGCCGATTAGCCACTATGTTGACTAGACGGGCCTGTGTGAACGAGTCTTTACGGATGATAATCATACGAACGATGAGAATAAAGATTACGGCATTTGCGATGATTGCCCTGCTTTGTCTGGCGGGGGGGGGGATGAGAGTTGCCGCGCAGGCGCCCACTGGGACGAACTACAACAACTGTGTTTTCTGGAACGTGGCCCTGGGTGACGTGATTCTTTTGCCCGACAAATCAATCGGATACACTTGGAATTCAAGTTCCAAGACATGGGTGTATACAACGAATGGCGGTAGTTCTTCCGACAAACTCCAGTATATTGTCATGGTACCTAACGGTACCACCTTTGACGGCAATCCCACCCATTTGACGCATGCCACAAAGCCGGTGACGAAACCCAGCGGCGGTACTGTCGCGATTGTCAATCAAAGCAGTGCGAATGTTGCGACCGTCTTGAACAACTGGAAGACCCGGGCTACGGCTCAAGGCCATCCCTCCTCGGGTTACAGGATAATCATAGCCTGTAATGTAAGGTATACTGTCTGTATCGATAATGTCTGGTCCACGTACCAGGATCAGAGTCCGGACAGGATGACGGGCGGTCTCGCTTTCTATCCCCAGTCTGATGGTGCGACCCTTAATCTGTATATGGTGGGCGACAACCGGTTCGGCAATGTTTTCTATTGCTCCAGGTGGATCAACATCGACAAAGCGTTTACGGACAAGGACGGCAATAAGGTTGGCTACAAGAAATTCTCGGGAGACATACCGTCCAATTTTGAGTACGATTTCACCACAGCCCAATGCGTTTTCCATAGTGCGGCTTCCACTGGATCCAAGTCGGGTACGCTCGTAGTCGGCAATATCACTCCCGGAAAGACGAATGGAGCGTCTTATTTCGGTCACGAGACTACCTACAATTTTTACGATGCAGTCATAGGCGGCAGCGATAATCCCTGGTATCAAGACTCCCGCGGTATCAAGATAACGGGTGGTACCATTTACGCCGGTGCTGAACCCACTGACGTTTGTTCGGCTATCGGAGGCGGCGGAAACGGATATGGCCTTGTTACGATTACCGGCGGCAGTGTGACGGCCGTGACCTCATCGACCGGCACGGCTATCGGCGGCGGCATCGGATGGACCGATTATGGCGGGCAGGCCAGTGTGACGATCTCGGGTGGAGAAGTATATGCCTACAACCACGGTATCGTCAGGGATTACCCTGTCGGTCAAGGCAATAAGTTCGTCCCCGCAGCTGCCATCGGGGGTGGAAGTTCGTTCGAAAAGAAGTGCAAGGAGACCACCGTTACTATTTCCGGCGGTACCGTCTATGCGCAAAGTGTCGGCGGCGTTGCCATCGGCGGTGGAGGCAGTGCCATGGGAGACGGCGGCAATGCTGTCATAAAGATTTCCGGTAGTGCTGATGTGAAGGCAAAGAGTATCTCTGGCTCACAGAATGGTGTCACCATTCCTTATGGTTCATCCATCGGCGGTGGCGTCGGTGGTGACGGTGGTCATGGTTTCGGGAACGGCGACGGAGGTACCTGTACCTTCACCATGTCCGGAGGAAAGCTCATGGCCGGTTCCGTGGGCGGTGGCTCGAATAACAGCACGCACGGTGGAAAGATCGGCTATGCGAAGGCCACGATTTCCGGTGCCAGTACGGATATTCAAGCGCAGTTCATCATGGCGAAGGGTGGCTCCCAGGCTTGCACTTTCACGATGAGCGGCGGCAAGATCCACAACAGCAGCATCAACAGTACCGATTATAAGTTGGTGAAGCAGGATGGCGGCGCCGTATGGATTGACGATACCGGAGCGGTTGTCAACATCACCGGCGGCAGCATCGAGAACTGTACGGCCCAGAATGGCGGCGCCATCTATACTTCCGGTGGTTCCATCAGTATCACGGGCGGCAGCGGCATCAAGAGTTGTACTGCGACCACGGGTCATGGCGGCGCCATTTATACGAAGGGCGGCACCGTGACGATCAAGAAGAACATCACGGATTGTGTTGCCACAGCGGGTAACGGCGGTGCGGTTGCGATCATGGCGACCGGTGCGAACGTCACCCTCGAAAATACTAAGATCCTCCGTAACACGGCTAAGAAGTATGGTGGTGCCTTTTATCTGAACAAAAATGCCAAGGTGACGATTACGAACGGAACCATCGATAACAATACGGCAACATCAAATGATGGTGGCGCCTTCTATGGGAATACCGGATCTGAGATCACGCTCAATAGCGGTAGTATTGAGAACAACAAGGCCCGTAATGGTGGTGGCGTGTATCTCGCCAGCGGTGCGAAGCTCACGTACAAGATGACCTCCAGCACAGGTTATATCCGTGGGAACCAGGCCAGCGCCTGGGGAGGCGGTGTCTTCCTTGCTCAGGGGACTACTGACGCGAAGACCACGTTGACCTTCACGGGGACGAGCAGCTCTCTGGGCTTCTATGACAACATAGCCGGCACGGGCGCGGATGATATCTATGCGGACGGCGAGGGCACAACCTACATCAACTTCCCGAACGTGAACAACATGGACCTGGGTGGCTATTCCCTTCCGGGCGCCACGTTGGAATGGTGGGAGGACTATCAGGTCAATGATAGCCGGTATAACTTGGGCACACAGCAGAAGGCTGCCTCTGATGGCATCCGCCGTTACCGCGCGTCCCGCGATGCGGACCAGCCGATCTACAAGGTTACCCCGCAGACGGCGTTCTACACGAAGTATCTCGCCTTGACGCTTGGTTTCGAGTACGGTGTGATGGAGATCCGGCGCGCCGGCCTGAAGCCGCGCGAGAATGCGATATACAAGGTGGAATTCCAGGGCTCCGACCTGAATCGTCCCACGCAGTATGTCGTCGTGCTCGGCACGGAGGACTCCGAAAAGACCACGATTGGAAGCAACGCCTGGAACATCTCCAAGCTCAAGTACCTGCCGAAGGGTACCTATAAAGTGACGGAGATATCCTGGACATGGTACAACGCGAACAAGACGAGTTCGGCGCTGGTCAAGACGCAGGACATCACCAATGACGGTGTGGGCAACCGGATTTACGAATTCGTGAACGACCACAAGGACCTCGGTACGGCTCCGCTGCACGACGAAGAACTGAAGGTGAACGAGCTGAAGGCGAATTAGTGGTTCATACCATCGACATGACATGCATCCATCCGCCCCGGACTCTTTCCGGAGCCGATGGGTGCATGTTTCCTGTTTGCCGAGGTGCCCTTCTGTCGGTCTGCGGCAGGTGGGAATCGGCAAAATAAGAGGACTATCTGCATAAAAACTTGCATCATCGAAAAAAGTTGTGTATTTTTGCCTGCTGAGAATGCACATTTGTGAAGTTTTAATTCTATCGATATGAAGAAATTATTTGTTCTGATTGCTGCGGTCGCCCTGATGGCGCCGGCTTTCGCCCAGGAGACCAAGGTCACCCGTACCGAGGACGAGAACACCATCACGGTGGTGGAGGAAACCCCTACCGCGAACGGCCGCATCGTCACGACCACCGTCCTGGAGAAGAACTCCGTGTTCACCAACGGTTTCTGGCACAACTGGCAGCTGGATGCCGGTATCGGTACCCAGATGTACTACGGCGACAACGACTGGAAGGTCGCCAAGAAGGTCCCCGAGATGTTCACCTTCCCGACCATCGACCTGTACCTGACCAAGTGGATTTCCCCGAGTTTCGGTGTCGGTCTCGGCGCCAACTGGAGCAAGTTCAAGGGTCTGTACCAGACTACTCCCGGACATTCCAATAATTACCGT
This sequence comes from Bacteroidales bacterium, assembly GCA_017557535.1. Classification (GTDB taxonomy): domain Bacteria; phylum Bacteroidota; class Bacteroidia; order Bacteroidales; family UBA932; genus Cryptobacteroides. The sequence goes on along the minus strand of JAFYYM010000058.1, from coordinate 31,620 downwards.
GATGCCAATGCCAATTTCCGTGATGACAAGAACATCCAGTATTACACCAAGGCCGACTCCAAGTATGATTCCGAGCATCTTGCCGTGCAGTCCGGCAGCTACCTGGATGTCTTCGCCCTGGCCCATGCCGACATCACCACCATCTTCGGCGGTTACAAGCCGGATCGTTTCTACAACCTGGATGCCTATGCCGGTGGTGGTCTGATCTACGGCTTCTGCAAGTCCGGCAACATTCCGAGCGCGAGCTTCAACACCGGTCTCATCAACACCTTCCGTCTCACCGAGCAGCTCCGCCTCATGCTGAACGTCCGCGGCGCCCTCGTCGGTGACGATTTCGATGGTGAGTCCTATCTGGACGAGCCCACCCGGAACCACTGGCTGCTGAACCACAAGCTGGACGGCATCTTCGGCGTCACCGCCGGCCTGGCCTGGAACATCGGCAAGGAGTACAGCAAGTGGCGTCTCGCCGAGCGTACCAGCGTGTACCAGTACGACAAGGAGACCGTGGAGAAGATTATCAAGGAGGTTGTTCCCGCTCCGGATCCCCAGATCATCCGCGAGGTTCCCGAGGTCTGGTTCCACATCAACTTCATCATCGACCGCTGGGATATCTCCAAGAAGGAGCTCATCAACATCCACGCTGTGTCTGACCTGATCAAGAGCACTCCGAACACCAAGTACCTCATCTGCGGTTACGCCGACAAGCAGACGGCCACTCCGGCCCACAACCTCATGCTGTCCGAGAACCGTGCGAAGGCCGTGTACAATGTCATGGTCAACGAGTTCGGTGTGAACCCGGAGCAGCTCGTGATGGACTACAAGGGCGGTGTGGACTACATGTTCTACAACATGAAGGAGCTCAGCCGCTGCACGATGATCACCTCCATCAAGGAGTAATCCATCCGGTGCGGATTTGCTGATTTTTGACTTGGCCGGGGGCTCATTGCGCCCGGCCAAGTTGAAAAGAAACAGGAGGATCCGGAACAACGTCCCGATCGAGGGGGCGTTGGGTTAGAGTACAACATTTTCGGCGACCCTTCCTGGTGTGTTCACGAACGTGACCATCTTGGGTCGCTTTTTTGTAACGCGTACGCGCGCACGCATGTGTAAGGAGGTTTCCATCGCGTATCGTCGTTGCAACCGTCTCACAGGGGGGACCTTGGAGCCGGGCCGGTAATAGATTCGTAAGGGTCTTATAATCAATGCGTTGCTCTCTTTTTCAATAGGCTGAGCAATGGCGAAGCCATACATTGAATGAGAATATTCCATTTCCGCCGCAACCCCTGGGTCCGTCTCCAGCATGAGGAGCAGTTCATTCCGAAGAACTACTCCGAAGTAGGCGTTTCGCGGGGGGCCAAACTTGAGAATCAGATTGCAGGGAACGTGGACCTGCAGCGGATCCACAATGCCTGCCTGCATATGTCTTCTGCCGAGTACTCGAAATGGCTGGACGAGCAGGCCCCGTATTTTTCCCCCAGCACATACCTTTTCGATACCGACGATGCGAATGTGCTCGATTCCCTGCGCGGGAAGCATCCGGAGCTCATCATTAACAAGCGGGCGTTGAACAAGATCCGGCACCTGAACACTTTCCTGAACAAGGCGAGCGATGTGCTCGTGGACGAGGGGTATTTCTGCTGCCACGCGCGGACGTCGGCCCTTAAGCGGCGCGTCATCCTGCAGGCCTTGCCGGGCTTTTTGGGGAAGATGGTGTATGCTTCGCACTATGTCTGGCATCGCGTTTGTGCGAAGCTGGGGATGACCCGCTGGTTCTATATGTGGGTGACAAAGGGAACGAACCGGACCTATAGCCGCGTGGAACTGCTTGGCCGGATGTACAGGGCGGGATTCGAGGTCATCGACGAGAGTTTCAGCGGCGGAGAATACTGCCTCATGGGCAAGAAAATCAAGGAACCCATCTGGGATGACGATCCCAGTACGGGGATTCTGGTGAAGCTCCCGCGCGTGGGCTACAAGGGGAACATCATCGGCGTGTACAAGTTCCGGACGATGTATTCCTATTCCGAGTATCTCCAGCCGTACATGCTGGAGTATGAGGGCCTCCAGAAGGGCGGGAAGTTCGCAAACGACTACCGGGTGAACTCCTGGGGGCGTTTGCTCCGGAAATCCTGGCTGGATGAAGTGCCCATGGTGATCAACCTTTTCAAGAGGCAGATGAAACTCGTGGGTGTACGTCCTCTCAGCCGCCAGTATTTCAACATGTACACCCCGGAGATGCAGAAGCTGCGGATTACCGTGAAGCCGGGCCTGCTGCCTCCTTTCTACTACGACGAAAAAACCCCCGAGACCCTGGAGGAAGTCCAGGCGTCCGAGAAACGGTATATCGAAGCCTATCATGAGCATCCCTTCCGGACCGACTGGCGGTATTTCTGGGGAACGATAAGAAACATCCTGTTCAAGCATAAAAGATCACGTTAGAGAATATGGCAGAAGAAAAGTGGGACATTGTCATTAAACCGAAGGATAATCTGTTTTCGGTGGATTTCAAGGAGTTATGGTCCTACCGGGACCTGTGTTCCCTGTTTGTCAAGCGCAATATCATCACCCAGTACAAACAGACCATTCTGGGACCCGTGTGGTTTGTGATCCAGCCGGCCCTGACGGTCATCATGTACATGATCGTGTTCGGCGGCATCGCGGGAATCCCGACGGACGGAGTACCCAGGCCGTTGTTCTACCTGGCCGGTACGGCGATGTGGTCCTATTTCTCCTCCTGTCTGGGGAAAACATCCAATACCTTCGTGAGCAATTCCGGCATTTTCGGCAAGGTTTACTTCCCGAGACTGGTGATGCCCATCGCGGATATCATCAGCAATCTCCTCCGGCTCGGAATCCAGTTCGGGTTCTTCGTCGTCGTGTACATCGTGTATGTCATCGTGGACCCGACCTGTCAGGCGCATCTGACCTGGTACGCCCTGCTTCTCCCGCTCCTCATCGTGATGATGGCCGGCCTTGCCCTCGGCTTCGGCACCATCATTTCCTCGATGACCACCAAATACCGCGACCTCCAGGTACTCTTCTCCTTTGTCGTGTCGCTCTGGATGTACGCGACCCCGATTGTGTATCCGCTCAGCCAGACCAACAGCATGCGCTGGCTGGGTATTTCCGTTCATTTCCTGATGTGCCTGAATCCCGTCACCCCCGTCATCGAAACCTTCAAGTACGGCTTCCTGGGTGCCGGCGAATTCGTGGGTTGGAGATGGCTTATCTATAGTTTCGTGTTTATGTGCATCCTCCTGGTGTTGGGCATCGTGGTGTTCAACAAGGTGCAGAAGAGCTTCATGGATACGGTGTAGGGGATGAAGCTTTCGATCATCATCCCTGTCTATAACGTCGAGGCTTATGTGGGCAAGACGCTGGAGTCGGTTTTCGCGACCGATGCCAGCGCCGATGATTTCGAGGTGATTGTGGTCAATGACGGGACGGAGGATGGGTCGATGGATGTAGTCCGGCGGTATGCCGACAGGCCGAACATTTCAATCATCGAGCAAGAAAACCAAGGTTTATCTGCGGCACGCACGAAGGGCTTTTCTATAGCAAAGGGTGAGTTTATTTGGTTTGTGGACAGCGATGACTGGCTGGTGGAGGATGGCGTAGGGAGAGTCTTGGCGTTGTTGGAGGAGAGGCCGGGTGCGGATGTCCTGATGTTTCCGATAGTGTGGAACTATGAGGATACAACGAAGAATCATCAGGATTATCACTTTGATTCCGAAAAGGTTGTGTGTGGAAAGGAGGTGATACGCGATATGGGTTTGCGCCCATGGGCTGTTTCGCGGTTGGTCTGGAAGCGTTCACTGGCGGACAACAAATGGTTGTATTTCCCCCTCGGGCTGTTGCATGAGGACGCGTTTTTCGGGACGGTTATCGCGTGCATCGCAGAAGTGGTTCATCTGATGCCGGAGGCGGTTTACGTGTATCGTAGCGGTCGTCCCGGCTCCATCGTAAACTCTATCACAGTTCGCTCCTCATATGACTGCGTATCAATTCATAAGCATCTGATGCGGTTTATGGAAGCAGTGCTTGATCCGTCTGAATGGGGATGGTTCCGCGTTTATTGTTGGGAGCGGCTGCAGCGGAATTATACATGGCTTCCTTCTCTGTACGGTAAGCGGGGGTATGATTGTTTTGCTTTCAGCAATGGACTCTATGTCTGGCGTCAGTGGAACAAGGTTTATCCGGGTAGTTCCTTGCATAAGAAGATGGGGCGGTTGTTCTTCTTTTTGATGCCCCGGATCCGTACCCGGTTGATTGGTTAGAATGAGGAAAGAAGTGCCGTTGGACATTGATTTTGTCATCTCTTGGGTCGATGGCAGTGATCCGGCTTGGCTGAAAGAGATGCAATCTTATCGGAAGGAGATGAACGTCGACGTGACCGAGTCTAATTCCAATGCAAGCTGTAGATACGATGGGGATGGCGAAATGCTCCGTTATTGGTTCCGTTCAGTTGAACGGTTCGCTCCCTGGGTGCGTCAGATTCACTTTGTCACTTGCGGGCAGAAACCGGACTGGTTGGATAATAATCATCCCAAGCTGAATCTGGTGAATCACAAGGATTTCATACCCAAGCCGTATCTGCCTACGTTCAATGCAAGGACGATCAATTTGAACATCCATCGCATCCCCGGTCTATCGGAACATTTCGTCAACTGGGATGACGATATCTTCCTGCTCCAACCGATAGCTCCGGAATTCTACTTTCGCGGTAAGGAGCCCGTGATGATTGCGGATTTGCGGTATTTCAGGTATATCTGCCTGAGCAACTGGTCGCGGGCACTGTTCAATGATTATTGCCTGTTGCTCCACAGTTTCAACTTTCGCCAGTCCATCTGGCAGCATCGGAACAAATGGTTCGACATCGCTGCATTGGGATGGAAGAGGTGTCGGCAGAATCTCCTGTGTTATCTGGCCAACAAGACGATTCCGGTCCATCCATATGGCCATTTGGCTCATCCGATTCTCAAGTCGGTCATGGAGGAGATCTGGGAGCGATGGCCCGGTCCGCTCCATGCGACTTGCATGTCCAAGTTCCGTTCCGATATCCAGGTTTCCCTTTGGCTTATCTGTGCCTGGCAACAGGCGAAAGGACGGTTCTTCCCCGCCCATGAGAGGTCGTTGGGACAGTTTATCGGCATCAGTCCGAAGACGTTGGGTTGTGCGAGGGATCTTATCGTGAACCAAAGTGTACCTCAGGTCTGCCTGAATGAATCGGAGGAGTATGTGGATCCGGAAGTAAGCCGGCAAGTGCTGTTGGAGGCATTCGGGACGATTCTGCCCGATAAATCCAGTTTCGAGAAAGACTGACTCGCTGGCCATGACTCCTGAAGGATTAGTCACCGTCGTCGTTTCGGTATTCAATGTGGAAAAGTATCTGCCCAGATGCCTGGAATCCATCGCGGCGCAGACATACCGGAATCTGGAGATTCTCCTGATCGATGATGGATCGACCGATGGTTCCGGTCGTCTCTGCGACGAGTTTGCATCGACAGATTCCCGCGCTCGGGTAATCCATCAGGAGAACCGTGGCCTGTGGGTGGTACGGAACCGTGGGGTAGAGGAAGCAAAAGGGGAGTATCTGGTCTTCCCGGATGGGGATGATTATTTCCACAGGGACTACATCCGATTGCTGTACGAGGCGATCAATTTGAGCGGGAAAGAGTATCCGTTGGCCATTTGTGATTATGAGTATGTGAACGAATACAAGGCGGACAGCGGAGAGAAGTCAGGTTCCGTTGTCGAGGTAATGGACCATGACGCACTGTTGGATAAAATCGTTAATTACCCATCCTGCATGTCTGCGCTCTGGGGGGGCAATTGGAACAAGTTGTATCGGAAATCATCCTTGCCGATTCCGTTTCAAAAGGAGTATCGCCGCTGCCAGGACTATGACTCCAACCTTCGTGTGTTCTTCCATATCGATTGTGCAGTCTATGTAAAAGAAGTTCTGTACTATTGGGTCCAGTGGCCCGGGCAGAGTTCCCGGACCCCGGACGATTTCCAAATCAGGAACGAGTGCCGATGCCGGATTTTCCAGGACCATATCCGGACCATCCCTTCGCATTTGTCCGCTTGGCGTCCTGGCCTGCTGATCGACCTATACAGGCGGTTGCTTTTTTGGAAGGATAGCGCCCGGGGGACGGAACAGTTCAAGACCGTTTCCAAAACAGTCCGGGAGATTGAGAAAGATACATGGCGGTCTTTCCTTTCATGCAAGCAGATGCCGTTCCGACGCAGAATCCGTTGGCTGCTCTCTTTACATGTCCCGTCTTTCCTTAAAAAGTTAGGTAAATCGATTCCAAATGTTTTAGCGTGAGTCTAAAGATATCTGTCTTCATTCCCGTCTTCAATGTCGAAGCGAGCGTCGATGATTACGAGGTGATTGTGGTGTTCAACAATGTGCAGAAGAGCTTATGAGTGGTTTTCCAGATAAACCCATTTTACAGATTCTGTTTGTTTCCCCCAGATGGGGGGACCCTTTCGAGTTGAGGTCTGGCGGTTCTCAACGCACTAATCTTTTGCTGCAGGCCTGCTCGTCATGCGGGAAAGTGGACGTCATCTGCTTTGCAGAGGTGTCGTCCCACTCCAGTTTAGGATGCGATGCGCAAATCGTCTATTGGCAACACATTCCTCCCATGAGAAAGGAAGGCGACCGTTGGCATAAGTTGCTGGATCTCTTCTCTGCCTGCAGCATTGGAAGCAAGAGACATGTCGATCCCAGAAAAGAGCAGGTCGTGGATGCCTTCGTGAGCAAGAAGCATTATGACTGGATTGTGACCCGGTATATGAGTGAGGCTTTGACCATGGGCTTGATGAAGTATGCCGACCGGCTGGTCGTGGATATCGATGACAGTCCCGTGGACAAGGCGATGGACTTTGTGAAACTGGCCGGCACCCCACGGAATAAAGTGTATCTGTGGCTCCAGGCGCTCGCGACCCGGGCCGCTTTCCGGAGGTTCATCGACAAAGTGGCGATAACGGCACTTTCCGATTATCGACAAGCGCTTCGCTACAGGACCCGCTTCCTTCCTAATCTCCCTTTCAATACGGTAACCGCCCCGGAGGTTTCCTTGGATAAGGCGCAAAATGGGCATATCTTGTTCGTCGGAAATCTTTCCTATTATGCAAACCATCTGGGTATGGATCATTTCATGACGCATGTGTATCCATTCTTGAAAAAAAGGAAGGGCCTGGAAATGCATATCTGCGGTCAAGGGTTGGACGATGATCTGGAAAAGAAATGGAACGCGATGGAGGGCGTCAGGATAATGGGGTATGTTCCGGATATCGTCCGGGAATATGCCGATGCGGAAATCGTGGTCATCCCGATCTATCATGGCGCGGGTACATGCATCAAGGTCCTTGAGGCCATGCAGATGCATCGGCTGGTCATCACCACGCCCAAAGGTATCCGGGGATATGATGATTTCTTTACCCCGGGTGTGGATTACCTGCTGGCGAAAGATGACCGGAGTTTTGTCTCCATGATTGAGGAAGCCTTGGGCAATGTCCCGTTACAAACCAGGTTGACTGAGCATGCCGCGAAGGTCGTGGAGAAGAATTACAGTAAGGATTTCTTATTCGATCGGGTAAAGGACATGCTTTCTTCCGATCGATGAAATGGGCAAGGGGTAGGATTGAATGAGCGATGAAACGCTCGATCATCATACCGGTCTATCATGTCGAAGCCTATGTGGGCCGGATGCTGGAGCCGGTTTTCGCGACCGGTGCCAGCGCGGATGATTTCGAGGTGATTGTGGTTAATGACGGAACGGAGGATGCCTTATGGAGAGAATACAGGAAAGGTGCCGAGCATGTGAAGACCACCAAGACTTATCGGGTGGGTGTGGCTGTTCTGACGCCGCTGAAATGGATTTGCCGGTTATGGAAGAAAGCGTAAAACGATGCCCCCGGCAATCTGGAAACCCTCGTTAATGGTGTATAAGATAGCAGTCAAGTGTTTCACTTATAATCATGCTTCCTTTATTAGGGATGCCATGGATGGTTTCTGCATGCAGGAGACAGATTTCCCGTATGTCTGTATCGTTGTCGATGATGCCAGTACAGACGGGGAACAGGAGGTCATCAGGCAGTACCTTTCGGAGCATTTCGATTTAGAGAATGAGGTAACGAGGAATGAGGAAACAGATGATTATCTGTTGACTTTTACCCGGCATAAGACAAATCTCAATTGCTTCTTTGCGGTTTTGTTCCTGAAGTATAACCATTATAGGAAGAAAGCAAAAGCACCGTATATCCAGCGGTGGGTCGAGAATGTGCCCTTTTTAGCCTTTTGCGAAGGGGACGACTATTGGACGGATTCGTCAAAGCTTCGGAAACAGGTTGGATTTCTGGAGAATCATGAAGAGTATATAGTCTGTTCCCACGATTATCTGTCCTTCTATCAGCAGGACCAAATGATGGCAACAAAGTCCACCTATGCTGATTTATGGGCTGAAGGGAGGCCAGAGTACGTGGATTACTCGTTGGATAATTACTTTGAGAGGTGGTGGAACCAGCCTTTAACATGTGTTTATAGGAATTGCGCTTGTTTGGATCAGATGCCGAGGCATCTGTATGAGAATTTCCGGGATGACATTTTCTTCTACTATGTCTTGAAAGAGGGAAAAGGGGCGTTGCTGTCTGATATCATGGGAGTCTATCGTGTCCACGATGCAGGAGTGTGGTCTTCAAATGATAATATACAGAAGAATAAGTTAGGATACAGGAATGCCTATGCTATTTACAGAAACGAGGGAGATGACCGGGCGATAACAAGGATGGATCGGGAATTGTTCCGAATGGTTACGGTTTTGCTCAATCGGCATTGTTTTGGGAAAGCATTCAAAGAGGTATCGGGCTATTGGAGCGCGGTCCCGCATAAATTCTTCTTCGCTTTTGCGGCTAAATTGAATGCATGGTTCCTTGCCAAGATAAAGCGGCATTTAGGATTTCGGGAGGGATGATACCGATTCTTTCCATCATTGTCCCTGTTTATAATGTAGCCGGTTACCTCCCTCGCTGCATGGAGCGTATCCTATCGCAAAGCTTTACGGACTTTGAAGTCTTGCTTGTGGATGATGGGAGTATAGACGGAAGCCATGAGATTTATAATCAACTGGCAGAGAAGGATTCTCGAATTCGTGTTTTTCAAAAGGAGAATGGTGGTGTAAGTTCCGCCAGGAATCTGGGACTGCGCCAAGCGACCGGGGAATGGATTTGCTTTGTGGACGCCGATGACATTCTTATGGAGGATGGTTTACAGCATCTGGTCGATTGTATTTCCGGGGAGTTCGACATGGTTTGGGGAGGCTATGAAATCTTAAATGAGCGAGGAGAAAGGACGTATGCCATATCCGACCGGATTTCGGAGTCATTGACAAGTGAGGAAGGGCTGGAGATGCTGTTTCTCCCGAGGTACTATCGATATCTTGGGTATGTATGGGGAAGGTTGTTCCGTCGGTCGGTGATTGTCTCATCCGGAATTACTTTTGATGAAGATATTCGTTATAATGAAGACCGTCTGTTCTGTACCCGTTTCATGTGTGTATCAAATGCTGGTATCAGGTTCACGACTATCCCGGTATATGGATACTATGAGCGGTCTGATAGTGCAATGGGATTGATTGAGCGGTCTTTCCGGCCCGAGTTCATTACAGATATGATGGCGATGATCCGAATGCGAAAGGTCGTTTATGCAACGTATCCGGAGAATCACAGAATAAATGAATTGGTGGATTCTGCCTGTTATTCAAGTTGGCGGCGAATGGCAGGGATGAAAGGATACAAGGATACTCATCTGTGGGCGAAGGTAGGAATTGTAGGCAAATTGATTAAGGGTTTAGGTCTTGGCCGATTTCTCAGTTTTGATTGGGCGAGGAATAAGAATCGAATTAATAAGGTCGTTCGTAAGTTTTTTTAATGGAAGAGAAACTGTTATCCATCGTTGTCCCTGTCTATAAGGTTGAACCGTACATAGACAAGTGCCTGTCTTCGCTGGTGCTGGAGAATCCGTCTCTGATGAATCGTTTGGAAGTGATTATCGTCAATGACGGCACTCCGGACAACTCTGCAGAAATGAGTCGCGCGTATGTCAAGCGCTATCCGGCGACATTCCGACAAATCGATAAGGAGAACGGTGGGCATGGTTCTGCCTGGAATGTAGGGTTGAAGGAGGCGAAGGGGAAGTATCTGCGTTTCCTGGATTCGGATGACTGGTTTACGGATCTGGACCGTTTGATGGAGGATTTGAAAGGATGCGATGCGGATATTGTCTTCAATCCTTTTATTAAAGAACTGGTATATGAGGGACGAACAGAAACGGTGCCAGTGCCTCCTGGTCCTAGTAGTATTACAAGGATTGACCCCTCAGTGTGGGGAACCTTTCGATGGGGATATTTCAATGTCAATTTTTGGGGAGTAACGTACAAGACGGCTATCCTAAAACCTCTCTATCCGCTTTTCGCAGAGAAAACGATGTATGATGACTTCATTCTCACGTGGGCCCCGCTCGTTTACGGACGGACATATGCTACGCTGGATTATCCGGTCTACCACTATTTGATCGGGAGACCGGGGCAATCCATGTCTGCAACCCAACAAAGGAAAGGGGCCATCTCTTATGCAAAATGTTTCGAACAATATGAGAGTGTTTGGAATCGGGTTGCAGATAACCCAATTCCACAAGACCTTTCGGACTGTATCAGAGTTGCCATCGCCACTTATGCCCGTTTCATTTTTGTATACATGCTGTATTTGCCGTATGAGGAAGCAAAAAAGCGCATGGCTCATCTCTGGGACCGATACGTGAAGAATATCGAAAGTAAATCAAAATTGGAAAAACGATACGCGGCATTTCCATTCTTTTTGTTTTTTGCGACTGAGCAATTCCGGATTAGGGTGTTGAAAAGATTAGTGAAATGATTTCGACAAAAACACTGACGCTGATTATCCCGACATATAATATGCAGGCATACTTGAAACGTTGCCTGGATTCTTTGATTGTTGAGGATGAGTTGATGGCCAAGTTTGAAGTGTTGGTCGTCAATGACGGCAGTAAGGATGATTCCTCTGAGATAGCCCAACAGTATGAAAGACGGTATCCTCAGACATTTCGAGTTATTGATAAGGAAAACGGGAATTATGGTTCTTGTGTGAATCGGGGGCTGTCCGAGGCGAAAGGAGCGTTTATCAAGTTATTGGATGCGGATGATTGGTTCGATACGGACCAGTTTGTCAAGTATTTGCATAGATTGGGACAGACCACGGACCCGGTTGATCTGGTCTTGACGGATTTTACGAAAATTGATGAGACCGGATGCATCTTGGGGAAAGGCAAATACACAATCCCGTACGATAATCTCTTCAGTTTCCAAGATTACGAAGGAATGGAGTACTTCGCCCATCATTCACTTACCTATCGTACAGGACTTCTCATTGACTGTCAGTTTCATCAGACGGAAGGTATCTCTTATACTGATACGGAGTGGGTATATTATCCACAACTTTATGTTAAGAACTGTGTCTATTGGGATATCGACCTGTACAGGTATCTGTTGGGTCGCGAAGGTCAGACGATGGATCCTAAGGTTCAATTGAAGAGGAGTTCCCACATGATAACGATTCTGAAAAGGATGATAACTACAGCCATCTCTTTTGAGAACCAAGGCGGAATCGGTATGGGGCATAAGCGGTTGTCCTCTTTTATTCAGCATGCTTGCAAAGGAATCTATTACTCGTTTCTTGTCAAGAGTCCGAAGAGTGACTTCCATTCCGATGTATTACGCGGTTTTGATTGTTTCCTGTTTGCCAATGACCGGCCTCTTTACGACATAATTGGAAACGAATCGGTCTTGAAAGGGATACCTGTCCATTATGTCAAGTTCTGGCGCAGGTTCGGCAAGAGATTCCCCATTGACTTTTTTAGATCGTTTTATCGAACTGTCAAATACGGCAACCGATAGTGATGAAACGCTTTTCTGTCATCATTCCGGCGTATAATGCTCAGGCGACGATTGCCCGATGCTTGGATAGCGTATATGCTTTATCCGTTTCGGAAACCGAGTTCGAGGTCATCGTTATCGATGACTGCTCGACGGATGGAACGGTTGGCGCTGTCGAGAACTATGCTCGCATTCATTCCAATTTGTCATTATTGCTACAACCGCAGAACCATCGTCAGGGTGCTGCAAGGAACAGGGGCTTGTCTGTGGCCAATGGTCAGTATATCGTTTTCCTGGACAGTGATGATGAAGTGGACTCTGGGCTCCTGACCGCCTTGAACTTGGCAAGTGGGAACAATCTTGAGATGACCGCGATGCGTGGTGTCAGAAGGAATCGTGAAGGCAAGGTGTTGGGTTGGTTTGAACTTGGTTATCCCAATGATTATGTCTTTAGCGGCACCGTCCTACAACAAGAGCATCCGTATTGGTGTACAGGAGTTGTTCTTTATGTCTATTTGAAATCCTTTTTGGAGACTGTGGATTATCCTTTCGAGGAAGATGTGTTGTTTGAAGACAGTGATTTTGTAAATGTGCATCTTTATCATGCAACCAGGATGTCCTATTCTGATGACTGCGGATATACGATCCATGAGAATCTCTCATCTACGACACATACGACATCATACAAGCATGTCTGTGATTATGCATTGTTGGGGACCCGGATGCTGGATTTCTATCATAGGCTTGAACGCAGGGATACTCCGTATGCCGATAGTATTCTTGAAGGAGGGAGTTACAACATCATGAAGTCTTGCCGTGCCCTTTTCCGCCTGAAGTCGTTTCAGGATGTTCGTGCATTTTACGACAGGCTGGATGAACATGTGGACCGTAAGAACTATCTGAGCTATAGGGAACCTGCTTATTGTTGGACTCCGTGGACGAGATTCTGCTTGAAACACCGGAATCTAACGATTGGACTTGTTGGGTGTGTAGTATCTACTCGTCTCTTGGAATTGAAACGCGTTATCAAGAAGTTGAAGCATGCGTAATTACGATTTTCTGATTGTCGGCTCAGGCCTTTTCGGTGCGACGTTCGCCTATCTTGCCAATCGGGAAGGAAAGCGGTGTCTGGTCATCGACAAGCGCCCTCAGTTGGGTGGGAATGTGTATTGTGAAGACGTGGAGGGGATCCATGTGCATAAATATGGCGCGCACATTTTCCACACGAACAACAAGGCGACCTGGGACTTTGTCAATGCCATCGTCCCGTTCAACCGGTATACGAACTGTCCGGTCGCAAACTACCGGGGAAGACTGTTCAATCTTCCATTCAATATGAATACATTCTACCAGATGTGGGGGGTGACAACCCCTGCCGAAGCGGAAGCAAAGATTGCCGAACAGAAGTCAGAGGCATTGGAGGCGATGCGGAGTGCCGGGGTGACGGAGCCGCGGAATCTCGAGGAACAGGCGTTGTTACTGGTGGGCCGGGATATCTATGAGACATTGATCAAGGGCTATACGGAGAAGCAGTGGGGGCGGCCTTGTACCGAGCTCCCGGCGTTCATCATCAAGCGGCTTCCGGTGCGGTTGGTCTTCGACAACAACTATTTCAACGACGCATACCAAGGGATTCCGATCGGGGGCTATAACAAACTGGTTGACGGCCTTCTGGCGGGCGTTGAGTGCAGGACTGGAGTCGATTTCTTTGCCGACCGGGAGTATTGGATGGCTCAAGCGGAAAAAGTGGTTTATTCCGGCGCCATCGACGAGTTCTATGATTACCGTTTCGGGCAATTGGAGTGGCGGACCGTACGGTTTGAGCAGGAGACATTGGATATTGCTAACTATCAAGGAAATGCGGTCGTAAATTATACGGACCGGGAAGTCCCATATACGCGGATTATTGAGCATAAGCATTTCGAGTGTTTCGGGCAACGCGTTTATGATAACCCGCGCACGGTAATCTCCCGGGAATTCAGCACGGAATGGAAACCAGGGATGGAACCGTTCTATACGGTCAATGACGAGCGGAATTCCCGGTTGTATGCGCAGTATAAGGAACTGGCCGACCGGGAAGAGCGTGTCATTTTCGGCGGCCGCCTGGCCGAGTACAAGTATTATGATATGGCCCCGGTGATGGAAAGGGCGATGGATTTGTTCGCCCACAATACTTAATAACTTAATAATGCCCAAGAGACTATCATTGCTTGTTTTCCTGCTTTGGGAATTCTTCCTTTCGTCTTGTGCACAAAAACTGGTTGTAGCGCAAATCGTCCGTGATGTGGATACCGTCTATGTCACGAATACGAAAATATATACGGATACAATCCGTGTTTCGGATACCCTAATTAATTATGTTAAGAAATACGATAATCCTGTTATCCGTAACGATGCTCCCGATCCTTCTGTTATCCGTAAAGATAGTATCTTCTATCTTTATTCTACGGAGTCGAGTCACTTTCCAAACATCCCAATATATAAGTCTATAGACCTGGTCAATTGGTATTTTGTTGGAACCGCATTCAATGACCAGACCCGGCCGACTTCTTTTGAAGGCAGTCTTTGGGCTCCTGATATTAATTATATCGGGGGGAAGTATGTCCTGTATTATTCTAAGTCCCGTTGGGGAGGAGAATGGGATTGCGGTATCGGGGTTGCCGTCGCCAATCATCCTGCAGGCCCTTTCGTGGATGTGGGAAAACTGTTTGGAAGCCGGGAGATCAATGTTCAAAACAGCATTGACCCTTTCTTCATAGCAGATAATGGAAAGAATTATTTGTTTTGGGGAAGTCATTATGGCATATATGGCATCCAACTGTCCGATGACGGATTGTCTGTGAAGGAAGGGGCGAAAGCGAGAAGGATTGCCGGGAACGGTGGAGAAGGGACATATATTCATAAAAGAGGGAGTTTTTATTATCTCTTCCTTTCACACGGTTCGTGTTGTAATGGCGTCTCCAGTAGCTATAATGTTCGTGTAGGCCGCTCAATGAGTCTCTTTGGCCCTTATTCTGACCGTCAGGGTAAATCTTTGTTGGATAATGCTGGGGTTGTCATTCTGAAAGGAAATGACTTTGTGGCTGGTCCCGGTCACAATGCCGAGATTGTTACGGATGACCGGGGGGATGACTGGCTCTTATATCATGGGTATTTGCTCTCCAATCCCGAACTGAACCGTCTTACTTTCTTGGATCGAATCATTTGGGTAGATGGCTGGCCCATCATGCAGGAGGGTGCCCCGTCCGTTTCTTCTGAAATCCCTTATTTTGAATAAATGATAAAAGAATATGTCAACTGCAATTGTATTTGATCACGTAGGAAAACAATACCGTTTGGGACTGGTGTCCACGAAGACTCTGTCTCACGACCTGAACCGTTGGTGGCAGACGAGTGTTCTGGGAAAGGAGGACCCGTACTTGAAAATCAGTGAGACTAATGACCGGTCTGTGGCTGGTTCCAGTGAATATGTATGGGCTCTTAAGGACATCGACTTCAAGGTCGAGCAGGGGGATGTTGTTGGAATCATAGGGAAGAACGGGGCCGGGAAGAGTACGCTCTTGAAACTCTTGTCCAAGGTGACTGGGCCAACGGTCGGTACGATTCGAGCCCGTGGTAGGATTGGCTCCCTTTTGGAAGTGGGCACAGGCTTCCATCCGGAAATGACCGGTCGGGAAAACATCTATATGAACGGGGCCATCATGGGCATGACGAAGAATGATGTCACTCGGAAACTGGATGAGATTGTCGCATTCTCTGGTTGCGAGCGGTATATCGACACCCCGGTCAAGAGGTATTCTTCCGGTATGACGGTCCGTCTGGGATTTGCAGTCGCGGCCCACCTGGAGCCGGAGATTCTGGTCGTGGATGAAGTGCTGGCAGTGGGTGACGCAGAGTTTCAGAAAAAAGCTATCGGAAAGATGCAGGATGTTAGCCGGGGCGGTGGGCGGACGGTATTGTTCGTGAGCCATAATATGGCAAGTATCCGGGCACTTTGCAACAACGGCATCTTGCTGGAGAACGGGAGCATCAAATATACAGGAGACATTGAGTCAGTCGTCCTGGAGTATCAGCGGACCAATCAACAATATGTCACAAACCGGATCGAGGATCGGCAGGACCGAAAAGGAACCGGAAAGTTGAAATTGAGCAATGTTATCTTCCGCGGAATGGATAACAATATCATTGACCGAGTTTCCATTGGTGATGCTTTCAAGGTTTCGATCTATCTAAAAAACTGCGGATGGACGCGTGATGACCAGATTGCAGAACTGAGTATTGGTATCAACGATGAATACGGACAAAGGAACTTGGTGATGAATAACCAGTTCCTCGGCAAAGAGATTCACATTTCGGAGAAGGAGGACGAGAAGCGGATAGATTTCATTATCCCTCGTTGCCAATTGACCATGGGAGCCTATACGTTGGCCTTCTATCTGTCGGACAAGTTCAACAATATTGTGGACTGGATAGACAATATCTGCACGCTATATGTGGAGGCCGGTGATTTCTTCGGTACCGGAAAGATTCACAGGAAGGGTTTGGGCCATTTCATTGCCGACTATGAGATTCAGGAAATTGATTCGGTTGTATAATCGGCTTCGCTACCATAATGAGATCCGAGTCAGTGGTGACTCATCGTGGTCGGTGGACAAACAAGCCACGGTCAGGGACAGCGTCATCAAACTGAGTGGGAAGTCGGTCATATGGGTTGGCGCTGGCGCTGTGGTTAGGAACGTTGCTTTTCAAGTCGCCTCCGGCAGTAGTGTGCGGATTGAAGATGGGGTCCGTCTGGATGGTATGGACATTTGTGCTTGGAATGGCTCGGATGTGGTTTTCGGAAAAGACGGACATTACCATAACGTGGATTTTTCAGTCGGAAAAGGGAAGGTATACATTGCGGAGGAGAATCATTTCGATTCTGGCATGAGCATAATCCGTCCTTGTGTTTCCGTCATGGCTGGAAGTTTGGAGGTGGGAGACCATAATCGAATCATGGGGTCTTTTTGGATTCGTTTCGGTGGGAAAGCATCGATCGGCCGGTATAACTGCATCAACGAACAGACAGAAATTCGGGCGGATGAATCCGTTACGATTGGCTCGTATAACATGATTTCATACAGTTGCGATATCTGGGACACGAATACACATTGCGCATATACTTTGGAAGAAAGAATCGAAGCGTTTGAGAAAGATTTCCCCCAAATAGGAAAAGAACGGAATCGCCCTAAAACCTCTCCGGTGACGATTGGCGATGGTAACTGGATTGGTAAATACGCCTGTGTCTTGAAAGGAGTGACCCTGAAAGACAATGTGACAGTCGGCACACGGGCAATCGTTTCAAACATGGTGGTGGAGGAAGGAGGCATAGTCGTATCTCCGAAAGGACAGACAATATGAGTAAAGAAGTCAGACCACTATTCTCCATCTTGATTGCCAACTACAACAATGGCCGATATCTTCAGGAGGCCATTGACAGCGTATTGGCACAGTCTTATACCCATTGGGAGATTATTCTGGTAGATGACAAATCCTTAGACAACTCTTCGGAAATCTACGAGAAGTATGCTGCAGACGTGCGATTTCATATTTACTACAATGATAGGAATCAGGGTTGCGGTTACACGAAGCGTCGCTGCGCCGAGTTGGCGAACGGGGAATTGTGCGGTTTCCTGGATCCCGACGATGCCTTGATGCCAACCGCCCTGGAGGCGATGGTGGAAGCCCATGCCGCGCATCCTGAATGCAGCTTGATTTATTCGACATGCTATCGGTATTCCGGGGACAGGAATGAAGAAATGCCCGTGTGGGACCTGGTGGGCAAAATCCCCTCCGATAAGGACATGCTCATCTACCGACAAAAGATTGTCGGTCATTTCACCTCGTTCAAGAAGAAGGCGTATGATGCATCGCCAGGAATGAATCCGTTCTTGAAAGCCGATGTGGACCGGGATTTGTACCTTTTGCTGGAAGAACACGGAAACGTGTTGCACATACCGGTACCTCTCTATCTGTATCGTATCAATAATGCCGCGTCCATCTCCATCGGTGACCAAAAGCGGGAGGTCAGGACCTATCATTATTCCCTGATTTCCCAACTGGATGCCATCTGCCGGAGATTGGGAGGGCCCTTATACAGAAAGAATAAGGGTGAGTATCTGGATTATATGCGGTCGTTGCTCTCCATCTATCGTCACTCATCATTCTTCAGTTGGAAGAGGTTCGTCAAATATACGTGGCACTATTTGAAAGCAAGGCATTTCTCCCCGCACGCTTTCAGCCACATTCATAAGATTCTCAAGAAAAAGAAATGATTCACTTCAATCAGCCTCACCTGACCGGGAAAGAGACCGAGTATATCGCGGAAGCCGTCCTGAAGAACGGAAAACTTTCCGGGAACGGCGAGTTTACCAAACGTTGTCAACGTTTCTTTGAAGAAAGGTTTGGCTTCAAGAAATGCCTGCTTACCACGAGTTGCACGGATGCGCTGGAGATGGCGGCCTTGCTTTGTGACTTGAAGCCGGGTGACGAAGTCATCGTTCCGTCCTATACCTTTGTGTCATCAGCTTTGGCTTTCGTCCGGGAAGGCGCCCGCATCGTTTTTGCCGATTCAATGTCCCGGAATCCCAATATAGACGCGGATCAGATTGAGGCATTGATTACACCTCGCACAAAAGTCATTGTCCCTGTACACTATGCCGGCGTTGCCTGCGACATGGACAAGATCATGGCCCTTGCAGAGAAGTACAACCTGATTGTGGTGGAGGATGCGGCGCAGGCCATCGATTCCTATTACAAGGGCCGTCCGTTGGGAACCATCGGCCATCTGTCGGCCTTCAGTTTCCATGAAACCAAGAACATAATCGCAGGGGAAGGCGGTCTGCTTGGCATCAACGACGAACGTTTCATCCGCCGGTCCGAGATTCTGTGGGAGAAAGGTACGAATCGGGCGGAATTCTTCCGCGGGGAAGTCAACAAATATGGATGGTGTGACATTGGGAGTTCATTCCTTCCCAGCGAGCTCACCGCAGCTTTCCTCTGGGCGCAGCTGGAGTCGATGGACGAGATTCAGGACCGCCGCAAGATGCTCTGGAATGAGTATGCCCATCTGCTCAAGCCGCTTGCCGATGCCGGAAGATTCACGTTGCCGGACATTCCGGAGTACGCAACCAACAATGCCCACATGTTTTATCTTGTTCTCCCGAGCCTGGAAAAACGCACCGAATTGATTCGACGTCTTCGGGAGGAAGATATCCTTGCCGTATTCCATTACCTCAGCCTTCATAGCAGTCCCTATTATGCAGACAAACATGATGGACGGCGGTTACCTCAGAGCGACCGTTACTCGGATTGCCTGGTACGGCTGCCAATGTACTACGACTTAGAGTTGGAAACGGTCCGCCAAATCGTTGAAATCATCGCCCGATGAATTATCATATCATTACCCAGGAGAAGTTCTTCAACACCTATATTGAAGATATCTATCGTCTTCACCTAGAGGATGATAATGTCATCTGGGTGCGCGGGAAGGAAGGGAAGAGCGATTTCTTCCATACGGACCGGCCTGTCGAATATATCGGTGAAGACTTCGGCCATTTTGTAGAGCGATTGAAATCGCTGAAGCAGGAGGACCGGTTGTTCGTCTCCTGGTATGATGACAAGATAGGGAGTGCTATCCTTCGGTCGGGAATCAAGAACCCTGTCTACGTGTACCTGATGGGTGCAGAGTTTTATTCGATGCCCTATTGGTGGCATGCGGAATGGTTGTTCGATCCGCTGACTAAGCGTAAGGTCAAGCGGACGAAATTGTATCCTCGTTTTTTCCCGAAGGGAAAACCTTGGCTCTGGTACCGCTGCAAGAATTGGTTGAAATTCAAGAAGGAGGTACAGAAGGAGTATGAGTGGAAACTGGCAACGATTCGTCGGATTGATTACATCGTGATAACGGAGCATTCAGGCCCCGAAGTCGAATTGGTGAAAAAACTATATCCGGGTTGCAAAGCGCAGCATATGGTTGGGACGTTCGATCAGAACTTCGATATCGCCAAATCCATGCCTTTGTTGCCTGTTCCTGCCGAGGGAGCCCCTCTCAAAATCCTGTTCGGCAACTCCAGTGATCCCAACGGCAATCATCTGGACGCTTTCCGCTATCTGAAGAATAAGGTCAAAGTTCCGTTCGAAGTCTATACCTTCCTGTCATACGGGGATCCTGATGCGAAAGAATGGGCTTTGGAAAGTGGGCGGAAACTGTTCGGGGACGCATTCCATCCCATTACGGAGTATCTGGACAAGTTCGCCTTTGTCCGGTTCATGCAGGAGATGGACGTCGTGATGATGTTCCATAATCGCCAGCAGGCAGAAGGTAACATCATGACGGCGCTGACCTTGGGAAAACCCGTGTTCATGAAGCCTCGAAATCCGCAATATGATATGTTGAAACGGATGGGTGTGGATGCGGTGTACGATGTCCGGGAAATGCATAAGACTGATTTGCGGGAAGCCATCATCAAAGCCCAGGCGCACCGGGATGAGACAATGGCCGCCATCGAGGCGGAGTATTCCGACCAGTCCAGAATGAATCATTTAAAAGAATTGCTATGCCCGGTTTCATCGTAACGGTCGGAGATGGTATCGTCATCCCCGCCGAGAAGGAGTCCGCCCTTTCCGTAACCGAATTGACCGGGGATGGTTACCAGGTCAGTTGGCGGACCTGCCGGAAATTCCAGAACGACAAGATGCTTCTGGATAATGACCGATATGTGTTGTTGTTGGAAGGGGTTGTCGTCAATAACCACCAGTTGGTGGAAAGTTATCAGGCAGAGGATTGGAAGGATTGCGTCTGGAAGATGCTTTCCGAGCAGAAGGATACTTTCTACAAGGATTTTCGTGGATCGTTCTGCGGTTTCGTTTATGATAAAGTGGAATGTCGTTGGCTGTTTTTTACGGATCATATCGGCGACAAGCAGGTTTTGTATGCCCGCATCGGAGATGGTTTCGTCGTGGGCACGGAAGTCCTGTATCTCGTCGAAACCATGAAGGCTAACGGGATACGGCCGACCTTGGACCGTGATTCCGTTTATATGGCGCTTACTTTGGGCTATGTTATTGAAGACAGGACTCTGTTCTCGGAAATCCACAAATTGCCGGCCGGCCATTACTGGACTTTATCGGACGGCAGGTTGGAGGAGGTCCAGTATCACCGTTTTACCAACAAACCGAGGGAGATGAGTGTGGAGGAGGCCGTGGAAGGAATCGACCGGTTATTCCGGGAAGCTGTACGTCTGGATTTCGAGAAAGACCGCGAGTACGGGTACAAGCATTGGGCAACCCTAAGCGGTGGTTTGGACTCGCGAATGGTGGTCTGGGTGGCCCATGAACTCGGCTATTGGCAGCAGTTGAACCTGACTTTCAGTCAATCCGGCTATACCGATTTCAAGGTGGCCCAGAAGGTTGCTTCTGAACTGCGCAATGAGTTCATGTTCAAGTATCTTGACAATGGCAATTGCATATATGCATTGGACGACGTGACGGCGATGACCGGCGGAAGTGCCTGCTTCTTCGGGGTTTCGCACACATGGAGCCTGTTCAACAAACTGGATTATTCGGAGTACGGGATTGTGCATACCGGGGAACTGGGAGATGTCATCATCGGTTCATATCAGAAATCTTCCATGTCGTATGATACTGTTCCTTCTATCGTGGATGGGGGGTATTCGACGGTCCTGGCAGGCCGGTTGAAGGATTATCTATTTAAATACCCGTACGAAAACGCCGAAATGTACTTGATGTACAACCGGGGCTTCTGTTTTGTAGGACAAGGTACTTTGGGTTATGACCATCGCTTTACGGAGAACCTGTCCCCCTTCTGCAATGTCGATTTCATGGAATTCTGTTTCAGTATCCCCCTGAAATACCGATTGAACCACAAAATCTATTTCGACTGGGTTCTGGACAAGTATCCCGGAGCGGCGGCTTATATCTGGACGGGAAGCGGCCGACGGATTGAACGCATTGACAATGAGGTGCAGAAACGGAGCATGCGTGTTTTGGGCTATCAGGTTCCTCATTTCTCGGAACCGGGTTTCCGGGACTATCTGAAGGGATTCATCCTTCGCCGCCTGGGTCTGCGGAAGAAAGTGAAACGGCCGAAGAACGGGCAGACGGTCGTCATCGCCTCCAAGAATGATATGAATCCGGTCGATTATTGGTATGCGACTAACCCGGAATTGAAGTCTTTCATGGACGGTTATTGGGCTGCCAACAACGCTTTGGTTTCGGATCCTGTCATCCGGGAAGATATGCGCCGTTTGTATGAAGACAGTGATGCAACCTATGACAAGTTGCAGGCTTTGTCCGTATTATCCGCCATCAAGCTATGTCTGTGAGGCTTTCATTTATTCTCCCTTGCTACAACGTCGGCCGCTTCATAACCGATACGCTGCGGAGTCTTTATGCCCAGGGGATGCCCGAGGATGAGTTCGAGGTCATATGCGTGAACGACTGTTCCACGGATGACACCCACGACCGGATTGCGGCATTCTCGGATAATCATTCCAACCTCATTTTGTTGGATCAGCCCCGGAATATGTATTCCGGTGCTGCCCGTAACCGGGGATTGGATATCGCGCAAGGCGATTATATCTGGTTTGTGGATTCGGATGACTTGGTGAAGCCGGCTGTCGCCCCACGTCTGCTGGAAATGGCGCTGTCCTTCAATCTGGATTTGCTATTGTTCAATTATGACGAGTTCCTTGATGAACATCCGGAGGACATTCATCCCGCGAAGGACATTTTCAAGGACACGGAAGTCATGGACGGAGGCATGTTCGTACACGAATGTTTTGGCGATCGCTTGACAAGGCTGTCGCTCCTATGGCTCCGGCTTTTCAGGCGGGGGCTGATCGAAGAGAATGGAATCCGTTTCCCTGACTTGTATATTTCTCAGGATTGTCCTTTTGCTTGGGAAACATTGTTGCTTTCGAAGCGCGTGAAGGCTATATCGGAGCATTGCTATCTATATCGTTCCAGTGCTGGTTCGATTACTGCTAACAAAAATACAGCAAAAAAAGCGGCCGTATGGTCATTCCAGTTTCCGTACGAGCTGGAAAGGTTGCAAAACACGGTTGACGGTAAGGTCCCAGTCGGCATCGTCCGGGAGATCAGCCGGAATATGTGCCATGAAGTGAACCAGTTCGCCCGCAGGTATAACCTGCTGCCAGGCACGGAGAAATCCGCTTATTACCAGGCCATGCACTCAGATAGAGAGTGGTTCCAGAAGTTCAAATCCAAACTCACGCGGAGAAACCGGCTGATTTATCGGTCGGGTTTCTGGGGAGAACGAGTTTTCGCCTTATTCGCGAAACGTTTTACGAAAGATTAGCCATGGAAGAGGCTCGCATTATCAACCTCCCAAAGAACGGCGACCGTCGGGGCAACCTGTCGGTCATCGAACAGATGAACCAGATTCCGTTCAAGATCGAGCGGGTATTCTGGGTGTATGATGTGCCGGGTGGAGAGACGCGGGGCGGACATGCTTACCGGAAGTCGGAAGAGTTCATCGTGGCTTTGTCCGGCAGTTTCGACGTGATTGTCGATGACGGAAAGGAGAAGCGGGTGTTTCCCCTGAACCGGTCCTATTACGGACTGTATGTCCCGAAGCTGATGTGGCGGGAGCTGGTGAATTTCTCCACCAATTCCTTGGCGTTGGTGCTTTCGTCCACGCCGTATGATGAGGCGGATTATATCCGGGATTACGAGGAATTCAAACAGATCAAGCGATGAAAGGTCCAACTGTCTATGATTGTTCGGTCATCGGCCTGGGGAAGATTGAGAATGACCGTGGGAATCTGACCGTCGTCCAGTCCGAAATTACGGTCCCTTTCGACATCCGCCGGGTATTCTACTTGTACGATATTCCCGGGGGTGAGGCGCGCGGCGCCCATGCCCATAAGCAGTGCCATCAGTTCCTGATTGCCGCCAGCGGCAGCTTCGAGGTGGTCTTGGACGATGGTCGCAATACGCGGACCGTCTATCTGAACCGTCCCTTCATGGGCCTGCACATCCCTCCCGGAATCTGGGCGGCCGAACAGGAGTTTTCCTCCGGCGCCGTGTGCCTGGTGCTGGCTTCCGATCCTTATGATGAGGCGGATTATATCCGCAGTTATGATGAATTCATCAGGCTCGTGAAATGAATGTAGACATCGTCAGACCCGAGGAGTACCGGAAGTTGTTCCCGAATGTCCGGCATGTGTTCAACTCGGTGGATTTCATCGAATTGAATAAGGACAAGTGCACATCGGTCCGATATATTTGCTTCTCGGAGAACAAGGCGCGGCTCGGGTTGGCCGCAGGGGAAAAGGATGGGGTCTTGATGTCCCCCTTCTCAGCGCCCTTCGGTGGTTTCGATGCCAATCTGCCGGATCGGATTGAGTATTATGATGAAGCCGTGGTCCTGTTGAAAGACCGGCTGGCCTCCCTGGGACTGTCATTGAAGATTGTCCTTCCTCCAACGGCTTATGGCTCCTATGTCGCCAAGTCTTATAGCGCCTTGACACGGGGGGGAGCCAGGCTCCTGTACAGCGACCTGAACTATGCCTATGAGCTGGACCGTTTCGGGCAGTATGAGGCCTATCTGGACCGCAGCGCCCGGAAGAACTTCCACAATGCCCGCCAGTATCCCTTTGTGTTTCAAGAACTGGAGCGAACGCCGGTGAATATATCCAGGGCCTACACGGTCATTCAGGAGAACCGGACGTCGAAGGGCTTTCCCCTCCGGATGTCGCTGGAGAGTGTCCTCGCCACGTCAGATGTCGTATCCGCCGAGTTCTTCATCATGACGCTGGAGGAGGCCGATGTCGCCGCCGCCATGGTGTATCCGGTTGCGGAAGGAATCAATCAGGTAGTCTATTGGGGGGACCATCCCGGCTATTCGGATTGCCGTGCGATGAACTTCTTTACCTACAAGTTGTTCGAGCATTATTACAAGAAGGGACTTCGTCTCCTGGATATCGGCCCTTCGTCCCAGGAGGGGATTCCGAATCCGGGCTTGTGTTCCTTCAAGGAAAACCTCGGTTGCACGGTATCCCTGAAACCGGTTTTTCTGCTGTGATGGAAACGGTCACCCTGACGGCCTATACCGAGGAGTTCCTGGAGCGTTCCTTCCATTGGCTGAACGATCCGGAAATCCGTTTCCTCACGGATACTCCCGCCGTCACCCGCGAAGGGCAGCGGCGGTGGTTCGAAGGATTGCCGGAGCGGCCCGACTACATGGTCTGGGGCGTTCTGGCGGACAATCAGCCTGTGGGCGTCTGCGGCATCAAGCAGATCGTAGAGCGTGAAGGCGTTTATTTCGGGTATATCGGCGAGAAGGACTGTTGGGGGCGCGGCTTCGGTCGGCGCATGATGGAACTGGTGGAGGACCGGGCCCGGAAAGCCGGGCTGGAAAAGCTGAAACTGACCGTCATTAAGGAGAATGAACGTGCGCGGAGCCTCTATGAGAGAATGGGATACGCCGTGGACGCTTCCGACGGTCGGTATTGTCAAATGAGTAAAAGATTGCAACCATTGAAAATGATACTTTATTCTCCTTTGAAGGATATCACGGCGTTGTACGCCGATGAAATCCACCAGGCCGTCGACCGGGTGGTGGATTCGGGATGGTACCTGCAGGGTGCCGAAAACAAGCGTTTCGAACAGGAGTATGCCGACTACATCGGCACGAAATTCTGCGTCGGATGCGCCAATGGCCTCGATGCCCTGATCTGGATCCTCCGGGCCTATCTGGAGATGGGCGTGATGCAGAAGGGGGACGAGGTCATCGTCCCGGCGAACACCTATATCGCCTCCATCCTGGCGATTACCGAGAACGGCTTGACGCCCGTCCTCGTGGAACCGGACATCGACACGCTCGAAATCGACGACCGCCTGATCGAAGCGGCCATCACTCCGAAGACCAGGGCCATCATGATCGTCCATCTGTACGGTCAATGCGCGTATACCGACAAGATCGGAGACCTTTGCAAGAAATATGGGCTCAAACTCATCGAGGACAACGCCCAGGCCCATGGCTGCCTATACGGCAATGGCCGCAGGACCGGTTCCCTCGGTGACGCCGCCGGTCACAGTTTCTACCCGGGCAAGAACCTGGGCGCCTTCGGCGACGGTGGCGCCGTCACCACCGATGACGAGGAGCTGGCGAAGACTGTCCGGACGCTGGCGAACTACGGTTCTTCGAAGAAATATGTCTTTGACTATTGCGGCCGGAACAGCCGGCTGGACGAGATCCAGGCCGCCGTACTGTCCGTGAAACTGAGGCATCTGGACCAGGACAACGCCGCCCGTCGCCGGGTAGCCCGCTGGTATCTGGAAGAGATTGACAATCCGGCGATCGTACTGCCGAAGGTCGAGGACTGGAACGCCCATGTGTTCCATATTTTCCCGATTTTGTGTGAGCGCAGGGACGAATTACAGCAGTACCTGAAGGACAATGGCGTGCAGACGCTCATCCATTATCCGATCCCTCCGCACAAGCAGAAATGCTATGCCGCGTGGCACGACTGGTCTTTCCCGGTTTCGGAAAGGATCCACCGGGAGGAACTGAGCCTGCCCATCAGCCAGGTCATTCCGGACGAGGACGTGCAGACCATCATCAGACTCCTGAACGAATGGAAGTAGGGATGCAGCCGCTGGCCTCCATCGTCGTCATCACCTACAACCAGGAGAAGTCCCTCCCGGTGACGCTGGACTCCCTGCTTGCCCAGAAGACATCCTTCCCTTTCGAAATCGTGGTGGGGGATGACTGCTCGAAGGACGGTACGAGGACGGTACTGGCGGATTACGCGGACCGGTATCCGGAAATCATCCGCCCGATATATAACGAGCATAACCTGGGTATCCTTGGAAACTATGTTTCCACCTTGCGGCAGTGCCGGGGAAAGTACATATCCGGCTGCGCCGGAGACGATCACTGGAGCGACCCGGAGAAACTGCAACTGCAGGTGGATATCATGGAAAAGGATCCGGAGATCGGGCTGGTTTATACGGATGTGTATATGGACTCCGTCACGACGGGGGAGAAGTCTGTGAAAAGGTGCAAAGAGCCGCAGAAGGACCTCTTTACCCAACTCCTCAAGGGCTGTTTCATCACGGCACCCACCGCCTGTTTCCGGGCGAGCCTGCTGGATTATGTCGATTTCGATGAATTCCGCCGTCTGGGTTTTATCATGGAGGATTATCCGATGTGGCTGACTTTCAGTCTCCATACGAAGTTCTACCACCTGAAGAGACCCACGATAACCTATAAGATTGAACGGGACTATATCAAGGATGCCAGGACAGTATCCCTCCATGCCTGTGAATTTGATGAAGGTACGACGGCTGTCCGTCTCCATTTCCTGCGGAAGTATTCCGACAAGACGCCCTTGACGGAGGATGAAATCCAGGATGCCCATTACAAAATCTGCTACTTGGCCGGTTTGAATATGAACGACCGGAACTATACAAAGCAGTATGCGGATCGGATCCATCATCGTACACCCTATATCAAGCGGCTGTCAAGGATCTGTTCTTCGCCTTGCCTGTTTTGGATTTACCAGACCTATCGGAAGTTGTCCGGGAAGACCCGCACTCCTTTACAAATGTATTTTGGACAATGACCCCCCCCGTCCTCCTCATCACCTTCAACCGTCCCGACCACGTCCGTCGTGTGCTGTCCGCCATCCGCGATGCGCGGCCGGTGGCCTTGTATGTCTTCCGTGACGGCCCTCGGGAAGGGAATGCAAATGACGTTCAGAAATGTGCCGAGGTCTGCGCCGTTGTCAAGGATCTTGTTGATTGGGACTGCGAGCTGCACACGAACTATTCGGAAGTCAACTACGGCTGCGGTGCCGGCCCGATGACGGGCATCAGCTGGTTCTTCAGCCAGGTGGAGGAGGGGATCGTGATGGAGGACGATTGCCTGCCGCACCCCGACTTTTTCGGCTATTGTGAGGAGCTGCTGGACCGATATCGGAACAATCCGGAAGTGATGTATATCAGCAGCACGCTGTATGATGACAAGTGGAAGTGCAAGGCGTCCTATGATTTCTCCCATTATATGATTACCGGCGCCTGGGCTTCCTGGGCACGGGCCTGGAAGGGTTTCGACCTGGACCTGTTGACTCTGGATGCGAAGAAGTTCCGCCGGCATTGCAAGAAACTCTTGTATAGCGTGGTGGAGGCCGACTGGTGGTACTTCAAGGTGCTGGAAATCCAGCGGGACAAGGAGAAGAAGAGCTACTGGGATTACCAGATGCAGATCCATCTGTTCAAGAACAGCGGCCTGACCATCCATCCCCGGGTGAACCTGGTGAGCAACATCGGCTTCGACGGGGAAGGGACGCATACCCTCAGTAATGTTGCCGGGATGGGAGACCGTCCTACCTTTGGAATCCTGCCGTTGACACATCCTGAGTCGATGAAGGTGGATACTCACCGGGATTACGTATGTTTTGCCAAGTCTCATTCGAGAGGTTCCACAAAGGATATCGTTTCCCGCATCTATAAGTCGATGATGTATGACCGCGGCGCACTCAATGGGGCGCTGAAAGCCTACAAGAGATTGAAGCATGGGCGATAAGATTCGCGTTCTATCTGTCTGTACATCCGATTCCTCGGGCGGCGCCGCTCGCGCCGCCTACCGGATTCATTTGGCCGTTCGGAAGTGCGGAATCGACAGCAGGATGTTTGTCAAGAACAAGGGAACGGCGGATGAAAACGTCCTACCAGTCAGTGATTTCCTACCCCACAATGCCTTATACCGTACCTTTGATTTGGTGCGGAACAAGGTGAAGAACAAGTGGCAGCACTACCAGTGGGGAAAGTACCCGAACAAGGGGCCCTATTTTATGTCGGACCTTCGTTCTACGGATATTAGCGAGGCTCTTCAAAAGATTGATTACGATGTCCTTCACCTCCATTGGGTGAACCTCCGCTTCCTTCCTTTGGATAAATTGCCCAAAGACAAGCCCATAGTATGGACACTTCACGACAGCTGGCCTTTCTGCGGTGTCTGTCATGTGCCGATGGACTGCCACCGTTACGAGACGGGATGCGGCTGTTGCCCACAGCTGGGGTCGGATGACCTTCAGGATTTGAGTCATCGGGTATGGTTGAAAAAGCAGAAACTCTACAATGATTTGAACCTGCATATCGTGACCCCGAGCAACTGGCTGGCGGAATGCGCACGCGGGAGTGCTTTGTTTAAAGGCTATGACATCCGGGTTATCCCGAACTGCCTTGATGTGAACGTGTTTCGTCCTCTCTCGGAATCGGAGATTTCTCCCCGGTGGAAGGCGCTCCAAGCTGAAAAGAAACGATATCTCATCTTTGGAGCCATGAATGCGGTGAAGGACAGAAACAAAGGTTTTTCTTTTCTGCTTTCTGCCTTGAAGAAGATAGAGGACTCGATGTCTGACGTTGAGCTGTTGGTCTTCGGCGCCAATGAATCGGATTTGCAGATGGACGTCAAGATGCGGGTCCATTATCTGGGTTTTATCGGAAAGGCGGAAGAACTGGTTTCCTTGTACAACCTATCAAGTGCAGCCGTTGTCCCTTCCATGAGCGAAGTTTTCGGCCAGACGGCCTCTGAAGCATTGGCCTGTGGAACTCCCGTCGTTGCATTCCGGTGTACGGGGATTCAGGATGTGGTGGACCATCAGGTGAATGGCTACTTAGCTGATCCTTACGACCCGATGGATTTGGCGGATGGAATCCTTTGGTGCTTGGAAAACAATTCGGATGACAGATTATCTCATAATGCAAGGCAGAAGGTACTGGATAGGTATTCTCCCGCATTGGTGGGAGAGCAGTTTTCCCGGCTATATAACGAATTAGTGAATCATCATGGTGAAGCCTCTCGAGTTGGAGAGGTTAATGGATATTAACAATACAGATGAACCATCATTCTATCAGTTTTATTAACGAAGTGGTCGCTCCGCTTCTGTATCAGATTCGAGAGCATTCGGAAAGAAAGGCTTTTTATATTGATGACGAATTCTATTCTTACGGAGAATTCGGGCATTACGTTTCGGGCATTCGAAGATCCCTCCGGGGAGAAGGAGTCGTTGGTGACAAGGTAGGGTTAGTCATCAACAATGATATCCAGACTTACGCCTCCATCTTTGCTCTGTGGTTTGAGGGGATGAGTTATGTTCCTTTGCATCCGAATTGGCCACTTGAAAGATGTCTTGATATTGTTGAGCAGGTTGGATTGAGATTAATCCTTGATTCGTCTTTTACGTCGAGATATTCTGATATCCCGCTCGTTCAAACTTCCGGTATGACAGATGATAGAATGGTCATGGTTGATGCCGTTGATGTCCCGGATTCCGAATTGTCCTATATCCTTTTCACTTCTGGCAGTACCGGCAGACCCAAGGGTGTCCAGATTTCCCGTCAGAACGTCGCCGCTTTCCTGAATTCTTTCTGGCAAACCGGAATATCAATCAGTGAAGATGACAGATGCCTCCAATGCTTCGATTTGTCTTTCGATGTGTCGGTTCAGAGTTATCTGGTTGCATTGACTCGGGGGGCTTGCGTGTATACGGTCCCCTATGGGCAGATGAAATTCCTCAGTGTGGCCGGGCTCATCGATGAAAATAGGATTACATTCGGAGCGATGGCTCCTTCCACGCTCCGTTATCTTCAGCCCTATTTCGAGGAACTGGATTTCTCGGATTTCCGGCAGTGCATCATAACCGCCGAGGCCGGTCACCTGGACCTGGTTCAGGATTGGCTGAAGTATGCCCCGAATACAACTGTATATGACTTTTATGGCCCGACAGAGGGAACTGTGTATGCGACTTTCTATCGAGTAAAGAACGATGGGACCGACAAGACCTACAACGGCATCATCTCCATCGGGAAGCCTTTGGCAAACGTAACCGGAATGATCCTGGACGAGGACGGCCGCAAGGTCGGCCTCGGGGAGAAAGGCGAGCTTTGCATCGCCGGCCCCCAGGTGACGCCTGGGTATTGGAAGAACGAGGAAAAGAACAAGGAGGCTTTTTCCGAGATTGAATACGAAGGGGCCCCGCTCCGGATCTACCATACGGGTGATCTCTGCTATCAGGATGCCGACGGGGATATCATGTATTCCGGCCGTATTGACAATCAGGCCAAGATACAAGGCTTCCGCGTGGAACTGAGTGAGATTGAGTTCCATGCGCATACTTCCTTGGAGGGGAAGAACGTGGTTTGCGTTGCCTATCAGAACGAAAAGAAACTGGACGAGATCGCGCTGTTCATCGAATCGGCGCCGATGGATACGGATGAACTAATCCGTTATCTGCGGTCGAAGATGCCCCAGTACATGATTCCTGCCCGGTATATCTTCCTGGATGCGTTCCCGATTAACCAGAATGGAAAGATTGACAGGAAGGCCATAAAGTCCATGATTGGATAATCGTTTGATATGCTGTTCAACTCATTTGCATTCGTTCTTTTCTTTGCGGTAGTATTCGTTGTCCATAACATACTGCTGAAGGATAGGACGAAGTGGCAGAATGTGTTTCTCCTGGCGGCGAGCTACTTCTTCTACGGCTACGCAGACCTGAAGATGCTTCCGCTGCTGGCGATTGCCACGGTGCTGTTCTATTACCTGGGGATCGCGATTGCGCGTGCGAAG
>JAFYYM010000057.1 GCA_017557535.1 Bacteroidales bacterium | reverse complement strand
GGGAGTGAGTGGAGATCCGTCCAGCACCCAGGACGGAGAGGCCGCGAGGGAATCGGCGGCGATGGTTTCGCGGTAGACCTGAAGGTCGAGCCTGGCTCCCGGTGAGGGGGCACCCATACCCCCTGGTCCCGTTCCGGGCTCGTAAGTGAAGTCGTACACATGGAAGCGGAGCGTCTGGGTCGTGTCCAGGACCAGGCGGACCGTACAGTCCGAAAGCGGCGTGTCCGACTGGACGAGGCGCACCAGCGATACCGTATCGGCATATCCCTTCTGCGGATGAACCGACCTTACCATGGCGCCGTCGACCGGATCGACAGGATCATCCAAAGGCAGGACCACATCCTGTCCGTATGCGCCGGGGAGTCCGAACGGAAGGAGCAGGAAGGACAATGCAAGAGCAAGGATACTTGTTCGTTTCATGACTCTCTACGGCTAAAACTGGATGCTACCTGCCAAATCCTCCTTTGGGAGAGTTTTCAATTCAAGTTATCTGCATCAATGACTTCTATAACAACATCTTAGTCACATCCCAATAGTATATGATAAGCTCCCAAGTAACCATTTGTTTTTAGATCAGCAATGAAATAATCCATAAAATCACGATTTTTATGAAATGAATCTATAAAGACCCAGACATAAGCCGCCTCATAGTTCAGCGCGTCAAAAACAACAACATTTTTATAAAGTACAATGGTTCTTCGTGGATAACAATTGCGGAGATAATCTTGCTTATCAAGGAAATAACTTACCGCTACCTGAAGAATTTCTTCCATAATCCTTTCTTATCAATGGTTTTAAGCTCTTGTAAAGTCTCCTTGTCTTTGCATTCTGTCTCGAGCAGATGGTTAAAAGCTATCTGATACTCAGAGGATGCATAATTGGACTCTGTTTCTATCAATTGTACCCCATATCTTAATAACATAATTCGTTCCATTTGCCGGACACTTAATAGTTCCTTTTTCTCTAGAACAGTACCCCATCTGTCATAGGATTCCAGATCTAGATAATCATTCTTCCCCGAAGAAATTTTTTTAAAAAACCGAATTTGCTCTTTTGTTATCATAACTTATGGACTATTATTTCGATACCTTTTTTCTTTAGTTCTTTTTCCTCAATGGTAAGCCATATGCTATCACCCTTTAATCCTTCACGTAAAAAAGCATGGGCAACACCACTAGTCTTTTTTGCAAATTGTCTTGAGGCAATAACCCAATAAGGACGGATCTTTTCATATCCATACTTCTCTGTTAATCTGGTTAAAAAACGGCCACCCCACGTCATTTCTAATGTCTTCATACCTCTTTGTGTGGCAAACTCTGTCGCAGCTTTACCAGCTATATTGACTCCTCCTGACCAAAACACATGCCCTATCGATTGCAAGTCTACGATTGCTCCGAATCCATACCCTAACAGCTCAGATCCAGAGGTCACTGAGACCAAAATATTGACTGCATTAAGGGTGGCGGGATCTGTAAGGAAATCATATCCAGCACTCGCTATACTCCTCGAGTACAAGTCAACCTTCTCTGAGTCAGAGAGTTTGCTATCTTTATCGAGACATTTGCCAAGCGCGGAGTTATTATTGATAACGGCAGATGTGATGTCAGCAATGACATCTTCGGACATGCCAACGAACTGCTCATGATAGAAGTTTAGATATCTACCATTGTTTCCCAAGACAGATAGGTTCTCACCGACATTCTCGTACCCATCATGTTCCTCTTTTCCATCAAACCATGTATAGGTACCAGTAGTTCGATTCCGATACCAATCTTTTCCTTCAGGGTCAATAAGGGTAATTGGATTCCCTGCACAATAGGCATAAGGCGAGATGCCTGGATACTTTCCCGCCAGGGGATCGACGCTGGTCCAGCGGGGGAGGGCCGGGTCGTAGCGGCGGGCGCCGAAGTCGTAGAGCTCGGTGTCGTTGGATTTGAGTTTCTCCTTCCCGATGAAGAGCTTCCTGGCTGCTGGTGCTGAGGTCGCCGCCCAGTCGGTGCCGAGACTCTCCCCGTACGGACCGTAGTCCAGGGTCCGTTCGAGCGCTCCGCTGAGGGAGACCACGGCACGGGTGCTGCCCAGATGGTCCCGGACGTGGAAGTGATAGCCTCCGTCCGGCAGCGTGATAAACCCGCCCTCGAAATCGATCCGCTCCGCCGGTTCCCCGGCCAGGGCCAGCTGGTACGTCACCCCTCCGCTGTAGGCCGTCCTTCCGATCTGCTCAATCGGACCGAACTGCGTCTGAATGTAGATGGTCCTGTCCTC
>JAFYYM010000056.1 GCA_017557535.1 Bacteroidales bacterium | reverse complement strand
TTGCAGCAACGCCTCAATCGTATATCGCTGCTCCCTTGTCAAATGCTTGTATCCCATCCTCTGTCGCTTTTCTGGTTATGGCAGTAAAGTTATACTGTCACGCTTCAAAGCGTTGCACTTCAGAGTAGAATCCAGCTAATGTGGAATAAACCTTAAGGTAGAACAAAGATAATTGTTTTATATTATAAAATCAAAAAAAAACAAGTCTCAACGAAACCGGTTTAGTTAATTAAAAATTAAGTATATTTATGACCAACCCATAATCATTTTATAATATAAAACTAATTAATTTCAAGACGGTATCATGAGATATCTTCACTTACCAATTCTAGCTGCATTGTTTTTTTTGGTGATTCAGTGCAGATCAGTCCCGGTGAATCCGGAACTGACACAAACTGTGACAGATGCCAAACTCTTAGGAGTGGTAGCACCGAAGACCTTGGCTCAGACTAATAATGACCTTACTGTTGGTTGTGAGGTTCTAGACAGGGATTATGCCGATTATCACAAGTACAAGGACTATCTGGAAGCGCTTGGTATTAGAAAGATACGGCTTCAGGGTGGTTGGGCAAAGACAGAGAAGGAAAAAGGCGTGTATGATTTCGCCTGGCTGGATTCCATAATCGATGATGCAGTATCTCGTGGCCTTGAACCATGGTTGGAGACATCGTATGGAAATCCAATCTATGAGGGTGGAGGAACCAAGTATCTTGCGGGAGGCTGGCCTACTTCGGAGGAAGCCTTAGCTGCTTGGGACAGATGGGTAGAAGCGATGGCAACCCGATACAAGGGGAAGGTTCACGAGTGGGAAATCTGGAACGAACCTGACATAAACGAGTCGTTCTTCCAAGACCAAACTTCGCTTGTTAACCTCCAAATCCGCACGGCAGAAATAATAAAGAGAATCGATCCCGATGCCAGGATAGCTGGTTTCGCATGGGCAGATTGGCGTCCTAATGAGTTTGTCAACTGTATGACAATGATAAGAGATGCCGGTAAACTCGATCTTTTCGACTGGATATCCTATCATTTTTATCATTACCGCCCCGAAGACATGTACAAAACTGTCGATGCTATGCGTGATTCCTTGGATAAATATTCAAAGAAGATCATCCTTCGACAAGGTGAAACTGGAGCGCCCTCCAAAGGTTACATGGGAGGAGCCATCTCCAAGTACGACTGGTCCGAGATATCCCAGGGAAAGTGGGCGTTGAGAAGGATGTTAGGTGATCGTGGAAGAGACATCGCGACTACGATATTCTGTATCTGCGACATGAACTATTTCAAGGACTCTGATGCCATCAATATAAAAAATGTAAAGGGGCTTCTTGAATCGGATGACGACAATAATATCCTTCGCCGCAAGCAGGCATATTTTGCAGTCCAGAATCTTGTTGCTGTATGGGACCTTATGGAAGAGGTAGTTAATCATAACAATATTACCATAAATGCTGACGGCTCTTGGTCGGTTTATGAGTTCAAGGATTCGAAGGGTCTCAATTCATTTGTCGTATGGGAGGATTCCAAGGTTCCTGATGACAATGTTACTCTCACCCCGGTACAGATAACCGTCAAGTATGGCAATTTCCGCAAGCCCGTTTGTGTTGACATAAGGACAGGAAATGTCTATAAAGTCGAATATACCAGGCAAGGTTCAGACTGGACCTTTACCGTACCGGTATATGATTGCCCTGTTTACATTGTAGACAAAAGTCGTATAAGCTTTAAACAAACCTTATAAAACAAATAATATGATACTAAAGAAACAGAACATCGAAGTAACAGGACTGACTGTCTTGTTGGCTTTGTGCCTTGCCTGTCTTCCTGCTTTTGCCCAGACAGGGTCGGTAAAAGTCAGAGTATCTGACGAGGTAGGACCTTTGGTTGGAGCCGGCGTCATTGTCAAAGGTACGGATAATGGGGCCGTTACTGACAACGACGGCGTTGCAAACTTGACAAGGGTGCCTCAAGACGGCATCCTTGAGGTATCTATGATTGGCTATACAACACAAGAGATCGAGGTAGGGTCACGGTCTTTGATTGAAGTGCTTTTGTCAGAGTCCTCGGTAATTCTTGATGAAGTGGTTTTCATAGGATACGGTACTGCTAAGAAGAAAGACCTGACCGGGTCGGTTATTAGGGCGGACCTTGAAACTTTCAAGCAAACCCCTAACACCGGCATAATGGAGTCCTTGCACGGAACAGTAGCAGGACTGAACATCGGCCAGACCAACCAGGCCGGTGCAAACCCTTCGATAGAAGTCCGTGGTCAGACTACCATCAATGGAAACACCAATCCTCTGATCGTCCTTGACGGAATCATCTACACTGGACGCATCAATGATCTTAATCCGGCCGACATCGCTTCGATTGACGTGCTGAAAGATGCGAGCAGCAAGGCTGTTTACGGCGCTCAAGCCGCGAACGGAGTTCTTATCATTACCTCCAAAGGAGGAAGGAGGGACGTGGCCCCTAAGATCACATACAATGGAACCTTTGGATTCAGTGAGCCAACTGTCAACACCCATTTTCTTGGCAGAGATGAATGGTTGAAAAGGATGCGCGACATTGAATATGAAAAAGCTTATACAAAGGAATCCGGCTACACCCAAGAGAATCCTGAATGGGACTACACCATGGCTCAGATTTTTGCCCCGACTATCGCTGGAATAAAGAATGGCACCGAGTTCGACTGGTGGGATGAATGCACGAATATGGGTCATGTGTTTAAACATAATGTTACTGTAGCTGGTGGATCGAAGACAGCCTCATATTACATCTCAGGAAGCCATTCCGACATTAAGGGTATCACCATGAATGACACGTATAAAAGGAATACTCTTCGAGTTAACATGGATGTCAATGTTACAGATTGGCTGAAGATAGGAACAAACACGTTTCTTGCATTCCTGGACTTTTCCGGAGAGTCCCCGGAAATCTCTGACTTAATAGTAATGAATCCTGTTGTGACTCCGTATGAAGAAGACGGCAGTTTTGCTCACAATCCCAGCGGACAAGTTACATTGAATCCATTCTTGTTTACAAAGTCGGACGATCTTGAAAAGAAACATCAGATAAGCACCGCCCTTTATGGAATAATCGACTTCCCGTGGATTACGGGTCTCCAATACCGGCTCAATTACAGCTATCGTCTAAACGCAGCTAACAACGGTAATTTCAACGAATACAAGAGCAATTTCCAGGGACAGGGACAAAAAACCTATGCAGATGACAATTATTGGCTGCTGGACAACATTTTAAGCTATAATCGCACTTTCGGCCAGCACAATCTGGGCGTGACTCTTGTTTATGGAGTCAACCGTCAACAACATGATGAAACCGTGGCCAAGGGTGTCGGTTTCAGCAACACCACTCTAAGTTACAATGCTCTGGAATTCGCCGAGACTCAAACAATCAGTTCCGCAGCTTACTCCCAGTCGAATCTTTATCAGATGGCTCGTCTGACTTATGGCTACGCTCAGAAATATCTTTTCACTGCCACGGTACGTAGGGATGGTTTCAGTGGTTTTGCCGAGAATTACAAATTCGGAATATTTCCCTCTGCCGGTTTGGCGTGGGTGATCTCACAGGAGAATTTCATGAAGAATAGTCCTTGGATCAATAATCTGAAGGTCCGTGTTAGTTATGGTAGTACAGGTAATCAGGTAGCGAGGTATTCTTCTCTTGCCCAGGTGTCATCATCTCAAAACTATGTTTTCGGTGACGGAGCGGGAACTTCAATCGGAACCAATGTTTCAACGATGGCGAACAAGAGCCTTAAATGGGAAACCACTAATGAGTTCAACGTCGGATTGGATTTTGGTTTCTTCAAGAATCGGTTGGAAGGAAGTGTCGATTATTACAATTCCATGACAAGGGATCTTCTCTGGCCGATGTCTCTCCCTTCTACAACTGGTTTTACCCAGGTCACTACCAATTTGGGTAATATCCGGAACAACGGAGTGGAGATAATGTTAACAGGTATTCCCGTACTGACCAAGGATTTCGAATGGAGTATTTCTACGGCATTTTCAGCAAACAATAACCGTATCGTCAGCCTTCTCGGTAAAGATGATGACGGTGATGGCAAGGAGGATGACCTTATTACAAGTGGCTTGTTCATTGGACAGCCTATAGGAACGATCTACGATTATCAAGTTGACGGAATATGGCAACTCAATGACAATATCCCTTCGGGATGGTATCCTGGTACTTATAAACTGCACGATTTTGGAAATGGCGAGGCTTATGATATAACCGCCGCCGAAGACCGTATTATCCTTGGACATACCGAGCCGGCATTCAGGCTTGGAATAACAAATAGATTCAGGTACAGAAACCTTTCGTTGTCCTTCCTCGTAAACATAATTAACGGAGGAAAGGATGGTTATATGGGTGCCAACGGTGGAAGGAATTATTCAACAGCAGGAAATGCGCAGAATCAGAATGCGTTCACATTCAATGATTTCTGGTCACCCAGAAATCCGGATGGAATCTTTGCCGTGACTTGGGTTACTCCGAAAGTTCCCGGTCAACTCTATCAGCAGCGCAATTTTGTCCGCCTGCAGGACCTTTCCCTTTCATACAGACTAGGTAAAAGGATGGTTAAAAAAATCGGAGCAGAGGATCTTGCTCTCTCATTTGCAGGAAAGAATCTTCTTACGTTTACGAAGTGGGTAGGATGGGATCCTGAAATGGGTCTTGGCGCCAGCGCCGCTTCTCGCCCTGTAATGCGTAGTTATTCCCTTGGTATTGATTTAACTTTCTAAAAGGCAGATATCATGAAAAAGATACTATTATATGTTTGTTTGGCCGTAAGCGCCCTTAGCCTTTCTTCCTGCAATGAGGAGGAATTCCTGAAAGAAGTTCCCCAGGACTTCCTGAGTTTGGAGAATGCCTATGTTTCTTATTCTGATTATCAGAGTGCCCTAACCGGACTTTATAATATGGTTCGGTCTTATGAATATAGCGAAATGGGGTTTTACTGTATGCTCGGAACGGACATTGCTTACAATGCCCGCCGGAACACCGACCGTATGGGAGACCTTGTTGCTCATTATGTCCCTTCTGGATGGTTGGTAAAGATAATCTGGGAGAACCAGTACGAACTTATCAAGAATGCCAATACCATTTTCTCCAGGGTGCAAGACTCAGAACTAACGGAAGCTCAAAAGACGTTAATCTTGGCAGAAGCAAGATTCTTCAGGGCATTTGCATACAGGACACTCGTATATTATTTCGGTGGAGTACCCATCAACAGGGAGGAAATCATTTCTCCAAAGGAT
The DNA here is from genome assembly GCA_017557535.1 of Bacteroidales bacterium. Lineage (GTDB taxonomy): Bacteria > Bacteroidota > Bacteroidia > Bacteroidales > UBA932 > Cryptobacteroides. The sequence continues at coordinate 47,938 of JAFYYM010000056.1, read as the reverse complement.
GATTTCCAAAGAGACAGCAAAGAGGAGGTTTTGAAGTTCATGAGGGAAGATTTTGAATATGCCTCGTCAAATCTTCCTAAAATCAACGACGTTGTTGATGGTAAAGTTTCCGATCTTGTTGCAAAGCACTATCTTGCCGAGACCTGTATTTCACTAGGTGATTATCCTGCGGCGATCCAGGCTGCGAGCGATGTGATTAATGATTCAAATACTGCCTTGATGACTAAACGTTTCGGTTCTAGGGTGAGTGCGGTTCCCGAGGGAGATGTTTATTTCGATCTTTTCCAACGCAAGAACCAGAACCGGAAGAGTGCAGGCAATACTGAAGCCCTATGGGTAATCCAGATGGAGGAGGACGTCATTGGCGGATTTACAGTCACCACAGGTAGCTATATCTTTCCATTGGAGAGGCATCATTGCCCCTGTACATATCTATGTACAGACCCTGAGGGCAATCCTGCTTTTGTTGCAAACGGACTCGGGCGTTCCAATTTCAACAGTGCAGGACGTGGCGTATCTTTCATGAGAACCACGGAATGGCATCTGAACCAAAACTGGGGAAAAGACTTTGACAATGACATGAGGAATTCCGCAGTCAACATTGTTCGCACGGCAGTGTATGACCTCCCCACTTCCAAATACTATGGAAAGTCATTGATAGATCCTGAAACTATGAGCAAGAACTACAAGGCCCAGAACTGGAGGTGGTATCCTTGGCTTACCAAGGCTACATGTCCCGGAGACCATCCCGAGGCACTCTATGCAGACAAGGATCTCAAGACCTTGACAACAGCTGCCGGCAATACATATGCCGATCAGTACATGCTCAGGCTTGCCGAGACCTATCTTATTCGCGCTGAAGCTTATATGTACAACAACCAGAAAGACAAGGCCGCGGAGGATATCAATGTGGTCAGAAGGCGGGCAAATGCAAGCGATGTTACTCCTTCAGAGGTCACCATCGACTATATCCTAGATGAAAGAGCTCGAGAACTAACCCTTGAGGAAAGAAGGAAACTTACACTTTACCGTACAGGCAAGTTTGTGGAGCGTACGAGGAAATACAACGAGTACCAAGGTAGTCAAGTCCAAGATTATATGGCACTCTTCCCCATACCATATTCGTTCATAGAGGCTAATACCGGAGCCAAGATTGAACAGAATCCTGGTTACACAAATTAGTTTCCAATGATTAAGAAGGTTTTTATACTCATTCTATTAACTATCATTCCGCTCTCTGTTTTCGCCGGACCGTTCTCGCTGGTTTCCCCGCAGAAGAAAGCCAGGGTGGTAATTGCCAAGGGAGAGCCCGAGTTCATCACCCTTGCCGCCAGGGACCTTGTTGCTGATGTCAAGAAGATAACTGGAGTCGAGATGCAACTGATCAAAGGCAGGAAACCAAAAGCTGGCGATGTTTTCATCTGCACCAAAGAGGATGGTTCGAAGTGGGAATCATATGATGTTGTGGCCGCCAATGGCATCCTGTCCATTTATGGGACGGATGCCAGAGGGACCATGTTCGGAATATATGATTTCATAGAAAGGTATCTTAAAGTGGATCCCCTTTCTTATTGGAATGATACGCCCTATCCGGAGGAAAGCACATTGTCATGGGACGAAGTCTCTATCCATCAGGATTCGCCGAGCTTCAAGTTCCGTGGCTGGTTCATCAATGATGAGGACCTGCTGACTGGATGGAAGGAGCCTAGTGGCAACAGGAGACTTGATTATCCTTTCTATTCTACTGTAGTCAACCAGGACATTATGGAGAAACTGGCAGAGGCTCTGGTCAGGAGCCGGTACAACCTGATTATTCCAGCCAGTTTCATCAATGTGGCTAATCCTCCGGAGAAGGCGTTGGTTGATATTTGCGCCAGAAGAGGGGTGTTCCTTTCCATGCATCATATCGAACCGATGGGCGTCAGTGGTTATACATACCTGAATTATTGGAAGGACAGGGGCGAAGATGTGTCATTCTCGTATTTCAGCAATCCCGAAAAGATGATTGAAGTCTGGAAGGAGACTGCTAAGATATGGGCAAAATATCCCAATGTAATCTGGCAAGTTGGATTGCGCGGTATCGCTGACAACCCTATATGGACGGCTGATCCTAATATACCCCAGTCAAATGAAGGGAGAGGTAAAATTATTTCCGAAGCTATCGCCAAGCAGGTTGAGATCCTTGACGAAATCGGAGTTCCCAAAAAGAACCGGTACATATCCACAACTCTGTGGATGGAAGGAGCGGCCCTTAACCGGCTGGGATTTCTCAAATTCCCCGATGATGTAATAGTCGTGTTCGCCGACAATGGTCCGGGTTGGAAATGGACTCCGGATTTCTGGTCCGTTCCGAGAACAGATAAGAACAAGTACGGCGTCTATTACCATCATGCCCTTATAGGGGACGGCCCCCATCTGGCCCCGCTCACTCCTGCCTCCAAGACTTACAGGATGATGCAAGATGCGGTTTCGAAGAATACATCGGAATATGCGATATTCAACGTCAGCGATGTCAGGGAGTTTACATACAACATAGACGCAACGTCCAAGATGCTTTGGAACATGGAGGCATTTTCTCCGGGAGAGTGGGCAAAAGAATGGGTTGAAAAGCATTTCTCTTCTGATCGAGATGATTGGATGAGGGCATATAATGTTTATTATAACTCTCTTCAACTCCATCCTGTTGCAAAGATCCCAATGTTCCTCGATGGATACATGCACGGAATATGTCGTGGCGAGATGTCCAAACTAGAGAAGGAACTTGCCGGTCAGGGGAATCCCAAAGACCTTGAAGAACCCTTCGTTGTCGAGTTTGCTGAACAGAGCCCACGAAATGAGCATTTAGAATCGATTTTCCTCAACAAAGGGGAACTCTTGAAAGATAAAACAAGAGATGTCCAACTGAGCAGCGAGGCACAGAGGTATTCCGCTCTCTGTGCTCAGAAAGCCTCCTTTGAACTTGCAATGAATCTTTCTTCTGCCCTTTATTCGAGGCTCCCTGAAAACGAAAAGCCATTTGCATACACCACGATAGTGTATCCTTCCACGCTTATGTACCATTTCACAGCGTTTACCGCGGACCTGATTCTCGCTCGCCAGAATCTAGCGTCCGGCAGTAAGGTGGCCGCCAGAATCAATGTGAAGGCAGCCATAGGGGAAATGGAAGCCATAAAGAAGGCTGGAGTGGATTATTGTTCGGGGAAATGGGATAACTGGTATGGAGATTGCCGGAAGGTTGATTTGAATTACCTTGACAAAAGGATACATAAGATTATAGAAAGCATGGATTAATCCCATCTGGTAGAATGAAACTTTCCCATCTGTTCTTTTCCGACAAGCCTGACATCCGCTGGGATTTATGTGCCCAGATGGGTATAAGGTATGCGGTGGCTAAACTTGCTCCCGAGTTGACCGGGAAAAAGCCGATATGGGATTTCGAGTCCTTGAGGGAGGCGAAAGATAATTTCGCCTCCCATGGATTCGACCTTGTCGCCCTGGAGGGAGACCAGTTCGACATGACTCGGATCAAACTTGGGCTTCCTGGCAGGGAAGAGGATGCTGAGCACTATAGGCAGATGCTTCACAATATGGGAAAATTGGGGATAACTACGCTTTGCTATAATTTCATGCAGACCGGATGGTTCAGGACCAGCAAAGATTTAAGGGAAAGAGGCGGAGCCCTGGTCACAGGCTTTGACTGTTCTGTTGCCGGAACTTTGCCGGATAAGGAATATGCACCTGTTGGTGCTGAAAGGGTTTGGGATAATTACCTTTGGTTCCTTAATGAAGTCCTTCCGACTGCGGAGGAGGCAGGAGTCAAGATGGGTCTTCATCCCGACGATCCTCCCTATCCTTGCATCGAGGGAGTGGACAGGATATTCATTTCTCCTGAGAGTATAGACCGTGCTCTTTCGATATGTGACAGTCCTTCCCACTGCTTGACTTTCTGTCAAGGTACATACAAGACCATGGGGGTGGATATTCCTTCTGTTTTCCATAGATGGCATGAGAGAATATCCTTTATCCACATCCGGGATGTTGAGGGGGATCCATCATGTTTCCATGAGACTTTCCATGATAACGGTCCCACAGATATGCCGGCAATGCTCAAGATGTATGATGACGAAGGTTTTGACGGTCTCATTCGTTCGGACCACGTTCCAACTATGGCAGGGGAGGACAATTCCCGGCCGAGCTATTCGATGAACGGGACTTTGTTCGGGGTAGGATACATAAAGGGCATATTGGATACATTGAAAATTTATTATCAATAGAAGATAATGACACTGGGATTACAAGGCCTCGACTACATAGCAGTCCTTATATACATCCTTCTGATGGCCGTGGTGGGAGTACTCTTCGGCTGGCTCGTCAAAGATTCCGGCTCTTATTTCAAGGGCAATGGAACCATTCCTTGGGTGATGGCTACGATAACGAACTTCATGGGGCTTTTCAGCACCTTCGTTTTCGTGGCATATGCAGGTATCGCATATGAATATGGTATTGTTTCCATAACGGTGTTCTGGTGCACCGTTCCGGCTTGTATCTTGGGCGGACTTTTCCTGGCAGGAAGATGGAGAAGAACCGGCAAGACTACGCCAATGGAATATCTTGAGACGCGTTACAACATTTCAGTCCGACAGACCATGAGTTGGGTTGGCCTCGTGATGCGTTTCCTGGACAACATGGTAAGGTTATATGCCATAGGGGTATTCATAACAGCTGTCACACCTCTTTCGCTTGAGATGTCGATTCTGATATCAGGCTTGATAGTAACCTTGTTCAACCTGTTCGGGGGTATCTGGTCTGTTACCATCATGAGTACCATACAGTTCATAATACTTATACTGATAACACTTGTACTTCTTCCGCTTTCATTGAGCGAAGTCGGCGGCTTTGCCGGTCTGTCGCAGTCCATGCCTGATCATCTTGACTGGTTCAACGGTCCCAAGGGAGCCCCCTTCTGGCTTTCAATCTACTGCATAATGACAATCATCAAATACAACGAGAACTGGACCTTTATCCAAAAGTTCTATTGTGTTAAAGATGAGAGGGCAGCAAAAAAGACGGGAATATTCACGGGAATCCTATTCCTAGTGTTCACGCCTGTATTCTTGCTTCCCGCCGTGGCCGGTCCGTTGATTGTCCCTGGGATGGCGGATCCGGAGATGTCCTACGTCGCTCTATCTGTAAAACTGCTCCCTGCAGGAATCATGGGAATACTGTTTTCATCGATGTTCGCTGCCACCATGTCGTCATTGAATGCGGAATACAATGTTATGTCCGGCGTAGTGACACATGACATATACCAAAGGCTTTTCAAACCGGATGCCACTGACCGTCAGATGTTGTCGGTCGCCAGGTGGAGCACACTCTTGATAGGCCTGGTTATGATAGGAGGAGCAATCCTTATCCAAGGGATGGGAGGAGCGTTCGAGGCAAACAAGTTGTTTACCGGAATAATGGCTATTCCACTAGGGATTCCCCTTCTGTTAGGAATAGTGTCAAAAAGACCAGGGGGTATGGCCGCAATCTTGACAATTCTCTCCGGAGTAGTAATAGGAGTAGTATTGAACCTGATTCCGGCCATCTCATGGGAGGGAGGAACCCTATTGGAAATAATTCTCTGTTTGATAATATATTACTTACCATATAAAAACACAAGGAGCACAGAAAAAGAGCTACAAGTCGAAGAGTTCTTCATTCAGTTGGAGACACCTATCAGGGAGGAGGATAAGCCTACTATACACCCGGCCTATAAGCGTGTGGTAATAGCCCTTTTCATTTTCTCTCTAATAGTTGCTGGAGTGCTTTTCTGCGGCATGAGCATCCCTTCCTTAGAAACGACAGGAGGATTGTACAGTTTCATTGCTGGAACGATTTGTCTTGTCTGTGCCGCTTTGCTCTGGATAATGACACGAAAAAACAAACAAACAAAAGAATGAATAAGAATTTGATGCATTTGGAAGACCTGACGCATTTTCTGGACGAGGTCTCATTCTTTCCCTTGGAAATCCCTGAGGAAGAATTATGTGAGAGATATGAGCGTCTTTACACAGGGGCTGTGAATGATGTTTTGAGGGAATTGACTCTGATGGACCAGGCCCTCCCTATCAACATCATGCCTCTTAAGATGGAAATGTGCAAGGCCGGGATTGCATACACCATCCGGTCAAATCCGGATCCTACTGTCGGGGGTGAAATGGAAATCCGAGCAAAAATGCTGGATGCTATGCCACGTAACTGTTGTGTGGTCTGGGATGCCGGTGACGAAGTGGAAGCTTCTCATTGGGGCGAGGTCATGACAGCTTCCGCGAAGGCTAGAGGGGCCAGGATGGCCGTAATAAATGGGGGAATTAGAGATACTCGTCAAGTCCTCCGACAGGAATTTCCTTTATTCTATCGCTATCGGACATCCAACGGCTCGTTGGGAAGGACCAAGATAACCGGATATAACACTCCGATAAGAATCGGAAAAACCTATATAAAGCCAGGAGATGTTATTTTCGGTGATGTAGATGGGGTCGTAGTCATTCCCCGGGCATTGGCTTACAAAGTCCTTTTGAGGGCGGAGGAGATCAAGGGGAATGAGAAGGTGATGAAACAAATGGTTTGTGAAGGATTTTCTGCTGTTGAAATGGTAAAGAATGGAGGTTATTTCTAGACATGCGTTTCATTGACGATAATTTCCTTCTTGAGAACGATTATTCCCGGACTCTCTATTTTGGGTCAGCCAGGGATTGCCCTATTGTGGATTTCCATAACCATCTCCCTGTCAGCGACCTTTGTGAAGATAAACAGTATCACGATATAGGAACGCTATGGGTTTGTTCTGATCCATACAAGCATAGGGCGATGAGGCTCATGGGCCTCGATGAGAGGGTCATTTCTGGTGAGGCTACCTCCAGGGAAAAGTTCAATGCCTGGTGTGGAATAGTCCCTTACCTGATTGGTAATCCTTTGTTTCACTGGTCATGTCTGGAAATGAAGAGATTTTTCAATTTCGATGACGTTCCTGAAACCGGGAATGCAGACATGATATGGGATCATTGTAACAAGCTTCTTGGAGAGAAGTCATATTCCGTGGATTCCCTGTTAAGGAATGCCGGTGTGTTACAGGCTACTACTTCTGATGACCTTCTTGATGATACAACCAGGCATAGAAAAGCCTCGGAGGTCTCAAGGATCGATATCTCCCCGTCTCTTCGAGCTGATTCAATCTTGTCATTCAATCCATCATGGATGGATAGGTTGGAAATTGAAGAAATGTCCCTTGAAGCTTATCTGAATGCCGTGTCCAGACACCTCGATCTTTTTGCCAGCAATGGTTGCCGTCTGTCAGACCACGCTTTGGATAACGGTTTCGTATATATAGCAACGACATTTGAAAAAGCATCAAGACTCTTTTCAAGACTAGGCTCTCTGTGTCCGGCGGAGACAGCGGAATTGAAGTCGTTCATCTTGGGTTGGTTAGGTCGTCAATATGCAAGAAGGAATTGGGTGATGCAGTTGCATATCGGCGCGGAAAGGTGGACTAGTTCCAGGTTACGTCTTGCCGCCGGACCGGCAGGGGGCTTCGCTTGTCCGGGATCGGCGTGTGACATCCGGAGCCTGTGTGATTTCCTTGATGGTTTAGACAAGGAAGGAGAGATGCCTAAGGTCATCCTGTATCCTCTCAATCCGTCGGATAACGCCGCACTTGCTACTCTTACAGGCTCTTTTTCACAGTCCGGAGTACAAAAGGTCAAATTCGGTCCGGCATGGTGGTTCAATGACCATATTTATGGAATTGAAGAGAATCTGGAGATTCTGTCAAGTTACTCTTTACTGTCCCAATCCCTGGGTATGACCACGGATTCAAGGAACGTTCTCTCTTTTTCCCGGCATGAATATTTTAGGAGGATTCTTTGCAATTGGCTTGGGAATAAGGTTGCTAAAGGTTATCTTCCTGCTGATTTCGACTTGCTGGATACCATAGTGAAAGATATTTGTTACAGAAACGCTAAACGCTGGATATATGAACAAAGGTAAGACCGCTGTTGTTACAGGGGCTGGAGGCACTCTTTGTGGTCCTATCGCAATTGACCTTGCAAAACAAGGGTGCAAAGTTGTCTTGATCGGAAGGACGCAGGATAAACTGATGAAGACAGCTGATGAAATTCACAAAATTGGTGCAGACTGTCTTGTGATAACAGGCGACGTAAAGGACGAAGATCGGATGAAAGAGATTCGCTCTGAAATAAACAAGAAATACGGCCTTTGCAACATATTGATAAATGGTGCCGGAGGAAATCAGAGCGATGCGGTAACGACGGTCAACGAGTTTGATCCTTCAGAATTGTTGGAAGGCCATTCTTTCAGGGGGTTTTTCGACCTTGACATGAACAGGTTCAAAGATGTGATTGAAACCAATATCATGGGAACAGTCATACCCACGAGGGTATTTGCATTTGACATGATTGAGGCCGGAGGGGGATCTGTCGTGAATTTTGCGTCCATGAACACCTATCGTCCCCTGTCAAGGGTTCCTGCTTATGCGTGTGCCAAAGCTGCTGTAAGTAATTGGACCCAATGGATAGCCGCTTATCTGGCCCCTGCTGGAATACGGGTAAATGCAATCGCCCCCGGGTTCTTCGTCAATGACAGAAGCCGTAAAATGCTGATGACACCGGATGGCGGTCTTTCCCCCAGGGGGCAGCATATCAACTACAATACACCAATGCATAGGTTCGGACAGCCTGGCGAGTTGATAGGCTGCCTTAACTGGCTGATCGATGACGACAAGGCAAGTTTCGTGACTGGAATTACAGTACCGATAGATGGGGGATTCCTCTGCAGTGCGGGATTATAAAAGAGGGAGACTATCGTAATGCTTCGGCGTATCGTAAGCCGAGTATCCTCGATCCTTCACGGCTGAAATGAAGGTGGTCCGGTTTGATTTCACAACCTTCCGCAGAAACAATCGTGCATCTGCGCACTTTCTTTGCTGCCCGGTGGAGTTCCGGATTAATAAGGCCAACCTTTGCATAAGAATAATTGGCTTCTCCCATGATGATTCTCACATTCCCAAGATCCCTGCGAAGAGCCTTGGCAAGACGCTTGAACTTTGATGGATAGAGAGGAAGGGTCGCTTCATTGGCTTCATTGGCATCACTTTCTCCCTGATGCCAGAGGATGGCTTTCAGTTTACCGTAGCGCATTGCCTGTCGAGCCCTGCGTACTGCTTCATTGTAATATAAGGAACCTTCCTCCCAACTGTTAATAGCCGTACCTCCCCGGGCATTGACAACCAGAAGGACCGGCCTTCCATTTCTTTCATGCATGGCTTGAGCGAAAGATACTCCCAAACTATATCCTTGCAAACTCAGGTCCTTCCTTATGGTAGAGTATTTGTTTATTGGAGATGTGGCCGGAACGATCTTCCCTGTCGTGTCCAATAGATAGATTCCCTCCATCGGGAGAAAATCTTCCTCAAGCATTTCTCCACGTCCGGCCATGTTTGACTGTCCGATAAGCAGATAAACATCATAACCCTTCTTCAAGGGCCCCTTGTCGGCAGCTGTCACCCCAGACTGGAATAACAAGAGGAAGGCAAATGAAAATATAGTTAAACGACGCATACCTATCATAATCTATTTGTATTTATCTAGCCACAGATATACAAAACATGGCTGATTTGTCCAAATATATAATTTATTCAGCCAAAACTGGATGTTTTTGCGCTAATTTGGCTGTCATTCAGGAAGGTGATTAACTCGTCGATAGCAGTTTCGGTGTCATCAGCATCGGAAGAGGGGATAGCCCTGAAATATGCCAGGCCGGTTGTCGAACTTAACAAAGCCTCCGCGGACAGGATGTTCCCGCCCGGAGAAGCCATAAGTGACGAGACGCCTTTCTCATTTGAATATGACGGAATCTCTTCAAGCGGATTCTTAACTTCCTGGAAATACTCAGCTTCTGACCAGATCCTCGACGACAGGATTCTCAGGACCGCCGTTTATTCGGATCCCAAAACCGGGTTGGAGATCAAGGCTATCGTCAATATCTACACACTGTCTCCGGGCGTCGACTATACAATTTACCTGAAAAACAACGGATCCGCTGACACTCCCATCATCAGCGATTTGAAGGCTTTGAATCTGACAATCAAGGACGCTGTTTTTTCAAACGGCTGCATCCTTCACAGACTTCGCGGCACTGAGAATTCCAATTACTTCAGTTTTGATGACTTCATGCCGATTGACGAATCGCTTCGCAAGGGAGGTCCGGTAGAATTCGGTTCCTACGATTCATATTCCTCCTCAGGAGCATTCCCTTTCTACGACCTGACATGGACAGGCGGCGGATTAGTCACAGCGGTAGGATGGTCAGGCAAATGGAATTCCCTTGTCGAACTTAAGGAGGGCGAAGTACACACTACTTCCCAGATGAGCGAACTGCGCACTTATCTTCACCCCCAGGAGCAGATCCGTTCCCCCCGGATCCTGCTGGTCTTTTGGGAAGGAAATGACCGGAGCGATGGGATCAACACATTCAGGAAAACGATGCTGAATTATGTCTCTCCACGTTATAATGGTGAGCTTCAAAGAGTTCCGATCGCGCATATGACTTCCTGCCAACATCAGGACAACACAACGACCGCGGAAAACGAGAAATCGTACCTGAATACCATAAAGGATTTCGGACTTGGTATCGAGCTTTACTGGCTGGACGCATGGTGGCATAAAGGTGGCTTCCCTCGAGGACTGGGCAACTATGTCTATCCCATTGACACTCCTGTCGATGAAAAGCGCTTCCCTGGTGGAATCAAGGATGTGTCTGATTATGCCAAATCGATGGGTCTGAAGTTCCTGTGCTGGTTCGCTCCCGAAAGGCTGCCAAAAGGGTCCAAGCTCGCGGAGGCCCATCCCGAGTGGGTTCTCCCGATAGGAGGCTCCTCCGGTTACCTTAATCTCGGCGACGAAGAGGCGCTGGAATACACTGTGAAGTATATGGACGACTGTATCCAGGCCTGGGGCGTGGACGTCTGGAGGACTGATTTCGGGTATGCCCTTGAAGGAATACGTGAGATGGAGAAATCCACTCCTGACAGGATAGGAATACTTGAGATAAGGCAGGTTGAAGGCCTCTACAAGCTCTGGGACGCCCTGAGGGCGGATAATCCGGGCCTTATGATAGACAATTGCTGCGGCGGAGGCTCAAGGATCGACCTTGAGACAAGCAGTCGCTCAATCTGCCTATGGAGGACGGATAACGGGGTATTTGCCGGGTCTTCAGGGAATATCAAGGATCTCGCGATTCTCAATCAGATAAACACAATTTGTCTCAACCAGTATATCATCCAGTCGTCATGCGCCACTCAAGGCAACACGCCTTACCATATGCGTAGCGGATTCAACAATGGATTGATATTCAATGACGACAACAGGTCCGACTCATACGACAACACCCTCGCGAGAGAAGGCATTAACGAAGTAAAACGGCTCAGGAAGTATTGCTACGGTGATTTTTATCCGTTAGTTTTCCATTCAGAATCTTCAGATGAGTGGTGCGCGTACCAGTATGACAGGCCTGAGGAAGGAGACGGGGTCGCTTTGGTCTTCAGACGCGACGATTCCTCCTATGTCACTACAGTGTTGAATCTTAAGGGCATTGATCCTGACGCGAGATATTCAGTAGACATATACGGTGAAAGCTTCAGGAAGTTGAAAACCATCAAGGTCAAAGGAAGCGTCCTGAAGGCTTTCAAAGTGACTATCGACAGCCGTCCAGGCTCCGCGATCATAGAATACAGGAAACTCTAAAACACTAAAACTTTAAGATATGCGCGAATACATCCATCTCGCGGCCGCGGCCGCCGTCGTTGCCTTGCTGGCATCCTGTTCACCAAAAGTAGCCGTCACCGCCCACAGGGGCTATTGGAACTGCGAAGAGGCTGGCTACGCCGAGAACTCCATCAAATCCCTTGAGCTTGCCCAGAAGAACCACCTCTGGGGCAGCGAGTTTGATGTCCACATGACCTCAGACCTCGTGATTGTCGTCCACCACGACCGGGACATCAAGGGTGTGAATATCCAGACTCACGACTACGCCGACTTCAAGGACTACCGCCTGAAGAACGGAGAGAAACTCCCCACCCTCGACGAGTATCTGACCCAGGGAGAAAAGGGAGGGACAGTCCTTGTCTTCGAGCTTAAGTCACAGATTGACAAGGCCCACGAGGACTACATGGTCGACCAGAGCGTCGAGGCTCTCAAAAGGCACGGTTTGTTTGATCCAAAGAAGGTTATCTTCATCTCCTTCAGCTGGAACATCTGCCAGAGGATCGCGGCTCTCTGCCCCGGTTTCACCAACCAGTACCTGAGCGGAAACAAGGCTCCCGGCGAGGTCTTGGACGGCGGTGTGAACGGCATCGACTACCACTACAGCGTTTTCCAGAAGAACCCCACGTGGGTTAAGGAAGCCCACGACAGGAAGATGAGTGTCAACGTCTGGACAGTTGACAATGAGGATGACATCAAAGAGATGATCGGACAGGGCGTCGATTGCATCACCACAAACGAGCCCCTGAAAGTACGGAAGATCCTCGGAGGCAAGGAGAAGAAGTACTAGCGTCAGCCTTCAACTACTTCATCCCTCTTTGCTTCTTGATGGTCTCGTAGGCTTCCTGGATTTTCTGGAATTTCTCCTGGGCGGCTTTCTGCACCTCGGGGCCAAGAGTGGCCACTTTGTCGGGATGGTGCTTCATGGCCATACGGCGATAAGCGGCCTTCACCTCATCGTCAGTCGCGGAAGGGCTGATCTCAAGCACCGAATAGGCTGAATCTTCCTCCTTGTAGTACATGGATATGACCGAAGAGGCGTCGGAAGAGCTCAAACCTATGACTGAGGCGATTGTCTCGAGGACACTCTTCTCACTCTTGTTGAACTCACCGTCGGCTGTGGCTATCGACACCAGGTAGTGGAATAACTGCAGCCGCTGGGAGTAGTTCATGTTGGCGGCTATCTGCGGGCCAACTGAATATATGTTGACCTGTCCTAAGTTAAGCCTGTCCAGAATCCCGGAGGCCTCTGTGGCCGCATCCTCACCGAAATTACGGAGGATGAACTCCCTTACTGTCTGCAGCTCAGCGGGACGGACACGTCCATCCGCATTAATCACCGCCGAACTGAGGACAAGGAGACTTATGAAGAAACTATTGCGCTGCTCGCCAGCCGTATAGCCCCGGGTGGAGTTTGTGGTGTTTGTGGTGTTTGTAGTCCTGGTATAATCACCACCCGGGAGTTGACGGGCCATCCCGATGACATTCTCAACGGCATCCCCAAGGAGGAAGCCGATCAACGCTCCGATAGGCCCACCGGTAACCCATCCGAGGAGACCACCTATCCATCTCACTGTACCCATTGCAAACGGCGGCCGGTTATCCGTGAAGGATAATTACAATTCTTTGATCTTTATGTTTTTATACCAAACCTCGTCTCCGTGGTCCTGGAGAAGGATATAGCCCTCCTCATAATTGCCGAAGTTGGGCCAATCCTTATACTTGCTATAGGCCACGAGGGCGTTCCATTCCTGGTTATTACGCTCGTACTCAAGGAGTTTCACGCCATTGAGCCAATGCTCCACGTGATTACCCTGGACAACAACCTGGGCAGTATTCCATGAATTGATGTCGAAAGGCTTGTCTTCCGGAGCGGGGATAAGGTCATACAAAGATCCTAGGGTCCTGTTCCCCTTCACTCCCAACTTCGCGTCGGGGTGACGGAGGTCGTCAAGCACCTGGAACTCGCAACCGATCGCCGAACCTGTGCCCTTATTCAAAGTGGGATCCACGAAATACTTGATACCGCTGTTGGCACCTTCGGTGATCTTGAAGTCAACCTTAAGGATGAAGTTCTTATAGAGCCTTGTCGTTATGATATCACCACCGTTCGTTGACTCACTTCCATCACTTCTGAGAACCTTAAGGACACCGTCCTCAATCACCCATCCGTGATCAGGGAAGGCGTCAAGTTTGGCGCCTCTCCACCCTTCCGTGGTCTTTCCGTCCCACAACAGGGCCCAACCGTCTTTCTTTTCCTGGGAAGTCAAGGTGTTGTCCTGGGCGGTCTCCTTCTGTCCGCCACCACAGGCGCAAAGCGCCAACGCCATCAGGGCGAATGCTAACTTTCTCATATTCAGGAATATTACATCTTATAGAACTCCTCCCAGCCCCTGCGAGGCGGCTGGCCGACAAGCATCGCATTGGCGAAGTCATTGTTGGTGAACTGCTTGGTCCTGGGATCGAAATACAGTTTGGCATTCAGCCTCTGAGCGATTACACCGAGGCAGAACACCTCTGAGAGCACACCGTTGATCTCGAACGGCGAACGGGTCTTCTCGATGCCCTGGCAAGCGAGAAGGAAGTTCTCGAAATGGTTCGAAGGGCTCTGGGGAACCTCAGGCAACTTGGAGGCCATATCCTTGGCAGCCTCCTCGGGGATGATGGACAGGGTGCTGCCGTGGCTTCCGCCCTTGAAAATCAAGTCCTTGGTGTAGATGATCTTACCGGGAGATATCTTGGCGACGGGACCGACATTCTGACCTGATGCCGGAACATCAGCCGTAGCCACACCCGCGCCATAGCCCTCCGGAAGCGGCGGCAGGTTGTCAAGGCCGTCGTACCAGGTCACATCCACAGGTGGCATACCTTTCCTTTGCGGGAAGCGGAAGAGGATGGTCGATGAATATGGATAGAAATAGTCATTGTGACCATTCTCGTAAAGCATACTGATCTCATACGGGAGGCCCAACTCCAGGAACTCGTGGACGGTGTCGAGGATGTGCGCTCCCCAGTCACCCAGGCAGCCCATTCCGAAGTCGTACCAGCACCTCCAGTCGCCCTGATGATACTTCTCATTGTAGTCGTGGTAAGGGGTCACGCCGAGCCAGGTGTCCCAATCCATACCCCTGGGGATTGACTGCTGGACAGGCATACGGTACATCTTCTTGGCGTCGAAGCTATGCCAGCGGCGGGAGTTGTTCATATGGGCTGTCACAGCTGTCACATCCTTGATGATACCGGCGTCCATCCAAGCTTTGAACTGGAAGTAGTTGGCGTCAGAGTGTCCCTGGTTGCCCACCTGAGTGGCCAGATTGGGACGCTTCCTGGCGGCGGCCATCATAAGCTCAGCCTCATGGAAGGTGCGGCACATCGGCTTCTCAAGATAGATGTGCTTCCCCTGGTTCAGGGCGAGCATGGCGATCGGGAAATGGGAGTGGTCAGGGATGGCGGCGGCCACGGCTTCGAACTCGTTGCCGCACTTGTCAAACATCTGGCGGTAGTCCCGGAACCTCTTGGCCTTGGGATACATAGCCAAGACTTTCTTGCACTGGGGCCCGTCAATGTCCACATCGCAAAGGGCGACCACATCGATCATTCCGGTCTTAGTGAAGTCGTTTATGATCTGTTCGCCACGGTTGCCGATACCGACGAAGGCTATCTTGACCTTCTCGCCACGAGGCTTGGCGGCGGCCATGCCGCCAACGAAACTCTCCTTGCCAAGGATCTCTCCCGGCGTGAGGGCCACGCCGGCCGATGCGACCGCCATGGACTTTAAGAAATCTCTTCTGTTAAGCATATGATTATCGAATTAATGAAATCAGGTCGTTCTTCGAAAGATAGTCATTTATTTGGAGAAAGACAATTTAATCTCAACAGGACCGAAAAGACCGGATGGTTGAAGGACGATGCCGTCTGTCTTCACTCCCCTGTAATCGTGACCGAGGACGATGTTCGTGTTAGTGTAGGTCTTCCCGTCAGGGTTTATCTCATCTCCGGCCACACGGTTGAACCAGGAGTTCACCACAGTGATTTCCAGCGAGTTATGTCCTTTGCGTAACTCATTGGAAATATCGACCCGGAAAGGCTTTGTCCAGACGATACCCTTGTCGGTCCCGTTGATTATAACCCTCGCTATTCCCACATCCTGTACATCATTCAGGAATAGAGAATATGAGACGCCCTCCTCGGGATCAGATTCCATCTCGAAGGAGCCCTCATAAAGGGCGTGCCCGGAGTAATACTTGATTCCTTCGTCATCGGATGTCGTCCAATCCGCCAAGGTGTCGGCAACCACGGATTCAGGGCCGCCCCAAGCTGGATCGAAATGGATGGTCCACGGACCTTCAACTGTCAGTAAATGATTGAATGTCTGATAATTGCTATATGCTTCACCATTCTTCTGGGCGCCAATCTTCTTGTCGAACACGACGATGATACTACCATAAGGACCGAACTCTAGAGGGACGGTTGTCAGCCCGTCTTCCTGACGGAAAGCCACCGCCTCCCTGATTGTCCCGCTCAACGCATCCCAGAGCTCCGGCTGCCTGCCGGCAACCCTGAAAGAACAACTTACACTCTTGGCCTCTTCAGTCAGGTTGCTAACGAAATAGACATCCTTTCCTCCAATCAGATAATGGATATGATCAAAGTCGGAATCAGAAGCGCCAGCAATGGAGAAATCCATTTTTATTCCATTGGACATCAGATATTTCCGTGCGGGAATATTCCCAACCAAACCCTTCTCGGAGAGCTCATTTGAGAGTCTGGCAAACTCCTCACGGGCCTCTTCCCCGCCCTTGAGAGAGACAAGACGCTCTGGCTTGGGTCCAAGAACCACCGCTCCCTTATCGGCCAATCCCTTGACCGCCCTGAGAGCCTCAAGGGACAAAACCCCGTGGTCGGGAAGCACCAGCACCCTGTATTCCATTCCAGTTGGAGTGACCACCTTACCATCCTTAACCGTAAGTCGTTGAAGAACAGTCTCATCGACAACATCATAGTCAAAGCCAGGGATAGCACCTGCAGGATCGGAATGCTTGAATGGGAATACATTCGGGACGTGGTCGCCATAATAATAAAGGACATCGGCCACGAAGCGGCCGTTCTGGGCTATCATCTGTACCCGTCTGAGATAGTCGAAGAAGGGTCCTGACTCACCCCACCAAGTCACCCGGGGATTGATGTGGGTCCCTGCGAAATATTCCTGGCCGGGAAGCCCCATAGCCGCCGGCGAGGATGAGAATGTGTGGAGATAAACCCTGTTCAGACCGGCGCAGACCTCGTGGTCGAAAGCCGACTTCTGGTCGCGCCACAACTCATCGTTCCAATGCGGGCCGATAGTGGTGAAAGACTCGGCGGCGACTATCTTTTTCCCGTAAATATGAGCCGCTGAGGATGCCTGTTTGAGGAAAAAGCGAGTCGGAGGCTCAGGCCGGTGAGGGGAAGGCGACCAGAACTCGCTCATCACTATGTCGCTGTAGGAATAGTTCTTAAGACCGTCCAGCGGACCGGCGTGCGGACCGGCCGACTCCGGTTGGATGCCAATCCCCCGCTGGTGGGCATATTCAGCGAACAACCGGTAGTGATTCTCGGCAACCAGATGGGCCACAGTCTTACGGAAATCCGCCAGAAAGGCATTGGAGGTCACCAAATCATCAACCACATAGCCTCCAAGCACAGGGAGATAACTGATTATGTCGTAGCCGTTGTATTCCTTGAAATCATCCTGGAAGCCTTCTGTCCAGTTCATTCCACCGCATTCCCAACTGTCGGTTTCCATATACTTCAGGGTTTTGCCCACGTGATCCGAAGCGGCCTCAAGAATCGGGTCAACGACAGTTTTCCAGTAAAAATCAAACGCTTCCGAGCTCATATAATCCAGCACATTACCCTGCCAGGAATCGCTGGAAGTGGACACGGCCGCATTCGTGCAGGTGAATCCTACCCTCATAACCACCCAACGCCCTTCCGGGAACTCCCACTGGAGAGTTCCGTCCTCCGTGAGGTGATCCGTGAGATCCCGGATTCCTCCGAGGCTCACCTTATAAGACTCTTTCCCTTCCACCCTCTTGTCGGGGCGCTCATTATCAAGCAGGAAACGGCAGTCCGGAGCCGAACCTCCAAGCTCGTGGACAGCGGACTTGTAGTCGAGGAAGGTTACGGCCGGCGATTTCTCATCCTCACTCACGGGAAAGGCCAGAACCGCTATGTCCTTATAGAAATCCTTGTTGACGCGAGGCTTCTCAAGAGTGACCGTTCTGGAGCCGCCTCCCTCGACTTCCACCTCGGAGATCGTGACCTGCTTGGCGGCATTTACGGGGGTCACCGGAGGCCCTCCCAGATTCCAGCCGCTTTGTATATTGAATCCTATCTCCAACTCCAGGCGACGGGCCTCGTCCAAGGCGTAGACAAAAAGGTCGTTCCACTCTGGAGAGCCGAACTTCGGGCCAGTCGGAATATCTTTGTTGCCACGCTGGTCGTGACCACCGGCATCAAAGATCATCGCACCACGGAAATGCCTGTCTTTCATTGCGTTAAGCTCGCTGCTGATGGCCTCTTTCGAGACGTTCCCGTTGAGCCACCACCACCAGCACTCTGTACCGTAGGCATCATCCGGAGAGCCGAAATCCTCCGCCAAAGACTTAAGAGAGACTGTATCGGAGCAGCCTGACAATAACAGGCAGACAAAAGATAGGGAATATAGTATATGTCGAGAGAAACTTGCCATAACGGTACTATTTTACAACCTTGACACCTATGCCGAGCAAAAAGGCAATCCTGCGGATAATCTCAACTTGCTTGCCGACACCGACAGCGCAATGGTGGGAAGGTCCCGCCTCGCACCACTGGTCAAAGAAACTCCGCATCCCGCAAGGGAAACGGTAACGACTGTTCGTGTTGCCGATATTCAGGACATCTCCCGTAACTGATTCTCCCTCAGCCGTTAGCAGGAAAACCCCATCAGGACCCTCGCAAACGGAGAGCAGGGTAACATCTCCAGGCCTTACGGTCATCTGGATAGACAGACCCTTCCCGGGTTTGCCGTGATAAACTGGTAGCGGCACAAGCTCGACCTTTCCATCAGCGATCAAAGGATGGGCAGGGCCGTCGTGGCCGAGCAGGATGACATCATCCTCGAAATCCATCGCATAGAACTCGGAGAAAGACCCTCCCGCTCCAAGAAGGCTCATTATCTTCATAGCCAAGGCGTTCTTGACCTCATACTCCCCTGCCACGGGAATACCGCGGCCGGTCAGGAGAGTGTTACCGGGAATGACAGAGGTCACTATGTCCTCACTGACGTTCCCGGCGGAACCTTCATAATAATACGCCATCGACCCCAAATCATGGGCCGCGACCATCTTGTCCAAAGCCACAGCGGTCTTAGCCGCCCTCCGGGTCTCATATTCAGAGCAATTGGGGTTGACATCGAACTTTTTGCGGAACTCCTCTAGCTTAGCCTCAACCTCCTCTTCCGAAACTTGATTCCGGATAGTGGCCAACTCATCCATCTCCACAATCTCCAGATGGGTGCCAAAAGTCGCCGATACCTTGCGCAGGTCAGTATAAACATCCAACATCCCGCAATAGTAATGGCCCAACAACCCCATCCTGTTGTCTTTCATCCCACGAACCACCTTTGCCGCCTCAATCCAGGAGATGACCTCCGCCTTGGTGGTCCCATCGCTGAGATGTCCGGTGACGATGGAACGCTTCAAACCCGCAGATGACAGGACACCGGCTATCTCCGGGATGGCGCATGCCTGGCAGTATTCGAGCCAGAGACCGGTCTTCTCACCTCTGTCATCAAGGGAGTTAATCACCTTGTAATCTATCGATGGACCCGGTTGGATGTTGAGGAGTATCACAGGGCATCCGAGCTCTTTAACTACAGGAAGGATCGTGGAAGAGAGGCTATAAGTGGCCACATAGATGAATACCATGTCCACCGCGGATTCCTTCAGCTTGAAGGCGGCATTCCTGGCCTCCTGAGGGCTGTCGACCATTCCCGCGTCGCAGACAACCACACCTCCGGTTTCCCTTATCCAAGACACAATAGTCGAGGCATGGTTTGTAAGTTTGTCGAGCAAACCGGCGAACTGGCCCCAATAAGTGCATAATCCGGTGCTGAAAAACCCTATTCTAGTCAAATTCCGGCTCATAATGACATGTCATTCTGTAAAAAACATCATATCTCGACATCGTGACCGCCTGAAGAATAATCATTCCCCGCGACCGTTGCCGTGACACCTACTGGCAGCTCGAAATGGAGGTGATGGCCGTCACGCACGACTTTGATCTCTCCATAAGGTGTTTGCTGGGCGACCTTAACGGTCTGAAGCCCTCCCGGAATCTGTGGATCTATGTTGACCTTTTTATAACCCGGCTCAGTAGGGATAATGCCACCGAGCGCCTGATAAAACCAGCTGCCGACTCCGTTGAAGCAGTTGTGCAGGCGACTGCGGTCCGAGTTCCAATGCTCCCATGTCCCGGTCGCGCCTTTGTCGAGCATATACAGATAACCTGGGTATGTCCTTTCTTTAAGCATTCCGTACATGAAATCACACTCACGTGCCAAAGTTGCCCATTCGGTGATGACAGGGACACCCACGAGCCCGGTCTTCAGGTGGCCTTCATATACCTTGGCGGTGCGTTCCAACAGCTTGTCCCTCACTTGTTTCCTGAGATTGTCAGGGACTATGCCCACGAGCAAGGGGTAAGCCATGTCAACCTGTGAGCCACTACCGTAAACTCCTGTCTCGGGATGATATAGGGTCTCGTTGATCCGTCTCGCGAGATCGTCATAGCGGGCCTTGTAAGCAGCCGCATCCTCGGGATGTCCGACAACCCCGGCTATCGCTTCCAGTTCATTATAAACCTGGCAGAGCGAACAGTTATTGACAAGGTCCACAGACTCGGGATCGGTAACATCAACCCCTTCCGGAGCCGCCCAATCACCAAGATACCAAGCCCTGTACTCCTCGTCCGGCCATCTTTTAAGGAGCCCGTCAACAGTGTAAGTGTCGACATATTCAAGCCAATGGGTCATCGTCGGATAACAACGCTCCAGCAAACGTGAGTCACCATAACTCATATAAGTCCTCCATGGAGCCTGGATGATGAAGCCACACCAATATGGTCCTCCTCCCGCCTTGTACGGGCAAGGGGCGGTATGAGGCAGGCCTCCGTCCTCTTGGATGCAGTCATTCCATGCCTGGAGCCAATTGACATACAAGGGCGAGACATCTGACAGGATCTGCAGGGTCAAGGTCGAGGCATTGCCGTCTCCGCCGTAGCCTAGCCGCTCGATATTGGCACAGTCAACCATGTATCCGTCAAAGGCGAGATTCTCAAGAGTGTAGCGTACCATGTCGTGGATGGCGTTCATGTCCTTGTCGGAAGACTCGAACGAACTGCCCATATTGTAGTCCGTGCGCATCCTGTATCCTTTGATGTCCTCAAGTTTTGGCGCCTGAGGCAGGTTCTCCAAAACGACATACCGGAAAACATGGTGATTGAACTTATTCTTGAAACGATCTCCCTTGGGAGCTCCGGAGGAAACATAATAATCATGCGAGACAGGATTGAAGCCATCTTTCTCCTTGGCATCGCAGTAACCCACATCTGTCCTATGTCCCTTTTCCATGGATGGCAGCTGGATCTCAAACATACCGTTCAAAACACGACCGAAATCCACTACCCAACAATCCTTCCCTGCCGCGGTCACACTCTTAGGGGCCACGACCTCTTGTATGCGGCAAGGCTCGCACATTTGCTGTGTGGCTTCAATACCCTCAATTTTGACGACTTCAACATCCCTCCAGGGAAGTTCGTCAAGCGCCTTCGGATCCATGGAAACCGGCACCTCAGAGGCGTCAATGGTCTCTCCTCCGAAATGCCATGCTCCCCAGGTATCATAATCCGAATATCCGCTCCATACACCTTTCCACGTTTCGTCCGTAAAGACAAGAGGCTCAAGACCTTCCGGTGTCATCGCATCAAGCTCGGCCTTCACTACGGGGCCAGGATAAGCCGCATCGAAAGTGAGCCGTTTATACCAGCCGGAAGAAATCCATAAGACTATCTCATTGTCTCCCTTCTTAAGTAATGATGTGACATCGTATGTCATGATCAGGGAGCGCTTGTCAAGCTGGGAAACCGCTGGTGTGAGCACGGCGTCAGAGACTGGTTTCCCATTGATGTACGCCTCATGGTAACCCAAGGAGTTGACATATAGAAGCGCTTGAGAAGGTAAGCCCTCGATGGCGAAAGACTTGCGCACAAGTGGCGCGCTTCCTTGAACATATGTCGCCCCGATATATTTTCCAGCTAACGTGTCTTCCCCGATAATACCGATTCCAAATCGCTGCGGGGCGCTCCAGGCCGAGACTTCCTTGTCTGATTTCCAGACCCTTACCTGCCACCAGCACTGCTGCCTTGATGACAAGGGAGTCCCCGAATACGGGACCATCACCTGATCAGATGAGGTCACCTTTCCAGTTGTCCAAAGATCGGCCTTATCGGCTTTCAAGAGTTCCTTTGCGGAAGCCATTCGGATCTCGTAGGCCAACTGCTCCATGGGTTTAGCGGAACGGATTTTCCAGCTGAGATGAGGCTCTGCCGAATCGATGCCCAGAGGCTCGGTAAGGCCCTCACACCTAAGGTCATAAACCTCGAAGGAGGGACCGCAGGAGACCAGCCATGAAGTGATTACCAATAAAGGGAGAAATAGGCGGAACCGCCAAGAGGAGATCATACGGATCATATCACGGATTATTTATTGTCAAAGGTTTCAAGACTTAAAACAAAAATATGAAAAACAATCCATAAATTTTATAAATTTGTGACATAACAAATGTCACGATGAATATCAACGAGAAATTCGCAATCACGATCAGCCGCGAGGTCGGCACAGGTGGAAGGACAGTAGGACGGGAACTTGCCAAAAGGCTTGGTGTACGCTACTGCGATAAAGAGCTGATAAAGAAGCTTAAAGACATGTTCGGGCTGAACGAGGCCGAGATCGAGAGAGTAAAGGGGAAGAAACAGAACTGGCTCGAGGACCTGTTCTCCAGGATAACCCCGGAGTTCGGATCGGAGATGTTCATCCCCAAGGGAGTAGAGTATGCTCCGGATGTGACATCCAATGAGATATTCAATTACGAGAGCCAGATTCTCACATCTCTCGCCGAGGAGTCATCGTGCGTGATCGCCGGACGATCCGGTTTCTTCGTGCTGAAAGACCATCCCAACAAGTTTGACGTGTTCATCCACGCATCAAAGGAGAACAGGATAGCCAGGGTCATGCGCAGGCAGCAACTGTCTGAGAAAGAAGCCGAGGAAGTGATAGACAATGTTGACAAGGCACGCGAGAACTACATCCAGCGCTACGCCTCAACGAGCCGCTATGATCTCCGCAATTATGATCTTGTGCTGAACATGGATTATCTCTCCGTGGAAGAGGCTGTCGAGGTCATTCTTAAAGCTATCGTAAAATAGCTATCTCACTTCAATAAGGTCCGCCCAGGACGTTGTGTAAAGACCTGAGCGATACTCCCGCCTTATGCCGTCGGCATAGTGGCCGGGGCGTTGAGTTCCGAGGTGGAGAAGATTCTCTCCGGAGGTATTCACCTTGTCCATAACCTCCGAAATTTTGTCATCACGCTCCCTCGTCTGCCCGTCAAAACCGAACAGGACCTGCTGTATCGAGTCTGAATCCACTATGTCTGTGACAACAACCCCAGCTTTCTTATACTCGTAACCAGGTTTGAACACATAACGGAGGGCTTTGAGCGCGGCACTGATAATCTCCGGGGCACTATTGGCGGGGACATCGAGATGAACAACGGCCGTCGGATAATATTGCTCCAGATCCTCACGGAAACGATTGGTGTAAAGGAATATACCGACAGTCCCGGCGGCAGTGCCCTCTTTGCGGAGTTTCTCAGCGCACTTGCCGGCGAAATCCGATACCCGCAACATCAACTCATCCAGATCAGAGATGTTGTTGGCGAATGACCTCGAGGTGCAGATGGATTTTCTTTTATCAATCTTCTCCTCTTCAACCATACGTATTCCCTGAAGCTCAGACCATGTCCGGACCCCGGTTACACCCATACGGTCCCGCACCCAAGAAACAGGCCTCTGGACAAAATCAAGAGCGGTCTTGATTCCGGCCGCCTCAAGCTTGGGGGCGGCTCTCCACCCCACTCCCCAAACATCGTCTATTGGGGTGAGAGACAACGCCTTCCGCATCTTCTCGTCAGTGTCAATCACACATACTCCCCTATAGCCTTTGTACTTTTTCGCGAAATGGTTAGCCACCTTGCTGAGCGTCTTTGTCGAGGCTATCCCTATGCTCACCGGTATTCCCGTCCAGCGACGGATCCGTCTGATAAGGTCACGGCATATTCCCGGAAGTTCCTCGTCCCGCACCCCATCCATATTCATGAAAGCCTCATCTATCGAATAAACCTCAAGTTTCGGGGCGACCTCTGAAAGCAGGGACATCACTCTGGCGGAGAGGTCGCCATAAAGGGTGTAATTTGATGACCTGACAACCAGTTTTCCCTGATCGACAAGATACTTCACCTTGAAGAAAGGAGTGCCCATCTTGACGCCCATTGCTTTACTCTCGTTGCTGCGCGCCACCACGCATCCGTCGTTGTTGGACAGGACCACAACAGGGCGACCCTCCAGCTCCGGCTGGAAGGCCCTCTCGCAGGACACGAAGAAATTATTGCAGTCTACAAGCGCGTACACACTTTCTTTATGACGTAAGTGACTATCCCCCAGACTGTAAAGTCGTTTGACTCAGTCACTTCTATCGGTTGGTATTTCTTGTTTGCGGGAAGCAGCCACATCTTATTATGCGGAAGGATGGAGTAGGACACTCCCGGTTTCGAGGCCTTACGTGACTGGTGATGGATTTCACCGTCAGGTGAGTGCCCTGACGGGTCTCTGAAAGAGATGAACTTCAGGGCGAACTCCCCATCCACGAAGCAGACGGCCATGTCACCCTCACGAGGCTCTATTGACTTGTCCACGACAAGCACATCACCCTCCTCGACTCCGGCGTCAACCATTGAATCCCCCACGACACGGGCGTAGAAGGTAGCCGCGGGATGATGGACCAACTCCTTGTTGAGGTCAATGAAAGAGTTCATGTAGTCCTGGGCCGGCGAGGGGAAGCCAGCGTGGACTGAAGGCTTGTCGTCAGGCATGGCTATTCCTCGGGTTCACTTAGGGACCGGGCGGCGGCGACAGCGCAGTTGATACCGTCTATGGCCGAAGACACAATCCCTCCGGAATAACCGGCGCCCTCTCCGCAAGGAAGCAGGCCAGGGAATGAGTCGGACTCGTATGTCCTGGGATTACGACCTATTCTGATTGGTGAAGAAGTCCTGGACTCAACACCGACCAAAAGGGCTTCATTAGTGAAGAAGCCCCTGATGGAGTGCTTGTTAACCTCAGGGAAAGCCTTCTGGAGCCTGGAAGAGATCAACTCAGGAAGTAACTCGTGCAGAGGAGCAGGCACGACTCCCGGCTTGTAGGAAGTCTCAGGCAGGTCAGAGGAAACGACTCCATTGCAGAAATCAATCATCCTCTGTGCAGGGGCTGCCATCGGATTGTCAGAGCGGGAGTGGGCATATTCCCACATCTTCCTCTCGACAGCTTTCTGGAAGTCAAGCCCCTTGAAAGGACCTGCTTCGGAAAAAGCTTCCGGAATATCTTCAGGCTCGATCTGGACCACCACCCCGGCGTTGGCGAACTTACCGCTACGGGCTGAGTTGGACATGCCGTTCATCACAATGGTTTCCGGCTCAGTCGCCGAAGGAACCAGGACACCGCCCGGGCACATGCAGAAAGAGAACACTCCCCTCTCATCTACTTGTTGCGCGAAAGAATACTCTGCCGCAGGCATGCCAGGCTCCCATTGGCCATGGTAACGAGCCTCGTTGATCAGAGCTTGTGAATGCTCGACACGGACTCCCATAGCGAAACCTTTAGCCTCCAAAGCGCACTTCTTGGCGTCCAGCATCTCATAGATGTCACGCGCTGAGTGGCCTGTGGCGAGAATAACTTTCTTCGCGACATATTTCACGGCTTTTGGCTTACCAGTCGTCTTTGTGGGATGCTCGCTGTCCAGTGCCTTGACCTCGATAGTCCCGTCTTTCTTGCTGGTCAAGCCGGTCACTTTCGTGCCGAAATGATACTCTCCTCCCTTTGACTCGATGGTGGTACGGATATTCTCAACTATCTTAGGCAGACGATCCGTGCCTATATGCGGGTGGGCATCGATCAGAATCTGTGGATTGGCCCCGAAATTAACTAACTGCTGAAGGACCTCTTTGATGTCCCCGCGCTTTGAGGAACGGGTATAAAGCTTGCCGTCAGAAAATGCGCCTGCTCCACCCTCTCCATAGCAGTAATTCGAATCAGGGTCCAGCGTTCCCTCGCGGACAAGGGCGGCCATGTCAAACTTGCGGTCGCGGACATTCTTCCCTCGCTCCAGGATCACCGGCTTCAGGCCGAGAGTCAAAAGCTTCAAGGCGGCGAACAAACCCGCGGGACCAGCGCCCACTATGATAACAGGCTCAGCCTCAGAGACATCCTTGTACTCTGCCACCTCATAAGGGACATAAGACTCGTAACGATGGTTATAACCCTCTATCTTATAGCGATATATCACATCATTCCTGGCATCTATCGAACGGCGGGCGATTACGCATGTCGCATCCGCATTCGGGAAAGTAGGCTGGAAAGATTTTGTGGGATCTATCACGTTTATCACTGCGTTGCCCCTGAGATTCATCTCCCTGGCGGCGACTATCCTCACATCGTCAAGTCGCAGATCGCGACCGACCTTTCCTGTCATCTCAAATTCAATCATATCTATTAAAACATTAATAATCAGCCATTCTCGACACCGGGGCGACATCGAGTGAAGTCCTTTCCCCCGCTTTATAGCGGAACCAACCGGCGACAGCGATCATGGCCGCATTGTCGGTGGTGAATTTGAACTCGGGAAGGTAAGTGTTCCATCCCCTCTTTTTCCCTTCAGCCTCAATCCTGGAGCGAAGTCCACTATTGGCGGAAACCCCACCTCCGATCGTGACCTCCTTGATCCCCGTCTGCTTGGCAGCTTTTATGAGCTTACTCAATAGAATGTCAATCAGCGTCTTCTGGAAACTGGCGCAAAGATCCTCCTTATTATTCTCGATGAAGTCAGGATCCTTGGCGATCTCATCCCGAACAAAGTACAGCAATGAGGTCTTGACCCCGCTGAAACTATAGTCGAGACCGGGAATCTGAGGCTTGGCGAACTTGAAGCGCTCCGGATTCCCTTCCTTCGCCAGTTTGTCGATAACAGGACCTCCCGGATAACCAAGGCCCATCATCTTTGAGCATTTGTCAAAGGCCTCTCCAACCGCATCATCGATAGTCTGCCCGAGAATCGTGTACTCCAGAGGGCCATCCACCCTGACAATCTGCGAATTGCCTCCTGAGACCAGCAGGCAGAGATACGGGAATTTCGGATGACGGTTCTCCTTCCCCTCCTGATCGACAAATCCCGCCAGGATATGCCCCTGAAGGTGATTGACCATGATTATGGGGATGTCCAGGGCTATGCCCATGGCTTTGGCGAAGGAAGTGCCCACAAGCAAGGAGCCAAGAAGCCCCGGCCCGCGGGTGAAAGCTATGGCGGTCAAGTCGGAAGCCTTTATCCCGGCCTTGTCAAGAGCCTGGCTGACGACAGGCACTATGTTCTTCTCATGAGCCCTGGAGGCCAACTCGGGGACAACGCCACCGAAATCCTTATGGACCTGCTGGCTCGCGATCACATTCGATAGCAGGAAGCCATCCCTCAACACAGCGGCCGAAGTGTCGTCACAGCTTGACTCGATTCCCAGGATAAAATCCGCCATAATATTCAAAGAGTTTCTTCTGACCGCGAAGTTAATGAAACTTTTTGAAGTAATTTGGTATATTTGTAGATTGTGAGAAAGGCACTCAAGATAACGCGGAGTATTATCGTGACGCTGGCGGTCATATTGGCCGCCGCATGGATAGTCTTCCAAATTCCAGGCGTGCAGACATTCATCACCAAAAGAATCGTGTCCTCCCTGGAAGACAAACTCGGTGGCAAGATAGAATTCTCATCTGTTCATCTCAAGCCTTTCAACGCAATCATCCTCAAAGACTTCCGATTAATTGACGAGAATCCCCCCGTAACCCCTTCCGGAGAGGTCTTGGACACTCTGGCCAGCGCTCGCTCGGTAATGGCCTCATTCTCCTTGAAAGGCCTATTTAAGGATGAGGGACTCCACCTCGGAAGAGTTTCCGTGAGTGAAGGATCATTCACTTTGGTAATAGAACCGGAAGGCAATAACCTGAAGCGTTTCTTCCCACCGTCCAAAAAACCGAAGGAGCAAAAAGAGATGGGTGACATTTTCGACGCCTCAAAGGTGCAGGTGGATGGATTCCGTTTCAGGCTTGTCAATCTTAAGAATTCCCGCCCGGCCAAGGGATACGGTATCAACTGGGCTGATATGGACGTGACTGTGAAGAACCTCAAAGCGAGCGACCTGAGCCTATCCAAAGGATACATGAGAGGCGAAGTGGAAGAACTTGAGGCTAAGGAGAAAAGCGGTTATCATATCGCATCGCTCTCCGGAAAAACCACAGTCGGTGGAGGGCGCGCGCTCATAGAGAACTTGAAACTCATCGATGACTGGTCAGACATAAAGATGAATGAGTTCTCGATGAATTATGCCGGGATCAATTCTTTCAACAATTTCATCGATGAGGTTCGGATTACCGGAGATATCCGCTCCAGTAAGCTGGATTTCAAGAGTCTCTCCTACTTTGCGTCCGCTCTCAAAGACATGTCCGTCAAACTCGACATTCCCAAGGCGACTGTTGACGGCACGGTGAGCGACCTTGGTATAGAAAAGATAGATTTCACCGAGTCCAGGAGCGGAGTTAAGGGATATGCGGAAGGTAGACTGACCGGTCTTCCCGCTATTGAAAACACGATTTTTGACTTCAAGATCCGGGAACTATCGTTCACTTCGGAGGGTCTTGGAAGTTTCGTCAATGGTTTCGCCCCATCCGCCAAGTTATCCCTCGGGAAATTTGCCCCTGGAGACAAGTTGGAGTTCTCGGGCGATGTGAACGGCACCCTCAACAATCTGAGAGTAAATGGTAAAGCCGGATCGACCAGCAATGGGGAGATCACCGCGGACTTGAAACTTCATGACCTGATTAAACCCCGTGTAGCCAAACGATTCTCTGGATCTGTGATCACAAACGCTCTTGACCTCGGAAGGATCGCCGGTATTGATAAGATCGGTGAGATAACTATGCGGGGGGTGATGGATGCCTCCCTTGAGAAGGGTGGGATAAACCTCAAGATAGACTCGCTGTTCATAGACAAATTGAGGGCGTTGGACTATGACTATTCGAACATAATGGCCGCCGGAACCTATTCTGACAAGGCTTTCGATGGCCGCCTCATATGCAATGACCCTAACCTGAACCTTTTGTTCCAAGGAATATTCACCCTTTCGGACCAGACCAACAACGGCCTGTATAAATTCTATGCTGATGTAGGCTACGCTGACCTGCAGGCTCTAGGGCTCGACAAACGAGGTGTTTCCAAAGTCGCAGGAAGGATCAACGCCAACTACATGACCATTAAAAGCGGGGACATCATCGGTGATCTGGACATAATGGACCTTGGGCTTGAGAACTCTCTCGGGAAATATGATGTCGGGGACATAAAGGTATCTTCCCATACCGGCAACGGCAGGTACCGCATGAACCTTGACTCCGACTTCGCCACCGGATCCTACATAGGCACTAAACCAATCACCAAGATTGTTGGAGACTTGAAGGAACTCACTCTGCTCAAGGAACTTCCGATGCTTTGCAAAGACACGGTCAAGACCTGGGATTCCGACAGATACGATGTGAGGCTGGACATCCACGACATCAGGAATGTGCTCTCATTCGTCAAGCCTGGTCTGTACATTGCCGACAGCTCCAGATTAAGGCTGTCAGTCTCAGACCAAGGGGAGGTGAAGGCCTCGGTCAAGTCTTCCAGGATAGCCCTCGGGAAGAATTATCTCCGTAATATCGACCTGGCTTTTGACAACAAAGGAGGCAGCCTGAACGGTGCCATGACAGGCTCTGAGCTTGCCTTGGCGGGCATGCTGTTCAAGAATGACCATCTATCGTTCTTCGCGAGTGACAATCACGCCGGCTTTGGCTACTCATTTGACAATAACGGGGATTTGGCCGACAAGGGAGAGATTTATTTGTCCGGGGAACTCGACAGATCTCCTGCAGGGGAACTTCTGGTATATGGACACACTCTGCCTTCCAGCATCTGGATAAACGACCAGGAATGGCTCGTGTCTCCGTCAGATATCAGCCTTCTTGGGAAAGACGTGATTATTGACAATCTCTTGGCGGCGTGCGGCGGACAGTCCATAAAAGTGGACGGAGGTTATTCCAAGACGAAGCCTGACACTCTGGAAGTGAGCCTCGTCAAGTTCGACATGGCCATAGCGAATTTATTGCTTGGCAAAGACCTCGGGATCTCTGGTCTAGCCACAGGAGAATGCACACTCTCATCCCCTTGGCAGACTAACGCCGGACTCTCAGCGGAACTCACATGCGACTCAGTGAAAGTGGGGAGATTCGACGCCGGATTGTTGCGTCTCGACTGTGGAATGGAAGGTGACGGGATTATGGACATTTTGGCGTTCAACCAGTTGAACGGCTCCCAGACCTTCAATGTCAATGGAGTCTACGGCATGAAGGACAACACTTTGGACCTTGTCGCCGACCTGAAGAATTTGGAAGCCGGTTATATCGCTCCATTGCTTTCATCCGTTTTCAGTGAGACAAGGGGCCATGTGAGCGGCAAGGTCCGGATAAAAGGCAAGACTGACAACTTGTCCCTCTCAGGAGAGGACACCCGGTTTAACAATGTCATGCTCAAGGTGGCTTTCACGAATGTGCCTTATTATGCGGACGGACCTTTCAGGATTGACAACGGAGGACTTCACTTGGACGGCATAGCTGTCAAGGACAGGTTCGATGGCACAGGCTCGATCTCCGGAGGAATCCTTTTCGACCATCTGAAGGACATCAGGATGGACACGAGGATTAATATGAACAGGATGGAAGCCATAAATATGAATGCCGGTTCCGGTCAGGCCATCTATGGTAATGTCTTCGCCACTGGAAATGTCTCCATCAAGGGGCCGTTCAACGCTATCCGACTCGATGTGGATGCGAGGACGGATAAGAATGGTGCCATACACATCCCTATCGATAACGCTTCATCAGACGCCAACACCAATCTGCTGACCTTCAAAGAGCCGGAAAAAGAGGTTTATGTGGATCCGTATGATGTGATGATGAACAGGCTGGTTTCTGTGAGCAAGAGTGAAAGCGATTTCGGTATCCACCTGAAGATCGCGGCCAACCAAAGGACGGAGGCTTATGTCGAGATAGACCGTCTCTCAGGTAATGCCTTGAACGGCAGGGGCCAAGGCAATATCGACATTGTGGTGCGTCCTTCCTCGGATGTGTTCACAATCAACGGAGAGTATACCCTTTCTTCCGGGAATTTCCATTTCAACGCCCTTGACATAACCCAGAAAGACTTCACCCTGTCGCAAGGGAGCTCTATCAGGTTCAATGGGGATGTGATGGACAGCGACCTGGACATCCATGGCATATACTCCACTAAAGCCTCTATCGCCACCCTCATCGCCGACACCTCCTCCGTGTCTACCAGAAAGACCGTGAATTGCGGAATAGGAATCTCCGGAAAATTACGGGAGCCTCAGCTGACTTTCTCGATTGACGTCCCGGACATTGACCCCACGACAAAATCCAAGGTTGAGAGCGCCCTCAACACAGAGGACAAGGTGCAAAGGCAATTCCTCGCCCTGCTTATCTCGGGCGGATTCATGCCGGAGGAGCAATCTGGCATCGTCAACAACACGGCCAATCTCTACAGCAACCTGGCTGAAATCATGGCAGGACAGCTGAATAATATTCTCCAGAAGCTGGACATCCCTTTGGACTTTGGATTGAATTACCAGTCAAGCGTCAGCGGCACCAACATCTTTGACGTCGCCGTGTCCACCCAATTGTTCAACAACAGGGTGATAGTCAACGGAAACGTAGGCAACAGGGAGTACGGCAATTCCACTCAGGGGGATGTTGTCGGAGACGTGGATATAGAGATTAAACTCGACAAGCCCGGACAGGTCAGGTTGAAACTGTTCTCACATTCCTCTGACGACTACACCAACTTCCTGGACAACTCCCAGAGGAACGGAGTCGGTATGACCTACCAGAAAGAGTTCAGCACCTTCCAGGAACTCATCAGGAGTATTTTCACAAGCCGTAAGAAGCGTCAGGAACGCGCCAACTCCCCCATCCCGGAGAGGGAATACAATCGCATCAATATAACCGAATAAACCCGGGCTATTTGCAAGCCTTGACAAAAGCGGTGAAGATGGCGAGCCAACCGTTTTCCGCTCTTACCAGCATCTCAGGATGGAACTGGACTCCCAATATCCACTGTCCCTTTTCCACTCCCTCGTATGCCTCAATGACTCCGTCCGATGCGAGTGCGGTCACGGCTACCTTGTCCGATGGAACTTTCACCGCCTGATGGTGGGAGGTGTTGACATTCAACGTCTTCACTCCCATGATCTTGTGAAGCATCGATCCTTCCAGGACATTGATGGTGTGCGAAGGGAACCTCAAATCTGTGCCCTGACGATGTGCTATCTCACTCGGTTTCTGACTCGGAAGATCCTGATACAGAGACCCTCCCATTACAACATTGAGCAACTGTTCTCCTCGGCAGATGGCAAGGATCGGCTTTTTCCCCATTAGAGCCGCCTCGGCATACAGCACATCTATCGTATCCCTGTGGGCATTCACACTGACTGTCTCATTCCAGACTGACTCGCCATAATAGGCCGGAGCCATATCCTCTCCGCCGGACAGAAGAAGCCCATCAAGATGTGACAAAATCTCAGACGCCTCGGCGGCGTTATTGACTTGTGGGAGAATGACGGGGATACCACCGGCGCGATAGATGGCATCTGTGTAAGATCGGCTCAAGGTTGTGACCATGGCACTACTGTAACCTGACGCCACTCCGATCAAAGGTTTTCTCCTCGCCTGGGCGCTAACCAAAACCGTTAACGACAAAGCAATCAATAATAATGTCTTTTTGTCGAGAAAATTTATCATTTGGTTCAATATTTAAACAAGGATAGATTTGTGGCAAGGTTAATGCAAAAAAGAATAAACCGGATAGAAGATCTTACGTTTTATTCATAAATTAGGTTTGTATTAAGTGGGAAAGGTCATTGCCGTGAGGTAACGACCTTTTTTTATTCCACCAGACATGAGTCCATAAGCTCGTCAATCGCCTCAGGATCCATGTCACGTCCAATGAAAACAATCTTCTCCATCCTGTCCCCATACTTTGGATCCCAATCCCTACGGAGGTTCTTATCCCTGCGCATCATCTCTTGAAGTTGCGCCTCAGGCATCGTGGCGAACCAGAGACCCGCCTCCTTGATGGATTTCTGGGAACCGGACTGCTCGAACAGGTAACACTTGTCAGGCTCATCCGCGAAATAACAAAGACCCTTGGCCCTGATGATATTGGAGGGCCACTTCTTTGAGACAATGTAATCCAGCATGTTTATGTCCATAGCAGGCCTGCGGTAATATACGTGCGTGCTGATGTTATACTCGAGAGCCTCACCGGACTCCTCGTTGTGGAGTTCCTCTTCTTCATCCCCCTCGATAGCGGCTATCCAAGCCGCCGAGGTCGCCACTTTGTCAAAGTCGAACATCCCGGTGTCAAGGATGAGGTCGAGAGAAATCTCACCATAGTCACACTCATAAATGACCGCCTGAGGATTAAGAGCCTTCACAATCTCCCTCAATTCTCCGAGATCTTCAGGAGAGACCTCCGAAGCTTTGTTGAGCAAGACGATATTGCAGAACTCAATTTGCTGAATGACAAGGGATTCCAAATCGTCCTCCTCGATATCCGGCCTCTTCAGGGCTTTGCCCGAGGCGAACTCATCCCTCATCCTCAACGCATCGACCACAGTCACGATGGCGTCGAGTTTCGGTGTGCTGGTCCTGTTATATTCGGGAAGCAATTTAGGGATGGAGCATATCGTCTGGGCTATCGGGGCAGGCTCGCAGATGCCACTGGCCTCAATGACAATGTAGTCGAATTTCCTCATCCGGCAGAGTTCGTCGATCTGGTTCACCAGGTCCATTTTGAGCGTGCAGCAGATGCACCCGTTCTGGAGAGGCACGAGACTGTCGTCCGTCTGTCCGACAACTCCGCCTTTCTGGATCAGGTCGGCGTCTATGTTGACCTCCCCTATATCGTTCACTATCACCGCGAACTTGATTCCCTTTTTATTTGATAAGATCCTGTTGACCAGAGTGGTCTTGCCGCTTCCGAGGTATCCCGTCAGGAGCAGCACCGGTATCTCTTTGTTTTCCAAATTGATAATCATGACATTTTTTCTTCTACGCGAATTTAGTGATTTTGCGCGAATAAAGATTATTTGCTACATTTGCATTTGGCAGGAGAAATTCGGCCCGAATGATATGCTTGAAAGTTTAAGAAAAGACATAGAAAAGCTTATCTCACTCTACGAAGCGGAGAAAGCGGAGCGCGTCAGGCTCCAGGCACTCCTCTACCAGCGTGAGGCCGAGAACGAATCCTGCAGGAAACAGATCGGTGATCTGGAGCAACAGGTTAACAATCTGCAGCTTTCGGAAGCCTTTGGAGCCGCCGGTGACAAGACTGCGGCGAAGGAGAAAATCGAGAGACTCATAAAGGAGATAGACAAATGCATCTCCCTGCTTGAAAACTAGGATGGGACAGAGCATAAAAATAAAAATCGCGGGCAATGAATATCCCTTAGTCGCTTCCTCTCCGGAGATGGAACGGCTCATGAGGCTTGCCGCGGAGGCGATCAACCAGAAACTGACCGCCTATGACGCCAAGTTCCCCAACAAATCTCTCTCTGACAAACTCTCCTTCGTGGCTCTCAACGAGACGGTCAGCAGGCTGACTTACCAGAAAAGACTCTCCGATGCCGGAGAGGAGGCGAAGGGGCTTCAGGAAGATGTGGAGTCATACCTCAAGAATATTGAAAAAGACGGCCGTTAGTCCCACGTGCTTTAATCAACAAGTTCTTATTGAACCGAGAACACTCAGGACGGCAAGGGCAGGCCAAGGTTACCTTCCGGGATTGTACGCATGGCGTATGACGGTGGAAGTCCGAACCGGACCGGATCTCAAATCTTATTTATTAAGATTTTAGACAAGCGACTAACGGCTTTTTTAATATCCCAGACGACCGACCGGTTTCCGAATACCGGCGGTCGTCTTTTGCTTCTCGCCTGTAACGAATTGAATATTAAGTATTAACAATATTATTTTGAACAAACAATGATAGCTTACCTTATAGGTGCCCTGATTGGAGCGGTGATCGCCATCGGGGTTTACATCCTGGTCCAGAAAATGGTTCTGAATGGACGAAGGAATGAGATAATAGCCAAAGCCGAGATCGAGGCCGAGGCGATCAAGAATGACAAGATCCATCAGGCGAAAGAGAAATTCCTCCAGCTGAAATCGGAGCATGAGCGTTTCATCAACGAGAAAAACAACCAGCTGAGGGAAGCTGAGAGCCGCATCAAGCAGAAAGAGAACACTTTGAATCAGCAAAGCGGTGAACTCCAGAAGAAGCTCCGTGACGCAGACAACGCCAAGAACAGTCTACAGGCACAGCAGGAGAAACTGGTCAAGAAAGCCGAGGAATATGAGAAGCTCAGCGCGCAGGCTAACAAGCAGCTTGAGACAATCGCCGGAATGAGCGCCCAAGACGCGAAGAACATATTGATGGAGAACATGAAAGCCGAGGCTCGTACCGAGGCCCAGGCCTACATCAATGACACGATGGACGAAGCCAGGCTGAACGCTTCGAAAGAGGCCAAACGCATAGTCATCAACACGATCCAAAGGACCGCCACCGAGACAGCCATCGAAAATGCGGTAACCACGTTCCCTATTGAGAATGATGAGATTAAAGGACGTATTATTGGCCGTGAGGGTCGTAACATCAGGGCTCTCGAGGCCGCCACAGGAGTCGAGATAGTCGTGGACGACACTCCTGACGCCATCCTTCTCTCCGCCTTCGACCCCGTACGCAGGGAGGTCGCCAGACTCGCCCTGCACCAGCTTGTCGTCGACGGCAGGATACATCCCGCCAGAATTGAGGAAGTGGTGGCCAAGGTCCAGAAACAACTTGAGGAGGAAATCCTTGAGACAGGAAAGAGAACCTGCATCGACCTCGGTATCCATGGACTCAATATCGAACTCGTGAGAATGATCGGCCGCATGAAATACCGCTCCTCATACGGACAGAACCTGCTGCAGCACTCCCGCGAGGTGGCCAATATCTGCGCCATAATGGCCTCAGAGCTAGGGCTGAATCCCAAAACCGCGAAGAGAGCCGGTTTGCTTCATGACATCGGCAAGGTGTCCGAGGACGAGCCCGAGCTGCCTCATGCCCTCCTGGGAATGAAGCTTGCCGAGCAATATAAAGAGAAACCGGATGTGTGCAACGCTATCGGAGCCCACCACGAGGAGATTGAAATGACCTCGATAATATCCCCGATAGTGATGATCGGTGACGCCATATCAGGTGCCAGGCCTGGTGCCCGCCGGGAGGTTATCGAGTCATATATCAAACGACTCAAGGGTATGGAAGACCTCGCGGCCGCTTATCCTGGTGTGACGAAGAGTTATGCCATTCAGGCCGGCCGTGAGCTCAGGGTCATTGTCGGGGCAGAGGAGGTCAGTGACGACCAGGCCGCGAGACTCTCAGCCGACATCGCCCAGAAGATACAGGAGGAGATGACATATCCCGGACAGGTCAAGATCACCGTCATCAGGGAGACAAGATCAGTGTCATACGCCAAGTAACGGCCATGAAAGCATTTCTGAAAACGATAATGGCATCAATCGCGGCAGCGTTCCTATGGAGCGCCGCCGTTTTCGCCCAAGCTCCAGAAGCCACGGCCACATGGAAAGTCTCCTCCAAGCCGACAGGGGAAAATGAGTACGAGCTGGTTTTCACGGCCACGATAGAGAATGGCTGGCACATCTACACTACCGGCAACAAGTACAATCCCACCGCCCTGGAGCTGGACTCCCCCGCAGGTTATTCCTCTGTCGGAGCCTTCACGCAAGTGACTGAGCCATCATCGTTCAAGGGAGATGAGGTCTTCTTTGATACAGCTGTCTTCACTCAGAAGGTCAAGCTGGATGCCTCAGAGGCCACTGTAAAGGGAGAGATTACATGGAGCGGCTGTAATGACCAGTTCTGCGCAGCACCCGAGCATTTCGAGTTCTCAATGCCCTTGAGCGGTGGAAGTGCGGTACAGGCAACACCGAACCATGCCACCCGCGGCACCAGTGGGGGGACCGGTAGTTTGTGGGCACTGATAATCGAGGCGATACTTTGGGGCTTCGCCATGTTGCTGACCCCTTGCGTGTTCCCCATGGTCCCCATGACCATTTCCTTCTTCATGAAGCAGTCTCAAACCCCTGCGGAAGGACGCTTCAAAGCCTTCATGTACGGGTTATTCATCGTTCTGCTATACACTGTCCCTATCTCCATCATCATCGGTCTCACCTGGCTGATAGGAGGTAACGCGGTCACCGCTGACATATTTAACTGGCTTGCGACACACTGGCTGCCGAACATAATCTTCTTCATCGTGTTCATGGTCTTCGCCGCCTCATTTTTCGGGGCGTTCGAGATCGAGCTACCCTCCAGCCTCGCCAACAAGAGTGACGCCAAGGCAGGCAAAGGTGGCCTTGGAGGCATATTCTTCATGGCCCTCACCCTAGTGCTGGTTTCATTCTCCTGCACCGGGCCAATCGTGGGGACCGTGTTGATCAAGTCCACCTCCGGAGAGTTCTGGACCCCGATGGTCACCATGCTGGCTTTCAGTGTCGCCTTCGCCTTGCCATTCACGATACTCGCCATGTTCCCTTCGCTCCTGAAGAAAATGAAGAGCGGCTCGTGGCTGAACAGCGTGAAGGTGGTGCTGGGATTCATTGAGGTAGCCTTGGGATTCAAGTTCCTGAGTGTGGCTGACCAAACCTATCACTGGGGGCTGCTTGACCGTGAGGTTTACCTGGCGATTTGGATCGTGGTTTTCACGCTCCTCGGGCTTTACCTCCTAGGCAAGCTGCGCTTCAAGAACGACTCACCTCTCGAATACATATCCGTAACGAGGCTTGCCCTTGCGATCACCGTGTTCTCCTTTGTCGTATACATGATCCCAGGGATGTGGGGAGCTCCCCTGAAGGCTCTCTCCGGATACCTGCCACCTATTGAGACACAAGACTTTATAGTATGGAACTATGCCGACTCGCCGGTTACCGATTCGCAACCAATAAGGATGGATGCCAGTGGAGAGGCATCACAGGATGGCGGGGATTTCGCACGGAAATACGACCTGCGAATGCCGATGGGATACAACGGCTATTTCACGATAGAGGACGGTCTGGCCGCCTCCAAGGCGCAAGGCAAACCAGTCTTCGTGGACATCACGGGACACGGCTGCGTCAACTGCCGAGAGATGGAGCAAAGGGTTTGGTCTGACCCGAAAGTTCAGGACATCATGAAGAACGATTACATCATGGTGTTCCTCTACAACGATGACAAGACCAAACTCGACAAGGAGGACTGGGTCACCACAAAGGATGGCAAGATCCTCAAGGACATCGGCAGGGTCAACTCCTACATTGTCAGGGAAAGGTTCAACGTTAACGCTCAACCCAATTACGCCCTGCTCAGTTCTGACGGGGATCTCCTGGTTCCTGTCCGCGGATACGATCTATCTGTTGACGGATTCGTGGAGTTCCTGAAATCCGGTATAGAGAAGTTCAAATAATCAGGCGATATGAAAAGGATAATCACTTTCCTGTCCATGGCACTGCTTTGTGCGGCGGCTATGGCGCAGATGCCATCCGCCCACCCTTGGCAGGGTGCCAGAGTGGCGTTTTTCGGAGATTCAATCACTGACGCCAGAGTGGTTCCGGGAAACCGTGACATAAAGAATCCGGACAATAATGACTGGACGGGGCTCAGTGACAACCACTATTGGGGATATCTTCAGGAATGGCTGGGGATCCATCCTTATGTCTATGGGGTCAACGGACGGCAGTGGGATGATATTCCGGATCAGGCGGATAGGCTCAAAGCCGAGCATGGGGACGAGTTTGACGCCATCTTGATATTCATAGGCACCAATGACTACATATCTGACGTCCTTCTCGGTGAGTGGTATGATGAGACACCTCAGATGGTGACCGCCGCGCTCGGCTATCCCGCCACAGAGTTTCTGAAGATAAGAAGGACTCCATCGATGGACGGAAACACTCTTAAAGGCCGGATCAACATCGCCATGGACAAACTGAAGAGGATGTTCCCTGAGAAACAGATAATACTGCTCACCCCTATCCACCGGGCTTTCGCGACATTTGGGGCAGGAAATATTCAACCTGATGAATCCTATCCCAATAGGTTGGGACTTTACATCCATGATTATGTGGAGGCGATCAAGGAGGCCGCCAACGTTTGGAGCGTGCCGGTGATAGACCTCAATGCGCTCTGCGGACTGAATCCCATGATTGAGGAGCATGCCAGGTATTTCGCCAAACCTGACACGGACTTGCTGCATCCTAACGCCAAAGGACATGAGCGAATAGCTAAGACACTCATGTACCAGCTATCAGCCCTTCCTTGCAGGCTATAACTACTTGAAAATAGACTCCGGGACCTCTCCTGTCCAACAGAGAGGCTGATCCACCCCGAAAAGCCTCAGCACTGTCGATGCGGTATTGACAGTGTTGTTAGGTTCGGTGATGGTGAAACCTTTCTTGATGCCAGGCCCGGAAATCACCCAGGGAACAATCATCTCCTCAGGGCTGACTCCACCGTGCCCCTTGCCGATTCCACCATGGTCGGTGATGAACATGAGATGAGTCTCCTCGAACAGCCCCTCTTTCTTGAGGAAATCAATCATGCGCCCCACCTGGACATCGCCTTCCTCGATTGATTGTATATATTCCGGAGACATCCATGAATACGTGTGCCCGATATGGTCGGTGTGGACGTTGTACAAGAACATGAACATCTTGTCGTCCTTATGGGAACTTAGATATTCCATGGCACGGTCGTACAGGGAGGCATACCCTTCGTCGCTAGAGGATAGCTTGTCGTCCATGTACTTGGGATTCATGGCGTTAATCAAAGGCAACCAGTTCCAGTAATATGCGGTCTTGATGCCAGGGACATTATCCTTCAAGGCTTTGAACACTGAAGGGAAATAACCGTCAGAGTCTCTCTCAACCGCATCCAGTTTATATTCACCTACTTTCCAGCCGTTGTCTGCCACACCATGGACCTCAGGGCCCGCACCAGTCAAGTGGCTGGTATAGTTAGGGAGAGTCACGGAAGGCATGACATCCCTGGTGGTGAAGGAAGCGGATCCGTTCTCGATCAGGGAGTCAATATTCGGTGTCTTCGCCTGTGCCAGACCGTCTACCCTGATCCCGTCAAAGGTGAATATGATAACTCGTTTTGTCTTGAGTTTCCTCTTCCTGGACTTAGCTTCCGTCTCAATTGAAAGAGGTCCTGCCATGGTGGCTGCGGCAACTCCGGCTCCCGCAACCAGGCTCTTCTTGAAAAAGTCTCTTCTAGAGATATCCATATCGTTGATTATTAAGTGTTATTGATTCACCTTGATCCGGACCAGGTCCTCTATTTCCTTTCCTTCATGCAGGAACCTGGCAAGGGTATAGACATCCCCGTCTTTACCCAGTGCTATGGAATTGACGTATGTGGGGAACGACCCGTCGTCATAGAAGACAGGGCCCAGGTCCTCGTAACGCCCTCTCGGGATGTCATATGTTACCAGATGCAGATATTCAATCCCTTTGGCTGCTCCCATGTTGATCTTCTCCAGCCCGGCGACGCGCTTTCCATCCTTATAGACAGGTGCACCGGTCAGGTAGTAGATCCTGCCTTGGTCCGAGATGGTGAAACCCAGATAGCCATAGCTGAACTGGTCGCCCATGCCGCTCTTCCTTGATGGTTCCGAAGTGATCCTGTCCACTATCTCCACTTTCTTCGCGACCGGATCGAAGGTGAACAGGTACCCCGAGTTGCCATGGACAGCATAAGCCTTGCCTTCAGGAGCATACCATTTTATCTTGCGCCAGTTGTAGCCCATGCTGCCGGCGTCGGAAGGATCGTATTTGCCGAAATAGTCGAGACGGAGATCGACTCCTTCCACCTTGGAAGGGCCTTTATCCGATGGATTGTATGTCCAGATGTCCCCATCGGCCGTGGACCAATAGACGCTTCCGTCGCGCGGGTCCACGAACATCGAGCGGCAGATGACGCGGAATTCCGGAGTGCCAAGCCCGGTCTCTCCAGCCTTCGTGACATGTCCCAGATCCCTCAACCTGGAATTTTCGATGTCATAATCGATCAGGATGCCGGAAGGCCATGTCAATCCGAAAAGATGTTTCCGGACTTTATCCATGGCCATGGTGATTATTCCTTCCCCGTCCGGAGCGACCGCCAGGTCTTCTATCTTGCCCGTAGCCATATCATAGCTCAGGAAATGGCCTCCAGGATACAGGCGCCACCCTTTCGGAGCGTCGACCGGCAGCTGTTCCGCCCCGTCGATCATCTGGTAATAACCCACATGGGTGGCAAAATACAACTTGCCTTCACACTCCTCGAACTCGACATGGCTCTTGCCCTGGGAAATGAATTTCTTCCTTTTCTCTCCGACGGCCTCCGAAAGGTCCGCGAGGATTTCCACATTCCCCGAAGAAGGATCGTACCGGCAGAACTGTCCTCCGACATCGTAACGCTGGGACGACAGGACATAATACACCATCCCGTCGCTGGCGACCGAGATGGCGTTGTAGGTGTCGTGGGCATCCGGGAAACCCGAATAAATCCTTTCACCCTGCAGACTGCCCGGTTTGAAGGTTATTTCCTTTCCTGCCAGGGATGAGGCGGCTTCCATTATCCTAGCCTGGACATCCCTTGTCCACCTGGACGGAAGTCCATAGACACGATGGGCGGTGAATCCTTCATATCCCCCTTCATCCCAGATCTTTTCCGTAGGAATATAGGACATGATATCGTTGGAATAACCCATCACGATGGTTTCATTCCCGAACAAGGACTTCAGATCCAGCGAGTAACCGCAGACAAGTTCGCCTCCGAGGGCGAACAGTCTCTGTGAGCCGATCTCCCAGTACTGGACGGGATAGGGATACTCCGATGGATAATCCACCTTCTCCCCGTATCTCGCGACCATTCCCCTTGCCCAACGGGCCTGATAGTCATCGCCCTTCCCGATTGCGGACAGTTCTTCCAGCGGAAGTGGTGCCTCCATTTCCAGCGGAATCTCCTTATAACGCGTGTCAAGGCGGGAATCCAGGGGAATCATCTCCTCCGAGAGAACCTGGGACACGGCCGCGGCGAGTTCCTTACCATACAGGACGGCGTACGACAGTTTCCTACGTGGAAGAGGGTTCTGGTCAGCTCCCGCTCCCTGGAAAAACATGGCCATGGTCCCGGGAAACGCTTTTTCAAGTTCAGCCTGGGCATAGCCGGCATAGTCCCCGTTGACAAGATAATCGGACAGGACCGTGTTATGACATGAATATCCGAACAGGACCACCGACAATTTCCCTTCCTCATCTTCCACTTTCAACACTGGAACGGTATGGTCTGACGGTCCCTTGAGTTCCGATGCCCTTGGCACCTCGCTCTCGACATTGTTACGACGGTTCACGGCGAAACCGGCCATGCCTGAACCTGTGCTGATCCTCGCCGGACGAAGGTCCCGAAGGGACTCCCCTACCAGGTTGACCAGCCGGTCCATGAGCCATCCGGTGTAGCCGGACACCCTCTCCTGATCGGAAGCCGTCATCGGATAGATGTCTCCAAGCCCATTCCCGATCACCGGTCCGGAATGGGTATGGGACACGTTCAGGATGATCTGGCTCCTCGACAGGCCGTATTCACGTAACAGGCGGTCCCTCAACGAATCCGAAATCTCCTTGGTAATGCTCAGCAGATCCATGGTCACGACGACTCCCCTGTGCCCATGGGAATCCTCGAGGGAAATGGCCTTGGCCCAGATATCCTGGAGAGTACCTTCTGATGGATGAGTTCTCGAGGCATACCCGGCCAGCCATATCGGGGAGTCGGGAGTGATCTTTACCCTGGCCCTGCCGGCCTTCCATAAACCATCCTCTTCCGCGGATGCTGAAGCATTGACTAGCAAGAGGGCCGCAACGAGGCAGCACGACCTCAGTAACCTTATCAGTAAATTTCCCATCGGCTAGATCTTGATCTCTCCGGACTTGAACTTCCTTACTATCTTGTCCGCGTTCTCCCTTATCTTTCCGGCAGCCTCAGCGATGTCATCCATGTCTTCGTGACCGTTCAACAGCATCGACTGGGCAATCCAGACGGCCTCTTCATTGCAAAGGGCGTCGCTTTCAGGACATTTGTTGGCTTCCAGGAAAGCATCGTAGTCGATCTCCTGGCTATCATATACCCTTTGATAAAGTTTCGACTCGAAGGCCGATTTGATGAAAGGCTGGACCTGGAGCGGAGAATACCCTGTGGAGCACGGGACGCCCTCGGCTTTCATCGCCGCGACGAACAGCTCCCTGGGCATCCCCGCGAAAC
Source organism: Bacteroidales bacterium (assembly GCA_017557535.1). Classification (GTDB taxonomy): domain Bacteria; phylum Bacteroidota; class Bacteroidia; order Bacteroidales; family UBA932; genus Cryptobacteroides. The sequence continues at coordinate 4,224 of JAFYYM010000056.1, read as the reverse complement.
GGTCGCTTATGAAACGCATGGGGTAAAGGTGGAAAACCGCCTTCGACGTCTTGGGATAGAGTCTCACCGTCTCGATTCCCTCCAGCCCATCCAGCTTTCCGGTCAGGTACTGCCCGTTCTCCCAGCGAAGTGCCGTGGTCCTGGCGGCTTCTTCAAGCTGAACGAGGCCGATGGCCGCCTGATACTCCGAGAAGCGGACCTTGGTCCCGACCATGAACGCTCCGGCAAGGCTTCCTGCCTGGGAGCCATAAGGCAGGCCGAGATTGTGGAAGGAATAGCACCGGTCCATGAACTCCTCGTCATCGCTGACGATCGCCCCTCCTTCTCCAATCGGGATATTCTTGGAATTCTGGAAACTGAAGCATCCGGCCTTCCCGATGGTTCCGACCTTGACCCCGCCATATTCGGCGAGATGGGCCTGGCAGGCGTCTTCTATGACCACGAGGTCATGCTCGGCCGCTATCCGCATGATCCTGTCCATATCTACGGGCATTCCCAGGATATGGACAGGGATGATGGCTTTCGTCCTCGATGTTATCTTCTTCCTGACCTGCTCCGGATCCATCTGGAACGTCTGCCGGTCGACATCGGCGAACACCGGGACCGCACCATTCAGAAGGACCGCCTGGACCGTGGCCACGAAAGTATAAGGAGGTACTATCACCTCGTCTCCTATGCCGATCCCCGCCTGGTTCAACGCGACGAAAAGGGCATTAGTGCCATTGACGGTGGTCAGGCAGCGCTTGGCTCCAAGCATCCCCGCCCATTCCCTCTCGAATTGGGATGTTTTGTCCGCACGGGACCATATTCCGCTCCTAAGCACTGAAACCACTTTCCTGTCCCAGGACTCATCTTTCCACAAGGGCCACTTAGGCCAGGTACCGGGATGGGCTTTGGCGCCCCCCAATATGGCGGGAGACACCTGCTTCTTCAATATTGAGTTCCCGAAAGACTTAGCCTCTGAAAGCCTCGGTCCCAGGAACAAACTGCCGGAAGCGAGCGCCCCTGCCTTTAGAAAGCTTCTTCTGGATATTGACATGATCGGTTTGTTTGTGGTTTACAATATAGCGATTATTCCAAAAATAATGACTATATTTATAAGACCAATCGATCAAAGACATGTCTCAATCAAAATTCAACCAAGCCATTCTTCCGGTGATGTTCGGATTCTTCATCATGGGATTCGTGGACATTGTCGGCGTGGCAACCAATTACGTCAAGGCGGACTTCACCGGAATGGACGACAAGGTGGCGGGGCTCATCTCCCTCTCATGCTTCCTTTGGTTCCTGATCCTGTCCATCCCAACGGGGATGCTCATGAACAGGATAGGAAGGAAGAAAACGGTTATCCTGAGCTTCATTGTGACCGCCCTGGCGATGATCGTGCCGCTCGTGAATTACAGTTTCCCGGCCGTCCTGGTCGCCTTCACGATGCTCGGAATCGGCAACACCATACTGCAGGTAGCCCAGAACCCACTGGTTTCCAGCGTAGTATCGCAGGAGAAACTAACAGGGACGCTGACCCTGGGGCAGTTCGTCAAGGCAATCAGCTCCTTCCTCGGACCAATCCTGACGGCCGCTTTCGCAGGTGGTATCCTGGGCTGGAAGATGATATTCCCCGTGTACGCTGCGGTCACCCTCCTGGCCATGGCCTGGCTGGCCCTTTCCCCCATCAAGGAACAGTTGGTCGAGAAATCCGAAATCACCTTCGGAAGGACATTCTCCCTCCTGAAGGACAGATACATAGTTCTGTATTTCATAGGAATACTGGTTCTCGTGGGAGTGGATGTCGGAATGGGCGTCACCTTCCCCAAGCTGCTTCAGGAAAGATGTTCGCTGCCGCTTGAAAAGGCCGGAATGGGCAACAGCGTATACTTCCTGGCAAGGACAGTCGGAGCCTTCCTGGGAGGATTGCTGCTGTTGAAATTCCCCGCCAGGAAGTTCTTCCTCGGAAGCGTCCTGCTGGCCCTCGCCAGCCTGATCGGCATCCTGTTCGCCAGGAACCTTACCTTGATCCTGGTCCTGGTGGCCCTCTTCGGACTCGGATACTCCAACCTCTTCTCGATAGTGTTCTCTACCTCCATGCTCAGGGTACCCGACAGGGCCAACGAGGTCTCCTCGCTGCTCATCGTGGGTGTATGCGGCGGCGGAATAATACCTCCGATACTCGGAATCATCACGGACTCCTTCGGCAACCAGGGTTCCGCAGTGGCGGCAATGATTGTGGTATGGCTTTTCATGGTATTCCTCATCCCCTTCATAGGCAAGTTCAAAACCTCTGACGCGCAATGAAAGAGAAAGTATTGATAGGTGTTGACATCGGCGGCACCAAGTGCGCCGTGACCGTCGGCCTTCCTGCAGGCAGCGACATAGTGATAAGGGACAAATCAGCATTCCCTACCACTGATGTCGAAGGTACCATAAGCGACATAAAACGGACAATCAAGGAAGTCCTTGAGAGGAACCAACTGTCAAACGGCGACATAGGGGCAATCGGCATCAGCTGCGGCGGGCCTCTGGACAGCAGGACAGGGGTCATAATGTCTCCTCCGAACCTTCCCGGCTGGGACAATATACCCATAGTGAAGATACTTTCTGAAGAGTTCGGAGTACCGGCTGCGGTCCACAACGACGCCAACGCCTGCGCTCTGGCCGAATGGAAGTTCGGAGCCGGCAAAGGAACCCGGAACATGGTGTTCATGACCTTCGGGACCGGCCTTGGCGCGGGAATAATAATCGAGGGCCAATTATACACCGGGACAAATGACAATGCTGGGGAGCTGGGACACATCCGCCTGGAGAACTACGGTCCCGTAGGCTATGGGAAATCCGGCTCGTTCGAGGGCTTCTGCAGCGGCAGCGGGATAGAGCAACTCGCCAGGGATCTGGCTAAGGAAGCCATGCAGATGGGTGGCAATGTCTCATGGTGTCCTGATGGAGACCTTTCAGGAATCACAGCGAAAAAAGTAGCCGAGGCTCTCAGGAATGGGGACCCGTTGGCGAAGAAAGTGTACGAAATATCGGCGAGGCATCTCGGAGCGGGATTGTCTCTGGTAATTGATATCCTCAACCCGGAGATGATAGTTATCGGCAGCATTTATGCCCGCAATGAAGATGTGTTCAAGCCATTGATGGATGAGGTTATCTCGCAAGAGGCTCTGCCTCTGGCAAGAAGAGTATGCAAGATTGTTCCAGCCGCCCTCGGAGAGGCCGTCGGGGATTATGCCGCCTTATCTATTGCCGCTGATATTCAATAGTTTCCAAGGATATGACCAAGACAATCATACAAGATAGCCTTGCCCAGGCTCATGGTGAACTGGAGAGATTCATGGACGACCCGGATACTGTCCCTTCAATAGAGAAAGCGGCTGAGGTCATGTCGGAATGCCTTTCCTCCGGAGGGAGGATCATCAGCTGCGGCAACGGAGGCTCACTTTGCGACGCCACCCACTTCGCCGAGGAGCTTTCCGGCCGATTCAGGAATGACCGGAGACCATTCCCGGCCATGGCCATAAACGACCCCGCATATCTCACCTGTGTAGGTAACGACTATTCATTTGATGTTGTCTTCTCCAGATGGATAGAGGCTTTCGGCAAGCCAGGTGATGTCCTTCTCGCGATAAGCACAAGCGGGACATCATCGAATATCATCAAGGCCGCCGAAGCCGCCAAGGGCCTCGGAATGAAGGTCGTGGCTCTGACATCAAAAAAAGGGCAGACATTGTCCGCCCTTTCCGATGTCGCCATCATGGCTCCCGACGCTCCTCACTCAGACCGGATCCAGGAGATCCACATCAAGGTGATTCACATCCTTATCGAAGCCATCGAGTCATCTATCTCTTCGAAGTGACTTCCTTCTCGTATTTCTCGATGCAAGGAATGAACTCTTCGCCCACGGGAACGCCGTTCTTGTAGTTGAAGTAATCGAACACAGCTCCGAACGGAAGCGTCTTGGCCTCCTCGAGGAGGGCGAGTTTCTGGAAACTCTTGCCCTCTGCCTCGTACTCGCGCAGTTTGGCGAGCGGTTCGAGAAGAGCGCTCAGGATGCACTTCTGAGTGGCGCGTGAGCCGATGACATAAGCCCCGATGCGGTTCATAGCACCGTCGAAGTAGTCAAGGCCGACGTGGGCCCTGTGGAGACCGTCAGAACGCACGAGCTCCTTGAAGAACTCAAGGGTCATATCGTTCATAATGGTCACGTGGTCGGAATCCCAGCGGACAGGA
>JAFYYM010000055.1 GCA_017557535.1 Bacteroidales bacterium | reverse complement strand
TACATGGACCCGCACAACGACGAGGCCCTGGTCAGCGCCGAGGCCGACCGCTACTGGCGCAACGTGGACCTCTACATCGGCGGCACCGAGCACGCCACGGGCCACCTCATCTACTCCCGCTTCTGGAACAAGTTCCTGTATGACTGCGGGTACGTGTGCGAGCCGGAGCCGTTCAAGAAGCTCATCAACCAGGGCATGATCCAGGGACAGAGCGAGTTCGTCTACCGCATCAAGAACACCAATACCTTCGTCTCCTATGGCCTGAAAGACCAGTACGACACGACCGAAATCCACGTCGACGTGAACATCGTCAGCGGCGACCGGCTCGATACCGAAGCCTTCCGCCACTGGATGCCGGATTTCGCCACGGCCGAATTCATCCTCGAAGACGGCGAGTACATCTGCGGCACTGCGGTCGAGAAGATGAGCAAGTCGATGTTCAACGTGGTCAACCCCGACCACGTATGCGAGCGCTACGGCGCCGACACCCTGCGTATGTACGAGATGTTCCTCGGCCCGCTCGAGCAGAGCAAGCCCTGGGACACCAAGGGTATCGACGGTGTGCACCGCTTCCTCCGCCGCTTCTGGAAACTGTTCTTCGACCGTGACACCTTCTCGGTGAGTGACGGGAAAGCCACGCCTGCCGAACTCAAGGTGCTCCACAAGTTGATCGCCAAGGCGCAGGATGACATCGAGCACTTCTCGTTCAACACTACAGTGAGTGCCTTTATGATTGCCGTGGGTGATCTCACCGACCTGGGCTGCAACAAGCGTGAGATCCTCGAGCCGCTCCTGATCGTGCTCAGTCCCTTCGCCCCGCATATCTGCGAGGAGCTCTGGCAGCTGCTCGGTCACGAAGAAAGCATCAGCTTCGCTTCGTTCCCGGTTTACAATCCCGCCTATACGGTCGAAGATACGGTCAAGTATCCCGTTCAGTTCAACGGCAAAATGCGTTTCCTGATCGAGCTTCCCAAGAGCATGAGCCGCGAAGAGGTGGAGGCCGCCGTCCGCGCCGACGCCTCGACGCAGAAGTATCTGCAGGGATCGGCGATCCGCAAGGTCATCGTCGTCCCGGGCAAAATCATCAATATCGTCTGTTAAATGGAAAAGAAAAAAGCCCTTTCGACGCTCAAGTCCTACGCCATCATCACGCTCGGTCTGCTTCTCTATGTGGTGGCCTGGACGGTTTTCATCATTCCGCACCACCTGGTGGGCGGCGGCGTGACCGGTATCTCGGCCGTGATCCAGTACTGCACCGGATTCCACGTGAGCTACTCGTTCTTCATCATCAACACGATCCTGCTGTTGATCGCCCTCAAGGTGCTGGGACCCGCCTTCGGCGTGAAGACGGTCTATGCGATGGTGGTGACTACGATCCTGCTGCGTGTCGCTCCGATGGTCATTCCGGAAGACTTCATCCAGATCATCGCCATCGAGAACGGCAAGCTCCTGAGTGTCATCCTGGGCGGCGCACTTTCCGCACTGGGTATCTCGCTCACCTTCTCGCAGGGCGGCAGTTCCGGTGGAACAGACATCATCGCCCTGATGATCAACAAGTACCGGGCTATCTCCCCGGGCCGTATCCTGCTGATTCTCGATATTTTCATCATCGGTTCCTCCCTGATCGTCCCGACGGAAGGCAGCTGGGGTGAGCGCATCGCCAATCTGGTTTACGGCTATGTGATGGCCGGCGTGTTCAGCTATGCGCTCGACCTGTTCGTCTCGGGCAGCAAGCAGTCCGTGCAGATCCTGATTTTCTCCAAGCAATATGAGAAAATCGCCGACAGGATTACCAACGACCTTCATCGCGGCGTGACGTCCCTCGAAGGAAAGGGCTGGTACACAAAGAACAGTGCGACGGTTCTGGTGGTCGTGGCCCGCAAGCACGAATTGAAATTCCTGCTCAACCTGATCAAGGAAGAGGATCCACAGGCATTCCTTTCCGTCGGCAGCGTGACCGGTGTCTACGGAACAGGCTTTGATGTGATCAAGAAATAGCTTTTACGCTCCGTCAAGCAGGATGAAGGCAGCCCAGTAGTAGGGCGATGAGAAGTCTTTGTCCTTGCATTCCCTGACCGCTTTCTGCGCGGCTTTCAAGGCGTCGGCCTTTGACCGTCCCTTTGCCAATTCCTTATAGAACGCTGTCATCAGCAGGCTGGTGGCCTGGTCGTCGACTTCCCAGAGGCTCATCAGGATGGTATTGACGCCGGCCTTCTTGAAGCCTCGCTGGAGGCCGAAGACGCCTTCGCCGCTCACTTCGCCCAAGCCCGTCTGGCAAGCCGAGAGGACCAGCAGGTCCGTTCCGCGCAGGTCCATCTGCGCGATTTCCTTGGCAGTCAGGATGCCGTCTTCCACGCCTTCTATTTTTTGGTAATTGCCGCGCAGGGTGTTATTGGCACCGGAGAACAGCAGGCCTGACCGCGTCATCGAAACATCTTCCTGGATCCGGCCGGCGTTGTCATCCAAACTGCGTCCGAGGCGTTCGCCGATGCGGCGGGCCTGACGACCGTTCCAATAGAAGCCGTGGGTTGCGATGTGGATGATATTTTCCTGTCGTCCTGAGAGATCCTTGAAAGCGGCTTCGGTGCCGTCTTCTCCCATACGGAGCGTATTGTCCAGCCCTTCCTCTCGGAGCAAGGCATCGATTTCCAACGCTTCCGTCTCCGTTCCCGGCAGGTCGGCGACCATCAGGCCGCCTCCCGCGCCGCGGATGTCCAGGGAATCGACGTGGAAGAAAGCGTCTTCCGGCAGGCTGCGTTGCGTGTATTTCCGGCTGTCAGCCAGCAGCACCTCTTCCGAAGCGCCGTATTTCAGGCCGCCGAAGACGGCGGAGCGTCTGCGCTGCGTTTGACCCCGTTCCACGGCAAGTTGTCGCGTCGAAGACAGGCGGAAGATGTTCTTCTGGTCGGCGAGGGGCCCCTTGCCATTGTCGGCATATTCGATGGCGGTCTGGTAGAATTCGCCGGTCGGGCCGAAGTAGATGTTTTTCACGCCCTTAAGTTCGCTTTCAAGGGGTTTCCAGACCAGATCGTACAAGGCTATGTCGCCGTAAATCATGCCTTCGGCATTGCGCCTTCCGGCATATTTCGCCTTCAGGGCCTCCAGGTCCCTGGCATCGAAGAGCTCGACGAAGTGGGGCGCATCGTAGCCCGGTTTGAGTGTCAGCGCGCAGTAGCGCGTCGTGTCAACGGAGACATGGACTTCCAGGAACTCGATGGCGATGTCCCGCTTTCCCAATGTCGCCTGGACATCTTTCCAGTTGATGGAGAGGTTCTTCTTGTAGTCTCCGAAAGCCCGGCTCTTCTGTTGGAGCTCCCGCTCCAGCGATTCGCAGAGGGTCTCGAGGGAATCCGTGGGCAAGGGACGCTCCTCCACGGGCAGTCCGTACAGTTCGTCCAGGAGTTGACGCTCCTCAAGGTAGTGGTCGTAGAGCGAGAGCGCGTCTTCATCGCCGCTCTCGAGGATCAGCCGGCGCATCTCCGTTTCGGCATTCAGCAGCAGGCCCTTGGAGAACAAGGCACCGTTGTAGGCGGTCTGCATGAATTGCTTGTCATCCGAGAAGAGGTATGTATAGATGGGAAGGTTGAACGAGAAATGGTCGTTATAGGTATTCCAAAATGTACTTCTCTGGTTCTGAGGAAGATACGTGAAAGCATCCAACACGATGTCGGAAGCGAGGGCGTAGAAATGCCGGAGATGGACGGACGCGGAATCCCGGTCGCCCAGATCCGAATAGGTATGCCCGAGGCGTGAAAGGCCGCTTGCGTAATTCTCGCTCCGCTCTCCGAAAACATCGCGAAAGATGCGCAAAGCTTCCTCGATGTAGGAAACGGCCTTTTCATAATCCTCCACGAGTCTGTAGTATTCCCCTAAATTAAGGAGGCTCATCGCATAGTTGGGATTGCGCTCGCCCAGGACTTCCTTTCGGATTTCCAGCGCTTTTTGCTGATACGCCAAGGCCTTGTCATAATCGTCCAGATATCCGTAGCAGAGACCGATATTCTGGAGGACTGACGCATAATCCGGATGATCGCTGCCAAAGAGCGACTCATAGATTTCCATCGCTTTTTCATAACACTCGATGGCCTCGCTGAAACGATCGAGTTGAGAAAGGCAGTTGCCGATACCCAGATAGTCTAAGGCCGAGAATTGATTCAAGTCGCCGTAACAGTCGTGATGAATACGCAAAGCCTCCGTATAATAGGCGATAGCCCTGTCATAATCACACAGATCATAGAAAGAACGGCCGAGGTTGTTCAGGCTGGCCGCGTAATCCGGATGCTCTTCTCCCAGTACTTCCCGGCGGATCTGCATCGCCCGGAAAAGGTAGTCGGTACCTTTGCCGAAATCGCCCGTATCCCAATAGCAAAGCCCCAGATTGTTGAGTGTCATCGCATAATCCGGATGATTTTCTCCCAATACCTCCCGACGGATTTCCAGCGCCCGGGTCATATAGGCCAGGGCATCGTCGTACAGTCCGAGATCCCAATAGCAGGCACCGAGGTTGTTGAGGCTGGCCGCATAATCCGCGTGATGTTCTCCCAGGACTTCCTTTCGGATATCCATCGCCTGGGAATAAAAAGCGATGGCCTCATCGTAGTCCCCAAGGAGGTAGTAACAGACTCCGATGTTGTTCAGGCAGTTTGCATAACTGGGATGTTGCGCTCCCGGGAACAGCTCCAGTATCGGGGCAATTTCCAGAAACCCTTCCAATGCGGATTCAGGGTCGCCGCTCTGATAGTATTCGAGCGCTGTCCGGCTCAGCGAATCCGTCTTTGCCCGGAGTGCGAGCGTATCGACAGGTTGTGCGGAGAGAGACAATGTCAGCAAAAAGGAAAGCCCGAAGAGGCAGGTGCGGGTGGAACGGAGTGAGACCATAACGGACAATTCAAGGGATTCTTTAGCAAATTTAGCGGAAATTTTTCTATTTTTGACCACTGATATGGCTTCCAAAAGGACATCCGGACGATTCTTTTTCCATCGCGATCATCTGCTGATCGTGATCGGAGCGTTCATCCTGCTGGGCGTACTGTCGGTTGTGACCTACAATATTTCCTTTCTCAATCCTGTCGCCAAGGCGCTGAAAGCTTTCAGCGTCACCGACCTGTTTTTCGACATCCAGCATTACGGCAGGTCGGAGGAGAGCGGTACGGTCGCGATTGTGGATATCAGTGACGTCGAAGACAGAGGGGACATCGCTGTCCTGCTGGAACGTGTCGTCCTGTGCGATCCCGCTTGCATCGGGGTGGATGCCATCTTCGAAGGGGTCAGATCGGATACTGAGGGCAATGCCCGGCTCCTGGACGTGGTCCGTACATACGGAGACAATATGGTCTTCACTTGTAAACTGACGGATTACGACAGTCAGCAGGCGTGCTTTACTTCCGCGGTCCATTCCTTCTTCGTCGACAGTGTCTCCGTGAAGGAAGGATATGCCAATTTGAAGAACAATCTGGACAACCTGCCTGTCCGGAAACTCAGTGTCAGGAACCGGCTCGGTCCGGAAGTGGTCAAGTCTTTTCCTGCTGCCGTCGTGGAGCAGTATTCCGGCCGTTCCCTGGATAATCACGGGGAAGACTGGCTGATCAACTACCGGAATGTCAGTTTCCGCGTGATTTCGCCCGATGACATCGAGGATGCGGCCGATTTCCTGGAAGGGAAGATCGTCCTGCTAGGTGGTTTCCGGGAAGAACGGGATGCCCATGTCTCTCCGCTGGGGAAGATGCCAGGCGTCGAGATTCAGGCTTATTCCATCGATACGCTGATGGGGAAAAGCGTCCGTTACCTTCCTTCCTGGATCAACTGGATCCTGGCCTTTGTCTTGTGTTTCCTGTTCCAGGTCACGGTGGAAGCGCTCGTGAAAGCGACCGGGCAGGGGAAACGGGTCGTTCCGGCGACCTTCCTGCGGGAATCGAGGATCGTGCCCGGCAACACCTTGTTCCTGTGTTCCGCCCTCCTGACCTATCTTACTTTCGTCATCTTTACGAAATGGGGCTATTGCATCGACATCGCCATCGTACTGACGCTTTTCGCCCTGACGCTGGAAAGCAGGAAACTGTACCGTTCTTCCATCATAGCGCTTTCCAAACGGTATCCGTGCCGTTTCATCCAGCATTCATTGTTTACCTAATTCCACTCCTATGAAACAGTTGTTAGTCTTTTCAATCAGTATCATCCTTTCTCTTCCGTGCGTGGCGCAATCCTATCTCGTCTATACGGTGAAGGGGGATATCGTGTCCAAGGACAAGGCGAAGACCGCACAGATAAAACCGGGCGACCAGCTGACAGATAAAACCGTCCTGACAGTCTCTTCCGATGGCCGGCTGACGGTTATCGACGAAAAGAGCGAAAGCCTCTATACGGTCAAAGAGGGAATCGGTACGCTGTCGGCATTGATTGCTGCCCAGCAGAGCAAATCCCGGCCGGTGACCCCCAGCTTCCTGGCATTCGTCAAAGAAAAGGTTTCAACGAAGAACAATCCCAAGGATGTCAACTATATGCAGGCAGCGGGAGTAACCTATCGCGGCCTGGGCAAGGATCTGATTCCGTTGCAAGCCGGCAAGCCCGGAGCTCTCCTGAACCCGCTCCGTGAAACCTTCGCCATTGCCGGGCAGGCCTTGACGGACAACGATGCAGACGGCTTGCTGCGCGTTTCAGACAGATTGGACAGCCTGGGACTGGTCCGTTACGCTTTCCCGACCGTAACCGGGTACGAACCGCGTTCGTTCAACGGATATTTCATCTTCGATCCGCTATGCCTGATGGATCTGGCCGCCAACCTGGACGGTTCCCGCCCTTTTGCCGACCAGATGGCCGACCTGCCTGTCCCGATGGCTCCTTCGACGGACAACAAACTGCCCTGTGGCAATATCCTGTGCAATTACTACGTCCTTCAGCCCGGCCAGACCCTCGAGCTGGCTGTCGTTTGTTCGGGCTATTGTGAAATCGCCGCCCTTTCTCTCTCCGGAAATGTCACAGCCTCTTTTGATGGCAGCGACGCGTATTACTGCACATTCCCGGAAGAAACGACCGCCCGCATCATCCTGACGAACCATTCCGAGAAAACCGAAGCCGTGCTGTTTGCCGTCAATGCCGAGTAGAAAATCCCGGACGTTTTCTTGAACCAGCAGAGAAACAGTATTTTACAAATCCGATTTTAGGCCGGTTATAAGGTGGTTATATCGTTCTGCGATCAAACCGCCTTTTTTGTTCGTAGTTTCGCGCCACGATATTTTGCAGTGAAACTATGAACGGACTCATCCTACTGATCGCTTATGTACCCCTGGCCGGCCTGCTGGTTTTCCTCTTCATCCGCGAACGGAAGCGTGCGAAGGCGTCACCGCCGAAAGAGCCCGCCGCCGAAAAGGAATATCCACGCCAGGACCGGGCGATTCCCCACGCCGACCGGATGCTGGAAGACGCCGGGCCCAGCCTGAAGGATTCGGATATGGAGGAACTCAAGGACAGGCTCTGCAACGTCCTCGAGCGCGAGAAACTCTACCTGAATCCCGACATCCGGGTGGGCGACCTGGCCGAACGGCTCTACACCAACAAAAGCTACCTGGCCCAGACCATCAAGATCAAACTCAACAAGAACTTCTGCCAGCTGGTCCATTACTATCGCGTGCGCGAGGCGATGCGGCTCTATGCCCAGAATCCAGAACAGACCATCACGCAACTCTGCCGGAGGGTCGGTTTCAATTCGATGACGACCTTCAATACGGCCTTCGGCCGGAATACCGGATTCACACCTGCCGAGTGGTGTAAGGAGTTTCGCAAAAGAAATGAGTCGAAAACGCCGGGTCAGTGATGATGAGATCTTTGCCAGGATGGATGCCCTGATGCGGAAAAAGCGCCTGTTTCTGCGCAAACAGCTTTCCCGCGACGATATGGCGCGGGAAGTGCTTACCAACCGGACCTACATCACAAGGGCGCTCAAGGGCCGCGGACTGAACTTCTCCCAGTTCGTGAACGCCTACCGGGCGCAGTATGCCATTGAGCTGATGCTCAGCGACCGGTACAAAGATACGCCGCCCGAGGACATCGCCGAGATGAGCGGTTTCTCGCACGTGGACACGATGAACCGCTACATCAAAAAAAGCGCAGGCTGCGGAGCCTGCGCGATGCGGGAAAAAGTGTTCGGACCTGACGGGAACTAACGGTTGATGGCATCGTAGGTTACGAAGTCCTCGAAAGTACCGTCCCAACTGCTTCCGTAGGCCAGCTTGTGGATCCGGTACCAGATGGTGTAGCGGGAAGGTGCGTTGAAACCGCCCCGGTTGTCATTCATGATACCGTTCAGTGTAGGACGCCATACGCCATACTGGTAGGTGAATCCTCCTTCGTAGATGCCGACTTGATTCTTGTAGCGGTCATCTGCCAGGAACTGGGCCCATTTGATTTTGGCGGGATCGGAGGTGATGTCCACATTGGAATACCACATATAGGCCGAGCGCCGCTCAATCAGCTCTTTGTCGCTCGTCGAGACGGTTCCCGAATAATGATACTCATCGGCCAACTTGGCGAATCCGTGCCCGCCGGCTTCGTGACGGAGCGTTTCGCCGGTTCTCTCGAAGGATTCGTCCAGTTTCGTGAAATAGGTGACTGCGGAACCGCAGGCGAATTCATGCCCTTTCCAGGTTTTGGGTTCATTGAAGTTGCAGCAACCGGCCATGTGGACAGTGCCCGAGAGCGACTGGTAGCCGCAGACCAGGATCAGGACTTCGTCCATCCGCTTCTCTTCCAGGATGGCCTTTCGGGCGAGGTCGAAGCACTTGGCATCGTTTCCGCCCATAAAGGCGCCCATGCCGAAATATGTGCCGAGGCTCCGGCCGCCCCGCTCGTAGCCTTCCGTCGCGGAGACGGTGGTGACGATATAGATATTGAACAGCGAGCGGAACGACTTGTACGGTTCGACGGCAAAGAACTGCTCGACGCAGGCTTTCATATCATTCATATACGTGCCGTCGGCTACCTGACGGTCGGAATAGGCGTCTCCCATGAAGACGATATCGATGCCATTCCCTTCGGAAGCCTTCTGGAAGACAGTAACCTCTCCTTCCTTGGAATAATCCTTGGACAGGTAGAAGTCCGGTTCGGGGAGGTCGTTGTACTCATAGGGCTTCATGACATCCCAGTACAACTTCCATTGGATGTTTTCGGTGTAAAGCCGGAGGGCCTGGGCGGGAACGTAAATGGTCAGCTTGGGATTATCAACCATATCGATCGCACTGCAGGACGGCGGGAGAATGCCTCGGAAATAAACCGATTCCAGTGCCCGGGAACGATCGAACGGATTGAATCCGATTTCGATCAGGTTGGCGGACAAGGTGACAGTCTTGAGCGACGGGCAGTTGGCGAAGGCGTAATTGCCGATGGCGGTCACCTGGTCACCCATCGTAACGGAGCGGAGTTTCTCCCTGCCGTCGAAGATATGGTCGCCGAGCCGGGTCACGTCGTCAGGGACGACGTAGTCGTTGCTGATGGAGGGCAGCAGGAATAGCAGGAGATTGTCGTAGATGAATCCTTTGTGGTCCGACGTGACGTGGCTTCCATACAGCGCGTCCAGGTTGTCGCATCCTTCGAAGGCCACTCCCGCGATGAAACTGAGGCTCTCCGGGAAGGTGATGCTCTTGAGTTTCTTGCAGTCTTTGAAGGCATAGTTCTCGATGGCACAGATTCCTTCGGGAATCTGATAGGATTCATCATCCCGTCCGGCAAAGAAGAACAACATCATCGGTAAGAAGGAATGCTCATCGAAAAGGAATTTCCGGTCTGCCGAAATGAAATGGCTGTCGCCCAGCAGGTTTTTCAGATTGGGGCAGCCGAGGAAGGAATATACGTCCATGGCTTGGACGGACGCGGGAATCGTGACGGATTCCAGCTTCGACCAGCTGAAACACTCTCTTTCCAAAGCCGTGACTCCGTCGGGAATCACGACGGACTGAAGTTCCTGCGTCATGGAGAAGGCACTCTCCGCAATCCGGACGACACCCGACGGAATCTCATAGGAAGAGAGTCCTCCCGGCGCAAAGGCCAGGAGAGCGCCGTCGATGATGACGCAGCGTCCGTCTTCTGAGATATGATGTCCGGTCAAGTGTTCCAGGGACAACTTTTCGGGCGAAGTGAACGGGGACACGCTCTTCAAAGAGAGCGGAATCCGGAACTCTTTGATACCGGGAGCATCCCAGAAAATACGCGGGCCGATCTGTTCCACACTGTCGGGGATCAGCAGTCCGGTGAGGCGGGAACACTGTTTCGCTTCGGAGGAAACTGCCTCGAGGCGGGTAATGGGGCCGCTGAAGCGGAGGACACCCATTCCGTTGCTGTAAGTGTTGGCCGTGAGGACACAGGCGCCTTGGTTATTGACTTGGGAAAGCGGCTGGTTGTCTTTCGTCGTATACCAGATTTCATTGCTCGGCGGAACTTCTCCGTCTGGGAAGCCTCCCTTGACCACGGTGACGGCACAACTCGCCTCTTTATCGCCCGCTTTGGCCATGATGGTCGCGGTGCCGGGGCTGATACCCGTCACGCGGCCGGAGGAGACGGACGCGACAAGGGGGTCGGAACTCACCCATGTCACGTTTTTGTCAGCGGCATTTTCGGGTAATACCGTAGATATAAGGATTAACGACTCGTCAACGAGAAGACTGATAGCGGTATGGTCGAGCGAGATCGACTCAACCGGAACCGGTTCTGGTTGCGGATTGGGGGTTGGCGTAGGCGTGGGCGTGGGCGTTGGATCGGTTTGGATGTAGGGATCAGGCAGTTTTTCGCAGCCTATCGCAAGCATCAGCAAGCTTATCGTCAGGAATCCGGCAAGTTTTTTCATGGTTATTTCGAGAATACCGCTAAGATATAAAAAGCATCCGAAGACAAATTTAAACAATAATTCGTAGCAATGCAATTCCCATAAACCCCCCAAATAGACAAAAAGTACAAAAACAGACAAGTTTATGATGACATCAATGGATAAAAAAAGAATGGGACAAGTTTATTTTAAACCTGTCCCATACGTTGATTTTCAATAACTTATCTGAAATTCAGGGTGTTATTTTGCATTAATACTCCTCTTCGTTAAACATATGGTTTGGATTCTATAAGTATCTTATTATCAAATAGTTATAGGTATAAACAAGAGTTTTGGATAACCACAGGGGAAGTTTGAGGCAGGCTGAGATGCCACCAACTAACTGTATACAATTACAACTACTACCCCCCAGACAGATTAGTTATTCTATCCAATCTGATAATGACACTTTCTCCTTTGTTTTGTCATAAGGGAGGAACACTGTTTCGCCTGAACACCAGGATGTCCGGAGGTCGGCTACAAATCCATCGGCATAGAGATAGATGCTGAATATTCTCGGCATAGATTCAAAGTGCCAATACCCACCCCAATGGCCTCTGTTAACTTGGAGATGATGTCTAAGCTCGGTTAATCTATCCTCATTTATCTCTGTCCATTTAGTATAGTCGTGAACATCATCCTCTTCAGACAAACAGACACCGCCAACATATAGTGAAAGAAGTCGGTCAATCTCTTGAGTTATGTATACAATCTCCTTATCAGAATCAAAACTCGGGACATATGCAAAACGGTCTGATGCCTTCATCATATACCCCCAGTCGAGAGTCTTATCCCAAAGAGGATCAAAAGGGTATTCATTGAAGGTCCCAGGATACCTCCTGACCTCTATGCTGCCAGGCAATGAACAAATAGCACAACTGTCAGGAATACTTTTATTGTATTCAATGAAAATTCTTTTAACGGCCTGATTTATCAAAGAATCAGTTGAAAAAGACCTTAATTGTACAGACCAATTCTTCCACTCCTTGAGAAAGGCTTTGAAATTCTTCTCAGTTAAGGAATGATACTTCTTGGTAAATGATGGCTTGATAGGAGTCGTTATTACCAGTGTGTCCGGATGTTCTGATTCCCATTGTTTATACTCCTCATCCATTTCTTCTCCATATGTTTCCTTCCAATTGGAAACACCCCAATTGCCATCTATGAACTTATAATGGTATTCTTCCCAATCAGCAATATTACGAGCAAGGTTAAAGAAAGGTATGGTATGGAATAATGCGAAAGAGGAATATGTTAGAATTGTTGACTTTTTCCCTGTTTTTTCAAAGACATCAGGAATAGATTCTTCCAGTTTATCTTCTGATACAATAAACTTAACCCCATTTATAATAACCTGTCCAAATAGACTGTCCTTAACCATACATGTGCTAGGATGCTCTGGGCTAGCAATAATGGAATTTCTAGTGGTATGGGTATATATGAACATCTCTGGAGTATTAGACTTGGCCTTCTCTTTATCTGCAATTTCTTCGAGCCAAGATCTCACATTGTTATCAGCAATCTCGACCTTGTCAACTCTCATAATGCGGAAGTTCAAGCAAACAAAGACAAGCATAGCAATCACAATAGTAATTACTATGGCAATCAAACAATATGACTTCTTATGTTTCATACTTACAAAGTTAGCATTTTTGATTTACTATTCCTCCTCCTTCTCCAGGAGGACTTCCACCAAAAATGGGAAATATTTGGGAAGTAAAAAGACAAATAAAACCAGGACTCAAACCCTGGTTTTACGCTTGTAACTTATTGATTATCAAATCAATACTCTTCCTCGTTAAAGATAGATTAATATGCTGTAAATCAATATATTAACAGCATTTATTGTATTATTAGACAAACAAACTTCGAGTCCTTAGGTTTTCAAGACACATTATTTGCGGCTAACTCCTAACCAACAACGGAAAACTCCGTGGTTAGTTAGGAGTTTTAAAACAAATGATTATCTTTGTAACAATAACTCATACAATACCGACACACAATGAATCCAAAATTGACAACTAAAGAAGAGGTATTAATGCGGATATTCTGGGCCCACGGGCCGTTGTTCATCAGGGACTTGATCAACTATCTCCCTGAACCGAAACCTCACTATAATTCGGTTGCTACCCTGGTGAAGTTCATAGTGGAAAAAGGATTCCTGGAAAGAGAGCCCATGGCAAATTCTTTCCGATACAAGGTTAGGATAAGCGAACAGCAGTACCGGGAAGGATCCGTATCCGAAGTTGTCTCCAAGTATTACGGAAATTCCTATTTCAGCCTTGTATCCCAGTTCGTGAGAGAGGACAAGCTGAACATAGATGACCTAAAAGAATTGATCGCTCAAATCGAGAATAACGGAAAATGACAGCGTTCCTTC
>JAFYYM010000054.1 GCA_017557535.1 Bacteroidales bacterium | reverse complement strand
TCACGTCCCTGACGGCCGGAGCCATCGTGGGTCTCGACAAGATCATCATGCTCATCGCCCTCATCGTCTTCCGGGTCGGCTGGTGGAGCACCATCTACTGCCAGCAGATCCTGTTGGGGATGTTGACGATCTTCGGGCCGATCCAGTGGGCCTTCTCCCTCCTCCCGAAATGGGAGGGCGCCTGGGCGAAGTGGCTCATCCGGTACCTGACGGTGCATTTCTACGGGGCGATGCTCTACTTCGTGATTTTTACGGCGTATTTAACTAATTGTGTATCATTTATTTCCGAGTACGATTTTGTTACGCGCAACAAACCAACAACAAAAATGCACCTTTTAAGTCGAAGCATCGGAAAGATCTTCCGGGGTATCAGAAACCCTCTGCATAGTTACGAAAATTCCATGAGATTTCCGAGATATCCTATGACTTTTCTTTCTGGAGAAAACGACCTCTCGGATACTGCCATTGTTCCCCCTTCCCGGCTGTTTTCTTTCCGATGATATCATATCGAACCATACAACAATCAATACAAACCCTAAAAAATACACACATGACGCAGCAGAATTCCGTCCAGAAGGACACCCAACTGACCAAGCAGATTGCCGATCTCCAGAAGAGGGTTGAAACCCTTGAAGATATGCTGGATGCCGGCAAGGAAGTATTGACTGTCGAAGAGGCAGCCAAGTTTATGGGGATGGCCCGAAGCTCTCTCTACAAGATGACCTCCGACCAGACCATCCCTTTCTACCGCCCGAACGGAAAGATGATCTTCTTCGAGAAGACCGATATCCTTTCCTGGATCCGAAAGAACCGTGTGTCTTCACGGGAAGAGATCGATGAGCAAGCCCGGCTTCATATGCAGAAGCTGAGCGAGAAGAGCAGGAATGTTTAACCAGCGGACGGGACGCTCCCCTTCCGCACAAAACCTATCAATATGGATCAGCTTATCTCCTACACCCTTGTCCTGAACAAGAACCAGGCAGACTATCTCGCTGCCAGCAAGTACGGAATCAACCGTATGCAAGCCCTGGTGTCCTTGATTGACCTCACCAAAACCGCCGATGAGGAATACAAGATGAAGGGCTATTCTACCACCGTCAGAGCCGGACAGTTCGTTGCCTCAGAGGTGGAGCTTTCCCGTATCTGGAAGTGCGACCGCAAGACGGTTTCCAGAGTCCTGGATCAGATGAACCAGATGGGGCTTATCTCAACCGTCCAGAACAACCGGACGAGCATCCACACCGTCTATTGCGTCCAGAACTGGCGGTTCGAGAATCGGACGGTCTACAACAAGTTCTACGAGAAGCAGCGTAAGAAAGGCAATCAATGATGTTCGGGTTATGCACGTCCTTACTCTTCCTTTCCCTTCTCTCCATCCGGAAGCGGATTTCCCCACCGGGGCGAATCCGTCCCTGACTGGAAGACCGTCCTGCTGCTGAAGCATCAGGCTTTTGAGCGAAGGGAAAGTGAAGATGGGATGATAGAGTCCGCTTGGATTCATCCGTCCCTCCAGGGCGAGCCTCCAGCCCGGCTGTACGTTTATCAATGATAAGCCCTGAAAGCCCGTTCCGGGATGCTCCTGCACTATTTGCAGGAAAGGTGCCGCGTTCCAATCGCGACACCGCCATAGCGAGAAATGCCAATGTCGTACGGTTTCGCTCGCGCTTGCCGTTCTCCAATGGCTTCTTGCTGTGCTCCCAGGCTCGCATCGGGGCTGACCAACAAAGTTTGTCAGCATGAAAAAGAAAGTTACCAAACCCAAGCCCAGACGCACCCTGCATCTGGACACCCGTGTCACTCAGAAC
Organism: Bacteroidales bacterium; assembly: GCA_017557535.1. Lineage (GTDB taxonomy): Bacteria > Bacteroidota > Bacteroidia > Bacteroidales > UBA932 > Cryptobacteroides. The sequence continues at coordinate 62 of JAFYYM010000054.1, read as the reverse complement.
GAGAGCGACATCATCAAGCGGAAGGCCGAGGAATGCGGCCTCACCGTCAGCGACTATATGCG
>JAFYYM010000053.1 GCA_017557535.1 Bacteroidales bacterium | reverse complement strand
GGACAAAGGATGACGCAATGAAGACCTTCTCCAACTACCTCAAATAGATTGAGTTATGAATATCCTTCTCATTGTCGTTTACTTACTCTCGGCGGCTCTTCTTGTGTGGTTCGTTTATTGGTCGTTCAAGAATCCGGATCACTTCTTACTCCTGGACAACAAATACAGGATGATGGTAAAGATACGCGATTGCTATTTGAAGGGACAGAAGGCTCAGCCTCAAGATAGCGAAGAGTTTTTCCAGAGGAAGGCAGCCAAAATCATTAACGACTATAAGCCAGTCTTCGGGCCGATTGAGATAAAGGCAGATCTCCGGTTCCACAAAGAGACCGTCACCAATATGCTTTCCAGGAAGGAATACTATCAGTACTATTTCACTCAGGATAGGTTCAATCTTGCTGTATTTCGCAAAATGTACGAAGACTACCGTTCCGGGGTCTATGCGACTTACCCATATGATCGGGAAAGCAAGCTTGAGGCTGTTTTACCAGAGCCAATTAAGAAAAATAAAACGCTCGTCAGCGATATCACCAAGTTCATCGATGCTGGATGGCTGGATGAGAATGGTCGGCCTGTTCCCGGTGCTAAAAAGGAACAGCAACTGGCTTTAGCCGCGTCTATGATGTGTGACCATGCCGGGGTCAATAAGTATTCTGAACTATTCGGCTCTTACTGGGAAATAAAACCTTCAACGATGAGATCGAACAAGCGGAATGCGCTGGAAAGTGTTGACGGGGCGTCAATAATGATGGAAATCAAAGGAATTCTGGGATAATCTCGTACGATATGATATGGTTTCCTATTTCTCGAACTGAACATCAATGACCATTACCCTTCATAATTGGAAAACCGATGACAAACTAGTGCTGATGGCGCTGTGCAATGCCGTGGACAGGACCTTCCTGTCGGACCGGCTGCCATATCCCTACGATGAGGCAGATGCCGATTGGTGGCTTGGGATGGTGGCGGAGAATGACGGCAAGGAAGGCGTCTGGCGAGCCATCGTCGTGGACGGTAAGATTGTCGGCAGCATCTCTGTGGAGAGGATGGCTGATGAAGAGCGCAATGTCGGGGCGATTGGCTATATGATCCTGACGCCTTGGTGGTCCAAAGGTCTCGGCACAGAAGCCGTGCGACAGATGTGTGGGATTGCTTTCCGAGAGCTGGCACTAGAGCGCATCATCGGAGAAGTGTTCCCTGAGAACCTGGCATCTGCCCGGGTGCTGGAGAAGAATGGCTTTCGGCTGAAGGAGACGAGGGCCGGGGCCGTGGTGAAGGGCGGGAAGGCGATGGATGTGAAGGTGTACGGACTCCCTCGCTGAGTTTATTCTGCAATCAGTTTGTAACCTGTTCCCCGGACATTGACGATACGCAAGCGCGGGTCGCGGGAGAGAGCGCGGCGGAGGCGGGTGATGAAGACCTGGAAGCTGCGGGCGTTGAAGAAGTCATCGTCGCCCCACAGGTCGGGGAGGAGGTTCTGCATGGGGACGACTTCGCCGCAG
>JAFYYM010000052.1 GCA_017557535.1 Bacteroidales bacterium | reverse complement strand
GGTCCCGAGAACTGCATGGAGATGACTGCCGCGGAGATGGAGGAGTACGGCCTTCACTTCGAGTACGAGGTTGTCCAGAACTTCATCACCGGCAAGCCGGAGACCGACCAGGCCAACTTCGTCGAGCTGGTGGACGGCCACATCTTCAAGCCTAGGGTATACGAGACCGACGGAACGGCCGCCATCGGCCGCACGCCGATCATCCGCGTGAAGCTGATGCACGGCGAGGACATCGTCAACGTCGCGTACATCAAGGTCTTCATCGCGCAGGCCAGCACGATCAACCCCGAGATCGAGCTTGTCCCGAGGAGGGATTACCTCGATGACGAGAGCGAGAACGTGTTCCACTTCAACTGCGACGGTGACAGCCTGTTCACGACGGTCCACGACATGAACGTGTACGTGTACAACCCGATCAACATGAACAAGAAGAGCTTCCACCTGCTGTACGACAGCCTGCGCGCCGTTGCCGGCATGAAGGTTGACGGCAAGGACGTTCTTGTCGGCGAGATCGAGGACGTGGTTCTCAACCCTGTCGAGGGCACGCACGTGATCAAGTGGACGCTGAGCCCTGGCGAGCTGTGGGAGTTCGCCGGCGAGGAGGTCGCTGTCATCGCCGAGTACTACAACAGCAAGTCCCCTGACCAGGCGTTCAGGATCCTCCTGAAGGCCACCGTCGGCGACGATGTCGAGAAGACGATCAAGCTCAGCTCCACGAAGGGCAACTACATCACCGAGCGTTGGACCAGCGGCTACGAGGCCACGAAGTACAACGTCCTCGCCCCCGCGCAGGGAGACACCATGAGCACTCACGCCGAGATGGTCCTCAACATCAACTCTTCCTTCCAGACCGACAACTTCGGCAAGGTGTGGGTTGACAAGGCGAAGAACATCAAGATCGACTCCATGGTGTACTACTTCTGCAAGCCTCACGTGGAGGCGATCAAGACGATTGACGGTCTCAATGTCAAGTTCTTCGTCGAGGATCCTAAGGATGTCTCCGACGATGTCGACGAGGGCGAGGGCCTGATCAGCGTCCTGAAGGCCGCCATCCTTGACGAGACCGGCAAGAAGGCCGTCACCGACACCCAGGTTGTCGCTGTGATCGTGAACGACGCCCAGAACCAGAGCGAGTTTGACACCAATCTCAACGGGCTCAAGCTTGACGATCCTGTGAGGTACAACAACGTGTTCGTGTGGGCGAAGAATGACATACTCACGTTCATCCAGCAGTTCGACAGCGATCAGGAGAACACGACAGTGGCTGACTCCCTCATCAACGCCGGCATCGATGTGAGGACTGGCTACATGTACACCTACATTGGCGCCAACGCGTTCCTTTGCACCGGCGAGGGCGAGGAGCCCAGGCAGCTTGACGTGACCTTCGATGGAGAGGATCACTTCCGCGCGAACATCCTGCGTCCTGTGAGCGTGACGACCAAGTCCGCTAAGGGCTTCGTCGACGCCGTGAACTTCGGAGAGCCCGGCTCATACATCAAGATCGAGGATCTGCTTGATCCTATCGATTGGCGTGACTACAAGTTCGTGACCGAGCTTGACAGCAAGGGCAAGCCGATCCCCGGCAAGGACAACGCCTTCCTGTGGAAGTACTATGGACCGTTCGTTGTCGTGGTCGACACCGAGAACATCGAGTGCGACCTCGGTGGCACCCGCGGACCTCTTGACGTGAACCTTGTCATCCGCCAGACCGAGGCCGGCGCCACCACCGCTGAGGATCCTCAGAGTGGTGTCGAGGTCACGCTGCCGGAGAACGAGAGCGGCTACATCACGTACAAGAACAACGGTGTTAACGTCACGGCCGACTTCAACCTCTACATCAAGGCCAAGGTTGGCTACGGCTTCGGCTGGCTCGACACCGACTGGATCACCGTCCCTGTGGCGAAGACCATCGGTGAGCAGAACGACAGCTCCGCCTCTGGTGGCGACGAGCCCACCGAGCCCACCGAGCCCGAGGAGGGCGGTGAGACCGAGGGTGAGTAATACCTGAGAGTATTGATACCTGACAAATTGTGGGGGGCGCCCGGCTGGGCGCCCCCCTTTTTATTTTGAAACTTGGCGGAAAATGGTTAACTTAGTTGAACCATGCGACACATCCTATTATACGTACTCTTAGTATTGACACTGTCCTTCTCCCTATTCTCATGCGGAGGAAAGAAAACCAGGTCTGATGGATCACCTAAGGTGGCTTCTATCCAATTGGATTCAACCTCGGCCCATATCGGTACCTTCCCGAAAAGCGCCAGTACAAGGACTACTGTATTCACTTTCACTAATGTAGGAGATGCTCCCCTCGAGTTCCTCGACCACGATGTGAGCTGCGGTTGCGTCTCTGCCACCTTCCCTGAGAAGCCCGTCAAACCTGGTAAGAAAGGGGAGATTCATGTCACATTCAAGGGAAAGAACAAGAGTCCCGGTAAGGTCTACTATAAAGTCTATGTGGAAACCAATGGTGATCCCCGGATTTTAACTCTCCGTATCAACGGACAAATGACTGAAAATTAGTGGTGATTCTTGCTCAATTAAAAAAAATATACTAATTTAGCGACGTTAAATGCGCAATATATATTCATTAGTATCATGAAACGTATAATAACTATTCTCGCAAGTGTCGCGCTCGTCGCCTCACTTTCTGTTGCCAACGCGCAGAAGAAGGATTTTGATCCGTACTGGTTCCTTCAGATCCAGGGTGGTGCCGCTGAGACCATCGGTGAGACTGTTTGGACAGACCTCATCTCTCCTTCAGGTGCCATTTCCCTTGGCTATCAGTTCTCTCCGGTCTTCGCCGCCAGGCTGAACGCCAACGCATGGCAGGGTAAGGGAGCCATCAATGATGGCCAGGCCAGGGTCTACAAGTACAACTATGTTGAGGGTGCTATCGACCTCATGGCTGATCTCGCCGCTCTCTTCGGTGGTTACAAGTTTGACCGTACCATCAATCCTTACATCTTCGGCGGTGTGGGTGCTAACTACGCTTTCAACAACGATGAGGCCAACGCTCTCGCCAAGAGCTTCCCGACCACCAACTACCTCTGGGATCCCAGCAGCATCTCTCCTGCTCTCAGGGCTGGTCTCGGCTTCAACATCAGGCTCTCCGACGTTGTCGCACTCAACCTTGAAGGCAACACGAGCTTCATCAACGACCACTTCAACTCCAAGAAGGGTTCAAAGGCTGACTTCCAGATCAAGGGTCTCGCCGGTTTGACCTTCAGCTTCGGTAAGGCTAAGCCCGTTCCCGCTCCCGTGATCGTTCCTCCGGCACCGGCACCCGCCCCTGTCAAGGAACCCGAACCCGAGCCGGTTGTTGAGCCCACTGAGCCCGTCATTGTCGAGCCTGCGTTTGAGTCTCTCCAGAGGAACATCTTCTTCGTGATCAACAAGTGGGATATCCGTGAGAGCGAGCAGCTTAAGATCGACGAGATCGTCCAGGCCCTCAAGGACAACCCTGACACCAAGGTTCGTATCTCCGGTCACGCTGATAAGGACACCGGTACCGCCAAGAGGAACCAGTTCCTTTCCGAGAAGAGGTCCGAGATCGTTGCCAAGGCTATCGCCGACGCTGGCATCAGCAAGGATAGGATCATCACCGAGTACTTTGGTGACACCCTCAATCCTTACAATACTCCTGAGGAGAACCGTGTCGCGGTCTGCTTGGTGAAGTAAGGAATTAAAGCGAAATATTCAAGGGTTCCTGAAAAGGGACCCTTTTTTTGACCTGATGGAAAATAATATAGGATTCATATCGCAGATTATCGGGCCGGTTGTGGATGTCCGTTTTGAGGCGGAAGCTGGAGTGGAGGATAACTCTCTGCCCAGGATCCATGAGGCCTTGCGGATAGATAGGGGAGCAGGGCGGCATCCGCTTATCGTCGAAGTCCAGCAGCACATCGGTGAGGAGACTGTCCGTTGCGTGGCGATGGACTCTACCGACGGATTGAAGCGTGGGATGAGGGCAGAGGCAACCAACGCCCCCATCTCCATGCCGGTTGGCGCCCAGATCAGGGGACGAGTCATGAATGTCGTGGGCGAGACAATTGATGGTCTAGGCGACCTTTCTGAAGCCAACTCGCTGCCAATCCATAGGGAGCCACCTAAGTTTGAGGATTTGGCTACCTCGCAGGAAGTGCTCTACACAGGTATCAAGGTGATAGACCTGCTCGAACCTTACCTCAAAGGAGGAAAGATCGGATTGTTCGGTGGCGCTGGAGTCGGAAAGACCGTCCTTATCAAGGAGCTCATCAACAATATCGCCAAGAAACACAACGGATTCTCAATCTTCGCCGGAGTCGGGGAACGTACCAGGGAGGGTAATGACCTGCTACGTGAGATGATTGAGTCTGGAGTCATCAAATATGGTGATGAGTTCCAGAAATCCATGGAGGAAGGGCATTGGGATCTCTCCAAAGTGGATCGTGAGGAGCTTGAGAAATCGCAAGTGGCGATGGTATTCGGTCAGATGAATGAGCCTCCGGGAGCTCGCCAGAGTGTCGCTCTATCTGGACTGACTCTCGCCGAATCTTTCAGGGATTCTGACACCGGAGAAGGTCCGAGAGACATATTGTTCTTTATTGACAATATATTCAGGTTCACCCAGGCCGGATCGGAGGTTTCCGCCCTTCTTGGCCGTATGCCTTCAGCCGTCGGATATCAACCGACTCTGGCTACGGAGATGGGGCGGATGCAGGAGAGGATCACTTCGACCAAGAATGGTTCAATCACTTCTGTACAAGCGGTTTACGTTCCTGCTGACGACCTCACTGACCCTGCCCCTGCGACCACGTTCTCCCATCTGGATGCCACTACCGTATTGAGCCGCAAGATCACTGAGCTTGGTATTTATCCGGCAGTCGACCCCTTGGAGTCAACGTCCCGTATCCTTGATCCGAATATCGTGGGCAAAGACCATTACGACACAGCACAGAGGGTCAAGCAGATCTTACAGCGTAACAAGGAGTTGCAGGATATCATTGCGATACTCGGAATGGACGAGTTGAGCGATGAGGATAAGCTTACTGTCAACAGGGCCAGGCGAGTGCAAAGGTTCCTTTCCCAACCATTCTCTGTGGCTGAGCAGTTTACCGGTGTTCCAGGAGTGATGGTGGACATCGCTGACACCGTCGACGGATTCCGCAGGATATTGGATGGAGAAGTGGATTATCTGCCTGAGCAGGCCTTCCTGAATGTGGGTACTTTGGAAGACGCGATAAAGAAGGGTGAGGCGATCTTGGCTGCGGCGAAATGACAATTCATTTGGACATAATCACTCCGGAAGGTTCTGTAGTCTGCCAAGATGTTGACAGGGTTGAGCTTCCTGGCGCCAAGGGTAGGTTCGTGGTGCTCAAGGATCATGCTCCAATCGTGTCATTACTAGTGGAAGGGGAGATTAATTACGGGGAGGGTGCTTTCCATATTAAATCCGGGTTCGTGGAAGTCGTTGATAATCATGTTACCGCATGTGTTGAGCCTAAATGAGAATCCTTAAACTCATACTGGTCATCTCACTAGCCTTTTCCAGCCTGCGGTCCGGGGCCGGCGAGTATTCTTCCGGCTTGGCGGCCGGGGTAAGGCGATACTCAGCCGCAGCGGAGCTAGGATGGACTTCGCCGGCCCCGGACCGCCAGCCGGATGGTACCGATATCCTCGCGACAGATGAAGTTGAGCTTGACATGGACGAGTACTTATACGGCCATGTCCGGGATTCGTATGAGTGGCATATCACCACGATCAATGGCAAGCCGGTCAGTATACCACTCCCGGTGATTGTGATCAGCAAGTCTGGAAACGGAGCCCATATCTTCTCGTCTAAACATCTGGAAGAAGGTGAATATAAGGGCTTTAGCATAGCGACTTCAGGTAAGTATGAGAATAAGATAGTGGAGAAAGGACCAGACGGGTCTCAGATCCGTCCATGGGACTTATCCATCACAAAAAACGTTCTCGGGCTGATGATCAATAGCGCCTTGCTGCTTATAATTGTCCTCGGGACCGCAAGATGGTATCGCAAACATGACGCCTCTGAAGAGGCTCCCACTGGCGGCGCGGGAATAATGGAGATGATGGTCACGATGGTCGAGGATGACATCATAAAAGATTGTGTGGGGGAAGATTACAAGAAGTATTCTCCTTACCTCCTGACAGCCTTTTTCTTCATATTCATAAACAACTTGATGGGCATCGTGCCCTTCTTCCCAGGTGGCGCCAATATCACCGGCAACATAGCCGTGACGCTTGTGCTGGCGCTGTTCACATTTTTCACTGTCAACATATTCGGGAACAAGCACTATTGGAAGGACATCCTCTGGCCAGAGGTGCCAACCTGGCTTAAAGTCCCGATTCCACTTATGCCATTGATTGAGATCATCGGCATGTTCACCAAGCCTTTCAGCCTGATGGTCAGGCTCTTCGCCAACATTCTGGCCGGCCATTTCATGATACTTGGAGTCATTGCCGTCATATTCCTTACGGCGAAGATGGGAGCGGCTGTGAACGGTGGTTTGACTTTTGTCGCCGTTATTCTCGGGGTGTTCATGGATTGCCTTGAGCTCCTCGTCGCATTCATTCAGGCATATGTGTTCACCATGCTCTCGGCAGTCTTTATTGGATTGTCGAGGCCAAAAGCTGAAACTGATTAATTATTAATATTATAGAATCATGACACCTTTGATGTTTTTACTTCAGGCCGGGGTATCCCTAGGCGTTCTCGGAAAGGCCATTGGCGCAGCTATCGCTGCCTTTGCCGCCGGGTTTGGTATCGGCAAAATCGGTAAGGCTTCCCTTGAGGCAGGAGCCCGTCAGCCCGAGCAGGCTGGACATTACAGGATGACCGCCATCATCGTCAGCGCTCTTATCGAAGGAGCTTGCCTTTTCGCTATCGTTGTCTGTCTTATCGCTAAGTAGTTATGTCTCTCATCACTCCCGACTTCGGATTGCTCGTGTGGATGACGCTGATCTTCGGCATCGTCTTCTTCGTGCTCGCCAAGTGGGGATTCCCGATGATCACGGACTCGGTGCAAAAGAGGGCTGACAGGATCAATGAGAGCATCGCCAAGGCTCGTGAGGCGGAGGAAAAGCTTCGCAATCTCGCCTCGGAGCAGGAGGCTCTGGTTGAGAAAGCCAGGAAGGAGCAAGCCACCATCCTCAAGGAGGCTGCCTCTTCCAGAGATGCCATGATTGAGCAAGCGAAAGTCCAGGCCCGTGATGAGGCGGCAAAGATTCTTGACCAAGCCAAGGTTCAGATCGCGGCTGAGAAAGAGAGTGCTTTGCGGGATGTCCGGAAGGAGGTCGCTGTGCTCTCAGTAGCTGTGGCAGAGAAGGTTCTGCGCAAGGATCTCGAAAATGACGCCTCCCGTGACGAACTGCTGGGAAGACTGGTGGAAGAACTATCGTCTTCGAAAGACCTAAATAGCTGACAATGAATACAGGGATAATCGCTTCACGTTATGCCGCGGCTTTGCTGAAGTTGGTTGATGAGACCGGCTCCGGCGATGCGGTGGTTTCCCAAGCCAAGGCAATCATTGACGCGTTGACGAGTTTCCCTGATTTGCGTCGTCTACTCTCTGATCCTTCCGTTCCAGCTGACAAGAAGATATCACTTCTTGAAGTTGCGGCCACGGGCGATCGATCTGGGTCCCCAGCCGTTTCTCCGGAGTTAAAGCGGTTTTTCGAACTGCTTATCCGGAATGGCAGGATAGGGGATATCACCTTGGCTCTGAAGAGCTTCGAGGATCAGTTCTGCCAGTCCCGGAATATCGTGAGAGGCCGTCTTGTCTTACCTTCAAAGCCGGATGACGCTGCTCGTGTGCTTGAGGACAAGATCAGGTCTTTGATAGAGTCCAAGACAGGGAAGACCCTCCAGCTGACCACTGAAGTTGATGAGTCCCTGATTGGTGGCTTCGTCCTCGAGGTTGAGGACAAACTCCTCGACGCTTCCGTTTCCCGTCAATTAGAGAGAATACGGTCACAGTTTGTCGAGAGAAACCGTAGAATCGTGTAGTTTTATTTATATGGCTCAAAACAACAATATTAGACCAAGCGAAATCTCGCAGGTGCTGCTTCAGCAGCTCAAGGACATCGATGCTTCTCTACGTTTCGAGGAGATCGGTAAAGTGCTCCAAGTTAGCGACGGTGTGGCCAGGATGTATGGGCTGACCAACGCCGAAGCCGGAGAACTTCTTGAGTTTGAGAGCGGTGTGATGGGTGTGGTGATGAATCTGGAGCAGGATAACGTTGGCGCCGTCTTGTTGGGTCCAACTGATGAGGTCAAGGAGGGCATGACAGTCCGCCGCACCGGGCGTATCGCTTCAATCAATGTCGGCGAGGCTATGCTCGGCAGGGTAGTGGATCCTCTCGGGACACCGCTTGACGGTCTCGGTAATATCGAGGGAGAATTGACGGAGATGCCTCTTGAACGTAAGGCTCCTGGCGTCATCTATCGCCAACCAGTCACAGAACCTCTCCAGACCGGTCTCAAGGCTATTGACGCCATGATTCCTATCGGTCGCGGGCAGAGGGAGCTGATCATTGGTGACCGCCAGACCGGAAAGACATCGCTGGCCATCGACACGATTATCAACCAACGTTCCTGTTACCAGGAAGGTAAGCCTGTTTATTGCATCTATGTCGCGGTAGGTCAGAAAGGGTCGACTGTGGCCAATATAGTTGAGACACTCCGCTCTTACGGAGCCATGGATTACACGATTGTGGTTGCCGCAACGGCTGCGGATCCCGCCGCATTGCAGTATTTCGCTCCATTTGCCGGCGCGGCCATCGGAGAGTATTTCCGTGACACGGGCCGGCCCGCTCTTGTGGTGTACGATGATCTCTCGAAGCAGGCTGTCGCATACCGTGAGGTTTCCCTGATCTTGAGGCGTCCTTCGGGTCGAGAGGCTTATCCAGGCGATGTCTTTTATCTCCATTCCAGGCTTTTGGAGAGGGCGGCGAAGATTATTGACCAGCAGGAGGTTGCCGAGAGGATGAATGATCTCCCTGACTCATTGAAAGGAAAGGTTAAGGCTGGTGGGTCGCTCACTGCTTTGCCTATCATTGAGACCCAGGCAGGTGATGTCTCCGCATATATTCCCACTAATGTCATTTCCATCACGGATGGTCAGATTTACCTTGAGTCAGGTCTGTTCAACCAAGGACAGAGGCCTGCGATCAATGTGGGTATATCTGTCTCCAGGGTCGGAGGATCGGCTCAGGTGAAGTCGATGAAGAAAGTCGCTGGCACACTGAAAATTGACCAAGCGCAGTACGGTGAACTTGAGTCGTTCTCAAAGTTCTCCTCCGACATGGACAAGGTGACCGCAATGGCTCTTGATAAGGGACGCAAAAACAACAAGTTACTTGTTCAGGCTCAGTATTCGCCCATGCCTGTCGGGGAGCAAGTTGCCATCCTGTACTGCGGGACCCATGCTTTGATGGCCGACTTGCAGGTGGATCAGGTGCCGGAGTTCCAATCTCTCTTCCTTGACAGGATGCGGGCAGGGCATAAGGATGTCCTTGATGCATTAGGTGTTGGAAAACTCGATGAATCAATGACTTCTGTTATTGAAGAGACCGCTGCTGCGGTGGTGGCATCACTGGTTGGATAATGGCTTCTTTAAAGGAGATAAAGAACAGGATAGCTTCTGTTAGCGGCACGCTGAAGATCACTTCGGCGATGAAGCTTGTGGCTTCAGCGAAGTTGCGTAAGGCCCAGCAGGCGATCACCAACATGCTCCCTTACGAGCGTAAGCTCCAGCATATCCTTGACAACCTCCTGGCACAAGACTCTTATGGTTCCGGCGTGCAGTCCGGTGGCGCCGTTGTCCCAAGGCCGTACTCAGCCGCAGCGGAACGAGAATGGACGCTGCCTGGGACAGGCGACGCACCGGTTGAAACTGCTGCCATGCGGGGGAAGGTCGCCATAGTGGCGTTCTCATCAAACTCGTCCCTTTGCGGGGCGTTCAACGCCAATGCGATCCGCAAGACTTTCGCGGCGATTGATGAATATCGTGCCTCAGGGCTTTCTGACAGTGACATAGTTGTCTATTCTGTCGGTCGTAAGATGGCAGAGGCTATGCGGAAGGCAGGATTCCCGTCTCCGGATGATTATACGAAAATGGCCGATTCTCCAGGCTATGAGGCCGCTTCAGCTTTATCTCAAGAGCTTATTGACGGCTATTCATCAGGCCGTTTCTCGAAAGTGGAATTGGTTTACAATCACTTCAAGTCAACCGCATCCCAGTTGACCGTCCGGGAGACATATCTCCCGATGGCCGTTGCTCCCGCTCCGGACGGAACTACAGATGGCACACCGCCTGTCCCAGGCCGCGTCCATTCTCGCTCCGCTGCGGCTGAGTACGGCCTCGGGACAGCGGCGATGCCATCTGAGCCCGACGACATGATCATCGAGCCTTCACCTGAGGAACTGCTTGAGGAACTGCTCCCTAAGGTCCAACGCCTGAAACTGTATACCGCTCTTCTTGACACCAACGCCGCCGAGCACGCCGCCCGTACGGTAGCCATGCAGACCGCTACCGACAACGGTAATGAGCTTCTTGAGTCGCTCACTCTCGAATACAATAAAGGCCGTCAGCAAAAGATCACCTCAGAGATTCTTGACATCGTCGGCGGCTCAATGCAATAACAGCACGATGCCCGGTCAGACCGGGTATGACGTTAAAAGGGTAGGGCTGCGATGATATAATCGTAGCGCTTTTGGAAAAACTCCGTGGTGGACTTGATGTTTGATTTCCAAGCCCAGGAAGAATCTCCAAATCGTTCATAATAGGCTGGCATATATGGCTTCCATCTAGTAGCCCAGGCCCGGAGATCGGCCTCGACGTCGCTGGCCTCGAAGTTCTTTTGGGCGATTTCAGTGATTGTCGACTTGATCATATCCCTGAATTCGGGATTCTTAATGGCAGAGGCGAATAGAGGATGGTATCTCTTCGCTCTGGCGAATGAATCGAACTCAGCCTGGGTGCCTTTAGAACCATAAAGCGAGGAAGAGTACTCAGTATCGTTCAAAAGATAGCGCCAACGGCCATCAGCATAGGGATTTGAAGGGTCGATGTCAACGCTTCGCCATATCTTGACATTGGAAGTGTCCCTCCAGTCATTATTGCCGATATAGATTTGAGTGGAGAAGTAATCCACCATGCTTCTGATGTCCATGACTTTCTTGAAAGCCTCCCAATTCGAATCAATGGATAAGTCTTTGTCACAGAAAGACAAGAGTTCCTCATATAGATGGAAGTCGGATTTTTTGCCCACAGCGATCTCATTCTCATCAATAATAAGCGCGTCCTTGACGTCATAGTGGTTCTCTATATACAAGCCATCATACTTTTCGATGAGGCTATAGTGCCCCCAATACTCTCCATTCAGGAATAAGACGGCTAAACGGCTTTTCTCGGTTGAGAAGTCTTTATCCTGAACCCTTGATTGTGTCCATGGATCCTTGAACTTCAGGTATTCCGTGTCATTGCCACCGTTCCGCAGGGAGAATGATCTATAACGGGTGATCACCTCTCCGGTATTGGCGTTGATCGCGTCAGGGAATATCGGATAGTTGATTTCCCCATTTCCATTGGGCTTATTCAAGTTGATATTCCAGGATTTCTGCGGGAACATCCTGGAAGCATGTCCTTTCAATCGGAAACCGCATTCCCGCTGAAGCGTCAGCTTGTTTGAAGCGTCGAACAATTCTATGGAAGCCGGACGTTCCCAGGCTTTTCCTTTGCTGGTGAAATTAGCATTGGCCTCCCACCATTTTCCATTCTCAAAGATTGATTTAGCTTCATGAGTGGAGACCCATTCGTCATAAAGCTTGCCTTTTACAAGGATACCTTTCTCATAGTCAAGAAGGTTGTCCGGATCCGTGACTATGGATATGACCATGACGTCATTGTATTCTTTTTTCAAGTTCGCTCCGATGAAGTAAGTCTTGGTGTCCACATCTCCATGGGTGCCATCTGGAGCCACCGCTATGGCTCGGATGATGTTCGCTCCGGGAAGAGTGGAAGAGGCCATTATGGGCCTGACAGGTTTCCCTTTATAATAGATTGTCATCCGGTCGATAGTCTCGGAATCAACCCATCTGTTTCCTTTCTTGCTTAAAGAGATCGGTCCGCTATATAGAGGAGAGTCGGTGGTCGGAACTGAGCCATCCGTTGTGTAATAGATGCTGTATCCGTCAGGTGCGGAAAGGCGGATAGTCTTGGAAGTACTTGAATATGAGCCGGCCTCGTCAGAAAAGGTGACCTTAGGCGCTGTTTCATGATCCGGATAAAGAAGGTAGGGGCGACGAAGGATCTTGAAAGCTTCGACATCCTCTTTCCAGCGTGCCTTGATCTCCTCAGCGGTGGCACCGGAGAGGATCATCTCCCGGATATAGCCCACTCCCGCGAGCTTATCGAAGAAGTTGGTGAAAAACTTATCTCCGATGTGAAGGTCATTGTAAGCCGTGATGATATAGTCGAGATTGATTCCCTCGTCCCAGATTTCCTCCAGAGGCTTTTCCCTGAGATCATATCCGTGGCAAAGCTTGTCTTTAAGGGGAGGATTCTTCGCTCCGGGAACACCACGGGGAGTGAAGGTGAATGTTGAGGTCATGTCCGGGTGGCCGAATAACTCGAAAGGGTTATCTGTGCCACGGCCCAGAGACGCTACTGTGCCCTCAAAAAAACAAGTTGAGGCATATAAATATATAGCCCTCATTGTTTTGAGATTAGGAGAAGGCGGGACAACCACCTGTGGTTTCATGGAGTGGTCATATCCAAGGCAAGGGATGACCTTCAGGTCGCATTTGAGTCCATCTGGGAGCCAGCTCTCTCCATTGATCATCAACGCCAGTTCCCCGAGAGTCATCCCGTGGACAGTTGTTATAGGGAGGGCGCCCACTCCTGATTTGTAGTCTGGATCCAGAATCGGCCCGTCGACGTAGAATCCGTTGGGATTAGGGCGGTCAAGGACAATTACTTCTTTCCCGGATTTAGCGCATGCTTCCATCAGGTGAAGCATGGAGATATAGTATGTGTAATACCTGAGACCGACATCCTGTATGTCGACTAGCAGGACGTCGAACTTTTCCATGTTCCCTTTCCCGTAAGCGTCTCCTCCGCCATAAAGAGATATGATCTCCACCCCCGTCTTCTCATCAATTTCTCCGTTGACTTTCTCCCCGGCGTCGGCCGTCCCCCGGAACCCATGCTCCGGAGAGAAAATAGCCTGGATATTTATCCCTTTGCTGATCAATACATCGACGAGATGAGGCCCGAAGCCGGATTCTGTAACCTTGTCCCCTACAATTCCCGTATGGTTGCTGAATACAGCCACTCTCTTACCCTTTATCGAAGGGATATAATCGTCGAACCTCTCGTCGCCAAGGATGATCCGCCCGCTTTCCCCTGGAGTTGAGCAACCCAGGAAGCAAATGACAAGACTTGTCAAAAAACCCGCTAAACCAGAAAGACGCATATTCGGTACAGTTTGAACAAATATAAACAATATAACGGAAACGTGTCTCTCGACAGGTTTCCGTTTTTTTGTCCAATACTTATGAAATAACTATTGAGTCAGTTTTTGGTTTATGGGTAAAAAATTATGTCGCTTTAGGATAATACCATTTCCGTGCCAAAGACCATTCTTCGTGATAAATTATTTCATAATTTTTCTTATATTTACGATATCAATGATTAAACACTGAAACATGGTACGTAGAGATTTCTTGAAAGCTTCCGCTATCGGCGCCGCCGGCATCATGATGCCAGCTGGCATTGTTGGTGCGTCGGCTGCCAACAAGGCGGCCAAAAAGTCCGCTAATGGTAAAATCAACATGGGTTTCATCGGCCTCGGACAGCAGGCGATGTACCTTCTGAGTGGTTTCATGTCAATGGATGATGTCCGTGTGGTCGCTGGTTGCGACGTGTATGACATCAAGAGGGACCGTTTCGTCAAGAGAGTCACAAAGTATTATCAGGAGAAAGGTGAAAAGAAGGTCAAGGTCGATGTCTATGAAGACTATCAGGATGTCTTGGCCCGCCCCGATGTTGACGCGGTCGTGATAGCTGTCCCGGATCACCAGCATGCCATCATAGCCATCGCGGCTTGCAAGGCCGGGAAGGATGTCTATCTTGAGAAACCGATGACCTTGACAATTTTCGAGGGCCAGCAGCTTGTCAAGGCTGTCCGCAAATACAACCGTATTCTCCAGATCGGTAGCCAGCAACGCTCCAGCGATGAGTTCATACTGGCGGCGACTCATGCGCGTGAGGGTGATCTTGGCCAGATCCAGAAGATCAAGGTTTATGTTGGCCGCAACGATGTCAACCCTTATTCCGCCGCCCCCGTCCCTTGCAATCTTCCAAAGATGGAGGTTCCCGCCGGACTTAACTGGGACAAATGGCTCGGACCTCTTCCGACTTCCGTGTATTACCACTCCAATCTCGATCCAATTGTCAGCGACGAGCACAATGAGCAGCTTTGGGGCGCCTGGAGGTGGTATAAACCGATGGGAGGCGGCCTGATGACTGACTGGGGAGCACACATGTTCGACATTGCCCAGTGGGCTATAGGCAAGGATGGCAGCGGCCCTGTCAAGGTGATTCCCGCCGGCTACAGCTACTACGACCATCTCACTTATCTATATGACAACGGTATTATCGTGACCGAGGAACCGTTCGATGGCTCCACTCCTGGTGTGCAGATCTATGGTGAGGAAGGTTGGATCAAGGTATCCCGCGGCAAGTATGAGGCTTCCAACAAGAAGCTCGAGATGAAGGGTTCCGCAGGTGACGACTCTGTTCCTTACGAGACTAAGGTTGGCCATCACAGGGCATTCATCGAGGCTATCAAGTCAAGGATCGATCCTAACGTCCCTGTTGAGGTAGGTCATTCATCTTGCACCGTCTGCAATCTTGGAAACATAGCCATGGATCTCGGAAGACCTATCGTGTGGAACCCGATCGTCCAGAAGTTCATGAACGATCCGGAGGCCACCAAACTCATGCACTACGATTATCGTCCTGGATACAAGCTTGATTTATAGTTATCTCTAAAATGAGAAAAGTTTTTTTGGCGGCGCTTCTCGCCGCCATTTCCATTCCCGTTCCGGCCCAGTCGTGGCGATCTCTGGAGAAAAAGCTGGCTAGGCAGCCCGAGCTTTCCCAGAGTGATGCCGTGGTGCTCCTGGATAGCACCGGCGTTCGTTTCAAGGATTCGGGTTCCGGAAGCTTCGACATCCACCATGTCGTGAAAATCCAGACCAAGGCTGGAGCCTTGGCACACAGAGTCCTTAAGTATGACTATGATCCTCTAACCGCTCTCGCGGTCTTCAAGGACGTCAAGGTCTACAAAGCGGATGGCTCTGTCAGGAACATAGACCTCGGGACTGTCTGCGACTATGCCGCGCCAGCCAGGATGATTTACTGGGGTGCCAGGCAGATTATGGCTGAGGTAGGGGAACTTGATCCAGGTGACGTTATCGACTACAGGATCAACAAGAAAGGGTTCACCTACGCCTTGCTCGCCTCTATGCCTGACGATGAAGACAGATTCATTCCTCCGATGAGGGGCAACTTTTACGACATAGTCCCGTTCTGGGTGACGTATCCCACACTTTCCAAGGTCTATACCCTGGATGTGCCAAGGGACAAGGATGTCCAGTATGAGTTCTACCAGGGTGAGTGCCACTCCTCCACCAGGGTTGACGGCGACAGGAAGTTGCTGACTTTCACGGTATCCGATGCCAAGCCTTTCAAGAGGGAACCGAATATGGTGGATCTCTACGATGTCGCTCCGAAGCTGATGCTCTCCTCGACAGACCGTTGGGAGGACAAGTCCGTGTGGTTCAGCGGTGTCAATGAGGACTACGGCAGCTTCATCCCGACTCCCGAGGTGGAGAAAAAGGTCCGCGAGATTTTGAAGGGAGTTACTGACGAGAGTCGTAAAATATGGCTCTTGACTCACTGGGTGGCCGATTATATGCGTTACTCAGGAATATCCATGGGCGAAGGTGAGGGATATACCCTCCACAATGCCAAGATGAATTTCACTGACCGTTGCGGAGTCTGCAAAGACAAGGCATCAATGCTCGTCACAATGCTTCGTGCCGCTGGTTTCGAGGCCCATCCTGCCATGACAATGGCAGGATCCAGAATTGAGAGTATTCCGGCCGATCATTTCAACCATTGTGTGGTTGTGGTGAAGCGCACCAGCGGAGTTTATGAGCCCTTGGATCCGACTTGGGTGCCTTTCACCCGAGAGAATTGGTCCAGTGCCGAACAGCAGCAGAATTACCTACCCGGCCTCCCGGAGGGTTCTCCGCTTCTCTTGACTCCTGTTTCCGCACCTGAGAACCATTATCTCAGGCTTGCCATCAAGACTGTTCTTGACAAGGATGGCAATTTGACTGGAGAATATACCGTGACGGCTGAAGGCCAGTCTGATGCGGCTGTACGTAACCCCTTCACCAAAGGTTATGTCGCCAATTGGCAGAAGGCTATGGAGAACGAGATACTATCGATCGATCCTGAGGCCAAGATGATCAGTGTCAACTACGGCAAGACTCCGGATTACTACCTCGACGCTCCGATAAAAATCACCGCGAAGTTCTCGATCCCGTCATATGCGGCCAAGACTTCTGATGGCGCTTTGCTTTACAAGCCAGTGTCCGGACGCCTGTACAATAGGGTCAAGACTTTCCTGAGGGTTAATACAAACATTCCCGATAGGGAGTTCGGTTTTAAGGATTCCTGCTCCAGGCTCGTGGAAGCCAATGAGAATGTGACGATTCCGAAGGGTATGAACTTGACCTCCGGTTCGGAGGAGAGTTCCTCCAGTGAGGCCGCTGACTTCACCGGGAAGATTTCCCAAAAGGGTAATGTTGTCAATATCGCCTCCTCGATCGCTCTCAAGAAGAGGGTCTATGAGGCGGAAGACTACCCTGGCTTCAAGGATGCTGTCGGCGCATGGATGGCTATTGAGGAAAAAACGTTGGTCATAAAGTAGAGAAGCCATGAGAAAGACTATATTCACCCTGCTTTCAGGGATCATGATAGCCACTGGGCTTTTCGCCCAGAAGTCTGATGGAGAATTCCTCGTATTGAGGGAAAAATATACCTTCGGTGCTGATGGCTCTGTTGTTTACAAACAACACAAAGAGTTGAAAGTCAACACCTTCTATTCAATCCACAATCTCTACGGCGAGACGTTCATCGTTTACAATCCCGAGTTCCAGACGCTCTCGATTGACGGTTGTCATACTGTTCAGGCAGACGAAACGGTCGTCCCGCTTCCACCGAACGCCTTGAATGAGGTGCTGCCGTCAGCCGCGGCTGACGCTCCTGCTTACAATCATCTCAAAGAGATGGTCGTGACCCATACCGGACTTGAGCCCGGCGCGGTGATCTCATTGGATTACACGATAACCACTAAACCCAGCTTCCCTGGTTCCGGGGATATATTCAAGAGATTCAACGATGTCTCCCCGGTCAAGGATTACACTCTGATCGTTGAGGTTCCTGCCGGTAAGGAATTGACGGTGAATGATAATATGGGAGCGAAAGTCTCCAGGGAAGGGAATGTGTACACCATCAAGGCTTCCGGGATCCCCGCGAGAATAGCCGAGCCGTTCACCCCTGTTGATGACACTCCTTACATTTACGCTTCAATTGATCCGGGTGCGGGTGCGGCGTCTTTATTCAAGGTTCTTCCAAAGGAGGACATGTCTGCTTTGGCAGCGAAGATATGTGAGGGAAAGACTTCGGATAGTGAGAAGATGGGAGCTATCTCAATGTGGATGGCTGAGAATCTCGGGATGTGTGCCCTTCCTCTCTATCAAGCCGGTAAGGTGAGGAAGCCTTCAGAGGTGGTAAGAACCGCTTATGGCACATTTGAGGAGAAGACCGCCCTGATGTTGAGCCTTGCCTCGGCGGCAGGGATTGACGCTGTTCCCGCGGCTATGTTTGATTATGGATGCCCTCCTTGCCTTCAAACCCTTTCCGGTTCGATGTGGATCAAGGCTTGCGGCAAGTTTTACTCTCCGGCTGGTCCTTTCTCCCGTGATGAGTCTGAACTGGCGGGGCGTCATCAGGTCTTATCTCCTGAAGGCCCGGTCGCTGTTCCTGAGGCTTCCGCTACCGTCAACATTGACGAGGAAGTCACCTTGGATCCAGAGAAGGCCATTGAGGCCGGGAACTATTCGGTATTCAACGTTCCGACCATACCTGAAGGCTTTGACTCATGGGGGATTCGCTCCCTTAACTCATCGAGGAATTATCCTTTTGAGATTCCTTCCACACTTGATGAGAAGGTGACATTCAGGATTACAACCCCTGGGGGAACAATAGTCTCCGAGCCGTTTGTTAAGACTTTGTCCAGTCCGGTTGGTACTGTCAAAGTCAGTCTCACAGTAAATGGAAACAAGGCTGTCTACACAAGGGAGGCGAAATTCAACAAGACCATTATTCCTGTTAAGGAATATGCGTCCTTCCGCTCCCAGGTCAATTTGTTGAAGGACGATGCATATCGAAAGATTGTTGTTAAGAAATAATTAAATATCAATATATTACAGAAAGAGTTATGAGGAAAGGAATATTATTTATGATGGCTGCGCTGCTGGTGTTCGGAGCATGCCAGGGCAAGAAAGACAGTCCCAAGGACATCGCCGGACATGTGATAGTCATTGGTCTGGATGGATGGGGGACGTGGTGTATGGAGAAAGGTGACGCCCCTTTCATAAAAGAAATGATGAAAGAGGGGTCTTACACTTTGTATAAGCGCACGGTTCGTCCTTCATCCAGTGGTCCGAACTGGGCGGCGATGCTGAATGGCACTCCTGTGGAGTTCTCTGGCATTAATAGCAACGATAAGGATCCCTCATTCAAACCTATAGTCCTGACCGAGCATAACGCCCAGCCTACTCTCTTCCATCTTTTGAGGCAGGCAAGGCCGGATGCCGAGACGGGTGTCGTCTGCGAGTGGGGTGATTTCCGCAACTATGTGGATCTGAAGTGTGTGAGCTATGAGAAAGCGATTGACGACCCTACAGGCCATCCTGAGTCGATAGTCGAGGAGAGCGCCAAATATATCATAGAGAAGAAACCGGTGTTCTGTTTCGTCCACATCGACGCTCTTGACCATGCCGGCCACACATTCGGCCAGGGTTCTGATGGATACTACGCCGAGCT
Organism: Bacteroidales bacterium; assembly: GCA_017557535.1. Taxonomy (GTDB): domain Bacteria; phylum Bacteroidota; class Bacteroidia; order Bacteroidales; family UBA932; genus Cryptobacteroides. Next base: position 1,638 of record JAFYYM010000052.1, on the reverse strand, counting down.
GACCGCTGTAGATGGACGGGTAAAGAGAATTGTGGATGCTGTCAAGGAAGCGGGTATCTACGATGACAGCATCATCGTCTTGACTTCAGACCATGGCCACGAAGGCACCAGCCACGGAGGTGACTCGACCAATGAGATTGAAACTCCGTTTGTCATTTGGGGTAAGGGCATCAAGAAAGGTCATGAGATCACCGAGCCTATGATCCAGTACGATATGGCCGCCACGATTGCCAAGGTATTCAACCTCCAGACCCCGAACAACTGGAGGGGCGTGCCGATGGATGTGTTTGAATAGGTCAATGCGAATATGGAACAAATGACCCCCAGAGAGCGCGTTCTGGCCACGATCAACCGTCTTCCTGTGGACCGTGCTCCAGTGGATTTGTGGTGTACTCCGGAAGTGTTGGACTCGCTCCGGAGTTACACCTCTTTAGAGGACGAGTTCGCCGTATATGATAAATTGGGGGTGGATAAGATCGTGTGGGTGTTCCCGGGATATGCGGGACGCTACTTCGATCCGAATGACAGTGGCGAGATCACTATGTGGGGCGTTCCAACCCGTATGGTGAAGGCTGGATTGGCGACTTATCAAGAGTATATTGACCCTCCGATAGCCGATTACTCCGATCCGTCGGAATTGAAGACTTATCATTCCTGGCCGGATCCGGATATGTTTGATTATGAGGGTGCCAAAGCTTTGGCAAAACAAGCCCGATCTTGGAATTTCGCCACCATCGGACCGTGGATATCGCATTATGAGATCTACTGCCAGATGCGGGGCCTTGAAAACGCGTTAATGGACACGGTGGCGTTCCCGGAGTTCCTGGACGCTACTGTGGAGCGTATTGACGCTATTCAGACAGTGATGCTAGAGCGGATGCTGAAGGAGCTGAATGACAATCTGGATATCGTGTTCATCAGCGATGACATGGGTATGCAGAGTAATATGCTGATCTCGCTTGAGTCCTGGGATTTGTTTTTCAAGAAGAGGTTGAAAAACTGGTGTGACCTGATCCACAGTTACGGGAAAAAAGTGCTCTATCACACTGATGGAGCGGTTTTACCTTTGATTCCGAAACTGATTGAATGCGGAATAGATATTCTTAACCCGATTCAGCACGTCTGCCCCGGAATGGATACGGCTGGGCTGAAAAGGGAGTTCGGCAAGGATCTGATTTTCCATGGAGGTATTGAGAATCAACGGATTCTTCCTATGGGTACTGTCGACGAGGTGATAGAGGAGACCCGTATGTGCCTCGACACGTTAGGAAAGGGTGGAGGTTACATTTGCTGTTCTTGCCACAACGCCCAGGCGGGAACTCCGGTTGAGAACATTCTCGCCATGATCGACACCGTTAAAACACATGGCGCTTAACTAAAACCCGACTGAAATGTCGGGGGCAATGCCATTTTACAAAAAAAATCCCCTACAGATAAACTGTAAGGGATTTCAGCGGAGAGAGCGAGAATCGTAAACCAAGTACAACACCCTTCGTAAACCCTTGCAGGAGTGCTTTCTATTGCGTATCTTTGCAAACGGGTTCGCTCACCTTTGAGCATTTTTGGGCCATTTTTGGGCCACGGTTTTTAACAAAGAGACGCCATGAAGATCAAGAGAAATGTCAGTTTCAAGCTGAG
>JAFYYM010000051.1 GCA_017557535.1 Bacteroidales bacterium | reverse complement strand
TCTCTCGAACATCCTCGCAGGATACGGAGAGGCTGTCCGTGCCGGTCAGACGGTGAGTGTCAGCGGAGACATCCTCCATATGGAGACGAGATACAAGGGTGAGGAAATGGACCCGATCGAGTTCCTCACGATGATATACGGAAACATACGCAGCATGGAACGCCGGGCTATGCAGATCAACAGCGAAGACATCTCGACCATCGCGGAAGGGCTGCGGACACGATATGACAAGGACGCCGAGGAGATTGAGGAGCTGATGCTGCGATTCTTCCCGGTGTACCTCAGTGACCTCGGGAGCGGGGCCTATGCGCTTCCACAGAGGACGGAAGCGGCCCTCAGGAACATCCTCACGATGGCTTCGTCCCGGAAGTATTTCTTCGAGGCGATGCCCTCCATGGAGAATCCCATGGGACTGGGGCGCAGGAGCGTCCCGCTGGCGGCGAAGGTGCAGAACCTGCTCATCGCGGATTTCCTGAACTACCTGGCTCTCATCCACGGGACCTACCTGTCCACGTGGGATGACGAATTAAAAAAAAAGCACGCGATGAGGCTGCGTCAGACTGCGGAATAATCGATCCGCTGAAGGATCTGGAGGTGCATGTGCAGAGCTTCGACATTCCTAGGACGGTCAGCGTCTATCCGGACCAGGCGGGAATCCGCTGGTGGACCAAGGCTTGGTTCAACAACCGGAAGGACGGTGAGGCAAGCGTCGAGATCTCGCGGCAGAGCGCACTCCTTTTCATCCGCAACCAGGTGGAGAAGGACCAGTGGCTGGAGGACCACTTCCCAAAGCAGATGGAGGTCTATCACAACGCCATCGAGGAGACGCGCAGGCAGCTCCTCCAGCAGGTGAACATGTAAGAAACAGTAACAGAAAAAGCTCAAATAAAACAATTGGTCGATCATGATTAAGGAAGAAACCATCAAACGATTCAAAGACACCGTCAAAAGGCTCATGAAGAAGACGGACTATAACCCGTCCGGCTCCCCGTTCGACATTCTCGTCCTGGACATTCGACGAAAAGAGGACAGGATTGAATTCTGCGGCTATGAAAAAATGCTCAAGATCCAATTTCGAGAATCGCTGCGCTTCCTGGGGAGCCCTATCAAGGTCATCGTCCGTGTCCCGAACAAGAACAGGGAGGCCCTGGTCGGCCATCCCCGGGAAAAATCCGTCAAAACTGATGATGACCCGATCGCCCATTACAAGGGTGACGTCTACCTCATGTATTCCAACAACGCCTTCCCGGATTCGCATGTGACGGGAAATAAGAACACCAAGCCCGCCAGCATCTTCTCCCTCGGACTGCCAGTGGATAAGATCAAAGAGGTGATGCTCAATCATTGGCTCAAGGACGATCTGTACCTGATCAACAACTGGGGACTCATGCCTATCGTCTACGAAACTATTCCCGTGATAGGCGGCGTTCCTCCGGAGACCATAGAGCCCAACAGGACAGACTACTTGGAAAAAATCATCGACAAGATCTCGAGGACGGCCATACTCACGGAGAAAGATATCCGTTGAACCCGTGAAATGGGATTTGGTGATGGAATCCAACCAGACATTTTGATTACCCGAAAAAAGGTTAAACGATGACAGACAGGGAACAGTTCGACAGCAGGGTCGTGCCCGTCATGGACAGGGTGCGGGATGAGCTCCGGCAAAGGCAGGCGGATGAGCTCCGCCGTTACATGCGCTCCCCTGCCTACATTCTCGCGGGAGGGGCTGGACCCGACGGCGGGATGGGCT
>JAFYYM010000050.1 GCA_017557535.1 Bacteroidales bacterium | reverse complement strand
GGCCGGTAAAGCCGGTGGAGGTATCAAGCCAATAAGCCTCGATGAAGACCTTCTGGCCGGGAGTGGGCTCCACGCCAATAGTCTTCAGGTAAAGCGTTGTGACATCAGCTTCACCCCAGTCATCCTCCACTTCGGAGGAAATAATGACGGTCTTGGACCAGCCATTGGAGATGCCGGCACTCTGGGAAACGGACATCTTCACCACCATCTTGTAGGGCGAAGACTGATGCTTGATGCCGCCAAAGACAATCAGCTGAGGCGTCACGGAGACAGCGTCATATTCAACATTAGGTACGGCGACTATGGCTGCAGGGGCATCCTCGATAACCGATTCACCGGCCATCACACGGTTGGCGTTGAGGCGGACATACAGGTTGATTCCTGACAACTGTGCTTTCTGGCCAAAGACAGAAGCCCCGGAGGTATGAGCGGCCAGTCTCTCCCACTCCTGCATCTGGGCATCCGTAAGGGTCTTGTAAGATTTGGTGATTTTGGACATCGAGGCCCGGCGGACCACCTGGGCTGTAGTTGTCTGGCCGGTTGGCCAGGACCGGACCGAAAGGATGCTACGGCCGCCGACCTGTCTGGCCGTAACACCCTTTGCGGAACCGGAGAAGCCCCCGAAAGCGATGGAAGGAAGGGCAATCATAGGTTAAGTTTAGGTTAAAGTATAGGTTTAGGTCACTACTACTAACTCTCTGATTGCAAAGGTATATAAATAAAAAGACAATTCAAATACAATGACTTGAATTGCCTTAATTAAAGTTGTACTTTAGGTAAATTCCTTATAGAATAAGGTCCGTCGACAGCACCATGTAGTTGTTCCGATAGCCCAGTTTTGAGTCTATGAGTCTGTACCTAAAGTGCGCCTTGTAAGTCTGCAGATCCAGGTCCCAGGCGCCGGCATAATTTGGGACATCTATCTCAACGACTGACTCTCCAGCTGGACAGCCAGCGGTGGCCAGATAGCTTCTCATGAGCCCTGGGCGCACTCCACCTCCGGGCTTGGCCAGCTGGATGCGGGAATACAACCAGTACCGGCCAGCCTCAACATCCTCAGGCATCAAGACATGGAATCCCAGTCGCAGGGTTCCGTCCACCGAGGCCAATTTGTCCACTCTGTCCACAACGTACACCGGGAACTCCTCCCAGGGCGTCGGAGAAGGCGTGTGCTCGCTCCCTAGCCTGGCAAAGCCATGATACGCCGACACGAATAGGTTGTAGCCGGATATCCCACTCTTACCATCGAAGGGTGGCCGGTGAGACTGAACGCCCACGGCGCAGCTGTTCCACTCCTTCTGGACGGACGGATCCAGGCCCTGCCACGCGGCAATTGCCCTCAGGTGCACTGTCTGGTGTTCCATCTGCAGCATCGTTCCCGGGAATGCCGGCCGGGACCTCTTCTTATAGTAACAGACCCCATTGCGATGGTAGTAGGTTTTCTCACCCACGGAGCCGTAACAGTCTTCAAAAGGAATGGAAGGGATATAACGAGGCATAGAACGTAGTTTAAGTATAGGTTACAACTGCTAATTTACTGATAATTATCCAGGACTAATAGCCTTTTGACAACAGACTTACATGGGAGGGGGCTGGGGCGTTGAACTCTTTAGCTCAGAGTTAGCTTCTAGGGACCTTATAGGGAGATTCACCCGAGAGTATCTCAAAGAAATGACGGCAGCGGCCGCGCCGCTGCCCCCTGTTGCATATTTATAAACCCTTTCTCTCCCCTCCGGGCGGGGTACAGCGTTCGAGGAAGCACTGAGGCTGAAGCGTACGTCAGCTTGAGGGCCTTGGTTGTTGGCAGTCTCATTGACGGCAGGAGCGTGCGTGGGGTTGTGGGTGCCGTCAATGAGTCTGCCAATGACCAAGGAGCCGGAGCGCAGCGGAGGCTTGGCCCCGGAGGCGGTCTGGTGCGGGTGGGCTGGCGGGCTTTGGCGGGACCACGGACAGGAGACCTTAGGCTCCTGGCCGCCGACAAAGACCGGCAGCTGAAGGGTTGGGCAGACGGCCTCCGGGGCCTGGGCCGAGACGGCCCAAACGAGTGAGCGCGGGATGACGGTGATGCGGGGTAAGACGGTCCTCGCGAACAGGCACTGACCTCAGAATAGAAGCACGACGTACTACGGCTGATGCGGAGCGTCAACCGGCACAGTCTGTGGCTGGCAGCGCGGATTCTGGGCGGCGACGGATGTTGCCGAACAGATCTGCGATGACTGACACTGTCTGTGCCAACGGCCGGGACGGCCGTGTCCTGGGCGCCCGGAACACTTCTGGCGGGGTTCACCCCGGCAGAGGTGTGGAGGGATAGCGGCCAGGTTAAACTCTACCTTGGAGGAACGGTGACGAAGGTGGTGTGGCGGACTTGCTCCGACACACGACCTTTGGCGCCGGGCCGACCCCAAGCGAAGCGCCTAAGGCGGCGGACTCCTCGCACAGCACTATGGTTCCCAGCGAGTCACTGACAGCGGAATATAGATGCCGCTCACACGGTACTGCACTTTGCGCCCTCGAATACGCACTGACGCTGATATACCCTTGCGCAAAGTGCGCGGCCCCCCGACGGACTGGGTCCCGGGAGGTCCCTGAGGGGGGCCGCTTGTCCGACGCCGCCTCACCCGGGAGTTCGAAGGTAGGACCTTCGCACCTCACTGACGGAGCGTCCTTAACATAATCCGAATTGTGTAATCAGACGCCGGGCAGGAGGTTGGAGCGGGCTTCTATCCCTCGAAGATTGATGCGCCAACTGCGTAGAAATCAGGTTGTTGGCGGCTGTTACACAATTCCGATGGGATTATGTTATGGAAAGCGGGATACGGGCTCTGACGGTCGCGCTGGCACTGCGGCTCCCGGGTGATTATCTTCCCCTTGAGGGGCCAGGGGTGACTGACCAGCAAGAGTCTGTGGCCGGCTTGTACGGTCACAGTCTCTTGACCGCTTTCCCCTTGAAGTGCGGGAGCCTCGGGCGCTGGCCATGTGTGCGGTGGGGCGTCCGGGAGTCTGTGACGGACTTGCTCCGGCACAGTCTCCCAGCGAAGGGTGGCATTGAAGGTTGCTGGTCTGGCTGTTTGTGCCTTCGCGATGCTGCAGCACAAACAGCCAGACGAGCAAGTACCGTTATACTATTGTTGATTGATTTTGATTTCGCCGTATGCGTCTCCCGACTCTAAAGCAATAATAATATGACGAGGCATCGTCTGCATATTCTGTGATACTGTTATCACAAGTTTGTTTTGATGTCCATTGTCGGGAGCAAAGACTCGGTACCACTCGCCCTCTATCGTATCATGATAATTGAGATTCGTGTCATTGGATGAATGAGCTCTAACAATATTAGTATATTCCCATGAGCCGTTCACCGATTGAATGTCCTCATATCCGTAAAGGAGGCACCATTTTGAATAGTTCAGTATAGATACGGTCTGTTCGCCGCCTTCCGTCGAGAAATTCAACTCAGATTTGTCGAACTTGATAGGTTCCCAATTACCAAGGTCGTCCGCAGTAAACTTCTGACAAGCCGCTGCAATAAAAAGGGCTACGCAAATGGAGATATGTGCAAAGAGTCTCATCATAATAAACTTGCTATCTGCCGCATTAAGAATGGCATTTTCTGAACAAATATAAGGACTTGGTTTATCATTGAGAACGATTTAAGGCATGAATTAAGGTTGATTAAAAACCAAACATCCTTATCTTCAATTGGTTAAATTATTGCCCTTCTTCCAACAATTAAGGTTTTGTTCGTTTGGACTATGGACAAAGTGTCTATTACAACGCATTTTATTGATAATGAATTACATTCTTTTTTAATTGAAGGTAAAGAAATCCTTGCTGGAGTCGGGAATTTTTAACTACATTTGCATATGTGTTCAAGTTTTGGACGGTATATGAAAAAAGGCGTTTTCATATTGGTTTTGTCATTGCTGGCCTGTTTGTCTTGTTCGAAGAAGAATGAGATGATTGAGCCGGTGCTTCGGGAACTTGATGAGACCATCGACAACCGGCAGCGGTTTGAGAATGAGAAGCAGGACCGTATCGCCCGCTTGAAGAAGGATCTGTCTGAAACCCGGGATATCCATAAGCGGACAGAGTTATACTCCAGTCTTTTCGACCAATACAAGAACTACCAGTATGATTCGGCCTTTGTCTATGCCAAGCTGCTGGAAAAGAGTGCCCTTCAAGAGGGCGGCAAGGTCGAGTACCGTGCCAAGGCTCAGGTGGCTCTTCTTCACTGTTTCAAGAGTGTAGGCTTCTTCAATGAGGCCGTGGATGTAATCCGGGCCTTTGACCCCAAGGATGTTCCGTCGCCGATTTGCGCAGAGTTCTATTTCCTGGGGGCTGAGACCTGGCAGAACCTGAGTTCTTTCGTCAGCGGCACCGAAGCCTTGGCCAGTAAGTATGATGCTGAGAAACTCGAGTGCTATGACAAGGTGCTTGAATATGCCGCCCCGGATTCATACCTATACGGATATGCTAATTTGGAGAAGATGCTTATCGAGAATTATTCCGATTCTCTAGCCATATCTGCCCGTGATGCATTTATCGTAATGAATGACTGGGATGACCATCAGAAAGCCGTCCAGTATTCCATTCTATCAGAGGCTTACAACAAAGTTCAAAAATACGACGAGGCTGTTTATTATCGTGCTTTGTCGGCTATCCTGGATATCCGGTCCTGCACGCACGAAACCACATCGGCAAAGGTGCTGGCCGGGCATATGTACGCCAGGGGTAATATTGACAGGGCATACAAATACATCCAGCAGGCCCTATACGATGCCGAGTTCTACAATTCAAGACTAAGGAAAGCAGAGATTAGCACTATTCTGCCAATTATTGAGAATGGCCGATACAACTGGCTAAATAACCAGAGGTTGTTGCTGTTTGTTATCCTGTCTGTCATTGCCGGTTTGCTGGCCCTTACCATCATTCTTCTCCTTGTTCTCAGATCCAGGAATAAGGTTTTGGCTCAGACTCACGCAGATCTGGCAGAAAAGACCGATCTTCTGGAGAAGAGTAATCTTTCATTGACAGATGCTATTGCGAAACTGCGCGAGGCAAATGAAATCAAAGACCAGTACATCATCCAGTCCCTGTATGGCAATACTGCCTTTGTCAATGAGGTGAATGAAGCGGTCAATGAAGCGGTCCGGGACATCACGCTCAAGCGCCCTGATGAAGCAAGAACCACCCTGTACCATATCGGCATCAAGAAGGAACGTGCTAGGATTGCGGCAAGTTTTGATACGGCATTCCTGAAGCTCTTCCCTAACTGGCTGGATGAGTTCAACTCTTTGTTCCCAAGGGAGTCACAGATACGTCTGGCAGAAGATGGAACCATGCCTATGGATGTCCGCATCTTTGCACTGATGCGTCTTGGCTTCGACAATGCGGCGGAAGTGGCCGAGTATCTGAATCTCTCCATCGATACAGTGTATGTTTACAAGGCCAGACTGAAAGGTAAGGCCCTTGTAGATAAAGAAGAATTTGACAGCCGAATAATGGCTATTCCCAAGCCCTAAAGGCATCTTAATTCCTAATTCCAAGAAAGCTTTAAACATATTGAGTATTAATTACTTGCGTTAAGCTCGCACCTTATTTGTCGGCTTAATTCCTTCCTTTTCTATATATAGAGGGGTAACTTTGGGCTGTGCAAATTGCAAAGTTTTAACCAATAATTAATACGTATGAAATTACCCCTTAGAAGAGCTGCCGCCTTGGTGCTGACCGGTGTGTTGTGTCTCCTCCCCTTGAAAGGATGGGCGCAAAACGACTCAGTCCAGGGCGTTGTTTCTGATGCGGCAAACGGAGAGCCTATCCCCGGTGTCGTTGTCATGGTTCAAGGTACGAACAATGGCGTGAGTACTGACCTGGATGGTCACTATGTCCTTCCGTTGAAAGGTCAGAAAAACCCTGTCATCGTGTTCCGTTCTATCGGCTATTCCACACAGGAAATTGCTGTGAATGGCCGTACTACTATCGATGTATCACTCTCTCCGGATATGGAATTCCTGGACGAGGTTGTTGTTATCGGTTACGGTACCTTGGATAAGAAAGAGCTGACGTCAGCCATTTCACACGTCTCCAGCAAAGAATTCCTGGCCACATCCGGCTCCGACCCGACTATGATGATTCAGGGAAAGGTTGCCGGTGTTTCCATCGAGAATACCGGCGCTGCAGACCCGAACAACAATGCGAGCATCCAGGTCAGAGGTATTTCTTCCAGAAATGCGGGTCTTGGACCGCTTATCGTCATTGACGGCATTCCTGGCGGTAATCTGACCAATGTAAATCCGAACGATATCGAGTCTATCGACATCCTGAAGGACGGTGCCGCCTCTGCTATATATGGTACGCGCGGTAGTAATGGTGTCGTTCTCATCAACACCAAGAAGGGCGCCAAGGATGGTGCTTTCCACACCTCTTACGAAGTGGTGACCGGAGCAAATGTCATGGTGAAGGATCTGGATATGCTTTCGGCACAGGAGTTCCGCGAAAAGAAGGTTGCAAGCGGGTCGGCCGAAGACTTTGGCGGAAACATTGACTGGCTCAAGGAAGTCAGCCGTGTAGGTTTTTCCCACCAGCATACCATCACCCTCTCCGGCGGTAATATGGACAACAATTTCCGTGTGAGCGCCGACTACAGGAAGGCAAACGGTATTGACAAGAGGTCAGAGAGAGAAGAGTATGGCGCACGTGCCAGCTTTAACCACAATTCCAAGAACGGGCTGTTTACCTTCGTTGTTAACCTAGCTCCTAGGCTTGTCAAGAGCAAATCGGCCGATTGGAATGTATTCCACTATGCCATTGAGGCGAATCCCACTTCCCCCATCTATGATCCTCAGGATCCTTCCAGGTATTTCAGTTTCCTTGGCCAGCGTGCCGATAAGAACCCAGTGGAAATCATCAATACGGAACTGAATGACCACGAGTACAAACTCCTGGACTGGGATGCTACCGCCCGCTTGAATATCCTTCCCGGCTTGACCACACAGGTTACTTACTCTGACCAGTATATCGGCAGTGTCGGCGGTTATTTCATTCCTTCGACAAACAACAAGACCAATAGGTCTGAGGCCAGCCGCTCCTATGACCAAACCGAAAAGCATGCCATTGAATGGGTGACTAATTTCCAGAAGTCTTTCGGAAGCCATAATCTGAAGGCGATGGCCGGTTATTCCTGGCAGACCATAATGTACAGCGGATTCAGCGCGGCAAACAAGGATTTTGCTAACGACGGAACCACGTATGATGCACTGAGTCAGGGAGAGTGGGGCTTGGAGGAAGGACATGACGGAACCAGGTCATATAGAAATGACTCCAAGCTGATTGCATTCTTCGGCCGTATCAATTATGACTATAAAGGCAAGTATCTTTTCACGGCATCTCTCCGTTACGAGGGTTCCTCCAAGTTCGGCGCCAATAACAAGTGGGGATATTTCCCTGCTGTTTCTGCCGGTTGGCGTATCTCTCAGGAAGAATTCATGAAGGGTTGCTCCAGCTGGCTGAATGACCTGAAACTCCGCGCAGACTTCGGTGTGACCGGTAACCAGGACTTTGATAGCTATAAGTCCCTGAGCACCATGACCGGCTATGGCCAGTATTACTATCAGGGTAAATGGTTTACCGTATGGGGCGCTTCCAAGAACGTCAATCCTGACCTTCGCTGGGAGAAAGGTATCAACTGGAATATCGGCCTTGATTTCGCCGTGCTGAATAACAGGCTGAGCGGTTCCATCAACTACTTCAACCGCACCCAGCAGGATTTGCTTGGTGACTACAACGTATCTATTCCCCCCTACCTCTTCTCTACCACTTTTGCCAATGTGGGTACGATGAAGAACAGTGGTGTTGAGATTGAACTCCGCGGCACCGTAGTCAACACGAAGGATTTCACTTATAATGTAACGCTCGTCGGTTCCACTATGGACAACCGCTTCGTTTCTTTCTCAAACAATGACTACAAAGGCCAGAAGTTCTATTATGTCGCTCCTACCGAGGATCCTTTCCCGTTCCACTATTTGCAGAGAATCGAAGAGGGTGAACGTATCGGTAACTTCTATATGTGGAAATTCGCAGGATTTAACTCCTCAGGAGAATGGATCATCTATGACAAGAATGGAGATTATAAGATTGGCATGGATGCAACGGATGAGGATATGTATTCCGTTGGTAACGGCCTTCCCAAGTTCACGGCCAGCTGGTCTAACTATTTCCGTTACAAGAACTTCGATTTGAATGTTTACTTCAGAGGCGCTTTTGGATTTGACATCTTCAATGTTCATGAGTTCTACTATGGCATACCTGGTATGACCAGTAATGTCATGAAGCTTGCCTATACCAAGAATGCGAACATCAAGGAGAATCCGCTTGTTTGTGACTACTATCTGGAGAAGGGCGATTATGTGAAGCTGGATCTGCTCACTCTGGGCTATACCTTCAACTTCAACAATAAGTATATCGACAGCTTGAGGCTCAGTGTTACCGGTAAGAACCTGCTTACCTTTACCTCTTTCTCGGGTGTAGATCCTTCAACCTACAGCACCAACGGCCTAACCCCTGGCGCTACGGGTTCACGTAATTACTATCCTACATGCAGGCAGTTCCTGGTAGGTCTCCAGGTTGGTTTCTAAAAGAATAAGCAAGTATGAAAGCATATAGATATATATTGGCCATCATCTGCTCGTGCATGTTCGCCTCTTGCACGGATTTGTCTGAGAACCTGTATGACCAGGTTGGTTCGGATAACTACTACAATACGGAGATGGATGTAATCAGGGCCGTCTTCCGTCCTTTCGAGCACGCTTACTGGAGTGTTCAGCCCAGACAGGTTCTTCAGGAACTGACGTCTGACCAGATTGCCACCTGGAAGAAAGATGACTGGTGGGAAGACGGTGGTAAATGGAGCCGCCTCCACTATCATACCTGGACAATCGAGGAAGAGTATTTCAAGAGTGAGTGGGAGTCTTGCTTCCAGGGTATCATGCAGTGCAACTACATCATGGATGACCTTGCGAAACTAGATCCAAAAGCCCTGGGTATGTCCAAAGAAAGCTTTGATGCCCTTGCTTCCCAATGCCGGACGCTTCGTGCCTGGTTCTATCTCCGCCTCATCGATGAGTTCAGGAATGTGCCGCTGGCCATCAGTTCTGATGTCACCAAGAATACCGAGACGAATGTGAGCCCGGAAAAACTCTTTGAGTTCATTGAAACCGAGCTGAAAGAATGCGTAGAACAACTTCCTGTAAAAGCTGGCGCTGCCGGAAACGGAGTCAACCAGGGACAGTGGAACAAGGCATCTGCCGCTGCACTGCTGGTCCGTCTGTATTTGAATGCGGAAGTCTATATCGGCACCAAGAAGTACACGGAGTGCGCAGGTGTCGCTAAAAAGATCATCGGCGGCGAATACGGCGCCTACTCCCTGGAGCCAACCTGGGATAAGGTTTTCGACTGGAATAATGAGAACTCTCCGGAAATACTCTTCGGTTTCCCTTCAGCCAAGGGTTACAGTCATTACGTATATGCCGGTGACACCTTCTGGTGGACCGTTCCTGCACGCCAGGTTAGCTATTACTTTGGTGATATCGAGGCCATGTCTATCAACGGCGACCACAACTGCAAGTATCGTCTGGCACCGAGTTTTACGCCCGATGACAAGCCCTACACTACCCAGCTGGGCCGCACCGTTGCCAAATTCAAGAAATACCCCGAGGACTATCGTCTGAAGATGTACAAGAATCTGGGAAACAGCACCCGCGAAGGCATGATGCTCTTTGGCTATCTTGAATATGAGAATGGTGGTTCCATCAAGAGAGTTACCAGCCCTGAAGGCGGTTATGACCTCTACCTCAGAGATGCCGTTGCCCAGTTCAAAGGCACAGCTCCCGGAGAGTATCCTTCTGACCTCACCTCCGATATGACCCATGGAGACCACAATAGTGGCTGGGGGTATATCAAGTATCCTTTCTATGCCGACAATGATGAAGGCCAGCTGGAGGCTGACTGGGTGGAAATCCGTCTGCCGGAGGTCTATTATTCCTTGGCCGAATGCGAATTCCGCAACGGTAATGTGAATGAGGCCGGAAAGCTTCTCAACACAGTTAGAAAGCGTAACTATCCTGCATCTGCTGTAAATGACTATCTCTACCAGCCCGACGGCCCCGTAGTCCTGGATGAAAAAGAACTGCTGGATGAATGGGGACGTGAATTCCTCTCAGAAAGCAGGAGAAGGACTGACCTTATCCGCTTTGGCGTCTTCTGCAGCGGCGTATGGTGGGATAAGAATGCGGATCCTGACAATCACACGATTATCTTCCCGCTGCACAGAGATGTGCTGAATGCTAATCCGAAACTAAACCAAAATGACGGTTACTCAAGACCTGAATAAGTAAACACTTTATTATCAACAATTTTAATCAATCAGTTATTATGAAAAAAACTGCATTACTGGCTATCCTCTGCGGAGCACTGGCCATTGTTTCCTGCAAAAAGCCGGACGACAACAAACAGGATCCTATCGACATCGAAAAAGAGTACACCGAGCTCTATGCCCTGGGCGCTTCTGTGAACAAATGGGATTCCATGGATCCGGAACCGATGAAGAAAGTCGGCAAGAACCTCTTTGAAATTGAGGTTGACCTCATCAAGAGCAACGAGAACAAGCTTATCAAGTTCTGCACCACCAAGGGTCTTGACTGGAGCCAGACTGACTATCTCGTGCCCGCCACTGTTGAGGCTGACAAGCCCTATGGTTTCCTGAAAGAAGGTGACGGTAACAAACTCCAGCATTCCAGCGAAAAGGCTGACGGTGTCGGTAATCTGAAAGACTGGTTCTTCGGCCTTGAGGCTGGCAAGAGCGGCCACTATCGCCTGACTGTAAACCCTTACGAGCTCACCGTTAAGGCTGAAAAGCTCAGCTCCCTCCCTGACAAGGCCGAGGCTGTTTGGGAAGAAGGCATGGTCTACATGGTCGGTGATGCCACTCCTGCAGGCTGGGATATCAATTCCCCTACCGCTATGGTTAAGAATGGCGACATCTTCACTTACGAAGGTCCTCTCACTCCTGGTGAGATGAAGTTCCCTGTTGAGTTCAGATGGGATGGTCCTACCTACATGGCAGAAGAAGCCGGTACTGACATTACCGCCGGTGGTGACTTCACCGTTGTTCTTTCCCCGAACGGCGATCCTGACAACAAGTTCAAGGTGACTGCTGCTGGCAACTACAAGCTTACGCTCGACACCAAGAACCTCAAACTCAAAGTCGAGGCTAAGTAATTCTGCGATGAGAATCAAAGCATTATCACTTGTTATTATTCTGTCTCTGGCAAGCACAAACCTGCTTGCCAGGGACAGCAAATACACTCGTCACGGCACGGGTCCGAAATATTGGATTGCGTACGAATGGTGCTTTGATCATGATCAACCCATTCCGGAGGCACGATGGAAAAACAACATTGACTGGATGGCCGATAATTTCCGGGATTACGGGTATGACATGATCTGTAACGACGGGTGGATTGAGGCCGCTCAGACCATCAACGAGAATGGGTATATTACCAAGTATAACAGCGGGTGGCAGCACGGATTTGAATACTGGAATAAGTATATCGCCGACAAAGGAATGAAGGTTGGCGTGTACTACAATCCCATGTGGATGACCCGTGCCGCCTACTTCGCCAATTGTCCTGTAGAAGGGACGGATGGTAAAACTACCATGGACATCGCCGGGAAGAAAAACTTCAATGACTTACTCTTCTGGGTTGATGTCAACAAAGAAGGCGCTGAACAGTGGATTAAAGGATATGTCCGCTATTTCAAGAGCCTTGGCGTGAGTTACCTCAGGATAGATTTCCTGGAGAACTACGAACGCAACTATGGAACTGCTGCATACGATAAGGCGCTCAAATGGATTGCAGAAGAAGCCGGCGACGATCTTTTCCTCAGCCTGGTCATGCCAAACTGCTACCACCACGGCAAGACGGAACTGAAGTACGGCGATATGATTCGTGTGGACGATGACTGCTTCAAGGGTGGCTGGGACTTCGCCAGTTCCCGCCGCCGTGGACAGCACAAATCCTCCTGGCCGCAGTATGGAAACGCTTTCGACGGCATGGTTGCCTTCTCTGATGTGGCAGCCAAAGGACAGATGATTCTTGATGGTGACTTCATGCGTTTGAATACGATGGCTACCAAAGAGGAAAAGCAGTTCCTATACTCATTAATGGTCATGGGCGGCTCTGCACTGACAATAGCCGACCAGTATGACACCATCGGCGATGCCGTGGAAATCTATCAGAATCGGGAAATGATTGAGCTGAATGACCTGGGATTCGTCGGCCGTCCTTTGAGCCGCAGACTCTCGAGTGGGAACAGTTCTCGCTGGGTTGGACAGCTTCCCGATGGCGACTATATAGTCGGCCTGTTTAACCGGGAAGAAGATACGATTCAAAGTGGGATCGACTTCTTCAAAGAACTAGGAATCAAAGAGGGCGCCGTAGAGAATGTGAGAGATTTATGGCAACATCAAGACCTTGGGGAAATGTGTGAGAAATACACTACCGCACTTGCTCCCCACAGTTGCAAAATCTTGAGGATTCGTCCTAAAGGAAGTAAACGCTACCAAGCGGAGTTTGCTTCACCCAAAGGCGGCGTCACCACAAACATAGCAAATGAGTAGTTGGTTAAAAGGGTTAATGGTTATTTTGGTTGGGTGTTCCGCAGCTTTTTTCTGCTCCTGCAAAAAAAGCTGCGGGATGTCTTATGTGCCGGAAGTATTAACCGAGGAGCAGTTCAGCGGAGCTGGATATGCCCAGGGATTTGACTTACAGGAAGGAAAGCTGGTATTCACTGTTTCCAGTCAATCTGCGTCTACGGTTTCCTTGACAGTACGCGGACGTGGTGAGGCGGAGGCCGATATTGACGTAAATGGAGAGCGCGCTTCCGTCGTTTTTGATGACGGCGAAAAGTGGCAGGAAGTAACGGTATCCGTCCATCTGCAGCCAGGCGAGAATACAATTACCCTCAAGCAATCAAATTCCGGTTCATCTCCCCTGATGGTTGACTACATTGAGTTTCAAAATGAATAGATGAAGATAGTACCACATCACATCGGTTTGGCTTTGTTCCTGCTGCTGGCACTCACCGGCTGCAAGAAAGATGTTATCTCCGATAATGGAGAAAACACTCCAAAGACCGGATATGATATGGTATTTGATTCAGAGAACGTTCCTGTTCTATCTCTCAAGGTGTCCCAGAACGAGTGGAATCGGCTTCTGGAGGCGTATGATGCCGACCATAATACCAGGGAATACGTCCATTGTGATGTGGTTTTCGATAAGCAGGGCAAACAGTATGCGGTTTCGGATGCGGGTCTCAGGCTTCGTGGGCAAACCTCACGACGCAGACCAGAGGGCGAAGAAGGCCAGAAACATGGCGTCGGGAAATGGCACAGATGCCACTTCGGCCTGAATTTCAGGAAATTCCACAAAGGAGATGATAATTATGACCTTGACGGAGTCCACAGGATTAATTTGAAATATGCCAAAGAGGATCCTTCCTATATCCGGGAAAAGTATTGCTTTGACCTGCTTCAACGGATGGGTATTTGGACCGCAGAAAGAGCGTCTTGGTGCCGACTCTACATCCAGGTGGAAGGTGATGCCGTTCCAGTATATATGGGCGTCTATTTGATGATGGAGGCTATTGAGGACGAGTTCATCGAAGAGAGGAAAGAGTTCCAAGGTGATGATGGCTTCCTATGGAAATGCGGTTGGGGTGCTAATCTCAGGGATACGGATGACTGGCGCTTTGGAGTGGATGAGAACCTGGGGACAGCCTATGCCTATGAGCTGAAGACGCATAAGAAGAAGTTTGACAAGGGAAAGGAACAGCTCTGCAGGTTCATTCGCGCAGTCAGAAGTCTCTCCGGAGCAGAATTTCAAGTATGGATAGAAAAACATTGTGATGTGGATCTATTGCTCCGGACATATGCAGTCTTCATCGCTGTTGGCCACTGGGATGATTACTGGAATGACATGAATAACTTCTACCTGTATTTTAACAGTGACGATCCGGATAACTATCGGATGTATATGATTCCATATGACATGGATAACACGCTGGGAACGACGCATAATTGTGGCGTCCAGAGTGATGCCGGAAGGCATGATCCATTCAACTGGGGACTTGATGAATGCATTTTCATCTCCAAAATCTTGAGTATCGAAGAATATCGTTCCAGATATAGGGATTATTTGAAGGCTATCGCTGCACCCGGGAGCGAGTTTACATACGAGAAAAGCATCGTCAGGATTAGAGAATGGCAGGATCTGATACGCCCGTATTTGGCCAACGCAACTGGAGAAGACCAGGCAATACAGGATTTGCCGGCTTCCTGGTCAAACAATCGTTGGTACCGGATAATGGAGGATGGCTCCAACAACTGGTTCAGAATCAAATGTAGTGTCCTATCTGCACTTTGAATGATTATTTCTAATACTATAATACAATGAAAACTAAAGGATTGACTCTTCTTTTATTGCTGGCACTGGGTTGCCAGAGCCACCCTGAACAAGGGACCGTGGTGAATGAACTTCTGTCCCCTGACGGGAAAATGAAGATGGAATTTCTGCTTACTGCAGACGGAACGCCACAGTATTCACTATGCTATGATGGCACCCAGGTAGTGCTCCCCAGTGACCTTGGGTTTGAGCTGAGGGGAACCGTGAAGGCTTCAAAACTAATTTTCGGGGACAAAGTGGGCAAAGTGGACGAAAGGGAGCCTTATTCGCTTCATGACGGGTTCGAAGTAAGTGGGACATCAACCGACTCTTTTGATGAGAACTGGGAGCCTGTGTGGGGTGAAGAATCGACCATCCGCAATCACTATAACGAACTCCTTGTAAACCTCACACAGAAAGAAACCGGCAACAAGATGGATATCCGTTTCCGCCTGTATGATGATGGCCTGGGATTCCGCTATGAATTCCCCGGAATGCAGCCGCTCAATTACTTCGTTATTAAGGAAGAGCTTACCAACTTTGCTATGGCCGACGATTGCACGGCATGGTGGATTCCCGGTGACTTTGATACACAGGAATACGAATACACAGAGTCACGCCTTTCAGAAATCAGCAAGAACCTGGAGGCTGCCGTGTGCGGGAACTCTTCCCAGACGCTGTTCTCGATGAGCGGTGTCCAGACGTCCCTGCTGATGCGGACAGATGCAGGCCTGTATGTCAGCATTCACGAAGCTGCGCTTGTGGATTACCCTTGCATGCACTTGAATGTTAATGAAAAGACCCATACGCTGACCTCTTTCCTGACCCCTGATGCTCAGGGATGGAAGGGATATATGCAGACTCCTTGTCATACGCCCTGGCGTACAGTTCAGATAACCGATTCGGCTACCAAGATGTTGGCAAGCCGCCTCATCCTGAATCTGAGTGATCCTTGCGCTTATGACGATACTTCCTGGATCCACCCTGTGAAATATATGGGTGTCTGGTGGGAAATGATTTCCAATGCCGGCAGTTGGTCTTATACTGACGATTATCCTTCTGTAAAGCTTGGGGTCACAGATTATTCATCGGCTAAGCCTAACGGCCGCCACAGCGCAAATAATGCAAATGTGCGCCGATATATCGACTTTGCTTCGGCAAATGGTTTTGACGCGCTGCTGATTGAGGGTTGGAATATTGGCTGGGAAGACTGGGCCGGCAATAGCAAAGATGCTGTATTTGATTTCCTGACGCCTTATCCGGATTTCGATATCGAGGCCCTGAATGAATATGCCCATTCCAAGGGTATCAAACTAATCATGCATCATGAGAGTTCATCTTCTGTCAGGAATTATGAGCGCCACATGGAGAAAGCATACCAGTTGATGGACAAATATGGATATGATGCCGTGAAATCAGGCTATGTCGGCGATATTCTTCCTCGTGGCGAATACCATTACGGACAGTGGATGGTAAACCATTATCTCTATGCTGTTACAGAAGCGGCAAAGCATCACATTATGGTCAACGCTCACGAGGCAGTCAGGCCCACCGGTCTGTGCAGAACGTATCCGAACCTCATCGGCAACGAATCGGCTCGCGGAACCGAATACCAGGCTTTTGGTGGCACACAGCCCAATCACGTAACTATCCTGCCTTTCACCAGGCTTAATGGCGGCCCGAGGGATTTCACGCCGG
>JAFYYM010000007.1 GCA_017557535.1 Bacteroidales bacterium | reverse complement strand
GATGGACCTGCCGTAAGAGTCAATTGACGATTACCACCTGTCCTCAGATGATACGGTCAGTTTCTTGCGGCCATGACGGCGACGGGAAGCGAGAACGCGGCGTCCGTTGGCGGTGGACATCCTCTCGCGGAATCCGTGCTTGTTCACGCGCTTGCGGTTTGAGGGTTGGTATGTTCTTTTCATATCTTTTATTTTTTATATTTCCAAAAAGGGAGTGCAAATTTAAGCCTTTTAATGAAAATTACAAAATATTTATCACGAATTTACCCTCGAAATAATTGTCTTGCAGCCATGAACCGACCGGCCATGTCGAGACGGCCCCTTTTCTCATCTTGTGGCGAGACATCATGTCGTTTATCTCCTCATTGACATCTCCTCCTTTCAGGTACAGGATACCTTTGGTGTATTTGCCCTTGACCCATGGATAGAAATCGGAGAGAGAGGCAACAGCCCTGGACACAACGTAGTCAAAAAGACCAGGCAGGGTCTCCGCTCTGGCGTTAACGACCTCCACATTCTTCAGCCCTAGACTAGCCGCCACCTCTGAGGCGACTATAGTCTTCTTACGGATTGAGTCACAGAGGGTGAAACTGACTTCCGGGAACATGATCGCGAGGGGAATTCCCGGGAATCCTCCCCCTGTGCCTAGGTCCAGGATGCGGGTCCCGTTTTGAGGAGACAGGAGGTGCGAATAATCCTCCGTCTTCCGGACCTTCATGTAATATGCTATGGCTAGGGAATGGAGAACATGATGGTCGTATATGCCATCTAAGTCTTTGCGTGAAATGACATTGATCTTGGAGTTCCAGTCCTTGTATAACTGCTCCATCTGGTGGTACTTATCCAATTGATCACCAGTTACTTCCGGGAAGGCTTCCTGGACAATAGCCTCAAATTGGCCGA
Source organism: Bacteroidales bacterium (assembly GCA_017557535.1). Taxonomy (GTDB): domain Bacteria; phylum Bacteroidota; class Bacteroidia; order Bacteroidales; family UBA932; genus Cryptobacteroides. The sequence goes on along the minus strand of JAFYYM010000007.1, from coordinate 75,290 downwards.
AATCTATCATATTCCCTCGTCCTCCTCTTCGTCCGCCCTGAGGGCGTCAATTATCTGTTTGGCGCGTCTGATCCGAGTCTTCACTGTGTTCAGCTCCAAATCCATATTTTCAGCTATCTCATCGTATTTCATGCCTTCAATGAGCCTTTTGCGGGCGACTTCCCTGTATAGCTCCGGAAGGCGATCGATGTACTTGACACGCTCTTCCTCTGATTCTGTCTTGATCAAAGTGTGCAAGGCGTCCTCGGATTGGTCCGGAATTCCCTCCAATCCGGAAGCCTGGGTCTCATCGTCGAGATATACTATCTGGTTTTTGGGATGTATCCGTTTCTCTTTGTCGAGAGTGTCGAGAGTCGTGTTCTTGGCTATGGTGCACAGCCAAGTGAGGAATTGACTCTTCGAGTCGTCGTAGTTATGGATTTGCCGGAATGCTTTCTCAAAGCTCCGGGAGCAGATGTCGTCGACATCATAGTCGTCGATATTCTTGAAACGAGTCTTGATGTACGAACGGAGCTGGTCGATGTGGCGATCCCATAATGCGGTGAAAGCCAGACCGTTACCATTTCTTGCCAGAATCACCAGCTCATCAATGGGCTTCAAGCCAGTTTGCGCCATAATTACATTCGACTGTGAGCGGAACGCTCAGTTTAACAACATTCTCCATGTTCTCCACCACAATTTGCCTCAGGGTGTCGACCTCTTCCGGAATGGTGTCGAAAACAAGTTCGTCATGGATCTGGAGTACCATCTTGGATTTCAAGCCTTTGGTTGCCAATTCTCTGTCTATGGCAATCATGGCCAGTTTGATGATGTCAGCTGACGTTCCCTGGATCGGGGCATTCACGGCGTTCCTCTCGGCGAGAGCCCTGATTGTGGCGTTCTTGGAATTGATCTCGGGAATATATCTCCTTCGACCGAAGATGGTCTCGACATAGCCAGTCTCTCTGGCTGCCTCCTTAGTATCCTCAATGAAAGACCTGATCGACGGGAAACCGGCGAAATAGTCATCAATGATCTTCTGCGCTTCCTTCCGGCCTATGCGCAGCCTCTGTGCGAGACCGAATGCCGAGATGCCGTACATGATCCCGAAATTGGCGGTCTTGGCGATACGTCTTTGGTCCGCGGTCACCTCCTCATGTGGTATTCCGAATATCTTCGCCGCTGTTGCCGCATGGATATCGATCCCGCGCTTGAAAGCTCCGATAAGGTGTTGGTCACAACTTAGATGTGCCATGATCCTCAGCTCAATCTGGGAATAATCGGCCGACATGATCAAGCCGTCTTTGGCACTCGGGACAAAAGCTTTCCTGATCTCACGTCCCCGGTCCGTGCGTATAGGTATGTTCTGTAGGTTCGGATTGGAGGAACTGAGCCTTCCGGTGGCCGTGAGAGCCTGATTGAATGTGGTATGGACTTTTCCGTCCGTGGGGTCGATATACGAGGGGAACGGCTCGATGTAAGTTGAGAGGAGCTTTTTCACCGCCCTGAATTCGAGTATCTCGTCCACTATAGGATGCTTGTCGGCTATGTCCAGCAAGGTGGTCTCATCCGTGGAATAGGTCCCGTTGGCGTTTTTCTTTGGTTTAGACAAAAGCTTAAGCTTGTCGAAAAGAATCTCGCCGATTTGTTTCGGGGAAGAGACGTTCAAGGCTGGCTCGCCGGCCATTTCCTTGACTTTCTTCTCTCTCTCCACCATCTCCGCCTGGAGGTGGGCCGTGTAGTCCTTCAGTGAGCCGAGATCCACCCTGATCCCGTTTCTCTCCATTTTTGAGAGGACCCGGATCAGTGGCTCCTCCATGGACGTGTAGAGTTCTTTCAAACCCTTGTTGGAAAGCTCATTGTCCAACTTATCCCCAAGCATAAGAAGGATGGCGGCCTCCCTGCTTCTGTCCGTGCCGGCATCTTCTGACGGTATCTCGTCAAATAGTGATCCTGTCTTGGCTTCTTCGGCACTGGAGCTGGTCTCAAGAGGGATTCCAAGAAGGCTTTGGGACAACACTTCCACTTTGTGACTCTTCTCCGGGTCAATAAGGTAGTGTATCAGGCCTATGTCCTGCAGAGCTCCGTTTAAGGTTATTCCCGCGCTCACCAGTGTGTTAATCTGGCGCTTGAGATCGTCTCCTCGCTTGGCAACCCCATCGTCCTCAAGGAGTGCTGAGAAGGCTTTCGCGCCACCTTCCGCGACTAGGAATCCCTCGCCGGATCCGGAGGCGGCCGAGACAATCACACGAGCCCTGTCAGCGATTACCGAGCAGACACCCGATCTCTTTGCGGCGGTGATGACTTTGGATGGAGTCACCTTGCTGATTTCCAACTGTTTCTCTTCGGTTGTAGTGGCTGCGACATGGCTTAAGAACCTCTGTAATGAGTTGAACTCGTACTTCTCGAAAAGATCAGCTAGGGCAGGCCCATAGGCTTTGTCAACCTTCATGTCCTCGGTGGCTACCGGGACATCGATGTCTGTCTTGATGGTGACAAGATCATGGCTGAGGCCAATGTGCCCTTTTGCCTCCTCAAACATGGCTTGCTGCCTGGGAGACAACTCACCGAGATGATCGTAGATGCCCTGGACTGAGCCGTATTTGGCGACAAGCTTGCCTGCGCCTACTTCACCAACGCCCTTGACACCGGGTACGTTATCGGCGGTGTCGCCACATATCGTGAGCATGTCTATGACTTGGGCGGGGGATTGGATTCCGTATTTCTCAAGAATCTCCTTCACTCCGAGAATCTCGTTGTCACCTCCCGCCTTTCCGGGCTTGTACTGCCAGATATGGTCATCGATAAGCTGGCCATAATCCTTGTCTGGGGTGACCATGTAAACGTCCAGGCCTTCCCGGGCGCATCTTTTGGCCATCGATCCGATCACATCGTCAGCCTCGTATCCCATCATCATCAAGGTGGGTATATTCATGGCCTCGCAGAGTCCTTGAAGGGGCTCGAGAGCATCGATCACAAGTTGCGGGGTCTCTGTCCGGTTGGCCTTGTACTCCGGGTACATCTTGTTTCTGAAAGTCCCTCCCGGGGGATCGAAAGCGACAGCCAGGTAGTCTGGTTGCTCCCTTTCAATGAGCTCCAGCACATATTTCGTGAACCCATAAAGGATGGACATGTCCGCTCCTTTGGAGTTGACCATTGGCCTCCGGAGGAAGGCGTAATACATCTTGAACACGAGAGCGTGTCCGTCGATGAAGAATATTTTACGAGGCATCGGGGATGTTGGGTTCTATTCTTCAGGCATGAACATGGGATCCCAAGCAGGGAGTAGGATAGGCTTTTGGGCAAGCTGGGCCTTCAGGCTCTCGGGGACATATTTCTTCTCGACCACAAGACGGAACATGTATTCGTTGAACCACTCGTCGGTCATGATCATGTTACCTTTGTAACCGCTTGTCGCACCCCAGCTGTTCTCAACCATCCACTTGACGGGCTTTCCGTTCTTGATGTCAACGGCGATGAGAGTCATGGCGTGGGAGGAGCCACTGGCGTGAGTCATGATCCTTTGCTTCTTATCCATGGGGAACGTGGTCCCGAAAAGTGAGCCATAGTCGAAGTTGGCGAGGTCAAGGGTGCCTTTCTGCCTGTCGCTGAACTTGCCAACGTCGCAGGAGAAGTACATGGCCGTGTTGTCCTTGATCGAAGCGATGGCGATATCCTTGATGGTCTCTACCGGGACGTTGAGGTAAACCCAGTTCTGTCCGTCGTAGACATGGCGGTCATACGCTATCTCATAAACCTTTCCATATTCCCTGGAAGGGTCATTCATCAACATCACATAGCTGTTGTTGAGGTCGACACCAACCCATTCGTTATAAAAAGATAAGGGAGTGTATTTCTTAGTGCTGATGACTTTGTCCTTGGAGTCGCGCATGGTGTATTCGAACTCCTGCGGAGGCTCTCCGAGGCATAGGACAAGCATGCGGTATATCTCCTTGAGCATCTGGGTCTTGAGGGTCTGGCAGTCCTTTGCTTTGGCATCCCTGAGTTTAAGGCCATCCTCGCGGAGCTTGGTCGCGATCTGGGTGCGCATCTGACCTGTGCTGTTGGCGCTATAAGTCTCGGGCATGACATCAGATGGAACCACACCGTATTTCATGATCAGGTTGGCTACACCAGTGAACTGACCGCCATCTCCGATAGGGTTGCTGAATAGCCAATCCACCTCACGGTCATCGAAGCCCTTGTCTTTTGTGTCGATGACACCTTGGAGGAACAAGTTCGCTTTCTCAAGCTGATCGTAGAAGAAGCAGTAATTCTGGGAAAAAGTGAAAGGACCCAGGTCGTATTTGTCAATCATCCTGGCTCTCAACACATTCAAACCGGAGAATAGCCAGCAGCGTCCGGACGATTTCTGGTCAGTTATTCCCTTTGTCTTGACCATGTCGGAAAAATGGGTGTCGATCATGGCTATGTTCTCCGAATTGGCGGCCAGAACTCCGATGCCGGTTGTGTTGAGGGCGTTCTTTATGGCCTTGTCAGACGCCGTGCCCTCATATCCAGTACGGATTTCCTTGAGCATCTCAGGGGATATTCCTCCCTTTGGATCCGCTTTCTGCTGCGCTGACGCCACTCCGCTGAATAAAAAAGTGATAGCGGCAGCGAGAATGATTGTTGATTGTTTCATGACGGTTAGTTTGATTTCCGTAAATGTAATGATAAATCACCGGATAACCAACAAATCCCTTTACCTCCATGAGTTAATGTCAGCCTTTTTTTAAGTAAATTCGCGAACTGTATGATAAAGTTGTTTACGGATGGAGGCACGGCTGGTGCCATTTTGATTCTCGCACTCGTGATCGCCTCAGGTTTGTATCTCGGGCGTTTCAGGTTGAAAGGAATATCCTTGGGTACTACGTGGATCCTTTTCATGGGTATCCTGCTTGGTCATTTTGGGCTGCGTATCAATCCCACGATGCTGTCTTTCATCAAGGATTTCGGGCTCATCCTTTTCGTCTTCGCGATTGGACTCCAGGTAGGTCCTGGTTTTTTCCGGTCTTTCAAGAAGGATGGCCTTCCTATGAATCTGCTCGCTATCGGGCTTGTTTTGCTGGCGGTGATCACCACTTTTATAATTCATCTCATCACAGGGGAGGATTTGGGCATAATGACCGGTATCATGTCCGCCGCCGTGACTAACACTCCCGGCCTGGGAGCGGCTCAACAGACGCTTGTTGACGCCACGATCGCCACAGGAGGGGCCCCGGAAAGTGCGGCCGCGGCTTCCGCCGGTATAGCGTCAGCCTATGCTGTGGCTTACCCGCTCGGTGTTCTTGGAGCTATCGCGGTTGTGATAATAAGCAAGTCTGTTTTCAAGGTGAATCTTGAGAAGGAGAAAGAGAAGTCTGAGCGGGGTGAAGAAAGTGATTCCAAAGCTTTCCGTCTGGCATGTAGGGTGGAGAATCCAGCTGTCTTCGGCAAGTCACTTCATGAGATCATTGGCACCGTGAATAGTGAGCATCTTGTGATAAGCCGGATGATGAGGGATGGCAAAGTGTCTGTCCCCGATATGGATATCCCTCTTGAAGAAGGTGACAAGTTGCTGATAGTAACTGATGTGCATCATAAAGGGAAGGTTCCTATCATCTTCGGAGAAGAGTGCGTGGTGGATATGAATGAGTGGATCACCCCTGATTCGAAATTGATAAACAAACGTCTGTCCATCACCAAATCCGCCATCACCGGGTCTAGCCTAAGGAAGTTGGACATCCGGCAGAAATATGGCGTCACAGTGACCAGGATACTGCGTTCCGGAGTTCAGCTTCAGGCTGATCCTGACATTATTCTCCAGGTAGGTGACAGCATACAGGTCGTTGGAATGGAGGACTCTATTGAACAGCTTGCCAAACTTGTCGGGAATGCTCCTGAGACGCTCCAGAAGCCGAATCTCGTCCCTGTTTTCTTTGGAATTGTTTTAGGGGTACTGGTGGGAATGATTCCGATTCGTTTCCCTTGGATGCCGCAGCCTCTCAAACTGGGCCTTGCTGGTGGACCATTGATTGTGGCTATCCTGCTCGGACACTTCGGACCGAAGTTACGTATAACCACATACACCGCCCTCAGCGCTAACCTGATGATCCGTGAGATAGGAATATCACTCTTTATGGCCGCTGTAGGTCTCGGGGCCGGGGAAACATTTGTCTCCAGCCTGTTAGGTGGAGGTTATATCTGGATTCTTTACGGATTGATCATCACGTTAGTCCCTATGGCCATAATCTCCTTTATAGCGAGGGTTGTCATGAAGATGGATTTCTTCAAACTCTGCGGCCTTTTGTCGGGAGGAACAACAGATCCGGCGTTGCTCTCATTCTCTGAGCAACTATATGGCGGGAAGATAGCTGTCAATTACGCTACTGTTTATCCTCTGACTATGTTCCTCAGGGTGGTGGCCGCCCAGGTGCTTATAATGATAATGTTATAAAAACGATTATTTGACTAGGGGGACCTTGTGAATGGCCATCCTTTCGTAGGGGGGGATGGAGATAGTATCGAGATTAAGATTCAGAGAGGCAAGGCCTTCTTATAGTATGGCCTGAGAGGATCTTCAAAAGTGACGCAGTATGAGCAAAGAATTAGCGTCTCACCTTTCTCGATAGCTAGAGAATAGCAATCTGGTTGCATTCTCGGTGAGAATACGTATATTTGACAGTCTTTTTCCCGCATAGTCTATTAATGAAGAACCGTTATCCGTCAGTTGTCGCTATCCTGGTTTTGGTCGTCGCCTTCCTGGCGGTGATGGATCTGCTATGCGGGGGAGCAGGTTTCGGGGCTCCAGGACAAGTGATTTTCACTAAGTTACGTCTGCCAAGGATGCTTATGTCCCTTCTAGCTGGAGCATCCCTTGCCCTGGCTGGACTCCAGATGCAGACAATTTTCAGGAATCCTCTCGCAGATCCTCATATAATGGGTGTGAGTGCTGGTGCGGGCACAGGAGCGGCTGTGGCCACCTTGCTGGTAGGAACTTCTCTGCCCGGATTGTTTTCCGGCCTCACGGTTGTCTCTGCCGCTTTCATAGGGGCTCTGCTGACCTCCGCGTTAGTTGTGATTGTCGCCTCGAGGATGATGAACGCCACCACGCTTCTTATTTTCGGTGTGATGCTCGGATTCGTGTTCAGCGCTTTGACCGCGATCCTTGAATATTCAGCTAACGCTGAGAGCCTCAAGGTCTTCTACAGCTGGTCCGCAGGCAGCTTTATAGCGGGCGGTTATGAAGGGATAGTCATTGTTTCCTGCGCTCTTGCAGCAGGTCTTTTGTTGGCACTTTTCAATAACCGTCATCTTGATGTGGCGTTATTTGGCGAGGATTACTCATCCATGGCGGGAGTCAGACCATCCCGTACAAGGAATATTTCCATGATAGGGAGTTGCCTGATGGCCGGTGCGGTGACAGCTTTTTGCGGGCCGCTTGGTTTTGTCGGCATAGTCGCCCCTCACATAGCCAGGGCTGTCGCAGGCACCTCGGTACATATTAAGACCATCCCGGTCACTCTGCTTACCGGTGCCGGCCTATCACTGTCAGCGGACATCCTCTCACAAGTGTTCGGCAGGCCGCTTCCCGTGGGCAGCACAATGGCGATAATCGGCATTCCAATAATTCTTTACATTCTTCTGAAGAGATGATCAAGGCGACTGACATATTATTAGGATACTCTCCTGGGAGAGCTGTCGCCGGGCCCTTGAGCTTCACCTATGCCGACGGGGAATGTGTCATGCTCCGCGGGAGGAACGGAAGCGGAAAAACCACATTGATGAAGACAATCGCCGGATTGTTGAAGCCGTTGTCAGGAACCATCGAGAAAGGAGGAGAGGCGATTCTGGTCCCCACAAGAATTCCCAAGGTCAAAGGATTCACGGTCATCGATTTCGTGCGGACCGGGATGCTCGCCGAAGCGCGAGCTTTCAAAAAGCTGGACAGAATGGCCGAGAGCCGTGTGGATGATGCTATCCAGGTTATGAAGCTGGAGTCGCTGGCATATAAGGATCTGAGTAGGATCAGCGACGGCGAGTTCCAGAAAGCTTGTGTCGCGGCTGCCCTGACCAGGAAAGCGAATGTGGTGATGCTTGACGAGCCGACAGCGTTTCTGGACGTGGAAAACAGGGCGATGGTGTTGAGTGCCCTTCAGCGACTTGCTCATGAGACGGCAACCACGATCATCTTCTCCACCCACGACATCCACGACGGGGCGGCCTATTCAGACTCGGTCCTTGCCCTCTGATATCTATTTCTTGCTGAAAGCCAGATTCACGCTCTGATAGAAAGCCTGGGCTTCCTTCAGGACGTCATCCCTGGTCATATCCATCAACTCCTCGTCGTAAACCCAACCGTCTCGCTGAGTCACGGCGAACTGCTGGAAACGGCGTACGGGGGAGAGCACGGTCAGAACCCCGTCAGCGTAATAACCCAGGTCCTGATATGTGGCCATAAAGGCCCGCTCCTTGAAATCGTCTGCGAGTATATTCCTTCCATAGAAAGGAGCCTCATACGAGAGATGCAACATTGACATCAAAGTCGGCATGATGTCGATTTGCGAGCACACTTTGTCAATATGGCGAGGTTCGATAAATCCAGGCGAGTAGATCAATGCCGGGATATGGTAGCAGTCCATAGGAAGTGAGGTCTTTCCGGCTGAAGACGCGCAGTGGTCGGCCATAATGACGAAAACTGTTTCAGGGAACCATGGCTTTCCGGAAGCTTCAGAGAGGAATTGCCCGATGGCCCAGTCGGTATACTTGACCGCGGCATGACGGCTCATAGGATTGCCATCGTATTGGATCCGGCCTTCTGGATAAGTGTATGGCCGGTGATTGGAAATGGTCATTATCTGGGCGAAGAATGGTTCCCCTGACGCCCAGGAAGTGTCGAATCTCAGCATCGCCTCACGGTAGGAATCCTCATCGGAAGTACCCCAGATGTTTGAGAATGCGATAGCGTCCTTGTCATAGGTCTTCTTGTCGACAATGTCATATCCACAGTTGCCGTAGAATGTCCCCATATTATCGAAATAACTGTCGCCACCATAGATGAAGCTGGTATGGTAGCCGTTCTGACGGAACACCTCTCCCGTTGAGTATAATCCGGTATTGTCTGGCCGCTTGACCAGGCTCTCGCCGGAGGATGGCGGGATGTTAAGAGTCACAGCCTCCAGTCCTCGGACAGTACGGTTGCCGGTGGCGTAAAGGTTGTCGAATACAAGGCTTTCTTCCAGCAGGGCGTCCAGACATGGGGTGATCCCGTATGTGGAGCCGTAACGGGTTAGGAAATCCGCGCTGAGGCTTTCAACCGTGATCAGAATCACATTCTTCTTGATTGGTGGCAGGCTGTCCCTGATGATTTGTGTCCCATTCTCATCCTGGCCGCTCATCAGCCTCTTGAGAGTCTCCGCCTCATCCGACGGAATCATCGCATAGAATTGCTCGTAGTCCAGCTCGTTGGATGCGAATGCCTCCAGGAAGTCCCAGCAACCGTTCTCCTGTATCTGGGTGGCGAAGAGATTCTCTCCGCCGAAATGCCGGTAACCGTGGTGCAACCAACCATAGCTTACAACGCATGCGGCCGCAAGGGCAGCCAGAGTCATGCCCCACCTCTTCCAGCTGGAGATCCCGCTTTGATTCACATCCTTTCCTCTGGTCATCCACCAGCAGATCCCCCCAGACACCAAGAGCATGGCCAATATTATCCAGAACATTGGATAAGACTCGAAGATGTTGCCGATTACCTCGTTGGTATAAACCAGATAATCAACAGCGATGAAGTTGAACCGTACGCCGAATTCACTCCAGAACACGACCTCGCTGATAGCTATGGTGATGGCGCAGCAAACGTATAACATCATCATTATCCAGATGGCGGCTGTCCGCCAGCCTTTCCGGACTTTCGGCACAAACACCTTGATTGTCAAGCAAATCCAAAGGAGAGCGAGAACGGCATTTACAATCCTCGGCAGCGGACCGCCATATTCGTCAGTGATGTCATTGAATAAAAGGACATAAGCGGTCAAAAGGGTCATGTCTCCCCACAATATCCATTTATATGGCTTGCGGTACTTGTCATCCGTCAGGAAAGAGTGGAAAATGAAGGCTGGCACTAACGCGATAGCTGTGAAAGCCAGGTCGTTAAGGAAACCAAGCCCGAAAATCTTCAGCCAGTCGGTCCAGCCCCAATCCACCACAGTAAGGGGATGAAGAATCAGGACAATCCGGATCAGAAAGCCCAATACCAATGTTAGGCATAGAAAGCGTGGCGCGAAAAAAGCGAACCAGTCAGTGACTTTTTGTTTGTTCATCTCCAATCAGATTTTTCTCCCTTTGGGAACTATGACCCTCAATGCGGCAGGGGCGACTTCAACAGTGAGTTCTGTCCCTTTCATGCAGGGGTCTCCGTCGTGGTGGGCTGGCCCCATCGAAGAGCGGTGGATGGTGACTTTCTTTCCTTGAAGCATCAACGTACGGCGGCTTTTATGGGCGAATCCTGTAAGCAGACGGGTGGCTAACGCCGGGATCTCCCATGTACGGAATGGCTTGACGATCGTCACGTCCAGAATTCCGTCTGTGAGCGAAGCCAAAGAGCATATTCTCGCTTGGTTGCCCCACTGATTGGCGTTCCCGACCGTTACGATAACGGCTGGGGTGACCATCCTCTCCCCATCCACATCAATGGTGTATGTGTCTGGGGTGAAGTGCCGCCATATTTTCCAGGCAAGGGAAATATAGGTCCATAGACCGCGTCGGTTGGCCTTGTCAAACTGCCAGGCGACTTCGGCATCCAAGCCGACGCCAGTCGTGCAGAAGAAGGGTGCACCATCAACGAGTCCGTAATCCATCGATGCGGTAATACCTTCCTCAAGTATCCTGAGGGCGGCCTCGGTTTTCCTGCTTATCCCCAGATGAAGCGCCAGGCCGTCACCACTGCCACAAGGAATAATACCCAGGGTCTTATCCGTCCCGATAAGCCCCTGAGCCACTTCGCTAACCGTCCCGTCCCCACCTACCGCTACCACGATGTCGGCATCGGTGGAACGGGCTATCTCGGTGGCATGGCCGGGACGTTTAGTGAATACGGTCTCATACGCGAAGTCGTGTCGCGCGATGGCCTTAAGAATGGATCCTTTATCCTTCCCGCCTGAAAGCGGGTTGACAACGAAACAGATTCTTTTCAATGTGTGACTGACAGGGAAATCAGTAGCTCTGGGCGATGGCGATAAAGTCGTCAGCCTTGAGGGCGGCTCCACCGATCAGTCCACCGTCGATGTCCTTCTGTGCGAAGAGCTCCTTGGCGTTGGAAGGCTTGCAGCTCCCACCGTAGAGTATGATGGTATCCTCGGCGACGGTCTCACCGAATTTGCCGGCGAGGACCTTGCGGATGCAAGCGTGAATCTCCTCAGCCTGCTCGGCTGTGGCGGTCTTGCCGGTACCGATGGCCCAGACGGGTTCGTAGGCGACGACGATCTTGGCCATATCATCGGCTGTGAACTGGAACAGCACGTTCTCTATCTGGCTGGTGACAACCTCGAAGTGCTTGCCTGCCTCTCTCTCGTCAAGGTTTTCTCCGACGCAGAGAATTACACCAAGGCCAGCCCCAAGGGCGAGCTTGACCTTCTCGACAAGCTTCTCATCAGTCTCACCGTAGTACTGCCTTCTCTCGGAGTGACCGAGGATAGTCCACTGGCAACCTACAGAAGTGAGCATGCCGACGGAGACCTCACCTGTGTAGGCTCCTTTCTCATGGTCAGCGCAATTCTGGGCGGAAACCTCAACCTTTGAGCCCTTCACAGCCTCAGCGACAGCGCAGAGGTGGGTGAAAGGAGCGGCCACGATAAGACCGACATTCTCAGGAGTCTCTACAGATTTGGCGGCGACAGCCTTGGCGAGCTCAACACCTTCCTGGAGGTTGGTGTTCATCTTCCAGTTACCAGCGACGATTTTCTTTCTCATATTCTTTGATGTTTAGTTGTTAATTTCAAGAGGTTAATCTTCTTTACAATCTGCAAATTTAACTTATTTTACCTAAATTCGCGAGATTTTAAAGAGCAAAAAGATTTTTATAAATAAGATGAAGAATTTCGTAGAGGAACTCAGATGGAGAGGCATGATCCAGGACATCATGCCCGGGACAGAGGAAAAACTCATGGAAGGCCCACAGGCAGCATATGTCGGAATCGATCCGACGGCTGACTCATTGCACATTGGTCATCTTGTCAGTATAATGATACTCAGGCACTTCCAGCAGTGCGGTCATAAGCCTATCGCCTTGATCGGTGGCGCGACCGGCATGATTGGAGACCCTTCGATGAAGTCGCAGGAGCGCAAACTCCTTGACGAGGAGACCCTTCTTCACAACATCAAGGGCATCCGCGCGCAGCTCTCCAGGATCCTCGATTTCGATTCTGACGCCCCTAACAAAGCCGAGCTTGTCAACAACTACGACTGGATGAAGGGGTATTCATTCCTGAATTTCATCCGTGACATCGGCAAGCATATCACCGTCAATTACATGATGGCAAAGGATTCTGTGAAGAAACGTCTTTCCGACGAGTCCCGTGAGGGCATGTCCTTCACTGAGTTCAGCTATCAGCTGCTTCAAGGATACGATTATCTTTGGCTCTATGAGCACATGGGTTGCCGCCTTCAGCTTGGCGGAAGCGATCAGTGGGGCAATATCACCACTGGTACCGAGCTCATCCGCAGGATTCTCGGCAAGACCGACGCGTTCGCCCTCACATGCCCGCTTGTCAAAAAGGCTGACGGAACGAAATTCGGCAAGACCGAGAAGGGCAACATCTGGCTTGACCCTGAGAAGACATCACCTTACGAGTTCTATCAGTTCTGGCTCAATGTCAGCGACGAGGACGCCGAGAGGTACATTAAGATATTCACGATGCTGGACAGGGAGACTGTCGAGGCGGCCATCGCCGAGCATCGCGCCGATCCCGGGCGCAGGACCCTACAGCAGCTTCTGGCCAAGGAGATAACCACTATGATCCACGGGTCAGCTGAATATGATAACGCTGTCTCCGCTTCCAAGATGCTTTTCGGAAACTCAACTTCCGACGAACTCCGCAAGCTGGACGAGAAGACATTCCTGGCGGTTTTCGCGGGTGTGCCCACCTTCGATGTGCCCAGGAATGAGCTTCCTTGCAATATCCTCGACTTCCTGGCGGTAAAGACACAGGTGTTCCCGTCAAAGGGCGAGGCCAGGAAGATGACCGTCGGTAACGGTGTGTCCATCAACAAGGACAAGATCACAGACATCGAGTACCAGATCTCAGAGAAAGACATAGTGGACGGGAAGTATATCCTTGCCCAGAAAGGAAAGAAGAACTATTTCATTATTAATATTATATAATTATGGAAAAGCAGGCCACGACAAGACAGCTGAAGGTCGCTCGTGAGATTCAGAAGGATCTCGCCGAGATCATCCGCGGCAAAGGCATGGCCTTCTTCGGAGGTGCCATGGTCACTGTCAGCGAGGTTAGGGTCAGTCCCGACCTCTCTATAGCTAAGACCTATGTGAGCATATTCCCTTCCGCCAAAGCGGAAGAAGTGATGAAAATCCTGAACGACAACATCCGAGAGCTTCGCGGTGCTCTTGGCCGCCAAGTCGGAAGACAGCTCAGGATTGTCCCAGAGATCGTTTTCTATCTTGACACGACTCTCGACTACGCCGAGCACATAGAAGAACTGCTAAAGAAATAGGAATTACCTTAAAATGCGGACGGTGACACCCGTCCGTGTTTTTTTATCTCCGCACCATAGCCAGTATGTGTCTCCCTGGACCTTGGCGACTTCGAACTTGCCTTTCATGGTTTGGATGGAACTACCTGAGGACCAGGTCACTGTGGCTTCCAGCTTCTGTCCTGTCGAGGAGGGGAGAGAGGAACATGTGACCGTGTAGTAGTTCTTCATTGAGTCATCGAAAACCCGGAATTCCTTTTTGGAAGAGTTATAACCAAGCTGCCAGCTGGCAGGGTCGTACTTGTACACAACGCTGCCACCTACGGAAAGCTCTATGTTTGAGCCGCCTATAAATGAGCTGTCTGGCTCCAGAGTCCTGTCGCAAGAGGAGAACATTACCGCCAGAAAAAGGATGGCAGTGAATATTGATAGGGTTTTCATCATTGCAGTATTATCTCTTTATACAGGATATCCTGGGTGCCGTCAGAGTGGTATACCACAGCCTTCAGTACTCCTGATTTGGCGGGGTGGAAATAGCCGCTGCCGTCAGTTTGGATCTGAGTTCCGTCATAGCTCCAGCTGACCTTTTCTCCAACGGCGTTATATACCCTCAAGGGCAATCCTGATCCTGAGGGGAACTTACCGCCGATTCTGGAACCGGAGAGATAATCAAGGAAAATATATGGCTGTCCGCCAGATAGCAGGGCTTTTGTGAGGAAATCGCAGGAGACTATATCTCCGGCCACTCCATTCCTGTCGAATGAGATATCCACAGTGTATGGCGTGGTGGGGGAGAGACCTTCCAAAGTGATCGAATACTTCCCATTCTTATAAGGCCTTATCCGCTCGGTCTTGACATTCCCTGAGGTTTTTCCCCAAGACACGATGGCGTCTCCGGTATAGTCCTCCACGTCTGACTTCCATGTCAGGATGGCGGCGTCTTGATAGACCTCTGTGAGCACGTCTGTCGCTTTTGGTACTATATCTGAACTGTTGTAGACAGTGAAACTCACATTGTCTCCCGAGACCTTGATGCCTGAAATGGCGAATGGTGAGAGGGTACCGTCATTGAACTTGAAAGCTGGCGACGAATTGATGTTGAATGAGGAAATGTTCTTGTACGGGAAGAAAGCCTGCCTGACATCCATAGCGTCTGCTGAGGTCTCAACCATGTCGGCGCATTCAAAGGAGGGGTTGCAGTTGATCTCATTGTTCTCCCATCGATACTCCGCGGTGACAGTCTTGCCGGCGTCATCTGACCAACCGGCCTCATTAGTGGTCATATCCACATGGTAAATGGCCAATCCCGAACCTCCGATATAGGCGTCCCATTCTTTTTTTGCCCTGCACTCGAAAAGGAAGAACTCGTCAGGGTTCGAGGGGTTATCGAGTACCAGATAACGGCCGTTTTTGTTTACAGGCTCGAGAGTATAAGTCCCTATAGCCATATCCTCAGGCTTGCCTATTCCGAGGAGGTGCCTGTCAATGGCGTTGAAATATGGAGGCGTATTACCATTATCATTGAAATTTCCGCCGTCCATCAAGGATGTGGAGCTCCACATTCCTTTCGACATGCCTCCGCTCCCTTCCTCGTCTGTGTCGTAGTAGTCTTCCAGTCCGAGAGTGTGACAATACTCGTGGCAGAATGTTCCGATCGCGCAAAGTCCCCATACAAGCTGTCCTCCGCTGTTCTGGCTTTTTACGGTCAGCTCGGTGGAGAGGGCGTAGGTGCGTATCCTCTTCCCGTCCAAAGTCAGATCGGGGACATACCACTGGTGAGGCCACATGTAATCAGAGTCGGCTCCCTCGGCCTCGCTCTTTCCCGCCACTATCACGAATACGTTGTCCACAATCCCGTCACCGTCATCATCGTAGCGTGAGAAATCCACTTGCGGGTTGGAAAGGACGCAAGCCTCCCGGACAAGCTCCTGAGGATGCATGTCCTGCCCGGCTTTGTCTTCGTCGTTCTTCCCGTAATAGTCATGGTTCTTTGAAAGCGTGACTATAGGACCTATAGTGAAGTTGAACTCGTATTGACCTTGGAACTGGTCATTGAAATAGTCCAGGACGCTTTTGGAGCCCTCTTTTGTTATTAAATTCACGAGATCTGAGCGCCTGGCCTCACCTCCTGTGAAGCTTATGTCCTGGAATTGGGCGAGGATTACGATGCAGTGCCTTTTTGTTGGTGATGATAATCTCGTGGCCGGATGGAATCGGACGGATTCACGCCTGTCCATCCGAACCGCCTTAGTCTTGTCTTTCAAGATTGTCCATGGAATAGAGTGACTCGCATCAAGTATGTCTGCGGGAGCTTTGCCGCCAATCCTGTAGCCGGAACTAATCCTTGAACCGTCAGTCCTGAATGTGGCGTAATGGTAATACCCGTCCTCATCTTTGACCACAGCGTGACCATCAGCCGTGGTGAGGACCTTCATGAATTCATCACCATGGAGCTTCGCCATAAAAGACGTTCCGTCAGGCTGATACATGAGGAAGGCCCCCTTCCTGGGAGATGTCCCGGCGGCCGGGATCCCAAGGAGGATTGCCAATAATAATGTGAAAAAAGACCGTCTCATCAACAAAAAGCGGCCCCCTTGATGGTGGCCGCTTGTAAATAGTTAGTAGTGAATTACTTCTTAGCTTCGGCGACGGAAACTTTCCTGAACTCCTTGAGATCCTTCATGAGTTCGAGGGCAGCCTTACGCGCGCGGGCACCGGCGGCCTTGTTACCTTTTTCAACCTGAGCGTCGGCGTTCACGACAAAAGCGTCAAGTTCTTCCTTGATCTGTGCGACAAGCTTTTTCATTTCTTATAAAATTTAGTGAGTTGTTGATATATAATGTCTTGTACTATTTCAACATACGTTATCCACCTCGCAAGATATGCAAAAAAAAGGAATAAACAAATAAAAATGAGTAAAAAAACTATCTGACACCTTACTTCTGTCGAGAGTTAAGGAAGTTCATCGCCCTGTCCGCACCGATTGTCGAATAATTCTTAATTCCCTCAATCACTTTGGCGCAAATCTCGGGAATCTCGGCCTTTTGCTCATCGGAGAACTGACCCAGCACGTAGTCAACCTGGCTGCCTGGATGGGAATCGTTTCCCACCCCGATCCTGATCCTTGCCCAACTGGTGGTCCCAAGCCTGTATTCAATGTCTCTCAAACCATTATGCCCTCCATCGCTACCGTTCTTGCGCATCCTCACAGTCCCGAAAGGAAGGTTGATGTCGTCACAGACCACAACCAGGTTCTCAAGAGGCAGCTTGAGCTTGTCCATCCAATATCGCACGGCGTTACCGCTTAGATTCATGTATGTGGATGGCTTGAGCAGGTAGAACTTCCGTCCCTTGAAGCTGACCTCGGCCACGTCTCCGTAACGTTGGGTGCTAAAAGAAGCATTGGATGCCTCGGACCAGGCATCCAATACCATAAAACCCATGTTATGTCTGGTTGAAGCGTACTCGGCGCCTATGTTACCAAGACCAGCGACAAGATAGTTCATACCAGGATCGACTTCAGGCCGCTTTTTACTCAGCAGCGCCCTCAGCACCTTCAGCAGCGCCTTCATCAGAAGCCTGTGCGGACATGTTGCGGGTGGCCTTGACTGTGCAAATGATGGTACCCTTAGGGGAGACCACATTGACACCATCAAGCTTGATGTCACCGGCGACAATCCTCTTCTCGATGTCGAGAGGGGTCACGTCGATGTCAAGAGTGTCGGGAAGATCCTTCATCAGCGCGCTGATCTTTATGAATCTGGACACGAGAACGAATTTTCCACCTTTCTGAACGCCCACGGGGTGACCGCTGACCACCACGGGAACCTTGATAGCGATAGGCTTGTCCTCAGTGACGGCGAGGAAATCGACATGGAGGCAGTTGTCCTTGACAGGATGGAACTGGAGCTCATGGACGACGGCGGTGTAAGCCTTGCCATTGTCAAGCTTAATGTCGATGATGAAGGAGTTGGGGGTGTTGGTGATACCCTGGAGATCCTTGTCTGTAACTGTGAAAAGGACATTCTCCATTCCCTGGCCATAGAGGTTGCAAGGGACAAGACCTTGTTTGCGGATCGCTTTGATGACGGCTTTGTTGCCGACCTCACGGACTTTGCCGTTAATCTCGAAATGCTTCATTGAACTTTGTTTAAAATGTGTTACTCAACCCCGGAAAGGCCGGGGCCCCATCGCACCAAAAGCGCGTCCGGCGCTTTTAAGCGGCCGCAAATATAGTCATTAATTATTTAATACGCAATTATTTTACCAGCTCGATGGCTTTGTTCCAAGCCTCGTTTTTATAGTAAGAGTCCAGAAGGGCTGTACCGGCGCACGGAAGGTACATGCTGAAGCCGGAATAAGTCTTGATCTCGAAACTGCTGATAAAGAACGGGGTGGCCGCCTTGTACATTATACAGGCGGATAACGCGTTCCGAAGTCCTGCCAAGTCTGCTTCGGGAACACCACTCTTCACGAAGATATCCTCGAGGTCGTAGAAATAGTGTCTACCCTGTCTGAAATAACCTTGAATCTGGCTTGCCGGAGCGTGAGCGATGGCATCTGAGTGGTTAGCCACGAGTTTGGCACACTCTTCAGCTATCTTTCCAAGACCCGATGTCCTGAGAAGGGTGACGGTTGCGGATCGGTAGTCACCGGTCTGTTTGTCGTACCTGTCGAATGAATCTTTGAACAGGCCTGTCAGATCAGGAGATGTCCCTCTAAGCAAGAAATCCGTTATCTTGGTGTAATCGAATGCGCCGGCCGCCAGCACTTCAGCCGGTGAGACACCGATATAGTCCGCCTTGTCCTTGAGCGCGTAAGCGATCTCGATGCCTCCGCTGAAGCACATGTCGAAAAGAAGGTAATCAAGATGGAATGGAATCCCTTCAGTGAATTCAGCCACGCTCATCTCCACATCACCAGAGGCCATCTTGTCCTGTCCGATGCTCCTCACCATCCCGGCGTAGGGATCGTCATGCTCCATATCTCCTGACGGGACTTCCAGTACCCGATTGGATTTCGACATCCGCTTGCCGCTGAGCTTATGGTTCCTCTCAAACGCCGATGGATTGTTGTAATACCCTGTTGGTAGCCATCCCGAACCATGAGAGGCGAAAACCATCCCGTATCCTTTCGCGGGAAAAGATGAATGTACAAGATTCAGGACATCCCGCATGGTCTCCCCGGAGGTAGCCACGACTGAGGACGGATAAGTCTTAAGGGTGTCCGAGACGACATTGCCGTCGTTGTCTTTATAAACTCTCCGGAGATATGACGGGACATCCTTGTAGTTGGCGTTTAAAGCGAGTTTGGTATATACTAGCAGAACGTCGTCATGCCGTCCTTTCCCTGGAATATACCCCTTGGGGAGATCGACGGTCATGTTGGTCTCAAGATCGTAGTTGAGGGAGTTGAAACCGCACTCATAGAAAAGGAGCACTCTTCGAGTCTCCTCCATGGCTTGCCGGTTTCCGCGTGGAGTAAAGTTGATTCCTTCCTCATCATCTCCTATTCCGAGGTCGGGATCCTTTGTGTCGCAGAAGGAGAAAGTGAGGGTGGCCGAAATGACCACCGCCAGGCGCAGTATCTTATTGTATATGCCTTTTACTCGCATAATCTCTGTACTTGTCTTTCTTTTCCTAATTTACAAATGTATAAATAATTCCCGGATATCGCGTATATTTACATCATGAAAACTTTGATAGACGAGTTCGCTGACATCAAGATAATGCGGTTCGACGTGCCCGGGTGGGAGGGGTTGAGTGTTCGTCAGAAAGCCTATGCGTTCCACCTCTCTGAGGCGGCCAAATGGGGACGTGATATCACATGGGACCAATACTGCGAGTGGAATCTTCCTGTCAGACACCTGGTCGAAAGGATTCTCAAAGAATACCACGGAGACAGGAATTGTCAGAGTTTCAAAGATTTCATCGTGTATGCGAAGCGTCTGTTCTTCTCCAACGGAATGCACCACCACTATGCTGAGGACAAGTTCTTCCCTCAATGCCCTAAAGATTATTTCCGTTCCCTGGCTGAGGATTCGGGATGTTCGGAAGGTCTTGGAGAGCTGCTGGATGTTATTTATTCCAAAGACTTGTTCCCCGTCCGACGGTCTGTCTCGAAGGAAGGTGACATTGTCGCTCAGTCATCAGTGAATTTCTACTCCGGGGTTACGAGGGAGGAGGTCGAGAACTATTATTCAGCTCTTGAGGCGCCAGGCGATCCAAGGCCGGTATCATATGGGCTTAACACCAAAGTGGTGAAGGAGAATGGGAAGTTGGTGGAGAAGCCTTGGCGGTCAGGTGGCATATACGGTGCGGCTATAGACAAGATAATCAATGAGTTGGAAAAAGCCCGCGAGTATGCGGAGAATGAGAGGCAGTGCAAAGCGTTAAGCCTTCTGATTGATTATTACAGGACGGGTGATCTTCGTACATGGGATGAATTCAGTATCCTTTGGACAGGGGAGACCTCCGGCAAAGTTGATTTCATAAACGGGTTTATCGAGGATTATGACGACCCTCTTGGGCGCAAGGCCACGTGGGAGGGATATGTGAATATAAAGGATGAGAAGGCATCCGCCAGGACGGAGACCCTGAGTTCCAACGCCCAATGGTTTGAGGATCACTCCCCGGTGGATTCCCGTTTCAAGAAACCTCATGTCAAGGGAGTCACCGCCAAGGTGGTGACAGCTGTTACCCTTGGTGGCGCGACATATCCGTCGACCCCGATAGGGATCAATCTCCCGAACGCTGACTGGATCCGGAGTGAATATGGCTCCAAGTCGGTGACGATCGCCAATATTACCAGGGCATACGATAAAGCGGCTCTGGAGGCTCCCAAGAGCGCTTTGGCGGAATTCGCTTTTGATCAATCCGAGATAGACGCTTATAAAAAGTATGGCAGCTATGACGATGAGATCCACACCGATCTTCACGAGTGTCTCGGTCATGGATCAGGGCAGCTGCTACCAGGTGTCTCTCCAAATGCCCTGGGGGAATATCAGAGCGCTTTGGAGGAAGCCAGGGCTGACCTTTTCGGGCTATATTATATAGCCGACCCCAAGCTTGTCGAGTTAGGTATCATGCCTGATTCCGAGGCGTGGAAACCGGCATATTCCGGTTATATAAGGAATGGGCTTTTCGTTCAGTTCTCAAGGGTCGAGCTTGGAAAGAAAAACACTGAGGCCCACATGCAAAACCGTAAGCTGATAGCTCAGTGGTGTTACGAGAAAGGCTTGTCTTCCAATGTGATAGAGAAGAAAATCCGGGATGGGAAAACATATTTTGCGGTTAATGATTTCCTGGCTCTGAGGAGGCTATTCGCCGAGCTATTGGCTGAAGTCCAGAGGATAAAATCGGAAGGCGATCACGAGGCGGGTAAAGAGTTGATCGAACGTTATGCCATGGAAATTGATCCAGACCTTCACAAAGAGGTCAGGGAACGATACCAAGCTCTTGGGCTGAGGCCATACGGGGGATTTGTCAATCCGGATATAGCACCAGTGGTTATGGATGGGAATACTGTTGATTATGAGTTAGTTCCGGTTGAGGATTACCTTGCTCAGCAACTGGAGTACGGCGATAAATACAGAACACTATAATGGATCTTACGCACAAGATTATCTCGGATTACTCATATTACCTGAGAATTGAGAGGTCGTTGTCTCCGAACACGGTGGAGGCGTACACTTCCGACGTGGAAAGTTTTTTCTCCCACGTGACCTCGGAACCGTCAACGGTTTCCACGCAAGAGATCCTGGATTATCTCTCGGCAAACGCGAGACTTTCCAAGAGGTCCCAGTCGAGGCTCCTGAGCTCTCTCCGCTCCTTTTTCGATTGGCTGGTCATGGAAGGTGACCGGAAAGACAACCCTTGTGATCCTGTCGATTCCCCAAAACTGGGAAGATATCTTCCGGAGGTTTTGTCTGTCGATGAGGTTACCGCGATTATCGACTCTGTCGACCTCTCGAAATGGACGGGGAAAAGGGATAAGGCTGTACTCGAGATTCTTTATGGTTGCGGGCTTAGGGTCTCGGAGGCTGTGGGACTGAAGATTTCCAACGTGTATCTTGACGAGGGCTTTGTCCGCGTCGTGGGCAAGGGTGACAAAGAGAGGATAGTCCCGATGGGGGAGATGGCCGCCGCGGCAGTGAGGGAGTATATGGCTGTCCGTCCGGATCCGGCTTCTCCACAATACGACGACATATTGTTTCTCAATCGTTTCGGAAAGGCCATTAGCCGGGTGGCGCTATTCAACATGGTAAAGAACCAGGCTATGGCGGCTGGAGTTAACAAGGAGATATCACCTCACACCTTCCGTCACAGTTTCGCGACTCATTTGATTGAGAATGGGGCTGACTTGAGGGTTGTCCAGGAAATGCTCGGCCATGAGAGTATTCTCACTACCGAGATATATACGCATATAGATAGCTCGACCTGGCAGAGAGCTATCCTTGAGCATCATCCCAGGGGTTAGGCCTCGCTGGCGTGTCGTGCGGCCTCCTCGGCCATTACTTTGTTGTAGCAATCTCGGCAGAGTGGCTCGTAGGCGTCTTTCTCACCCAGGACTACGAGTTCCATGCTGTTCGACAGCCGGTGAGAGTGATTGGCGAGATTGCCGCATCTGACACAAATCGCGTGAACTTTACGCACCTCCTCAGCCACAGCCATCAGATAAGGCATGGGACCGAAAGGCTTACCTAGATAATCAGTGTCCAGTCCGGCAATGATCACTCTTTTCCCCCTGTCCGCAAGTTCCTGCGCCACCTCGACAAGAGACATGTCGTAGAACTGTGCCTCGTCGATGCCGACTACCTGCACGTCATCCGCCACGTTCAGCATCTCCTTCGGATCTTTCACGGCATGGCAAGGAATCTTATGGAAATCGTGGGATACGACATCGTCTTCAGAGTAACGGGTGTCTATCGTGGGCTTGAATATCTCGATCTTGAGATTGGCGAATTTCGCCCTGCGGATCCTGCGGATCAGCTCCTCGGTCTTTCCCGAGAACATGGAGCCGCAGATCACCTCGATCTCTCCGGCTTTTTTTATGTTTTCTGAAAACATTTCGTTAGATTTGTAAGGATTTCACGTTCTGTACAAAGATAGCAAATAATAGTTTTATGAGAAATATAGATGAGAAAACAATAGCCGCTCTCCTGGAGAGGATAGAGTCTTTGAAGAATGAGTTGTCTCTCCTCGAGGAGCAGGTCAAGGCGTTACCGGTAGATGCCGGTCAGCCGGAAGTCGCCGGTCAGCCGCTTGAGGACGACCAAGTCCATCCTGGCCCCGCTGAGGTTGAGGCTGATGTCATTCTGGGCGAAGCGAAGGATCTTTCTGAGTCACAGGACCTTCCTGCTGACGAGCCGGAGGAGGCGATTGACATAGCCCCGGTTGATGACACGCCGATCGACATCTCCATCCCTGGGGTTGAGGATTTGCCGGAAGAGGCCGGCCTGAAATCCTCGGTTGCTCCTGCGGAACCGGGGAAGGCTATTCTGGACACGGCTAAGGCTGACACCGCTGTGATGGATGTCATGGCGGAGAAACAGGCATGGAGGACTGACCGCCCCGGGATGCCTGTGAAGAACATAATCAGCGCCATCTCGCTCAATGACAGGGTATTCCTTATCAATACCCTCTTCGGAGAGGATCCCGTGCTTTTCCAGGAGACCATCTCCAAATTCAACGCGATGGGTTCCCTTTCTGAGGCCTTGGATTATATCGCTGAGAATCATTCGGATTGGGATATGAGCTCCGATTCTGTGTACAGGTTGATGATGGCCGTACGCAGAAAGCTAAGCTGATTCATAATGGCTGGTATCCTCTATATTGTCCCGACTCCGGTCGGTAATCTTGAGGACATGACTTTCAGGGCCGTTAAGGTTCTGAAGGAGGCGGATGTGATCTTGGCGGAAGACACGAGAACAAGTTCAGTGCTGCTCCAGCGATATGATATTCACGGTAAGCTTTGGTCTCACCATAAGTTCAATGAGCATCAGACAGTCGAGTTGATAAAGGAGCGTATCCTTGGAGGCTTGAACGTGGCGTTGATAAGTGATGCCGGCACTCCCGGCATCTCAGACCCCGGTTTCCTTCTGGTTCGCACTTGTGCGGCGGAAGGAATTGAAGTCCAGACACTTCCGGGGGCTACTGCCTGTATTCCCGCAATAGTTTCCTCCGGGCTCCCATGCGACCGCTTTTGCTTTGAGGGGTTCCTACCCGTAAAGAAGGGACGCCAGACCTTGTTGAAGGAGTTGGCCACAGAGACCAGGACGATGGTTTTTTACGAGTCTCCTTACAGGCTGGTGAAGACTTTGGACCAGTTCTCGGAGTTCTTCGGCCCGGACCGTCGCTGCTCCGTGGCGAGGGAGATATCGAAAATACATGAGGAGCATCGCAGGGGCACTCTCTCGGAGGTCTCGGCATGGTTCAAGGAGCATGAGCCGAAAGGGGAGTTCGTGATAGTCGTCGCCGGATATGAGGGGGAGAAAAAGCATTAATAATTAATTACTTACTTAAACCTTATTTAAACATGAAAAACACAAAGCGGGGCAGGCCTTCTGCCTCTTTCGTCGTGGGTTCCGTAGCCCTCATCTTTCTAATCATCGGCTATCAAGCAGCGCTTTTCATCACCAAAGCATCCGTGGCCAGGATAGTCGCCAATCATGACCATCCCGACACCGTCTACGTCTTCGTTGATTCCTCCGGTACCCGAGTATTTGCCGGCCAGCCGCTCGAGCCCGGCCGCGTCCATCCTCGCTTCGCTGCGGCTGAGTACGGCCTAGGCTCGACGGCTGCTCCGGCAGCAGCAGGGGTGGGCTCGCCCACCGCAACCAGAGCAGTCGAGCCACCGGAGCTGGCAGGGGAAGGCCGTTCGTCAGCAAGTAAATATGGCAAAGCGGCGAGGGATATCTGGAGGGCGAATAAACCGAGGCGATACGAGAGCTTCAGGTTCGATCCGAACACCGTGAGCGTGGATGATCTAATGCGTCTGGGATTTAGTCAGAGGCAGGCGGAAGCTATTGATAATTACCGAAAAAAGGGAGGGAGATTCAGGCGAAAGACTGATTTCGCCAGGTCATATGTCGTGGAGGATTCGGTTTACAAGCGGCTTGAGAAATACATCGATATTCCCAAGATTGACATCAACAGAGCGGATTCCGCGGCTTTCGAGACTTTGCCTGGAATTGGGAGATTCTTCGCCGCCAAGATGGTCTCTTACCGGAAAGAGTTGGGAGGGTATTCGTTCCCTGAACAACTGATGGACATCTGGCACTTCGACCAGGAGAAGTTTGACGGTCTTAAGGATCTCATAACTGTGGGGCCGTGTGAGCCATATTCGCTATGGACCTTGCCGGAGGGGGATCTGGCCCGTCATCCCTATATCGGGAAAAGGGCGGCGAAGGGAATAATCATATTCAGGAATAACACCCCCAAAGCGGACTGGACAGTCGGGAATATAATCAAGGCCGGGATCCTCGACCCCGGCCTCGATGAGAAATTTTCCAGATGCAGGATAGCCCCGCCACCTAATCCTTGACGTTCTTGAGAGCCTCGCGGAGCTTTGCCTCGATCTCGTCACACAGCTCGGGATTGTCTTTGAGGAGCTGCTTGACAGCCTCGCGGCCCTGGGCGAGCTTCTGGTCGTTGTAGCTGAACCAGGAGCCGCTCTTGCCAATTACCCCATACTCGACACCGAGATCGATGATCTCTCCGACCTTGGAGATACCCTCGCCGAAAACAATGTCGAACTCGGCCTTCTTGAAAGGCGGAGCCATCTTGTTTTTGACGACCTTAACCCTGGTCCTGTTGCCGAGCGCCTCGTCTCCGTCCTTGAGTTGGGTGGTCCTGCGCACGTCTATACGGACGGAAGCATAGAACTTCAAGGCGTTGCCACCTGTGGTTGTCTCCGGGTTGCCGAACATGATGCCGATTTTCTCGCGCAGCTGATTGATGAAGATACAGCAGGTGTTCGTCTTGGCGATGTTGGCCGTCAGCTTCCTGAGGGCCTGGCTCATCAACCTGGCCTGGAGACCAACCTTGTTGTCTCCCATCTCGCCCTCAATCTCAGCTTTGGGAGTGAGGGCGGCTACGGAGTCGATGACGACAATGTCGATCGCTCCGGAGCGGATAAGGTTGTCGGCGATCTCAAGCGCCTGCTCGCCGTTGTCTGGCTGGGAGATCAGGAGAGTTTCCAGATTAACTCCCAAAGCTTTCGCGTAAGTCCTGTCAAACGCGTGCTCAGCGTCGATCATCGCGGCGATGCCCCCGGCCTTCTGGGCCTGGGCTATCGCATGGATGGCCAACGTTGTCTTTCCGCTGGACTCAGGGCCATAGATCTCGACGATCCTGCCTCTAGGGTAACCTCCGATCCCGAGAGCGTGGTCAAGCGCTACGGAACCGCTCGGAATGACTTGCACATCCCATTGTGGCTGCTCTCCCAACTTCATGATCGTCCCCTTCCCATAATCTTTCTCAATCTTGTCGATCGTGGCCTGCAGTGCCTTCATTTTCGCGGCGTTGATGTCTGCGGCCTGTGCTTCTACCTCTTTTGCCATAATGAAATAAAGTTAAAAGTATGTTTAACAAAGATATTAAATAAACCTCAAATCTGACATTATTTTTCATTAATTTTGTAATCGGTAAAAATGTCCCCTCTATGCGCGAGACTCTGCTTGGAAAGACCCCCGATCAGTTGAAGGAAGCCGCCCTGAAGGTCGGTCTCCCGGCTTATACCGGGAAGCAGCTTGCCGGGTGGCTTTATGGCAGGAGGGTCCGTTCCATAGACGAGATGACGAACATCTCTAAGGCTGGCAGGGAGAGACTCAAGGAGAATTATGACCTTGGAGTCGTTATGCCCTCTGATTGCCAAGTGTCCAGGGACGGGACGAAGAAATACCTCTTCCCGGTCGAGGAGGGGAATGCGGTGGAGGCTGTGATGATTCCTGATGAGGAGCGAAAGACTCTCTGCGTGTCCAGCCAGGCGGGATGCCGTATGGGATGCAAGTTCTGCATGACCGGCAGGCAAGGATTCCATGGCAATCTCTCCACGGCGATGATCCTGTCGCAGTTCCTGGCCATTGACGAGGCCGTTGATCTCACCAACGCTGTTTTCATGGGAATGGGGGAGCCGTTGGACAATTATGATAATGTGATCAAGGCGATAGAGGTGCTGACATCTGAATGGGGTTTCGGTTGGAGCCCGAAGAGGATAACCCTATCGACAATAGGTGTCCTCCCTAACCTTAAACGCTTCCTTGATGAGACCCGTTGTCATTTGGCTATAAGCCTTCACAACCCTTTCCCGGAGGAAAGGGCCTCCATGATGCCTGTCCAGAAGGCGTGGCCGCTTGAGGAGGTGATCGGGCTGCTCCATGAATACGATTTCACCGGCCAGCGAAGGGTGAGTTTCGAATACACCATGTTCGCTGGATTGAATGATACAAAGCGTCATGCGGACGCTTTGATAAGGCTCCTTAAAGGAATGGAATGCAGGGTCAACCTGATCCGGTTCCACAAGATCCCGGACGCTCCTTATGAGACGTCTCCCCAGATTGTGATGGAGAATTTCCGGGATCGTTTGTCAAATCATGGAATCACCTGTACCATAAGGGCTTCCAGGGGAGAAGATATTATGGCCGCCTGCGGGATGCTCGCAGGCGAGCACAGGAAAAGAACAGGAACAACACATCAAGAGAGATGATGAGCAAGTTTTCCAGAGTATTACTTTCCATAACTGTGGCGTTGACAGCCCCGGTCTTTTGCAAGGCGCAGCCCAACCATGCCGTGCTGGATGCCGCCGCTGAGGCTAAGGACCTGAGAGTGAGAGTGATAAAGCACAGATTGGATTCGATAAGGATAGTGGAGCACCGTCCCACCGTTGCCTTGGTGCTTTCGGGTGGAGGAGCCAAGGGTGCCGCTCATGTGGGCGTGATCTCTTATCTGGAGTCAATCGGCATGCCTGTGGATCTTGTGATGGGTACCAGTATGGGTGGTCTTGTGGGAGGAATATACGCTCTCGGATATGACGCTCCCCATCTGGATTCCCTGATCAGAAGCATTGACTGGGACATGGCCTTGTCCGATAAGGTTCCCAGAAAGTATCTGTCGTATTCCACAATAAAGTACAAGGAAAAGTATGTTCTTTCATTCCCGTTCTTTTATGACAAGAAAGAGTTCCTGAAACAGAAGTCAGACGAACTCCAGTATCCTCATAAAAGCGAGGACATCCATTTCGGAGCTGATGGGGATGACGCCTCCGGGCTTGTCAGGTCCAATCTCATGGGTAGTCTCCCCTCAGGGATGGTTTTCGGACAGAATGTGAACAACCTCTTGAGTTCCCTGTCCGTTGGATATCAGGATGATATAGACTTCTATAAGGATCTGCCTATACCATTTCTTTGCGTGGCTACCGACCTTGTGAAAGGTACCGCCAAGATATGGACGCAAGGCAAATGGAATACCGCCCTCCGCTCCACAATGTCTATTCCGGGGTTGTTCACTCCTGTCAAGACAGACGGAATGGTTCTCGTGGACGGCGGAATCAGGAACAACTATCCTACGGATCTCGCTAAGAAGTGTGGTGCTGACATAGTCATTGGTGTCAATCTCTCTAGTGGTTATAAATCATATTCTGAGATTAATAATCTCGGAGATATCCTGGATACCGGTATTGACATGATGGGGCGCTCCTCCTTCGAGAATAATATCGACATCCCTGACGTGACGATCAAGCCCGACCTTCATGAATACGGCATGATGAGTTTTGACACTCGTAGTATTGACGTGATTATAGGGAGGGGATACGAGGCTGCTGTCGCAGTGGCTGATCAGCTGGATTCCCTTAAGCGCGTGATCGGTCCGGGAGAGAAGTCATTGAATAACCCTATCGCGGATGACATCAGGCTTGGGAAAGTGATGATTTCCGGGGTGGAAATCGTGGGTGTGAGTGACAAGGAGAGCGCTTATCTTCAGAACAAGATCGCTCTCAAGGCAGGAACGATGGTCGGTAGCACTGATATTGAGGATGCGGTAGCCACTATATACGCCACCAATTCGTTCGATTATGTCAACTATGAGCTTCTCGGGGATGACCAACCTTACCGTCTTAAATTCAGTTGCAAGAAAGGACCGATAAACAAGGTCGGCGTAGGAGCCAGGTTCGACACGGAAGAGGTTGTGGCCGTGATTGTCAATGTGGGGTTGGGAGTCCAGAAACTCCGTGGCGCATCCTGGGATTTCACTGGCAAGGTGGGTTCCAATCCTTATGCCGGTGCGGTGTACTCTTATGTCGCCCAAAGAGGAATGACTGTAAATGCGGCATTCAGTCTGCGTTATACCGACAAGAACACCTTCAGTTTGGGTAACAACAATTTCAGGATCAACAACACCAACATCAGGGAAGAAGTCTATCTATCTAACATCAAGTGGTCGAAGTTCTTCTTGAGGGAAGGCTTCCGCAACGACTACTATAACATCAGCTCAATCCTCTCCGAACGCGCGATATGGGATTATAATTCGGACCAACTGAAGAATAACTATCTCTCTTTCTTCCTTGACGGGAGGAATGATTCCCTGGATGATGGATATGTCCCCACCTCGGGCCATTCTATCGGGATCTCTTACAGGTGGGTATTCGGAGGTTTCCCCAACAGGTTCAATAAGTTCCATGCCGTTCAATTTGACGCTAAGAAAGTATATGGAGGAGATTCCTTCGCTTTTATCCCGTCCCTGAACGCCAGGGCGCTTTTCGGTAGCGAGGTTCCTATCCAGTTCGCTAATACCATGGGCGGAAGCATGGCCGGGAGATATCTTGAGCAGCAGATGCCTTTTATAGGCATCAACAATGCGGCTTCGATGTCAAAGATGCTCGGGATCGCGAGGGCTGATTTCCGGGTGAAGTTGTACAGAAATAACTATCTAACAGGCATTTACAACTACGCGGTGTCTGTGGATGACATTGAGGATTTCAAGTATTGGGGCACAAAGGTATATGATTACCATGGTTTTGGTCTCCAATACACTTACAATTCCATCATTGGTCCTATAAGCGCTAATATCCATTGGTCAGACTATACCCATAGCGCTGGGGCATATGTGAGCATAGGATTTGATTTCTAGTCTATGGAGGAGTATTCAAGGGTCTTGGATCGTCTGCAGGCGCAGTGCTCGAAAAGGGAGTACTGTTCCTCGGACATCTTCCGGAAGGCGATGAAGGCTTTTGACGGAGACAGGGAGATGGCAGGTAAGATTCTTCAGTCACTTCAGGATGACAGATTCGTGGATGATTTCCGCTATGCGGCGGCATTCGCCAGGGAGAAGTCGAGGCTTACTGGATGGGGACCCGCGAAGATCACATATACGCTTGTGGGTAAAGGGATTCCTCGTCCCGTGGTGGTTGAGGCGTTGGGGGAGGTTGACCAGGAGGAAGCGGCCAAAAGGATGCGGTCGGTGCTTGAGGCGAAGACCAAAACCTTGATCGGGGATCCCCAGATAAAGTTCAAGTTATTGAAATTCGGACTCACAAGGGGATATGAGTATGATCAAGTCGCCCCTGCGGTCGATGACATCTTAAAGAGTTTTGTTTTTAAAGATACAGATTCATGAAAGCTATTGTGGAAACGGGATTCAACCTCCCGGGACAGGTTGGTAAGTATGTTGGAAAGGTCCGTGACGTGTACGACATCAATGGTGAGTACCTGGCGATGGTGGTGACCGACAGGATCTCGGCTTTCGATGTGGTACTTCCGGAGGGTATTCCTTATAAGGGACAGGTCCTCAATAAGATAGCCGCGAAGTTCCTTGACGCCACTTCCGACATCCTTCCTAACTGGAAGGTAGCTGTGCCTGATCCGGCGGTCACTGTGGGCTACAAATGTGAGCCTTTCAAGGTCGAGATGGTCATTAGGGGGTATCTTGCCGGGCACGCATGGAGGGAGTACAAGGCGGGAAAGAGATCTCTGTGCGGGGTTCCTCTTCCCGAGGGAATGGTTGAGAACCAGAAGTTCCCGGAGCCGATCATCACCCCGACTACCAAAGCCGCCGAGGGACACGACGAGGACATCTCCAAGGACGATATCATAGCCAGCGGGCTTGTCAGCCGCGAGGATTACGAGAAGCTCGAAGAATATACCCAGGCTATATTCAAGCGTGGCACCGAGATCGCCGCTAAACAGGGACTCATACTCGTGGACACGAAATACGAGTTCGGCAAGAGGAATGGCGAGATCTACCTGATGGACGAGGTTCACACCCCGGATTCCTCCAGATACTTCTATGCCGAAGGTTATGAGGAGCGGCTAGCGAAGGGTGAGCGCCAGAGGCAGCTCTCGAAGGAATTTGTGCGTGAGTGGCTGATGGCCAACGGGTTCCAAGGACAGGAAGGCCAGAAAGTTCCTGATATGACTCCTGAGGTAGTCTCCGGGATCACTGATAGATATATCGAGCTTTACGAGCATATCACAGGGGAGAAGTTCGAGAAGGTGGAGTATTCCGGTGCCTCGATTGAGGCCAATTTAGCCTCGTGGATAGCAACCCTATAACGGAAGGATGAAGGTTTTTGTGACAGGAGCGGCCGGTTTCATCGGCTTCAATCTGGCGGCTAGACTGGCCGGCAGGGGTAACGAGGTTGTCGGTCTGGATAATCTCAATGACTACTATGATGTCAGGCTCAAATGCGGACGTCTTGAGGAGAATGGTTTCCAGGCACCGTTTGGCGATGGTGATATGAAGTCAAGCCTCAAGTGGCCGTCAATGCGTTTTATAAAGGGAGACATCTGTGACAAGTTCTTCCTGGACAGTTTGTTTGCCAGGGAGAAGTTCGACGTGGTTGTCAATCTGGCCGCACAGGCTGGCGTGAGATATTCTATCACCAACCCATATTCCTACCTCCACAGCAACCTGGAGGGCTTCCTGAATGTGCTGGAAGCTTGCCGTCACAACCCCGTGATGCATCTTGTTTTCGCTTCCTCCAGTTCAGTCTACGGGCTTAATTCCAAAGTGCCTTTCAGCGAAGAGGACAAGGCGGACAGCCAGGTGAGTCTTTATGGGGCTACCAAGAAGGCAAACGAGCTGATGGCACACTCATACTCCAAGCTTTACGGGATTCCATCAACCGGTTTGCGTTTCTTCACTGTTTATGGGCCGTGGGGGAGACCGGACATGTCTCCTATGCTATTCGCCACCGCTATATCCAACGGCAAGCCGATCAAGGTGTTCAATGGTGGGGATATGATACGCGACTTCACTTATGTTGATGATATTGTCGAGGGTACCATCAGGGTCATTGACAACCCTCCATCTTGTCATCAAGGGCGAAGCGAAGGATCTGTCCCATTCGAGGTCTTCAACATCGGCTGCTCCAATCCTGTCAAACTGATGGACTTCATATCCGAGATTGAAAACGCGATGGGCAAAGAGGCTGTGAAAGAATACCTTCCGATGCAGCCGGGGGATGTTTACCAGACCTTCGCCGACTGCTCCAAACTGGAGTCCAGGGAGGGATATCGTCCATCCACATCTCTTCACGATGGCATAGCGGCCTTCGTCGAGTGGTTCAAGTCGGATAAGAATCCGCTGAAATAATCAGTGCCTATGCCCAAGATCTCCGTATTGATCCCAGCATATAATGTGGAAAAGTATATCGCGAGGTGTCTTGATTCCGTTATCGCTCAGTCTTTCAGTGACATCGAGATCATCATAGTGAACGACGGAAGCACCGACGGAACCGCCGCGATCATTGATGAATACGCCACACGTGACTCAAGGATAAAGATTATCAACCATCCCGAGAATTGCGGCTTGATGTGGGTCAGGAAGTCCTGCGTTGAGGCTTCTTCAGGGGATTACCTGATGTTCGTCGATAGTGACGATGCCTTGAAACTTGACGCATGCGAGAAGCTCTACTCACAAGCCGTCGCCAATGATGCCGACTTGGTGATAGCCGGGGCGGAGTTTTGTTACAGTGATGGCATGAGGGTTCCGAAGAGGTCAACTCTTAACTATGGCAGTGACGGCTTCGGGGTTGCCAAGGCGATGCTTAAGAATGAGTCTTTAAAGTATGTTTGGGGGAAACTGTACCAGCGGCGTTTGCTTGTCGAGAGCCATGTTGAATACCAGAAAGGCCTGAACTTGGGAGAAGACCTGATTATCTCTTTCACAGTCGCGCGTATTGTCGGTAAAGCCATTTGTATCCCTGACGTGGTATATGAATATTATGAGAACTATACGTCACTGTCTCGTGTTTATTCAGAGAAACATGCAAGGGATAATATCGTCGTTTTGTTAAAGACGATCGACTTGACTTCGGCAATTAGCGGGGACCTCAGGGAATTGTCGGAAGTGAGGGCCGTCAAGAGATTCCATGCGCTCATAAAAAAAAGAAAAGTGAAAAACAGGCATTTCGTTGTTAATACCTTGAAAGAGTTAGATGCCTTGTCACTGGTTTCTTTCAAGTCGTTGACAAGTCTTCTTGGCTTCCGGAAAGGAATGGCATATTATCTCGTTTTCCATTCAGATATAGCGTCCAAGTTGGTAGAAACGAATTCATGAAATGGGCACAAATGGTGTAAGAATCGGTTTTTTCTCCGATAACAGTTTGAGTAACAAGAGTTTCCTGAGCGGGACAATATACACTATGGCGAGGATCCTGAAGTCGGCGGGATATGATGTGTTGTGGATTCCCGTGCGAAAACAGTCATTGTGTTATAAACTATATCGCAAATTAATCAAGGAGATCACCCGGTTTTTCCCGCCTTTAAAGTCCAAGCTGTCTAAACGGATGCTCTGGAGCAGTCGTATTGCCACCAGGCGATTGGACATGGATCTCGTGAACTCATGCGATGTGCTGTTCGCACCTATGAAATCCGGAGTGCTTGTTTCCCTTGATACAAAAGTCCCTGCCATCTATTTAGCTGACGGCACTTTCCACCTGATGGTCGATTACTATTGGTTTGATCTTTCAGAACGTGATCTCCGTGAGGGGGAATTGATAGAGCAAAAGGCGATGGATAATGCCACGGCACTTGTCTATCCTAGCCATTGGGCAGCCGACAGCGCAGTCGCGGATTATGGCCAGCCCAGAGATAAAATCACTCTCGCGTATTTCGGCCCCAATTTGGATGTTGATAAGATAATCCCGCACAAATTCACATTTGATGGTCATCTTGATCTTCTGTTCGTGGGAGTGGATTGGAAACGGAAGGGTGGATCGATCGCGGTAGAAGCCTGCAAGTGGCTTAATGATAATGGGATAGACTCAACACTCCATGTGGTCGGAATCAAGTCCCTGGATCCCCGGATAGCCGCTTTGCCTTTCGTCGAGAATCATGGTTTCCTCAATAAGAACAATCCCGAGGATTATTCCAAGCTTAAGACGCTTTACGATCAGGCGGATTGCTTCCTTCTCCCGACGTTGGCTGAGTGCGCGGGTATAGTGTTCTGCGAGGCTAATGCCTATGGCGTCCCGTGCTTCACCCATGACACCGGCGGAGTCAGTGACTATGTGTTGGATGGCGAGAACGGTTATCTCCTGCCACTTGGTTCCTCGGGTGAAGATTTTGGCAAGAAGATAAAGGAGTGCCTGGATAACAATGAAATGGAGAGATTGTCCACGGGAGCCGTCAGGGTGGCCAAGGAACGCCTTACCTGGGACGCATGGGCAGCCAGGATGTCTGAAGTTATCAATAGATTGACAAGCAGGTGATTATCTCGTCTGGATGAGGGATATCATCCTTTTCGCGAAATTACGCATACCCTGGCTGAAAGCCATGAAAACCGCGATCAGCATCGCGGACACGACTAACGCTGTCTCAGTGGCATAGATGATCCAATTGGAGAATGAGGTGCCGGCAACGTCCCATTTGGGCAGCAGCGGGCATATTTTGGTTGATATGAAAGCCACCCCGAGTATGAGAGCCAACCTGCCAGCCAGCTTCGAGAAATAATGCAAGGGATTCTCCTTGAAACCTACCTTGAACAGAAAGTAGGGCTTCCAGATTTCCACGAGCAGCACAAGACTGGTTGTCACACCGAGCATAATACCTTCAATTCCCCAGAAATACCCGAAAAGGATAGAGAGCCCTATGTTGATGGCAGCCTCGGCAATTGGAGACCAGATGTCTTGGAACATGCCATGCGCGCTGATGAATGATTCTACAGTCTCTCGTGTCATCATGATCCCTTGCATGACAAGAAAGATCAGCAGGAATTTCTTACCCAGGGTATATTCAGGAGAGAGCCACACCGAGATAAAAGGCTCTGTCAGGAGGTAGCAGCATATGATCACTATCGAGGCTATCAGCAACCTGGAGTCGAACAGTTCCCAGAAGACACGCCTGATGCTGTTCTTGTTGCCTTCCGCGACCAGGTCTCCCACTCCGGCCGATGTGCTGCTGAACAGGTTGCCCATCAATCTGGAGATATTCCCAAGGATGATCTTGTAATTACCGTAGAAAGCCACAGTTGTCAATGAGGTGAAGGCGTAAAGGATGGGTGCGCTTGAGTTGGTAAGGACTACACCTCCCAACTTGTGGAAAAATACCTGCTTGGTCTTTTTGATTATCTCCTTGTTGGTCTTCAGGTAAGACCGCCCGTTTTTCAGGTTTATCTCAAGCCATGGATACTCCCTCTTGATGACCTTGTCAAGGAAATAAGTGGTGATCAACCTCGACGAGAACTCAAGGCCGAGCCACCAGAAGAAAGGATTCCTCAAAGTGGACACGGCGATCATCTGGACTATGATCTTCAAGATCTCCACAGTTCTGCTCACCCTCACAACCTTGTACTGTTTTTGGTGGGCAGACAGGACGATCAGTCGATAGTTGTAAAAATACCCAAGCATGCTCCCCAACAGGAGTGCCCCGAAGGTTAGATAAGCATAGCCGAGAGGAAGGGGTGACTTCGCGAAAATAATCGGGAAGAAACACATGATCACGCACGATGAGGCGATGATTATATAGGCTATGATCCTGTACAACCAGCCCTGGACGGTGACGATCTCCTTGATTTTGTTCTGGTCTTTCTCGTGCAGGGGCTTATAGAGGAGGAAAGCGATGGCGCTTCCGATGCCGAGTTCCGTGAGGTTAAGGAAGGATAGGATATCCTTCGCCATTGTGTTCAATCCCAGAACCTCACTCCCGAGATAATCGAAAAAGACCTTTCTTGAGAAAAAACCAAGACCGAGAAGCACAAGGTGATATGAGGTGGATACCACCGCATTCTTGATGCTCTTTTTAGCCCTGGCGTTCTTCTGGCTCATTATTCACATTATACCCCCGCAAATTTAAGATTATTTTATAACTTTGTAAAGATAAATTGATAACAGCGTGCCCAAGGTCTCAATTATCATCCCTGTCTTCAACATGGAAGCTTTCCTCCCGAGATGCCTGGATTCTATCCTGGGCCAGTCTTTTCGGGATGTTGAGATTGTCGCGGTCGACGATTGCTCGACTGATGGCTCCGTTGGAGTCCTGGAATCATATCAAGCCGCCGACCCAAGGGTCAAGGTGGTCGAGCATCCTGTGAACCGGGGCACCATGTGGGCAAGGGAGTCAGGAATTGAGTCGGCTACTGGGGATTATTTCCTCTTTGTCGATCCAGATGACGCCATCAGGCCGGAGACATGTTCCATCTCGCTTGAGAAAGCGGTTAAGGAAGACGCTGACCTGGTGGTCTTCGGTTACGAACATGTCCTGCTTGACGGATCTTCCGAGGTGTCTTACCAGCGGCTGCCTTACGGATCCACGGCTCATGATGTCATAAAGGCCTTGCTTAGCGGCGATTCGCAGTGCTCCCTCTCGGCTAAGCTCTTCAGGCGGGATCTTGTGGAGTCATATAACCATCTCCACATTGCGGGATACATCCGTTCCCAGGATGCGGCGGCCATGTGCATCATATCTCCTCATGTCAAAAAAGCCTGTATGGTCGATTCACCATTTTACATTTACTATCAGGTTTCGGGCTCAGCCACCAACAAGCGCATGAGTGTCAAGGCATTGGAGAACATAATGTGGACCAATACTTTCAGGCTTGAGTCTGTTCGGGAATATGATGATCTTCGCAGTGAGGCGGAAGGTTTTTGCGCCCATGTGCTTTTCAACATGGTCAAGAATGGTTACGATCGTAAGGTTGTTCGGGATTTAGCTAAAAAGAATAATCTCTGGAGGTTTGTCTCGCCCAAGAGTCTCATCAGGAATATCGGCCCTCGAAAGGCCATCACCTATTGGCTCGTGACCCACGTGGATGGTGTCGCTTCAGTGGTGTATTCACATAAAAGTAATTGATATGTCATTATCGTCGGTATATAATCGCGCGGTGAGTTTCGTGTTCAAAAAGACGTCCCGCTATCTTCCTCCCCGGCTTTTTTTCCATATGCAATATCGCGTCGCCATGGGAAAGGCGGCCCATTTGCGGCATCCCCGCACATTCAATGAGAAGATCATGAAGCTGATCCTCACCGAACGGGATCCTATCTTGAGTGTTCTTGTGGACAAGTACCGGGTCAAGAAGTATGTGGCTGACCGCATTGGTGAGGAATACGTTGTGCCTACCATAGGTCTTTGGGACTCTGCTGACGAGATTGATTTCAATTCGTTGCCTGAGCAATTCATCTTGAAGTGCAACCACGATAGTGGCAGCGCGGTCATTTGCATGGACAAATCCAGCTTTGATTGCGAGGAGGCTCGGCGTAGTCTCGCAGGATCTTTGGCAACTGATTATGCGTCCAACAGGGAATGGGCTTATAAAGACGTTCCAAGAAAGATATTGGCTGAGCCGCTCCTTAATCCGGACGGGTCTCATCTGGACGATTACAGATTCTTCTGTTGCGACGGCGAACCAAAGTTTGTCTATGTCTCTACAGCGGGACATATCAACTTCTTATCCTTGGACTGGGAGTTCCTGCCTTTCTCCCGTGATGACTTCCCGCCTCAGGAGACCTTGCCTGAAAAACCGTCCCGTTACGAGGATATGCTGCGGGTGGCCAGGATCCTGTCCAAGGGACTGAAATTCGTCAGGGTGGACCTTTACCAGGTCGGGGAGCAGGTGCTTTTTGCTGAACTGACCCTTTATCCTAGCGGGGGAGTGATGTACTTGTCTTCCTATGACCAGGATGTCGCCTTGGGGGAACTGCTTGATATTCAGTTTTAACCGGAGGATGTTCCTATGAGTCTGCGAAGCAAGCTGTATTATGGCGTCTACTTGCGTTTCATGCTTGATCATTTCTACGAGACGATGATTGGACGTGAATTTGAGAGGAGGAAGGGACGCAAGATTGACTGGGATAATCCAAGGGACATCAATGAGAAGATATACTGGCTCATGTCACGTACAGACACTTCCATGTGGTCTTATTGCGCTGACAAGGTCCTCGTCCGTGAATTTGTCTCATCAAAAGGACTTGGAGACCTGTTGATTCCGTTGCTAGGAGTGTGGGATAGCGCGGAAGACATTGATTTCGATTCTCTTCCTGATAAATTCGTCTTAAAGTGCAACCATGACAGCGGATCCTTCAGAATAGTTGACAAGACCCGTGGATTTGATCCGGTAGCCATCAGGGATCATTTCTCGAGGCGTCTTGGCAGGAAGATCGGATATATCAACGGCGAGCTCTACTATAACAAGATCAAGCCTAAGGTTTTGGCGGAACCGTTCCTTGGGGAGGACTCTCATGGTTTGATAGACTACAAGATCAGATGCTTTGACGGGAAACCTTTCTCGATCACAACCTGTTCCGAGAGGACAGGTGACACCATCCGTCTCGGGCTTTATGATTTGGATTGGAACGCCCATCCAGAGTCGTTGGTTTTTTCCGACACTACCCTTGATGGGATAGGGATGGTACCTAAACCGGACTGCCTTGATCGCATGTTGGAGTTGGCGTCAATCCTGTCCGAGGGCTTCCCGCAGGTGAGGGTGGACTTGTATGTGGTAGGAGACAGAATCTATTTCGGGGAGCTTACTTTCTCAAGCGGCGGCAGGATGTCATATTTCACGGATGATTATCTGGTTGAGCTTGGCCGGAAGTGTGTCCTCCCAATTGAAAAAGACGAGCCATGAGAACGAAAATCCTATATGTCATTGTCAGCGGAGTTGAGGATTACTACATGGAGCAGCTTCTTGTCTCTGTTTATTCAGCCCGCCACCACAATCCCACGGCACATATCGAGATACTTATGGATAAAAAGACCCATGAGACACTCCCTGTCCGTGGAGAGTTGTCCCGGAGTCTTGAGATGTTGTCCAGTCATTATACCGTGGTGGACATGGACGCGACCTTGACAAATAAGAAGCGCTCCAGGATATTAAAGACAGGTATGAGGGAGTATGTTGAGGGTGATTTCCTCTTCTTGGATTGCGATACTGTTGTCACCGCCTCTCTTGATGGCATAGACTCAATTGATTGCTCTCTCGCCGCATGCCTTGATTCGCATTGCCTGTTCAAGGATAACCCTTACCGGGAATCTAATATACAAATGTGCCGGAGAATCGGTCTTGACATCTCATGCGAGGAGCGTTTTTTCAACACAGGGGTATTATACTCACGGGATGACCAATTGTCAAGGGATTTTTTCCGGAAGTGGAGTTCATCGTATCTTGATGGATATGAGAAGGGTGTGAGTCAGGACCAACCTTCTTTCTGCAAGTCCAATATCCTCATGGACCGAAAGATCCAGATACTGGATGATATCTGGAACTGTGAGCTGAAGCATGGAGTCCGTTTTCTGAGGGATGCATTGGTCGTGCATTACTTGTGTGGAAATCCTGATCCCGGAAGAGAGTATTTCGTGATGAATGACAGGACCGTCCTTCGCGGAATCAAAGAAAGCGGGCGGATTCCTGATGATATAGCCGCGCTGGCGGATAACCCCTTCCTTGGTATACCTCCGCTTACCCAGCTATTCGCCGGAGAGGATATTGGTTTGTTCAGGACACTGAGGTTCCGTCATCTCCGCCGTATGCACAAGCGTGGCGGAAGGTCGATTCTGGAGTTTCTATTGAGGGTCTATTATCATTTTGTCGGCTATGGCAAATTATGATTACCTGATAGTGGGAGCCGGGCTTTACGGAGCGATGTTCGCTTACCGAGCCCATCATTCCGGGAAACGATGCCTGGTCATTGACAGGCGTCCTTCCCTTGGTGGCAACCTCTATTGCGAGGAAATCGAGGGAATCCATGTTCACAGTTACGGTCCTCATATTTTTCACACCTCGAACAGACGAGTCTGGGATTTTGTCAACTCGATAACCCCTTTTAATTCTTTTGTCAATTGTCCGATAGCTGATTATCACGGTGAGCGATACAATCTGCCTTTCAACATGAATACTTTCCGGCAGATGTGGGGCGTGGAAGAGCCCGATGAGGCGAAGGCTATCATAGAGTCTCAAAGAGCGGAAGTCTTGAAAAAGATGGAAGCTGATGGGGTTACTGAACCGCGTAATCTGGAAGAACAGGCTCTTGCGCTGGTGGGAAGGGATATTTTCGAGAAATTGGTGAAAGGATACACCCAAAAGCAGTGGGGAAGGAAGTGCTCCGATCTTCCGGCATCGATCATCAAGCGCCTTCCGATAAGGTTCACATATGACAACAACTATTTCAATGACACTTTCCAAGGAGTCCCGATAGGCGGGTACAATAAACTGATTGAAGGGCTTTTGGATGGAATAGAGACAAAGACGGATGTGGATTTTCTGGAGCACAGAGCCGAGTTATCTTCATATGCTGACAAGATTGTTTTCACCGGACCGTTGGATGAGTATTTCGGTTTTTGCTACGGTCACTTGGAATACAGATCCTTGCGTTTTGAGATAGAGACCCATGACACTCCGGATTTCCAAGGAAATGCGGTTGTGAATTACACGGATTCCGAAACTCCCTTTACCAGGATTGTTGAACATAAACATTTCGCTGTCGGCGAATCCGCTGTCGTGATGACTCCTCGGACTGTGATTTCCAAAGAGTTCTCTATGGAATGGAAACCTGGGGTTGAGCCTTTTTATCCTGTGAATGACACGAGAAACGCTTCTTTGTACTCTCGTTATAAGGAGTTGGCGGATTCCAGGGAGGAAGTCATTTTTGGCGGCAGGCTGGCGGAGTACAAGTATCTCGACATGGCTCCTATTGTCGAGAAAGTATTGGAAATTAACACTTTCTGAACATGGAGAAACTGCTCTCGGTGATAGTGCCGGTCTATAAAGTTGAGAAATATATTTCTGAGTGTCTGGAGTCTTTGTTGGTTCCTGAGTCGAGCCGTCATTTGTATGAGGTGCTTGTGATAAATGACAGTACGCCTGATGCGTCAGCTGAGATAGCCCGGACATTCCAGGACAGGTGTCCGTCCGTTTTCAAGGTGATTGACAAGGAGAACGGCGGCCATGGGTCGGTCTGGAACTTGGGATTATCCATCTGCTCCGGGAAATATGTGCTGTTCCTTGACAGTGATGATTATGTCGTGAATTTTGATAAGCTATTAAGTTTTCTCGACAGCACCGACGCTGATCTTGTCATGACTGACAAGGTCTTGTTCATGGACGGCACCAATAAATCAAAGAAAACCAAAATATTCCGGGTTGCCCAGGGCAAAGTATTATCTTTAGACGAGAAGGCATGGCCATGCCGTGGAAACGGATTCTACAATGCTCACTTCCATTCCTGTGTATACAAGACTGAAGTCTTGAGACCTTATACTCCGCTTTTTGTTGAGAAATCGTATTACGACGATATCATGCTTTTTGTCGCGCCGCTGATAGGGGGAACGACATATATTTATACGGGTTTCACACTGTATAACTACCGATTAGGTAGGGCAGGGCAGACAATGGACAGCTCAGTGGTCCGTAAGAATATGGCAATGCAGGTTCTGCAGAGAAAACATGCGCTGAGATTCGTGGAGGAGCACCCTGTCGCATCCGGGCCAAGAAAGGTGTTGGTAGACCAGGTCGTCAGGCGTCTGTGCAAGATCTTTTGCGATTTTATATATAAGCTTCCGCCAGAGGAGGGAAGACCGATGCTTGAAGACTGGATAGCTTTTGTCAAGGAGCATGTCGGAACGTGGGGGATTATCCCGGAAATATCCCTGTACGGTAAGCTCCCATATCCAATCTACCGTCTTGCCATAAAGTCAAAGAACGCTATTGTCCGGCTATTGAGGTTGGTCTCCTGAGGGTATTATAAGTTTTAAAGCTATGCGGATAGAGAGGATACCCGGCCGGCATCAGGCCTTCAAGGAAATCACAAGGTTGAGAAAAGGGTCTTTTGTGACGAGACTCTTCGCCGGGATTATGGCCCGATTATCTGGATTCCGTATATTCTTGAGATACAAGTTATTCCGTCCGGCATTGCCGGATCCTCTTCCAGTAGAAGGGGATTATGTGCTTTCCATGACCTCCTTCCCTAAAAGGATGCGGTATTTATGGATGGTCATCGACATGCTGATGCGCCAGGAGACAAGGCCGTCAGCGATCTATCTGTGCTTATACAAAGGTGATTTCCCGGATGGAAAGCTTCCAGAATCGCTGGAACCTTATCTTGAAAGAGGGCTTCAGGTTTTGTGGGCTGGACAGGATCTCAAACCTCATCTTAAATACCAGCTGTCATTCAAGGAGGAGGCTTCCGGGCGGAAACGAAATGTCATCACAGTTGATGATGACCTGTTTTACCCGACTTGGATGGTCTCCCGCCTCGCCAGGCTTCATTCCGAATTTCCGGATGCCGTCTGTGCGGATATCACCAGGAGGATAAACGGGCCGCATTACTCTGATTGGGCTTTTGAGATGGCGGCACATGCTCCCGACAAGGATCTGCTGGCCCTTGGTGCCGGCGGGGTACTGTACCCGTATTCTTTCTATAAGTCTGAGTGTCTTTTCGATACGGATTCTATCTTGAAGACTTGCTTGAAGGCTGATGATCTCTGGCTTAAGAGATGTGAGAATCTGGTCGGCATTGGTGTGGCGACCGGAGATTTCTTCGCTGTGCCGGCAGAGCTTCCATCATCACAGACCGTCAGTCTCTCATCCTCGAATGTGGACCTTGGGAAAAACGATGTCGCATGGGCCGCTTTGCAAAGGCTCGATTCTTGAATATATATTGTCACACGGAACTTTTTTAAATAATTGATATGAAAAGAATTCTCACAACTCTCCTCGCCGCTTCAATGATGCTGGCAGGAACTTCCATGTTCGCCCAGAATGTCGTCGTCGAGGCTGGCTTCGGCATGAGCAACACTAATTTCAACGCTTTGGGTTACAAGGCAAACGCCGACCTTTTCGGTGGGACTCTCGGGGTTTCCTATGCCATTCCGGTCATTGAGCAGACTCTCGATTTCGCTCCTGGAGTGCAGTTCGGTTATTTCACCAAAGGTAATGTCGACATCTATGGATATGACAACGTTTCCTTCACTGAGACTTACCTCGCCGTGCCTCTTGACTTCAATTTCAAAATTGACATGAGTGAGGACATGAGGTTCCTGGTGTTCGCCGGCCCTACTCTTGACCTTGGCTTGACTTCCAGGATCAAGGAGAAGGCGACTAGTATGGAATACGACATCTACAGTGGAAAGCTCAGCGACTACACCAAGTATGGCCGTTTTGATGTGCTCATCGGCGGAGGTGTGGGTTTCGACGTCATGGACGCCGTCAGGTTCTCTGTCAGGTATGATTATGGCCTGATTAACCGCAATGGCGGTAACCTCACAGGTGGTCTCCTTAAGATTCACCGTAGCCAGCTCAAGCTTGGCGTCGGCTTCCTGTTCTAGTTAATCCTATCTGACACAATTTCGTCACCAGGGGAGAACACCCGGGTGGATTCCCCAAGAAACTCTCCTCGGCCGAGACTGACGGTGTATTCGCAATGGAATACACCGTCTTTGTTTCCCCGAGTCACTTTGTGGGGGAAAGGGAACACT
Source organism: Bacteroidales bacterium (assembly GCA_017557535.1). Taxonomy (GTDB): domain Bacteria; phylum Bacteroidota; class Bacteroidia; order Bacteroidales; family UBA932; genus Cryptobacteroides. The sequence goes on along the minus strand of JAFYYM010000007.1, from coordinate 31,720 downwards.
GGCACACCAGGAAGGATAGAAGTGTCTATGTCAAATGAGATCGTAGCTGTTGATGACTCTCCTTCGAAATTGGCCAGAAAAAGTATCTGGCTTCCATCCCGGTCGCTGGCGAGACATCCTGACCAGCCTGACGGCAGCGCCTTGCCATCAAGCATAACCATTCTCTTGTTCAACTCGGCGGTGTCCTCCGGAGTCACTCCCGTGTAATAGACAGCGGCCCTAGAGCAGACTGTCTCTCCTGAGGCGAAAGCTCTAGGGACGCCCGAGTACGACCCGAAGAATTTGGCTGTCATGATACTGTGATTATCAGCCCTTTCTCCGAAAGCCATCATGTCGCCGCCTCTTGCCAGGATGCCGATCCCGCCATCTATGTTGGCCCAGGAATTACCCGGGAACGTGATCAAAGACTCTCCGTCAACTACCACTCCCGGCTGGCCCTCATAGGAGAGAACTCGCTTAAGACCAGTGAATTCGTCAACCGAGATCGCGGCCACAAGCCCTCTCTCAGCTAAGATGCTTACATCCTCAGTCGCAATGACATGGTCGAGGTATAATACAGCGTCGCAAGAAGTCGCATAGAGGGCGAAACTTTGCTTCAGGGAGTCATCGGCCACACTTAACACGCCTCCTGTCACGAACGAATCACCTTTCAGTGAGAAAAATGGCTCTCCTTTGAGAATCGCTCCTGGATTCTTGCCTTTGACATCAAACCAACCGGTGAAATTGCCACCGCCACCCTCCCTGAAAGGGACCATGATTTTCGACTTATCCGGAGAGTTTGGAACTATATATCCAGTGTAGTCTCTCAATCCCTCGCTGTAAGAGAATATGGCGAAACGGGTTTTGGTGAAAGACCGTACCACATTCTGGCATGGAAATAAAAAGGCTCGCGAATGGGAGAGACGGAAGTCCTCCCATATTGCCGGAGCCGGATGGGGATCACTGTCTGTCAAGTGCATCAGGTACGACATCATGACTCTATGACCTTGTACTCCCATCCTTTGTGCCCCAATATCCGAGCGCAAAAGCCAACTCCCGTCTGATGTGGTCGACTGACGAGCTTCAATGTTCTTGAACGCCTGTATCTCAAGCATCGCCGCGACAGGATTCTTCATGAGAGTGGCCATCGTGGAGTATGATGTAATCTGGTCGAACAGGAACAGGCTCCAGTCATTGCCATTTGGCATGGCAAGTTCTCCGTCGGGAAGCGCCAGATATTCAAGTACTTCCTCCATCACTGGCTGGATATTATGAAGTAGGGCGCCGGATTTCCACTTTTCTTCCTTTCTCAGGCAATTCTGGAACAATTTCAAGGCTATGGCAGCCTCGCCGAGTTCCTGTATGACTACATTTTGGTATGAAGTGTGGAAAAAACCGTGTTTTAGCAAGGTGTAGTCTTCGAAGAGGTTGGATCCTTTGTATAAATCGGACACTGAGGCCGAGTCATACCAGGAATCAATCGGTGTCAAATCTGTTTTATCCGATTGATGAGAGTAGCTGTTCACGGCGAATGCCCGCATCTTCTCAAACCATCGCGGAGCGAGGGGATCATCCGGGAAAAGACCTAGTGTGGCAGCAAGCAGGCACACATACCATCCGTTTTCCTCCGCCTTCGTGTATTTCTGATAGCTCGTCTGGACTTCAATATGCAAAGCGCTGTCACACTCTGCCTTAAGCAGTTTGTACACGCTGTCTTTCTGATCCTGGGTTAAGCTGTCCCATTGGAAGAAAGCCGACCAGGCCACGGAGAAAGCCCAAAGCTGGCTTTCCCAGACCTTATCCTTCGCTCTGGCCCGTCCCCAATACTTTCCGTCGGCGCAACGCCTGAGTCTGACCGCCTTATGGGTGGAATATGCGTGAACGAGGCTTTGACGAGCCATTTCTTCCAGCATGTCATAGCTGATCCCCTCCGGGAGTCTGGCTCCGAGCGGCTTGGCGCATTTGACGAGGAAGGCGCACAACATGGACATGTCAGCGTTCGTCCGGACTCCGTCCACATCACTTGGCTTATTTGTCAAAGACTTGAAAAAGCCACGCTTCTCGGACCGTTTGTTCGGTTTGTCGCAAGGGACAAAGTCGGCGGCCATAAATTCGCTGAAACGAGCCAGACATTTCAGGAGACCACCCTTCATTTAACCTTATGTGGGCCTCCTACCCTGTCCAAAGATAGCCAATTCGGTCCAGGCCTCTTGTTTGCCTCCGCATGGGACTTAAGCAGGGGGACTCTTTTCAGGAATTCCCTATAGGAGACGAGAATGGCGGAGCCATCCTTGAACTTCAAGGTCAGGAATAATTTGGCGGCGGTTTTAAGCAGCCGGAAATGTACCTTGAATCTTCCTATACGGTCTTTGGGGCGAACGCCATACATGCGGAGAAGGGACACCAGCACCTTGTTCTTGTTCCACATAGTCACGTTGCCCTTGCCTACGCGATCGTGGAACATACTGGCACCAGGGACTAAGTAAGGTGCACCTCCGTGATAGGAGAGCCGTTCGCAATAATCATCGTCTTCCCCATAATGGAAATAAATGGGATCGAAACCGCCAACCATCTCAACAGTTTCCCGAGACAGAAGCCAGCACGCCGCATTTATGTAACGGACTTTGTAATAGTCATTTACGCTTTCCTTCCCCCTAAAAAGATCTCTCAACAGATTGTTGATTCCAGGGCTCTCTGAAATGAAAAGGCAAAAGCTTTTATCGAGCTCAGTCCCATCACCATTCCAATGGATAGGGGATACAAGTGGTAATCCGCCTTCAGTCTGGACTTGGACAAGCTTGGAGACTGATCCTGGAGCCATTGAGGCGTCCTGGTTTAACAAAAGGAAATGGGTAGCGCCATTATTGTAGGCATATTCGATGCCGATATTGTTCGCCTTGCCGAAACCCTCGTTCTTGCCGTTTTCAATGATAATGGTTCCAGGAAACTCTTCCTTGATGATGGTTAGGGTGTCATCCGTGGATCCGTTATCCACAACCACGGCCTTTATAGGAAGGCCCTGCTCTCTTTCCGAAAGGCTGTCAAGAGTGCGTCTGATCCATCTGGATCCGTTATAGGTGACGATAATGCTGAAAACCTTCATTATCTGATGTTATCTTCGGTCCCGCGGAAATGGACGTTTAATTCATGAAGGTGCTCCAATAGTGTTCCTAGAGGAGTGCCTTTTGTCATTTTGGCGAAAGCGTTGACATCCTTAGGAAAGCATTTGCCGCCATATCCAAACTTGCCATCGGGGCCAGGCACATAGGTGTGAGTGTCGTTTATATACCCGGATAGTAGGATGCCAGTGTGTATCTTGCGCCAATCGGCCCCCATCTGTTCGCAATACTCGCGGCAGGCGTTGAAATATGTGACCTTATAGGCTCCGAACACATTATGCATATACTTGGTCAATTCAGCCTCTAACGGGCTCATAACGGTGAACTTCTTGCCCACAAATATTTTGGTGAGCAGTTCATGTGCACCTGTGAATACCATAGGCTGCTTCCTGAAGTCCTCGATATATGTGCGCTCGGAAAGAAACTCGGGCATATAGCATACTTGATGACCGGTCTCACGGGAAAGCGATTCACTTGTTCCGGGGAGGATAGTGGTACGGACAAACACCGGCACATCAGGCAGATTAGTTATCAGTTCTTTCATGAGCGTCAAATCCTGGGAGCCGTCGTCCTCTGTAGGCACATGTATCTGCAGGAAAGCGATGTCTATACCACTTAAATCATCATTATACCCTTTTGGCGGGTCACTGATAAACAATTTGCACTCGGGGTTGTTATGCTCCAACCAATCTTTCAAGGCTCCACCCACGAAGCCGCATCCTATAATTCCGACGTTTATCATATTACTTCATCATTTGAAGTTCCAAACCTCCAATATAGGCATTTTCCGCTGATAACGCAAGTCCGGCTAATCCGGCTTTTTATTTATATTTGTAATATGAGTTTGAGAAGCAATATATATTACGGCTTATATATGCGTTTCATGCTGAATCATTTCTATGAACCGATGGTTGACAGCATGTATAAGAAGTGGAAGGGGCGTAAGATTGATTGGAACAATCCTCGCGACATAAATGAGAAGGTATTCTGGCTAATGTCACGTTCGGACACATCTAAGTGGACTGAATGTGCTGATAAAATTCGCGTCCGGGAGTATGTCTTATCTAAGGGGCTGGGCGATTTGCTGATTCCTCTGCTGGGGGGTCTGGGATAGGGCGGAAGATATTGATTTTGATTACCTTCCTGATAAATTCGTGTTAAAGTGCAACCATGATAGCGGGTCTGTCAGAATAGTCGACAAGAAAAAAGGATTTGATCCGGATTCACTTCGCGCACATTTTTCCCGATGCCTTAAACGTAAGATTGGGTATATCCATGGCGAGATGTTCTATAATACGATTAGCCCCAAGGTGTTCGCTGAGTCTTTTCTTGGAGATGGTGACTCTGAGGTTATTGATTACAAGATTCGCTGTTTTGATGGGAAACCCTTCTCTATTGTAACCTGCCAGGACATGAATGAAAACACCATTCGTCTTGATCTTTATGATTTGGATTGGAAATCCCATCCTGAATTCCTTGTCCTCACTGACCGGCGTTTATATGGAGGCGGACAGATGCCAAGACCCGATTGCTTTGACCGCCTGTTGGAAGTGGCTTCAATCCTTTCCGAGGGCTTCCCGCAGGTGAGGGTGGACTTGTACGTGGTTGGGGGGAAGATTTGTTTTGGAGAGTTGACTTTCTCTAGTGGCGGCGGAATGATGTCCTACTTCACTGACGATTATCTTGTTGAGCTTGGACGGCAATGCGTTCTTCCGATTGAAGGAAAAACTAAGGGATGACAAATTGTCATTCTGAACAGTGCATGAAGAATCTGGTATTGTTATTGTCTCTGATTATCGCTATATTTGTAGGTTAATCATAGACAAGCTTTTATTTATGGCTGTATCAGGCATATTAAGGAAATTATTCGGTTCCAAATCCGATCGTGATATGAAATTGGTGAGACCTGTATTGGACAAGGTTCTCGCCGCTTATCCATCAATTGACGCCCTTTCTGACGATGAGCTCAGGGCCCGTTCCGAGGCTTTGAGGGCGAAGCTTCGTGAGTGCGAGGCGCCCTTTGAGAAAAGGATAGATGAGATCAAGGTTAAATTGGAAGAAGATATCCCCGTCTCGGAGAAAGAGGCGTTGGCGACGGAGTCTGACAAACTTGTCAAAGAAGAGGATGAGGAGATAGAGAAGGCTCTTGAGGAAATCCTTCCAGAGGCTTTCGCCATCATGAAGTCCACCGCCCGCAGGTTCAAGGAGAATGAGACTATCGAGGTGAACGCCACCCAGTTTGACAGGGATCTTAGCATCGACCATGACTTTGTCACCATCGAGGGCGACAAGGCGGTTTACCGCAACCATTGGATGGCTGGTGGTAATGAAGTGACCTGGGATATGGTTCACTACGATGTCCAGCTGATCGGTGGTATCGTCCTGAACGGAAGGGTTAAGTCCAATAAGGAGCAGATGGGCAGCATCGCTGAGATGGCCACTGGAGAGGGTAAGACCCTAGTCGCGACTCTCCCTGTGTTCCTCAACGCTTTGGCGGGTAAGGGAGTTCACGTGGTCACTGTCAATGACTACCTCTCCAAACGAGATTCCGAGTGGATGGGACCTCTTTACATGTTCCATGGTCTCTCGGTTGATTGTATCGACAAGCACGAGCCCAACAGCGACGCCCGCAAGAGGGCATATAACTGCGATATCACTTTCGGTACCAACAACGAGTTCGGTTTCGATTACCTTAGGGACAATATGGCCGTCAACATGAACGACCTTGTCCAGCGTAAGCACCACTACGCCATTGTCGATGAGGTCGACTCCGTTTTGATCGATGATGCCCGTACTCCTTTGATCATATCCGGTCCTGTGGCCAAGGCCGAGGATGACGAACAGTACATCGAATACAGGCCTTATGTCGAGAGTCTGTACCAGAAGCAGCGCACTTTGGTGAACCAGGTGCTCAACGAAGCCAAGAAGGCTATCGCCGCCGGGAAGATGGATGAAGGAGGAATGCTCCTCTTCAGGGCTTATAAGGGATTGCCTAAGTATCAGCCACTCATTAAGTTCCTTAGTGAGCAGGGAATGAAAGCCCTCATGCAGAAGGCCGAGAACTTCTACCTTCAGGATAATGAGAGCCAGATGCACATCGTGACCGACGAATTGTACTTCGTGATCAGTGAGCAGCAGCATTCGGTGGACATGACCGATAAGGGTCATGACGCGTTGGCCAACTCGGTTTCCGATCCCGATTTCTTCATCCTGCCTGACATGGGCAGCAAGATCGCCGACATCAAGAAGGATGAGAGTCTGACTCCCGAGCAGAAGCAGGAGGCACAGGACAAGCTTATGGAGGAATATTCCTTGAAGAGCGAGAGGGTCCACGCCATGATCCAGCTCCTGAAGGCTTACGCCATGTTCCAGAAGGATGTTGACTATGTCGTCATTGACAACAAGGTTAAGATTGTTGACGAGCAGACTGGACGTATCATGGAGGGACGTCGCTGGAGCGATGGTCTCCATCAGGCTGTTGAGGCCAAGGAGAACGTCAAGGTCGAGGCTGCCACCCAGACCTTCGCCACCATCACCCTGCAGAACTACTTCAGGATGTATCACAAGTTGGCTGGTATGACGGGTACAGCTGAGACTGAGGCTGGTGAGTTCTGGTCCATCTATAAGTTGGATGTTGTCGTGATCCCTACAAACCGTCCGGTGATCAGGGATGACCAGGATGACCTCATCTATAAGACGAAGAAAGCCAAATATCAGGCTGTTATCAATAAGATCCAGGAACTCACAGAGAAGGGGAGGCCTGTCCTTGTGGGTACAACAGACGTGGAGACATCAGAGCTCCTGAGCCGTATGCTCCGTATCCGTGGCATCAAGCATAACGTCCTGAACGCTAAAGAGCATGCCAGGGAGGCGGAGATTGTCGCCCAGGCTGGCCAGAAGGGCAATGTTACCATCGCCACCAACATGGCGGGTCGTGGTACTGATATCAAGCTAGCTCCTGAGGTCAAGACCGCGGGAGGTCTCGCGATCATTGGTACTGAGCGCCACGACAGCCGTCGTGTCGACCGTCAGCTGCGTGGTCGTGCCGGTCGTCAGGGTGACCCCGGATCGTCAGAGTTCTATATCTCCCTGGAGGATAAGCTCATGCGCCTGTTCGGCTCGGAGAGGATCGCGGGAGTGGTTGATAAGCTTGGAATGGCTGATGATGAGGCTCTTGTCAACGGAATGCTCTCGAAATCAATCGAGAATGCCCAGAAGAAGGTCGAGGAGAACAACTTCGGCATCCGAAAGAGGCTGCTTGAATATGACGATGTCATGAACTACCAGAGGGAGGCAGTATATGCCCGCAGGCGTAACGCCCTTTCTGGTGAGAGGATTGAGATAGACGTCCAGAACATGATGATCGACTCGTCTAACCTGATAGCTGATAGAGCCGAGGGAATGTCATACCAGGCTTTCGAGGAATATGTGATGGGCCAGATGTCCATTGACCTGGGGTTTGATGAGGCCTTCTATTCAAGCGCCAAGCCCGAAGACATCGCGGACTCCCTCTGCAAGCACATGCAGGAGGTTTATGACCGTAGGATGAATACTTTGGCTGAGAAGGTTTATCCTTTCATCAAGCAGATATTCGAGAAGCAGGGGAGCATGTACCAGAACATCGCCATACCGATCTCTGACGGAAGGAAGATGTTGACTCTCAGTGTCAATCTCGAGAAAGCGTACAATACTCAGGGTAAGGAGATCGCTAAGGCTCTAAGCCGTACAATCATACTGTACCAGATTGACGAGCATTGGAAGCAGCATCTGCGCGAGATGGACGATCTCCGCACCAGCGTCCAGAATGCGGCTTATGAGCAGAAGGATCCTCTCGTGGTCTACAAGCTTGAGAGCTACAATCTCTTCGCCTCGATGCTCGAGGATCTTAACAAGGATGTCCTTTCATTCCTGCTCAGGGCTTTTGTTCCTTTAAGGGATGAGAATGAGGCGCGCCCAGCCCAGGCTCCGAGACGCAGGACTGATATGAGCCAGATGCAGACCACCCGCCGCAATGATCTTGTGACCAACGGTGAGCAGAAGGCAAACACACCTGTCCATGTCGAGAAGAAGGTCGGAAGGAATGATCCATGCCCTTGTGGCTCAGGAAAGAAATACAAGAACTGCCATGGCGCCGGTCTTGTTTAATAACTTGATTATTAATTATTAAATGATAAGTAAAAGTATGGCATCGAATTATGACAGGTCCGGTGATTCCGTCGGGGTCAATGACGTCAGCAGGATTTCTGCCGGATCAAGCATCAAGGGTGAGATCACATCGCCCAATGACATTAGGATAGACGGTAACTTCGAGGGAAAGATTATCTCCCAGGCTAAGGTCGTCGTCGGTGAGAAAGCGGTCATCAAAGGTGATATCGTTTGCTCTAGTTGCGACTTCTGGGGCAAGATTGACGGTAATTTCTTCGTGAAGGACACTCTCTGCCTCAAGGATACATGCGTCGTCACTGGCGACCTCCATATCCGTAGGCTTCAGGTGGATCTTGATGCCACCTTCAACGGCAATTGCAAGATGATAGGTGAGAGCGAGTTCACTCAGTTGACAACTGGTGAGCGTCCCGCCATGTATGATATTCCTGAGCCCGCTGAGGAAGAGGATGAGACTTTCAAGGTGGGTAACGCCTCACCTTCTCCTTTCTCCATGCCTTCAGGAATCGAGATTCCAGAGGCTTAGTTTTAGCCGGAATAGGGTACTTAACAAAACTGTTACCGATAGTAACAGTTTTGTTTTATTTATTATCTAATAGGAATTTCAAAAGTAAAGATTCTTGGGGTGTTCCTGAAACCGAAAAGACAGCCCGATGGACTGTCTTTTCAATTTCCGAGCGGAATACGAGATTCGAGCCCGAGGCTGCGCCTCGGTCACTCTCGCGCCTTCCATGACCCCTCAGACCTCGCTGTCGCTCGGCCAGCTCCCCTATGACAGGGGAGCGATAGGGCCGCTCGTTCGAGCCATCGTCTTCCTGAAACCGAAAAGACAGCCCGATGGACTGTCTTTTCAATTTCCGAGCGGAATACGAGATTCGAGCCCGAGGCTGCGCCTCGGTCAATCTCGCGCCTTCCATGACCCCTCAGACCTCGCTGTCGCTCGGCCAGCTCCCCTATGACAGGGGAGCGATAGGGCCGCTCGTTCGAGCCATCGTATTCCTGAAACCGAAAAGACAGCCCGATGGACTGTCTTTTCAATTTCCGAGCGGAATACGAGATTCGAACTCGCGACCCTCAGCTTGGGAAGCTGATGCTCTACCAACTGAGCTAATTCCGCCAAAAAGTGATCCCCACAGGATTCAAACCTGTAACCTTCTGATCCGTAGTCAGATGCTCTATTCAGTTGAGCTAGGGGACCAATCTTCCTATTCGGCGTCGGCCTCTTTCTTGGCGACGTTGAATTTGCGCTCCTTAATCCTGGCTTTCTTACCGGACAGGTTGCGGAGGTAGAATATCCTCGCCCTGCGAACCTTACCGACCTTGTTCAGCTCGATATTCTCGATGAACGGGGACTGGAAGGGGAATATCCTCTCAACACCGATACCACCGGAAACCTTGCGGACAGTGAAAGTCCTAGTGGTGGGAGTCGCACCCCTTTCCTGGATGACAACGCCCCTGAAGTTCTGGAGCCTTTCCTTGTCTCCTTCCTTGATCCTATAAGTGACGGTGATGGTGTCACCGGCCTTGAACTTAGGATAGGTAGCAACTTTCTCGTTAGCGAAAGATTGCTCAACAATTTTCATTAAATCCATCTCTCAATACTTTTATCGCAACATTACGCACATCTGATAACGACCCGTAAGAGGTTGCCTCTAAATTTCGGACTGCAAAAGTACGAATATTTTCGCAATCGCAAAACTTTTTCGCGTTAATATTTAAAAAATATCCTTGATCTTGTCAAATACCGCTTTATCCTCCCTGGATGGATCAGGTGTGAACGACCTGCTGGCCCTCATATTCTGGATAGCGGCCTTCTCATCGCTTGACAGTCTCTTCGGTATCCACACGAGTATTTTGACATACATGTCTCCTGTGCCGCTTCCATATCCGCTTACGGCCGGAAGGCCCTTGCCACGGAGCCTCACCACGGACCCGGACTGCGTCCCGGGATCGACTTTAACCTTGTACGCTCCATCGAGGCAGGGGACAGCGATCTCAGTGCCCAGGATGGCGTCGGTGACAGAGATCATGGTTGAGTAAAAGAGATTGTTGCCTTCACGCTTCAGATTGGAGTGGGCTACTTCCTCGATTATGACCAAAAGGTCACCGTTGACTCCGTTGTGGGGAGCCGCATGTCCCTCACCGCGTATCGTGAGCTGCATTCCGTCCTCTACACCAGCTGGAATCTTGACTTTGACAGTCTCCTTCCTACGGACGAGACCGGTTCCACCACAGGTGCGGCAGGGATTGGTTACAATCTTCCCCTCACCTCCACACTGGGGGCATGTGGAATATGTCATAGTCCTTCCGAAAAGGGTGCTTGTCACATGCTGAACCTGGCCCGAGCCTTTGCAAGTAGGGCAGGTCTTTATGTCGGACTGGTTCTTGGTACCGCGTCCGTCGCAGTCGGGGCAGGGCCTGTTACGCTCTATGGTGATCTCTTTCTCGACCCCCTTCGCAATCTCCTCAAGGGTCAACCTGACTCTGGTCCGGATGTCTCTGCCCTTATAAACACGGGTCTGGGTTCTTGACGAACCGCTACCTCCAAATCCGCTGAATCCACCGAACCCGCCTCCGAAGCCTCCGAAGCCACCTCCGAACAGATCTCTCAAGATGTCTTCAAGGTTCCCGAAACCTCCACTGAAATCAGGACCGGCCTGGCCATCGACTCCGGCGAAACCGAATTGGTCGTACCTGGCCTTCTTATCGGGATCGCTGAGCACTGAATATGCCTCGGAAGCCTCCTTGAATTTCTCCTCGGCGGTCTTCTTCTCGGCATCTGTCCCCTCAACCCAGCGGTCAGGATGCCATTTCATGGCAGCCTTCCTGTAGGCCAGCTTTATCTCGTCGGTAGTGGCGTTTTTACCAATCCCGAGAACCTCGTAGTAATCTCTTTTCTCAGCCATATCCTCTCAATCTCCTATATGCCGACCACGACCTTGGCGTAGCGGATGACTTTTCCGGACAGGGTGTAGCCAGTCTGAACGACATCGAACACCAGTCCCTTTTTGTCCTCCTCGGCGACGGGCATCTGGGCTACAGCCTCATGGAAGTCTGTGTCGAACTTCTCGTCTTTGGCCTTGATAACCTCAAGTCCCTTGGTCTTCAGAAAGGACATCAGCTTGTTATATATCAACTCAGTGCCCTCGATAGCGACTTTGTCCTCCGCCTCATTGAGCATTTTCAAAGCCCTCTCAAAGTCGTCCAGGACAGGCAGGAGACCTTTGATGATGTCAGCTGAAGCGGTGCCTACAAGTTCGAGTTTGGCTTCGGCTGAGTGCCTGCGGAAGTTCTCGAAGTCAGCCATGAGGCGGATATAGTCGTCTTTCTCCTTGGCGACACTGGCCTTGAGCTCTTCGTTCTCTTTCTTCAAGCTCGCCAGAATGTCCTCTTCCTGAGCGACTTCCTTCTCAACCTTAGTCTCAACTTTCTCCTCGGGCTTGACATCAGTCTTGTCCTTATTTATCTCGTTTGTTTTCTTCTTGCTCATATCCATTATCCTTATAACGACTGCAAAGATATCAAATTATCTGCCAACAGCGAATCGCTGACAGATTGTCATATTGTCACTCTGAGCTAAGCGAAGGACCTAGCTTTTATTGGAAAGGTACTGCTCCGCCTTGTAGGTGAGTCCCATAAGAAGGATTGAGATCGCGCAGGCTGCGATGAACATGATGAACACAGTGTCAAGTCCACCACTTCTCATCACGAATCCCACTAGGATATTGGCGAGAACGGCAGTACCAAGCACATATCCGAGGAATCCTGTCAGCCCGGCTGCGGTTCCCGCGGCGTTCTTGGGTGCGAGGTCAAGGGCTTGCACACCTATCAGCATCACGGGACCGTAGATGAAGAACCCGATGGCGATGAGGCAAGCGATGATGACAGTCAGGTTATCGAGGTTTTTCCAATAGATGAATATCGCCACAGCGACTAACGCCATGAAAAGCATGGTCGGCAGGGCTCTACGGCCGCCGAAAACCTTGTCGCTCAACCATCCGCAAAACAGGGTTCCCGGGATGGCGGCGAACTCGTAGGCGAAGTACGCCCAACCCGTGCTGGTGATATCTATTCCCTTGTCTGTCAATATCTTCGGAGCCCAATCCAAGCAGCCATAACGCACCATGTAGACGAAGGCGTTGGCGAAGGCTATGTACCATAGGAGCTTGTTCGAAAGGACTGTCTGGAATATTTCCTTGACAGAGATCACGCTCTCGCTTTTCTCGGTGTAGTGACGGGCGGCGTGGCCGGACCACTTCTCAATCGAGGGGAGTCCCAAAGACTGAGGCGTATCCCTGATGAGGCAGTAGGCGACTATAGCTATAAGAATCGCCACGGCGGCGGGAAATACGAAAGAACCGATGAGGAAATAGTGATCGGAATGGGCGCCGTAGAACCACGAACCGAACCACACGGCTCCGTAGGTGGCCATAGGACCCACAAGAGCGCCTCCCACATTGTGGGCGCAGTTCCACACGGACATCCAAGTGCCCCTCTCCTTGATTGAGAACCAATGTGTCATAACCCTTCCGCATGGAGGCCATCCCATACCGTTGAACCATCCGACGAGGAAATTCAACACGGACATGAGGGCGATAGCCCAGCCTTTGCGCTCTATTCCCAACCATTGTACAGGGACGATCATGAACGCCATTGACAGAGCGGCCATAATAAGTCCCAGGGGCAGGAATTTACGGGCGTCGCTCCTGTCGGAGACGCTCGCCATCAAAAACTTGGAGAATCCGTAGGCTATGGCGTTCATTGACAGGACAATGGCGAGTTCCTGGGTGGTGAAACCGAGGGCCTCAAGCCCAGGAATGGCCATCGAGAAATTCTTCCTGACAATATAGAACCCGGCGTAGCCGATGAATATGCCTAAAAAGACCTGCAAGCGCTTTTTCTTGTAGATCGAGTCGACCTCCGGGCCGGTCATTATCTCCTTGTGGGGAGGGGGTGCAAGAAAAGATCTCATATACGCGAATATAATCATTATGGATGATTTTTAGTATATTTACGCTCGCTATGCAAGTTTTGGATAACTACGAAAAGTACCGGAAGTATTTCTCGGATGACCAGTTCTGGGGAAAGCTCAAGAAGTTGGCCCGCAAGGCTGGGATAAAGGTCGTCTATGCGGCCCTGCTGCTTTATTACGTGCTCCGCAATCCCGCCACACCCAGGGCGGACAGGACCAAGATCCTTGGCGCGTTGGGTTATCTTATCCTCCCGACGGATCTGATTCCAGACCTACTGCCTGTTGTGGGGTACACAGACGATCTCGCGGCTTTGATGTGGGCTCTATACTCCGTAGCGAAGAATATCACTCCAGAGGTCAAGATTATGGCCCGCGAGAAGTTGGGGGAATGGTTCAATGATTATGACAACTCCGACTTGGAGGGACTTTAGCGGATGCCCAGCTATCTCCAAATAGAAAACATCTCTAAGTCCTATGGCCCGAAGATCCTTTTTGAGCATATAGGTTTCAACGTCAATGAGGGTGACAAGATCGCTCTGATCGCCCCTAATGGTACGGGAAAAACGAGCCTGCTCCGGATTCTCGCCGGTAAGGACAGCTCCGATTCAGGCGGACGAGTCTTGTTTCTGAAAGACATACGCATCGCTTTCCTCGAGCAGGAATATGAATACAATCTGGAAGCCACAGTTTGGGAACAGATCCTTATGGACAGCTCCAAATGGATGGAACATCTTGATCCTGAGCACGTGGCGGATTATGAGCAGCGTATCAGGCAGTTGCTCTCATCCTTCGGCATGGTGGATTCCCAAAGGAAGATGAGTGATCTGTCCGGAGGCGAGGTCAAGAGAGTCGCTATCATTGTCATGCTGGCGAGTGAGGCCGACTTCTACATCATGGATGAGCCTACAAACCATCTCGACATCGACGCCATTGAGTTTCTCGAGAACTATCTTTCCCATGCCAGGTGCACGCTCTTGATGGTTACCCATGACAGGTATTTCCTGGACAGTGTGGCCAACATTGTCATGGAGCTCGACAGGGGACAGGTCTTCATCTATAAAGGGGACTATGAGAACTATCTGGAGAAGCGTCAGGAGAGGATAGACAACTACAACGCCGAGACCGACAGGGTCAGGAATATCCTTCGTCGCGAGTTGGAGTGGATGCATGCGAGCCCATGTGCCCGTACCGGTAAATCCAAATCCCGGAAGAACGCTTTCTATGAGCTCCGGGACAGGGCTGGCCAGGTTTACAAGACAAATCAGTTGAATCTCGACGAGATGGGGCAAGCCACAAGACTGGGCACGAAAATCATTAACTGCGAGAATCTTGGAATCAGTCTGGAAGGCAAGGCATTGTTGAAGGATTTCACCTACAATTTCCAAAGGTATGAGAGGGTTGGGATCGTAGGAGGCAATGGCACCGGCAAGACCACTTTCATTAATCTCCTGACGGGAAATGTTGGGGCGGGATTCCCGTTCCATGTCACCGGAACTCTCTCCAGGGGTGAGTCCCTGAATATTGGATATTATCGTCAAGAGGGAATGTCGTTTGATGAGGAACAAACTGTTTTGGAAACCGTTAATGACACTCATCTATTGGGACGCTTCATGTTCCCTCATGATATGCTGAACAACAAGATCCGCAAGTTGTCAGGGGGTGAGAAACGCCGTCTCTACCTTCTTACCATCTTGATGCGGCAGCCCAATCTTCTGGTCATGGACGAGCCGACTAACGACCTTGACATCGTTACTCTTAATGTGCTGGAGGAATATCTTAAGGACTATAAGGGAACATTGATCATCGTGTCGCATGACAGGCATTTCCTTGATCGTCTGGTGGATCATATTCTCATATTCCAAAATGATGGGACGATCAAGGACTTTGTCGGGAGTTACAGCCAGTACCGGGAATCCGAGCGCCTGCGCTCAAAGTCTGTAGGTAGCGCGTCCAGGACTTCCTTGGCATCGCGCCCTGCCAGGGAGAATGGCCGCATTGGCGGCACTCCATCAGACAGCTCTACTTCCTCAGGCGCCCGAAAGTTGACCTATAAGGAGCAGAGGGAATTGGAAAAGTTGGAAAAAGATATTGAGGCTCTGACAGCCGAGAAGGCCGAATTGGAGGCAAAGCTTAGCGGCGGCCTCACCGATGTGGCCGAGTTGCAAGCGGCAAGTACTCGTTTCTCCGAAGTGTCTGAGATGCTGGACTCCTTTGAGACTAGATGGTTGGAACTTTCTATTTAAAGAATCGATCGACATCCTTGACGGAGTGTGGCAGGGCAAATACCACAACCCTGTCATAGGGTTCTATCTTAGTCGACCCCACAGCGATCATAGACTCGCTGCCGCGGATGATACCACCTATGACGGAGTCTTTCGGGAAGGAAAGGTCTTTTAGTTGTCCCTTGGTTATGGCGCTGCCTGGAGGTACGGTGAACTCTAGGACTTCAGCATCGGTCCCACTCATATATTTGACGAGACGCGCTTTTCCGCTAAGGGTGAACTTGAACAGTCTTCCCGCCGTGATGAGTTTCTTGTTGATCACGGAATCCACACCCATCTCTTCAGCTAGATGGATGTACTCGATATTCTCTACCTCCGCGATAGTCCTCTCTATACCGAATTTCTTTGCTGACACGCAAGCGAGGACATTCGCTTCATCTTTTCCGGTGAGGGCAAGGAACGCGTCGTAGTCCTTGATACCTTCTTCGGAGAGAAGCTCGGAATTCCGTCCGTCGCCAACTACGACAATCACGTTGTCCGGGAGTTTCTCAGACAGGTACATAGCCCTCTCGCGGTCTTTCTCAAGAATCTTGACATGGCTGATCTTCCTGCTTAGCTGGTCAGCGGCGAGTTCGGCGATCTTCGAGCCTCCCAGTATCATAACCTTGTCGGTCTCGACATGGCCTTTGCCCAGGAACTTCATCAGAAAGCGCATTCCCTCCCGGGTGGCTATTATGAACACAAGGTCATGATAGAGAAGCTTTGTGTCGAATTTGGGCATAATCGTCTTACCGCCCCTGGAGATGGCGATGACACGGAACTGGAGCTCATCCTTTGAAGTGATCGACGCGAACTCTGCGATCTTCATGTCCAGCAGGGGAGAGTCCTCCTCAAGTTTGAAAACCTCCACCTGGAGCTTTCCCCTGGCGAAATCCATTGAGTCAGACGAAGATGAATGCTTCAGAAGCTCGAAGATCTCGTCCGCGGCCAATTTCTCGGGGCAGAACATCAATTCTATCCCCATCTGTTTGAACAAGAGTTTGTTCTCAGGGGAAAGGAAATCATGGTCATCGATCCTGGCGGTAACTTTCTTCGCTCCAAGGTTCTTGGCGAGGAGCGCGCTCACGATGTTGACATCCTGTGGCACGAAGGGGACGACGGATATGAACAGGTCGGCGTCCTGGACCTCAGCCTCCCGCATGACCTTCAGGGAAGATGGACGTCCCTCGATGGCGATCACGTCCGCTATCGCGGTGATATTCTGGAGCCTTTGCGGGTTGTCATCAATAATTGTGATGTCGTTCGCCTCCTTGCTTAGCATTTTGGCGAGGTGGGATCCGATTTCCCCGGCTCCTTGGATGACGATCTTCATATCTTCTTTCTTAAGTAAGCAAATATACCATTTCCTTTCATCATCGCCAAAAACACTATCCACCTAGGGAACAAGTCCGGAGGGGTTATGCCTTTGTGAGAATCAAGATATTCTTGTATATCAACTATTTCCGTGCCATAAACCATTTGCCGGTACTCTTTATGGGCCTCGATTACAGCCTTGAAGCGAGCCGGGCTTCCCGTTAGCAGGTAAACCATGGCTGAGCATCCGTCAAGGCATTTCCTGAAGAATATCGTCCGCCTGGCTTTTCTGAGAGCTTTTTGAGGAGACTCTTTCAAAGCGTAGGTCTTGGCGAGGTTGTTACCGAGCATCAGGAGGTTATTGCGGTAGTTTAGCTTAAGCTTCCAAGGGGAGTCATTGGGAAGGGTGCCGCCACCGACGTGGTACACAACAGATTCCGGGATCACGAATACGGATTTTCCTTCGAGCTGGAATCTCCAGCAAAGGTCAATTTCTTCCATGTGCGCGAAGAATCTCTCGTCCAGCCCACCCATATTCCTGAACTCACTGGCGCGGACCATAAGGCAAGCTCCAGTGGCCCAAAAAACCTTCGAAGGTGTGTCATACTGCCCATGGTCTTTCTCCAGGCGTTTAAGGACGCGTCCGCGGCAGAAAGGGTAGCCGAACTTGTCCAGCAAGCCTCCTGCGGCTCCCGCATACTCGAAACTGTCCTTGTCTTGCCATGAATGGAGTTTCGGGGCGCATGCGGCGCAGTCTGGGTGAGTGTCCATCCATGACACTAGCGGCTCAAGCCAGCCCTCAGGGACCTCTATGTCGGAATTGATCAAGACAAAGAATTCCATGTCCGAACCTTCCGGCATCTCGGAGAGAGCCTTGAATGCCAGGTTGTATCCTCCGGTGAACCCGTGGTTTTTGTCGAAGCATATCAGCTTGATATCCGGAAACTTCTCCTTCATCACTTCAACCGATCCGTCGGTTGACCCGTTATCCGCCACGACAACCTCGGCTCCCTCAGGCATGCTGGCTGACAGGCATGGGAGGAATCGTTCAAGGAACTCTTTCGTGTTCCAGTTCAGTATGACAACCGCTGTTCTCATTAACGCGAAAATAAGAAAAAGTGGCGCTAATGCGAATAAAGTTGGGAATTATTAGTAAATTGTAATGAATTTAAGTCTATATGAGAAAAATCATCTTCGGGTTAGCGGCTTGCGTGCTAATCACATTCGCCGCAGAGGGTCAGGACATCAAGTCGCTGGCCTGGTCTTATAAGCCTTATCCGGATGTGGAGACCCCTTTCACAAAGGCTCCTGCCGGCTACAAGCCTGTGTATCTCGCTAATTTCGCCAGACATGGGAGCCGTTACCTTATTTCCGGTGACACCTACACCAAGCCTTTGGAGATCTTGGAGGCCGCGGGTCGGGCAGGAGCCTTGACTGAGACTGGCAAAGCCTTGCTTGAGGATGTGCGAAAGATAGCCGCTGACGCTGATGGCAATCTTGGCATGCTTCTTCCAAGGGGTGGCCGGGAGCACCGCCACATCATGGAGAGAACCATAGCCCGCTATCCTGAGATATTCGCTGGAAACGATTGCAAGATAGATGTGTACACATCCACTATTCAGAGATGTATAATGAGTATGGCGTATAGCCTTGACGCTATCACTGCCAAGAATCCCAAGGTCAGGTACGATCGCCATTGCGGCACAAAGATCCAGGCTGAGGTGTTCAATTCATATCCTGTCTCGGCGGCTTCCCATGAATACGGCCGCGCTGTGAGCGACAAGTTGATTGACGAAGAGGCCGGGGAGGCTTTGCTGGACAGAATATTCACATACAGAGGAGCGGATAAGAATAAGTACCTCGACCCAGTGGTACGGAAGCGGATGGTGAGGTGGCTTTGGGAGCTCACCATCGACAACGCCTTGAATGACGAATTGGGGATTGATCTATACAAATACTTCACCTACAATGATTTCTATAGCACATGGAGGGCGAATAACCTGAGGGAGTACTTTTCCATAGGTCCTTCTGAGGAGTATGACGAGATCGTCCGCAATGAGGCTTCCGTGATTCTGAGGCACATGATAGAACATGCTGACAAGGCTCTCGCGGGCGGAGAGTACAAGGCCACCCTGAGGTACGGCCATGACACGCAGATCGCCCCGTTGGCGGTTGAGATGGACATAGAAGGCTGCTGCTCTCCTGTCGCTGACACGGATAATCTTGAGTCACATTGGATGCTGGAGAACGCCTGCCCCATGGGCGCGAATATCCAGATGGTGTTTTTCAAGAAAAAGGGCTCCAAAGACATCCTCGTCAAGGTTATTCTTAATGAGAACGAATGCCGGATAGCCGGGGTGAATACGGACAGATGGCCGTTCTATCACTGGTCAGACCTTCGTGCCCATTATATGGAATCCATAGAGAAACGCCCTGACTTCAATAGGGGAGGATGGCAGGTTGAGGATGTCCAGGAGGGTCTTGTGTATAAGCGTTACAGCGGAGTGGAACCCATCTCTGGCGTCCATCAACTCGTTTATGCTGTGGACGTGGATATGAACAATCCCCGCTACTCACTCAAGTTCGGTATCGAAGAAGGAAGGATGGCTACCTCTGACGCTTTCAAGAAGGCGGGGGCTGTCGCCACGATAAATGCCACTTATGAGAGAGTCTCATCATTTATCAAAGTCAACGGAAAGACTTACAACAACATCGACAGCGATGTCGTTCCAGTTATCGGGACACCCCCGCAGTGGAAGACCGACTGCTCGATCAGCACCGACGGAAGGAATGTCAAGATAGAGTACACGGGCAAGGATATGACCCTTCAGGAGCGTAGGGATGCTTTCTCATCCATCAGTTATCCGAATGTTTTCGGATGCTCCCCGATGCTTATCGACGGGTATATCCCAGTCGGGAAATACTTCGCTGCCACAAGTCTCTCAGACGAGCAGGTCGGCAAACTCAATTATGAGGATCCTCTACGCCACCAGGGTGTGCGTCATCCCAGGACCGCGGTTGCCACGACAGAAGATAATCATCTCATTCTGATAGTCGTCGACGGACGCAGGCCCGGAATCGCTGAGGGTATGAATGCCTTTGAGCTTACATCCTTTATAGAGAATCATTTCCATCCCCAGCAGGCTATGAATCTTGATGGTGGTGGATCGACCACGATGTGCGTCAAAGGCCAAGGCTCTGAGAAGACCAATGTGGTGAATTATCCCTCTGGCTCAAACACTTTCAAACACGATGGTGAAAGACGAGTCGTGACCCACATCCATATCCTTGACTCCTCTGAATAGAAGGTGCTTCTATTCAGTGTCTTTATGGCAATCTCCCTTGTGGCAGCAGTCACCGTCACTGTGGTGCTTGCAGGGGTGGCCTTTCTCGAGTTCTTTCTCGGTGGCTTCCCTGACATCGACGACCTTGCCTGTGAAATTCAGGGTCTTGCCCGCCATCGGGTGATTGAAATTCATGGTGACCTTCTCGTCGGTGACCTCATGAACCATTCCGTTGACCACGTTTCCGGTTTCGTTGACCATCGGGATCATCCTTCCGACAACAAGAAGGTCGTCACGTACCTTACCGTCCATCATGAAGGCCTCTTTCGGTAGATCCACAAGCATTCTTTCGTCGAAGGTGCCGTAACCCTCCTCGGGGGTTAGTGTGAAGGCGAACTCCTCACCGGGCTCTTTACCCTCAACCTCGCTCTCAAATTTCGGGAGAAGCATGCCTGTACCGTGGATGTACTCCAGGGGGCGGGTCTCGTCGGCCTTGTCGGCCAGGGCTCCGTCAACAATC
Organism: Bacteroidales bacterium; assembly: GCA_017557535.1. Lineage (GTDB taxonomy): Bacteria > Bacteroidota > Bacteroidia > Bacteroidales > UBA932 > Cryptobacteroides. Next base: position 11,108 of record JAFYYM010000007.1, on the reverse strand, counting down.
AGCTCATAGGTCAAGCTTACGACTTTGTTCTTTTCTGCTTTCATACAACGTAATTATTTCAATATCAATAGATTCTTCACTTCGTTCGGAATGACATCAGGCACTGAAGTCGACATCTTTGAACGCCAGGGTCGGTATTATCTTTGATTTGCAGGTCCTGGCGTCATTTCCCGCGGCAAGCAGGTTGTTCCATAAGGTCAGGAGATTACCTGTGATCAGGATTTCCCTGACCGGATGGACAATCCTGCCGTCCCTGAACAAAAATCCTTCCACACCGAAGGAGAAATCTCCGGTGGCCGAATTACTGTTGCCACCGTTGAATCCGGTGACGAGGATCCCGTCTCCGACAAGAGCCATTATTCCCTCTTTGTCCATTCTGTCAGGCTTTGAAAGCCCTGGAGCGACGCAGGGCTCCAGAACGGGCCTCATCACATCCTCGATCGTGGGGGCTATCCCCATTTTCTTGGACATGTAGGTGTTGACGAAATACTCTTTCACGACTCCTTTCTCGATGACAGGGGTCTCTTTGGCGGCGACTCCTTCTGAGTCGAACAGGCGTGAGCCGGTCTGTCCCTTGGTAAGGGGCTTGTCAACCAGTGTCATCCATTCGGGGAAGACCTTCCTCCCGAGCGTGTCAAGGAGGAAGGAATTCTTTTGTTGGAGGGCAAAGGCTCCCAGCGCGGAGGTGAGGGGAGTCACGAGTCTTGAGGAATTCTCGCTGTCCACGACCATGTTATATTTCCCGGAAGGAATCCTCTTTGGGCCGATCTGGGCCATAGCTCTTTGGAATGCGGTCTCGCAGCAGGTTGAGATCTTGAGGTCGCTGATTCTTGGCGTGGAATCCCACCAGTAGCCGCTGTAGCGGTTGCCTTCGGCGTCCTTCACGGTTATCTCTACCCCATATTCAAATGATGTCTCGGTGTGACGACACCTAAGACCATTCGAGTCGAGGGTCATGGTGTCGAAGATTGAGTCTGAGTATTCTCCCTCCTCCGAAATCAAGCCTTCGGCCTTATGTCTCTCAAACACAGATGCTTCCATGGCCATATCCAGCCTCTTTGAGGATGTCATGGAGGGATATGAGGGGTCATATAGACTTAACTCTTTCCCGGTGAGGGCATCTTTTGCTGTCCTGGCCGGATCGGGGAGATCCCTGCAGGGATCCTCGGCGAGCATCCTCACAGTGGCTATCGATTTCTTGAGGAAATCTTCCAACTCACTTTCCACCAGCCTGTTGGTTGAAAACGTACCGTATTTGCCATCAACGAATAGACAGACGCTCATCGAACGGTCAAGGCAATGGCTCACTTTGTCAAGCTGACCGTCCAATGTGCCGAACAGCTCCATAAGGCTCTTGCTCAATGTCACCCGAGCCTTTGAGGCACCGAGTTTCAACGCCTTCTCGATGCATATCTCCGCCGTCCTTATTTCTTCCTGAGAAAGCATACCTGTTATCTCTTCCATCCTATTCTCCTCCAACTGTAAGATTGTTCACCAACACGGTCGGTATTCCGCATGAGACCGGGCAGCTCTGCCCTTTCCCGCATGTCCACGCCCCGTCATCCACTTTCGGATCATTTCCTACGGCTACAATGTCCGCCAACGCCTGGGGACCGTTTCCGATGATATTGATGTCCTTGACTGGCATCGTGAGGCGACCGTCCTCAATCAGGAAACCGCTTTTCACGAAGAAAGTGAAGTCTCCTTCACCGATCTGAACCTGACCGTTGCTGAACTGGTCCACGTATATTCCTTTCTTGACAGAGGCGATGATGTCGTCCTTTGTGGATTTGCCTCCGAGCATGTATGTGGCTCTCATTCTGGGGATGGGGGCGTAGCGGAAGCTTTCCCTGCGGCCGTTTCCGGTGGGGGAGACACCGAAATGGTTAGCGCTAATACGGTCGTGGAGATATGATTCCAGAACTCCGTTCCTCACCATGAAGGTGTTCTGACCTGGAACACCCTCGTCGTCGTAGTTGACGGCTCCTCTATTTCCAGGGATGGTCCCATCATCGACAATCGATATTTCATGGCGGCAGACCTTCTCACCGATCCTTCCGCTGAATATGGACTGGCCTTTGCGGTTGAAATCCGCTTCAAAAGCATGTCCCATGGCCTCGTGTAGAAGTATTCCCGAGGCTCCGGCGCCCATGACGACGGGCATTTTGCCTCCCTTGGGTCTCCTTGCCGCGAAACGCTCGTCTATACCTTTGACAACCTCAGAGGCAATCTCGTCCAGCAGGGCATCCGTGAGCATCTCAGCTCCTGTCCTGAAGCTTCTGGAGACAGTCTTGTTCTCGATCCTGCCGTCGCTGCTGAACACAACTGAGACAGCGATGGTCCCCATGGGGCGGGTGTCGAAGGTGAGCTCGCCGAGGGAGTTGTACATCATGATGTCGCTGACTTGGTCGGACAGGGAGACGATGACTTTCAAGACTCTCTGGTCCGAGGCGCTTATCTTCTGCTGTAGCCGCTCCATATATGGCTCGAACCCGCTCGTCTCAGCCTTCCTCCAGTCTCGCTCGAAAGGGTAATAATCCTTCAATTGCCGGACCGACCTCTGGCCCCGGCCGCATCCATTCTCGCTTCGCTGCGGCTGAGTACGGCCGGTGGCCAGTGGCTCGGCCTGCGGCAAGACTGCTCCTGCCTGAGTTCGGAGCGTAGCGACGCAGGGAGTCTGAGGGGAACGCCCCTCAGTCCCCCTAGGGGGTGCAGGGGGGTAGACAGGCTGCGCCGTGATCGCGCGCAGCGCGATTAAGGATGCTGCTTTCACGGCATCCCTCATGGAACGGGCATCGGTGCTCTCGGAGTAAGCGTAACCGGTGCGGTCTCCTTTCAAAACACGGATACCGACCCCATAATCAATATGAAAACCACCGGACGATACGATACCGTCCCGCAGCAGCAATTCATGGTAAGTTGTATTCTCGAAAAAGAGGTCGCAATAACTGCCTCCCTCCCGTATACCAGAGGCGGCAAGTTCCTCGAGCCCCCGGGGTGTCACCTGGAACAAGTCCAGGTAGTAACTCTCTGGCTTAATCATTCCTCTTCTTTTCTTCTTCTTTCAACACTTTCTCGTACTCGTAGTTCATCGATTTTATCTTGCCGAATGTCTCCGGGTTCCTCACGGTGATTCCAGCGTCGGAACTCTCCGCGACAATCTCAAGCCGGTCTTCGGAATTATCGCACAGGATCCACCTGTCGCAGAGCGGCATAAAGTCCCTGAACAGGTAGTGGAGACCCACTCTGTAACGTCTTCGGATCGTCTCCTCCTTGATGTTGTGGCCGCCGGCGGCGACCCTAGCCTTGACTCTTGCGACCGCCAGCTCAGGAGAATTCAGCCAGAGGTATAGGATAGTCACGTGATACCCTGCCTCCTGCGCGTCTTTGATCAACTTGAGCATGGACCTAGTGGCCAGGGTGGTCTCTATCGCGAAATCCTCTTTGCGTCCCAGTAAATGCCTCATTTTAAGAAGCATATATCTACTGGCACCAACCGAGGCCTTCTCAGGGCTGAATGGCGACAAGCTTTTCGCGAACTCGTCTGAGTTCACGAATTCGCTGCATTCGAGCATCTCGGGAAGGACAGCGTATGACGCTGTTGTCTTGCCGGAACCATTGCAGCCGGATATGATGAACAATCTGGGCATATAATCGTACAAAAATACTAAATTCGCGTCAATAGGCAGTCAATCAATGAACAAATCGAAGACAGTCACCCTCAGTGACGCCGTGAAAGAATCCAGACCGACCGCTTTCTCCACTATGGTGAAGCCTGCCGGGTCGGCGTGCAACCTCGATTGCTCTTACTGCTACTATCTCGATAAGGCTTTGAGGTACGGTGGAAAGGAGGCTGTAATGAGCGATGATTTGCTCCGGGAATATATCCGTCAGTATATCACCGCCAACGCTGTCCCTGAGGTGACCTTCTGCTGGCATGGGGGTGAGCCGCTCCTTCTTGGACTGGATTTCTATCGGAAGGCTATCGCGTTCCAGAGGGAATTCGCATCGGACAAGAGAATTCTGAACACCATTCAGACAAATGCCACACTGATAGATGAGGAATGGTGCAAGTTCTTCAGGATGAATAATTTCCTGGTCGGGGTGTCTCTCGATGGCCCCAAGGATATCCATGACGGGTTTCGGCTGGACAAACAGGGGCGTCCGACCTGGGATAGGGTGATGGCTTCGGTCGACACGCTGAAACGGTACGGAGTGGAATTCAATACCCTGAGTGTGGTGAACTCCCGCTGCGAGGGTCGTGGAAAGGAGATATATTCCTTCTTCAAATCCATCGGCAGCCATTACATGCAGTTCCTCCCGGCAGTGGAGCACGTGGTGGACAGGCCGGATTACAGGAGACCGGTGATAGTGTCCCCGGAGACAGAGGGTGCCCGTCTCGCTTCATGGAGTGTGAGCGCTGAGGGGTATGGGCGGTTCCTCAATGACATATTCGACGAATGGGTTGTCAGCGATGTGGGCGAGTATTATGTACAGATGTTCGACGCCACTCTCGCCCAGTATTGCCACGTCCAACCTGGTGTCTGCTCTATGTGTGAGACGTGCGGCGATTGCCTTGTGGTAGAGCACAACGGAGACGTGTACAACTGCGACCATTTCGTGTACCCTGAATACCTTCTTGGCAATATTAAGGATAAGTCTTTGCTGGAGATATACAATGACCCCAAGCGTTTCCGTTTCGGTGTTGCTAAGAGGGAAAGCCTGCCTCGTGAGTGCAAGAAATGCCGTTTCTATTTCGCCTGCCGTGGCGAATGTCCCAAGCATCGCTTCGAGAGGAATTCCGACGGAGAGGGTCGTAATTCCCTATGTGTCGGTTTGAAAGACTATTTCCGTCACACCCAGCCATATTTTGAGAAGATGCGGGACTTGCTGCTGCTTAAGAAGGCTCCGGCCAAGGTGATGCCTTGGGCACGTAAACAATTATCAGAGAATGGATAAGAATACTAGAGACCTGCTCATTCAATGGGCTGGGACATACAATGATCCTAAGTATTTCCAGGAGGATCCGATATCTTTCCCCCGGCGTTTCTCTGAACTGGTCCGTTCAGGGGAGCGATCAGTCAAGGACGTTGAGGTGGCGGCCATATTCGCCGCTCATTTCGCTTGGGGCAGAAGGGCTATGATAGTCCGGGACTGTGGCAGGCTCTTCGACGAGATGGACTGGAGGCCTTATGACTACGTTATGAGAGGGGAGTGGAGGTGTGATCCGTGCAGCATCCACCGCACCGTCAAATGGAGCGAGGTGGCGGCGATATGCTCCCGCCTAAAGGCTGTGTATGAGGAACTTCCCAGCCTTGAGAGCCTTTCTCAGGATGAGATCAGGGTCAAGATATTCGGTCAGAAACCCGACCTTAAGGCACCAAATAAGAAGATCAACATGATGCGTCGCTGGATGGTCAGGAATGACGGGAAGGTAGATCTCGGCCTTTGGAAGAACACCGATCCCGCCGTGTTGTTGATTCCTTTGGATGTCCATGTCTATGAAGAGGCGGTCGCGTTGGGACTCACCAACCGCAAACAAAAGGATATAGTGACGGTAAAAGAAATCACCGGGGTGTTCGATGACATCTTCCCCGGTGATCCATGTAAAGGTGACTTCGCGCTATTCGGCTACGGAGTCACTAAGAGTTAGTCACCCTCTCAAGCCATTTGACCATACCGAACATCACTCCCATCGAGAGGATGCATAGGCATGCGAAAACTCCCCAGCACCATCCAAGGGGCATGACGTTGTACATCTTCGGGCCAAGGAAAAGGAAGAGGTTGCCTACTGCCGTGGCGCCAAGCCATAGACCCTGGCAAAGGCCCTGCATGCTCTTCGGGGCCACCTTGGATACGAAGGAAAGTCCTAGAGGGGAGATGAAGAGCTCAGCGACGGTAAGGAAGAAATACATCACTATCAGCACCCATGGTCCGGCCTTGACGGCGGACTGGGCGGCGGTGTCCTGAGCGAGGAAATCCTGAGCTGAAGGATATCCCATCTTGAAGGAGAACAACGACAGGAATATATAAGCCAGGGCCGCTATACCCATTCCGTAGGCGATCTTCCTGGGAGTGGAAATCTGTTTGCCTTTCTTTCCCAGCCATCCGAAGAACCACATGATGAAAGGAGTCAGCACTATCACGAAGAACGGATTGACCGCTTGCCAAATCTCAGGGGCTATCTTGCTGGTGTTCACGAAGTCACGGGCGAAGAACGACAGGGACTGGCCATTCTGGTGGAAAGAGAACCAGAAGAAGATGACGACGCCGAGAACGGCGAAAAGGGCGTACATCCTCTGCTTGATCTCCTTTGCCATCGCGAGTTTCTCTTCCTCGGTGTAATCTGAGGAGACTGCGGCGGCTTTCTTCCCCGGAGTGGGGAACAGTTTCTTGGTGCAGAGGAATATCGTCAGGGAGATCAGCATGGCGATGACCGAGGCGATGAACGAGAAGTGGACTCCGGTGTTGAAGTAATCCAGATAATTGGAGCAGAATTGGCCGATCGCCTCTGTGTTGGAAGGGTCCAGTACCGCACCGGCATTGGCAGCCTCAGCCAGTAGGTTGTTAGAGACATTGCCATCCGCTATGAAGTTATGGCACAACCTGGGAAGCTGGGCGTTGTAAGAGACATTGTGCAGTCCGAGCCACCACTGCCTGATGAGAGGGGCCACAAAGGGGGCGATAAGGCCTCCGATATTAATGAATACGTAGAAAATCTGGAATCCTGAATCTCGTTGTCCCTGAGCCCATTTGAGCTTTTCAGGGCCTTCCTTGGCAGCCTCGGCCTCGAAGTCGTCGTAGAGCTGTCCCACGATGGCCTGGAGGTTGCCCTTGAACAGACCATTACCGAACGCGATAAGGAAAAGGGCGATGCATGTGAAGGGAAGCAGCCAGATCTTATTGTTCGGTGTGGCAAAGATGGGAATCGACAGGAGGATATAGCCTAAGGCCATGATAATCAATCCTTTCTGAATCGTTCCCTTGTAGTCGGACTTGCGGTCAGCGATGATACCTCCCACAAGGCTCAACACATAGATGCCGCAATAGAAGAATGAGTAGATCAGACCGGCGCTCGTGTCGGTGAGACCGAACTTGGAGCATAGGAAAAGGGTCAGGACCGCATTCATAATATAGTAGCCGAATCGCTCTCCCATGTTGCTGAGAGCGGCGGCTAGCAGTCCTTTCGGGTGATTTTTGAACATATTTGATTGTTTTGGTTTGATTCCGAATTGACTTACTAAAATACGAATTAAAGGCAGATTCTCCAAATTTATGATATTTGAAGGGCTTTTCTTATATTTGTAAATTGCGAAAGAGAATCAGTGATGAGGATCGGTACAGTCATAATGAAAGGAATAATGAGGGCTCTTGGAGCGTTGCCTCTGGGCTTTCACTACGCTTGCGGGCGTTTTTTGTCGTGGCTGCTGAAGAGTGTGATGCGCTACCGCCGGGACGTGGTGATGATCAACTTGTCCCGTTCTTTCCCTGAGAAGAAATATGATGAGCTTACCAAAATAGCTGACGAGTTTTACAAGCATTTCGGTCGTTTGATCGCCGAGGCGGTGTGGTTCGGAGGGTGCCGCAATCCGGAACGTCTTCACCGTAAGCGGATTGTCGAGTATTCCAACATCGATGAGTTCGATAAGGCTTATGCGGAGAGCAAGGGAATTGTGGCCCTGTACTCCCACTTGGGCAATTGGGAATTGATGGGGGGATGTGCCAGTTACGACTATAGGGATGGCGGCCATCTGCCGGAAGGCCTTGACCCCAATGACGTTGTGTTCGTGTATAAACCTTTGAAGAGTAAGATGTGGGATGAGATCATGAGGTTGAACCGCTGCGCCCCGGTTTTGAGGATAGGGTACAACAGCTATGTCAGCTCAGAGGACTTCCTCCGCTATGCGGTGAGAAACAAGGAACGCAAACTGGTCGTGAATGTCAATACCGACCAGAGCCCGTACAAGAACTCGACGGTGGATGACACTGTGGACTTCATGGGCCAGAAGACTAAAACCATGCTTGGGGCGGCGTCCATAGCGTGCAAATTCGGATGGACCGTTTTGTATTCGAGTATGGTGCCGGCTGGTAAAGGCCATTATGAGTGGAGGTTCACAGAGATCACCTGTGACGCTTCAACGATGACTCCGCATGAGATAATGCAGGAGTATTACAGGCTCCTTCAGGCTGACATTGAGGCTTATCCATGGTGCTATCTATGGAGCCATAAAAGATGGAAGAGATAATATTGATAAACAGAGAAAATATGAGAATGAACAGAAAACTATCAATCATCCTCGCCGCCCTTTTACCGGCGGTTGTGGCGAATGCGCAGGACCCGATGGGAACCGTTTCCTATGCCCTTCCGCAGACCACTATAACCCTCGAGGTCGAGGCTGTGCGTGAGAGTTTCCACGCCGGGCCTTATGCCAAATTCGCGCAGAAGTACCTGGGTGTCAACGCGAGGCAGGAAGATCAGCAGACATGCGTCCTTAGCGCCGTCAGGATGACTCCACAGATTGAGGCGGATCAGAATTACCGGTTTTATATCACCCCTGATAAAGGTGCGATGTCTTTCCTGGCTCTTACATCCCAGGGTCTTGTGGCTGTCAATGATGGATCTTTCGGTAATGGGGCCGAGTGGCGCTTCGCCTCCCAGGCTGATGCCGATTTCTCCGACAGGGGAGTAAGCTCCAATCTGACTTCAGAGGCCACGACACTCATCCGAGGGGTCGATGGCAACCGTGTTGCCGTCCAGCAGAGCATGGTAGTCCAGAAGCCGCTTGAGCAGAGGGCGAAGGAGGCTGCCGATATGATTTTCGACCTCAGGAAGAAAAGGGTGCAGATCGTGACCGGTGACACCGACGCGACCTATAGTGGAGAGGCTATGGGGGCCGCCCTGGCGGAGATCGCCGCCCTGGAGAAGGAATATATGTCCATGTTTATAGGATACAGCGATTTCCAGACCCAGAAGATGAAGTGCGACGTGGTTCCCGAGAAGGAGCGCAAAGCTCAGACTTATGTCGCTTTCAGACTATCCGACACAGATGGGATAGTCTCCGCCGACAACGTCTCCGGCAAGCCTTATCTGCTGGAGCTTACCCCTCAGCCTGTGTCACAGGCTTCGGGTAAGGCTACCGCGGCAAGGGGCGCCGTCGCTGTCTACAGGATCCCGGCTATTTGTGCCGTCAAACTCACCGATGGTGTCAACCCGATCCTTCAGGACAGGGTGGCCGTCTATCAGCTCGGCGTTGAGAGTTATTTCCCGATTTCAACCAAATAATTAATAAACTTATGACAATCAGAGATTTAGAGCCAAAGGCCGTTTGGGAGAATTTCTATGGCCTTACCAGGATTCCTCGTCCTTCAAAGCACGAGGAGAAAGTTCAGGAATACCTGCTTGAGTGGGGAAAGAAGCATGGGGTTGACGTCAAACGTGACGACACCGGCAACATCATATTCTCCGCGCCCGCCACTCCTGGTTTCGAGAACCGTAAGGGAGTGATCATGCAGGCCCATATGGACATGGTTCCCCAGAAGACCGCCGAAACAAAGCATGACTTTCTCACAGACCCGATTGAGACTGAGATAAAAGGGGAGTGGGTGGCCGCTAAAGGTACCACGCTCGGCGCTGATAATGGTATCGGTGTCGCACTGGCGCTTTCCGTCCTTCAAGACAAGACTCTCAAGCATGGTCTGCTGGAGGCCCTCATCACCTACGATGAAGAGACCGGTATGACCGGAGCCAGCTCCTTGAAGCCGGGCGTCCTTAAAGGAGATATATTGCTGAACCTCGACTCGGAAGAAGAGGGCGAGCTTTGCACCGGTTGCGCGGGAGGTGTAGACGGAACCGCCGATTTCTCATACAGAACCTACAAGACTCCAGAGGGTTATATCTCTTATATGATCACTATCAAGGGCTTGAAAGGCGGTCATTCGGGTATGGACATATCCCTTTTCAGGGGTAATGCCAACAAGGCTGTGTGCCGTATCCTGAAGGCTGTGACAGGTAAGTTCCCCGAGGTGAAGGTGGCAGGTATCTCCGGAGGATCTTTGCGGAACGCCATCCCGTTCGAGGCCCAGGCCGTCATCGTCCTTCCCGCCGAATTGTCCGGTAAGGTCAAGGCTCTGGTCGAGGGTACTTTCGAGGAGTGCAGGTTTGAGTTCCAGTATTCGGATCCCGGCATGGTCATGTACTTGGAGAGCATGGGGAAGGTTCCTGCCCGTTACATCAGCCCCAAGGTCATCGACAGGGCTCTTAAAGCTATCATCGCCTGCCCTCATGGCGTGCGCAGGATGAGCGACACCATCCCCGGCCTCACTGAGACTTCCACGAATATGGCTATCATTCGCACAGCTAAAGGGCATCTGACTGTCCATTCCCTGACCAGAAGCTCGATTGACTCAGCCAAGATGTATCTCGCTGACTCCATCCGCTATGTCTTCGAGCTTGCCGGCGCCAAGTATTCGACCTCAGGAGCTTACAGTGGCTGGACTCCGAAACTCGGCACACCAATGATCAAGGTTCTCGAAGATACCTACAAAGGTCTTTTCGGCAAGGATCTGAAGATCACCGCCACCCATGGAGGACTTGAGTGCGCCATCATGGGAGCCAAGTATCCCAACTGGGAGATGGTCTCCATAGGTCCCACAATCGTCCATCCCCATTCACCGGACGAGAGGGTGAAGATTGACACTGTCGCCCAGACCTGGAAGTTCCTCACCAATGTCTTGGAGAATATTCCGGCGAAGTAATTGTCATTCTGAGCAGAACGAAGAATCTTTTTTGCGGATTCGGAATAATTGACTATATTTGCAGTCCTTTTGGGTTGGCATACGTTCCCAAAAGGGCTGTATTTTATTAATTATCAAAATTTTACAACAAAATGTTAAAACAGTACGAGACCGTTTTCATCGCTACTCCCGTTTTGTCTGATCAACAGATGAAGGAAGCGGTTGCCAAGTACACCAAGCTCATCGCTGACAATGGTGGTGAGGTCGTGTACGAAGAAGACTGGGGCCTCCGCCAGCTGGCTTATCCGATCCAGCACAAGACCTCTGGCTTCTATTATCTTATTCAGTTCCAGTCCGATCCCTCTTTCGTGGAG